>PBYU01000082.1 GCA_002730035.1 Gammaproteobacteria bacterium | reverse complement strand
GTAACAAGATGTTTGTGGCAGAGAGTAACCAGCATGTTTGTGGCAGAGAGTAACCAGCATGTTTGTGGCAGAGAGTAACCAGCGCTCGGTTCAGTGAACCGACCGTCGGTATGCCTGATAGTCAGCTGGTTTGCTGCTTGAACTTCTCCAGCTGTTCGACAGACGCTTCTGTCTGGTATTTTGACTTCCATTCTGAATAGGGCATGCCATAAACCATTTCCTGCGCATTATCTAATGTCACATCGATTCCGCGCGCGTCTGCTTCAGCGCTATACCATTTCGACAGGCAATTTCTGCAAAAACTCGCCAGATTCATCAAGTCGATATTCTGCACGTCTTTGTGCTCATCCAGATGATTCAGTAATCGTCTGAATGTTGCCGCCTCTATTTCAGTTCTAGCTTTATCGTCTATAGTCATACCGTTAAGCTGCCTCGTCGTCAAAGCCTTCAGCTTCCTTATGGTGTGGCGCTGTTCGATGTTTCTTATCAATTGATTTGAGTTGACGCTCGGCTACGTTAAATGCATCCCGAATCGCAATGTAGAGATCTTCATGGGCATGATTGTCATGCTGTTCCTGATTGACTCTTACTTCTTTGGTGGGGGTATGTATTTCAAGCCCTACAGAATAGACCTTGCCCTTGTGGTGATTATTATGGGGTGAATCCAATACAACACGACCAGTGATAATTTGATCACAATAACGCTCCAGTTTACCTATTCGTTTTTGAACTGCATCAGCCAGAGCATCGGTTTGATCTATGTTGTGGAATACAACTTGGAATTCGTTTGTCATAAATTACTATCTCCTGGTTTCATTCAAATAGCGGATCTACTGTATTTTGACTAGTTTACTGCGTACCTCCTTTATTGAAATCATGGCGTTTCTTATCAATCACTCACGCGTCGACCATTGGTCAGCTCGCACCAATAGATCCCATAGCAAAACCGAGCAAGGCGCAGAAAAACCTGGATTGAAAACTGTTGCAAGTGCGGCTGAAGCGGTAACGATAGGAGTGAAAATCGAGTTTGAGTGAAGAGGCTAAATACCGGAGTACCTAGGAATTGCGGGGTGATGATAAGGTGATTTACCGGAATCGGTACCGGCTGTGTTGCTTGTCGCATCCCCTCTCCTATGCATGCAATAAACTTAGATTACCGCTTTCAATCACATTTGTCTAAAGCTGTTGTTCAGGGTCGGAGAAACACCAATGCCAGGGCTCGTAGTCTATGCCAGAAGGATTATCCCGTGGGTAGGTCATTGTGAATCCAAAGCCGTCGGCATTTTTACTAAGCCACTGAAACGCCAGGCTATTCTCAAACTCGATTCCCACGGCATCGCATTCGGTGGTGCCGATATCCACGGCTCGTCCGGTGTGGTGCTCACTGAATCCGGGAGCTGCGTTGACCTTTAGAATATCTCCAATAGAACGCCCGCCCTGCAACTTGCCAAGGATCAGGTCATGTTGGTATTGAAATCCTCTGAATGCCGAAATCAGGAAAAGTGTGACGCTTGCCTGTTTCGCTGCCAGTTTCATGGCTGTCCAGGCTGCGAATGCTTCTGGAGTCAGTTTTTGTAGGCGTTGATAGTGATCCAATTCCGCATCTACCAACACTTCAGGCTCATTGCACATCGGGAGTCGGCAGGCTGCCAGGTAGTCTGGCGGGATACCGAGTGATTGGTGTAGCGACAACAGGCGCTTGTCGAAGGATCCGCTATTGCTCAAGGTGCTCAACGATTCGAGCCCACCGACGTCCCGGTGGACCCGTAATTATCTCCGTAAACTCTGAATGTTATCGTGGGTAACTATCGAATACAGTCTCGATCCAACGTTGCTCATTGATGAATCCCTGTCCCCAGCTTGCATATTCATCGCCCAGTCCAGCCGCGACGATCTCTTCCTTACTCATGCGCTGAGACTTCTTAACGCGAATGGCAATGGAAGTGTCTTTAACGACATTGTAAAAACTCAGCAGTGCATCCTTGTCGCCCAGGGGTCCATGACCTGGAATTACAGCTGTATCATCGGCAATCCAGGACAGGGCTTTCTCCAGATTGCGTAAATAGCCCTGCACGGTACCGCCGTTTGCCAGGTCGATGAATGGAAAAGCACCATTGAAGAAATGATCGCCCATGTGAACGACATTTGATCCTTCGAACATCACCACGCTGTCAGTATCGGTGTGGCCGTTAGGCATATGAATCAGTGTAATATCTTCACCGTTAAAGTGTAGCGTGACGTTGTCGTCGAAAGTCACTACGGGCAGTGCCAGCGCCGGTGAATCTTCCGCTACCAATCGGCTCCGCACATTTTCGTGAGCTACGATTATGCTAGCCGCACCGAAATCGGCATTGCTACCGGTGTGGTCACCGTGGAAATGCGTGTTTAGCAGAAATTTTGGCGTATCGGATCCCAGAGCTTCCAGTGCAGCCTTAATCTTTGTAGCCAGCGGTGCATATTGGTCATCGATAATTAGGATTCCGTCATTGCCGGCAGACACGCCGATGTTTCCCCCCGAGCCAATCAGCATGGAAATACTGCCGCTCACCGGTACGGTCTCGATCGTTACATTCGCGAATCGGTCATCTTGCGCAGTTACAGTCATGACTATGCTGGCTAATGCCAGCGCCACAAACATTCTTATTGAAGTCATTATTTTCATTGAGCCTCCTGCAGGCCACTATTTGAATGTATTCACCATGCTATGTGGCACCCCTGTCTATTGCAAGCATGGGGATCAACTCAGCTCCCCTATCGATGCAGGCGCTCTCTTCGAGTGCCGGCATTCCCATCACAACAGCTGTCTACAGAGGTGTTACCCGAGACAGCACTGTTGTCCAATATCAAACATTTTATGTCTAAAATACCCTAGTCCAAGTTTATCGATACTGACTATAGTCCTACTATATTAGCGGGACAACATTAGCGGGACAACGACAAACTACTTGAGATAGCTGCTCCAGTAAGGACAGCGACGACGAATTATGGCAAAACTTCCAGTTATAGCAGGATTTGGCGGTATCAATCCGGCTGGACGAGTGTCGGGCCACCATGCCTACCGTCGCCTGGTAATAGATGCATTGAGCGATGAACTGGGTAGAAATACCTGGGCCAGCCTGGCCGCTTTGACGGGTCAGCTGCGTAAAGAAGACGGGCAGTGGCACAATAGCTGGGGTGAATTGATCGATTTCGACAATGCCCTCGCCGCACTCACACCAAGTCTCGAGCAAAGCACCCTGATTAGAAAACTGGAGACCAATCTATTCGATCCGTCACAGTTACTTTATCATCGCCGCGCCAGTATCCCTGGCAGCGAGTCAGATCCCCTGCAATTCGAAATTCGTAAGAAACACCTGCCGTCGCCCCTGCCACCGGGCTGGACCGTGAGTGAAGCCAGCTCCGATCCCAAACACAAGCTTAGAATCACCGCCACGGACAATTTCGACGTGTTATTGCGCAGCTATCGCCAGGCACCCGTTACCAGTGCCGGACAACTACCAAGCAATTTCGATCCAGCGCTCCTCTATCCATCTCGCAACCATCCACGGGCTCTGCAGCTCACCGTTTACGGTGCCTCGGATGCCATCAACTCGCTGGGTATCGATTGGGAAATCATCAGACAGAAAGTACCGGCTGACCAGTTCAGTGCGTATGCCAGCAATTGCATGGGCCAGCTCGATTACAACGGTTTTGGGGGATTGTTACAGGCTAGACTATTAGGTAAGAAAGTTACCTCGAAACAACTGCCGCTTGGCTTTACCGAAATGCCCGCCGATTTTCTGAACGCCTACTTGCTGGGAAATCTGGGGACAACTGGCGCAAATGTGGCCGCCTGTGCCACGTTTCTCTATAACATGCGGCTTGGAATCAGAGACATCCAGAATGGCAACGCACGCGTGGTCATTGTAGGTTCTAGCGAGGCCTGCCTGGTGCCTGAAGTGTTTGAAGGATTTACCGCGATGGGAGCTCTCGCCGAGGATGCCGCGTTGCGCAGATTAGATGGGCTGACCGATGAACAGGAACCGAATCACCGCAGAGCATGCCGGCCATTCAGCGAGAACGTTGGATTCACCATGTCAGAGTCTGCTCAGTTCGTGGTGTTGTTCGATGATGAGTTAGCCCTTGAACTGGGCGCCAATATTTTCGGTGGCGTTAACGAGGTGTTTGTCTGCGCAGACGGTCACAAGAAGTCGATCGCTGGCCCCGGCCTGGGCAATTACTTCACCCTGGCGAAGGCCGCTGCTGCAACTCGTAATGTGCTTGGTGAAGAGGGCCTGCGGCAGCGCAGTTACGTGCAATCCCATGGCACGGGAACACCGCAAAACCGCACTACTGAATCACATATCCTCAGCCAGATAGCCCAGACATTCGGCATAGAGAACTGGCCCGTGACTGCGATCAAGTCCTATATCGGGCACTCCATCGCCAGCGCATCAGGCGATCAGCTGTCTGCCAGCCTCGGTACGTGGTGTGACGGAATCATCCCGGGAATACTCACTGTCGATGAGATTGCAGACGATGTCCATCAACAAAACCTGGATTTTCTATTGCAACATTCAGAGGTTGGTCGTGAGGGTATGGATGCGGTGTTGATCAACTCGAAAGGCTTTGGTGGTAACAATGCCAGCGCCTCCATTCTGGCACCTCACGTTGTCGAACGTATGCTTGGCAAGCGACATGGCAGCAAAAAGCTCAAGCAATACAAACAGCGCAATGAGCAAGTACAGGAACAGTCAGCAGAGAATGATCGTGCCGCCATGGAGGGCATTAACAACACCATCTATCGGTTTGACCACGGCGTATTGGGCAGCGATGCCATTGAGATGACCGACCGGCAGATAAAGATTGCCAACTACGAGCATCCGGTGTCACTGGAATTGCAGAATCACTACGAAGACATGTGTGACTAGCATAGGAACCCTAGCTAATTTCCAGCGCATGCTCCTCGGCGATCTTCTGCTTCCACAGTGCCGGTCCAGTCTGGTGAATTGAAGTCCCTTTCACGTCCACTGCAACCGTCACTGGCATCTCGTCCACTACAAATTCGTGGATAGCCTCCATACCCAGGTCTTCGAAGGCGACGATGCGCGCCTTTCTGATCGCCTTGGACACCAGGTAAGCGGCTCCTCCCACTGCCATGAGATAGACTGCCCTATGCTCCTTGATGGCAGCGATACCCGTTGGCCCTCTTTCCGCCTTGCCTATCATGCCGATCAAGCCAGTCTTTGCCAGTAAATCACCGCTAAACTTATCCATGCGAGTCGCAGTCGTCGGCCCGGCTGGACCTATCACTTCGTCCCGTACTGGATCGACCGGACCCACGTAGTAGATAAATTTATTGTCGAAATCCACCCCTTCAGGCAGGTCTTCACCCTTGTCGAGCATGCTCAGGAGTCGTTTGTGGGCCGCATCACGTCCGGTCAATAGCGTCCCGGACAATAACAGGGTTTCTCCTGGCTGCCAGTGGGCGATGTCCTCCTGAGTGAGCGAATCCAGGTCTACTTTGCGCGCCCGGGGACCCACATCCCAGGTAATTTCCGGCCATTCATCGAGGCTCGGTGGTGTCAATTCGGCGACGCCTGTGCCGTCCAGCATAAAATGCACATGGCGCGTGGCTGCACAATTGGGAATCATCGCCACGGGCAGGGACGCAGCATGGGTGGGATAGTCCAGAATTTTCACATCCACCACCGTAGTGAGTCCGCCCACACCCTGGGCTCCAATTCCCAGTGCGTTGGCCCGATCCATGATCTCCAGTCGCAATTCTTCGATGCGATTAGCCGCGCCTCGCTGCCTCACTTCATGTATGTCGATGGGGTCCATCAGGGATTCCTTCGCCAGCAACATCGCCTTCTCGGCGGTTCCACCGATGCCGATACCGAGCATGCCGGGCGGGCACCAGCCCGCACCCATCGTCGGGAGGGTCTGTTCGACCCAGTCTGCGATGTTGTCACTGGGATTAAGCATGGCCAGCTTGGCCTTATTCTCAGAGCCACCGCCCTTCGCAGCCAGCTTCACGTCGATCCTGTCGCCAGGCACTAGCTCGGTATGGATGACGCCGGGTGTATTGTCCTTCGTGTTCTGCCGCGCTCCAGCCGGATCGGAGAGTATCGAGGCGCGCAACACATTGACCGGCAGCAGATAGGCCCGGCGTACGCCTTCGTTAACCATGTCCGCCACGGATAGCTCACCTTCCCATTGTACGTTCATGCCGATCTTGAGAAACACGGTGACGATGCCAGTGTCCTGGCAAATAGGACGCTTTCCTTCGGCACAGAGGCGCGAGTTAATCAGGATTTGTGCCATGGCATCCCTGGCCGCCGGCGACTCTTCCTTTTCGTACGCCTCGTTTATCGCCTTAATAAAATCCAGGGGATGGTAATAGGAAATGTACTGCAGAGCATCGGCAACGCTTTGAATAAGATGCTCGCTACGAATAAGCGTCATGGGTAGTCTCGGTAACAGAATCAGGCGGCCATTCTATCACTTAGTTGAACCTAGGGACCTTCTGAACAAGTATTTGTGATTAGCCGGGGAGCTTTCAGTTAGTCGAATATTCAGTGGGTGAGATTTTGTCTTTGGATTCTTCCGCATCGACCGCTTCATTACGCGTTGCAAATACTGAACCCAGTCTAAGGCCTGTGCCAGCCCACACGGCAGCAATCCCTGCACCTATAGCGGCCATAGCCGCCATTCCCAGACCCAGACCGTCTGTTAATAACGCAAATGCCGACGACCACACGGCATCACCACCGCGGTAGATAGCAACATCGACCACCGGCTTGGCCTTGAAACGACTCTCCCGGGGTACGACGGTAAACAACATCTCTCTTGCAGGCCTGGTAATTCCATAGTTACCCGCCTGCCTGGCTACTTGCAGCGCAAGTAATATGGTGAGTATTGGCGCAAATGCCAGAATCAATAATGCGGCGCACATGAAGGCGGGCACCAGGGCTAGCGTAGCTGGCATACCAAGCTTCGTTGCAAGGCGGCCGGTAGCAAAAAACCCAAGTAAAAATGTTAGGACATTGACCACCAGCGCCAACATGGCGAGGATCTGAGTCCTCTGATCCCGGTCATATTCCCGTAGCAGGTTGGTCTGTTCGAAATAAGTGAAGGAACTGATCGCCGTATACAAAAGTATGAAAGCAGCGATGCCGATCAGGTAAGGACTGGTGAAAAAATCTCTAAATCCGGCCAGAGGATTACCACCTATCTTCATATGAGACAAATCAACGTTGATCTGATCGTTATGCAGTTCAGTACGCTTTAGGAATTGCAGATAGAAAACGATAGGCAGTGGAATCAACATCATCAATGACGCAGTCAACATGAGAGATGCAGATCCAATAGTCTGGGCTGCAACAGTGGCCACGATGGGACCGACGATAGCGCCAGCGCTTGCACCCACAGCTATGAAACCAAACAGACGTTTCGACTGCTCCTTGTTATAAAGATCAGCCATCAGACTCCAGAACACCGAGACATGAAACAGGCTGAAAAGACTGACCCACAGATAAAATCCCTTGTCGAGCAAAACGGGATCTTCAACCAATGTTCCACCGAAATGAAAACTGACAAAACTCAGTGCGAAGAATCCGTACACGGCAGGTACCAGATGCCGAAATTCTATCTTCGAGACCGCTACACCATAGATGGCTACGAACATCAGACTGAGGAAGAACTGAATATTCCACAGCACGCTGATTTCGGTATTTGTCCAGTCGCTGGCCATGGAATCTCGCACGAGGCGCAGCATGTAGTAGGCCGCCATCAACACAAATACCAACGCGAAAGAAACAAATACTGCTCTCTGTTCTTGTCGCTCAATAAGTGTTGCCGATTTGATAATGTCGGCGATTTTATTGTCGGTGCTCATGGCATAGCTCGTTCTGAATGGCTTGGTTGGCAGCCTGATGGCTGCCGTATTAATACTCTACTCTGCTGCGTTATACTACTACAATGACGCGCTCAACAGCATAGAGACGGAGTTTGGGACATGACCGAATCGATTGAATCAGCAGATCCGCATATTATCTACAAGGTCAACGGTCAGGTGTGCATCATTCAGATTCACCGACCAGAGAAGAAAAATGCACTATTGCCCGGCATGTATAAAGCGCTGGCGGAAGGATTGCGCCTGGCCAATCGAATGGAATCGGTGAATGTCATTCTTTTGCGGGGTGTCGACGACTGCTTCACCAGCGGCAACGACGTTAACAGTTTCGTGGCTGATGATTCCGCTACTGAGGAAAGACCCTCGGTGGCATTCATGCATGCCTTACTTGAATCCCGCAAACCGCTGGTTGCGGCGATAAGCGGTCTGGCCATTGGCATTGGAACAACCTGTCTGTTTCATTGTGATCTGGTCTATGCCTCAGAAAACTGCTTCCTGCAACTTCCATTCACGCGACTCGGCGTATGCCCCGAAGCGGGCTCGAGCTACCTGTTACCCCGTCAGATTGGTTATCAGCGTGCGGCCGAACTACTACTGCTGGGCGGCAGATTCAGCTCAACAAAGGCGCAGGAGTACGGAATCGTTACCGCAGTGCTTCCCCAGGACGAATACCTCACCCATGCCCTGCAAATAAGCCATGAACTGGCAACTCTGCCTCCCCAGGCTGTGCAGGAAAGCAAGCAACTGATGAAGCAGGGTCTTGATAGTGTGTTACCTGGCACGATTGAGCAAGAATTGAAAATATTTTCCAAACTCCTGCAGACTCCAGATGCCCAAGCGATAGTCAAGGCATTCCTGGACAAGAAAAAAGCCAGTTAAACCTATCTCAATTCATTTAATAGCAAATCTTTGGCCAGATTGATTTTCTTGGCAAGATAATCTGAACCACCACGGTCCGGATGCAAGCCCTGCATCAATTGCCGATGTGCCTTGACCACCGCTTGCTTATTCACGGGTTCCGTCAGCCCCAGTATTTCAATCGCCAGTGCTCTGGTCACGACGGTGTCATCGGCTACTGCTCGCTGGCCTTCCGATTCACCGAGCTTATCTCGCCAATCGGGATGCTGACGATCGATATAGGCTTGAAGTACCTGGCTCGAATCGGCATCGGCGCTGCATTCACTATAGAGAGTAAGCAGATCATCCAGGGATAAGTCAGCCAGACGCCGCTGGGCAAAGGCGCCTTTCAGTACCAGTCCATCCATCTCACCACTATCGTGCTGCAATTCCATGGCGAGAAAATCTGTCCGAATAGTGGAGGTTTGTCCCTTTTCTCTTGGCCTAGCCGAGGCTACGCGCCCCTTGAACATCTGCCACATCGGCAATAGTCGCATGAATGTAGGCAGCATTCTAAGCAAAAATGCGAGCGCGGCACCCAGCGGCGCTATTATAAATTGTATGGGAAGGCGGCCCAGCGCTATCAGTATGCCGACTACCAGAAACGCAGCAACTATAAGGAAAAGGATGCGATTCTGACGCGGAGTAAGACTGTAACGCTGGCTTACTGACTGCACTATGAAATAGGCCATGATCGGCAGCACGATCAGCACCATGAATCGATAAATCATGTGGTTATTTTAGCTAGCTCCTAAGCTGTTGTTCCAACAATTTAACAGTCTTATGGGAAGTTTTACTAAAGTCCTGCAATGCCTTGAGACCCCCGGCCGCAAAGATCGCAACTGCCTTTAACAAATCCTTTAACTGTCCGGCGCTGGCGGAATCGAATTGTGAGTAGGCGCCACCGGATAATCGGCTCATCTCCAGGAAGGCCTGCCGGGCAACCGAATCACTGCGCTCCTGAAACATGAACAAGGGAACATTCAGCAATCCCAATCTTCCGGCGAGCTGCGCAAGAATATCGATATTCTCCTCCATGGCGTCACCGATGTAGACGACACACTTTATTTTCTGCCTTTCGTTTTCCTCGACAGCGTGGCGCAACAAGCGCTCGAGCTGCGTCGCCCCTGCTTGGCAATGAATGCCCGACATTATCTGCACGATATCGCCGGCTTTGCTCTGCCAGTCGCTACTGAAAAATTCGCCGAATCCCCGAAAATAACATAACTGAACATTCAGCCCACCCAGTGCCTGGGTGCTCAGAAACATGTCTGTCTGCAATTGACTCGCCACATCCCAGGTCGCCTGCCTGCTGGCGGTTGCGTCCACCGAAAATATCAGGCGTGCCTCGCCAGTTGTCTTGGGCAGAGTGGCAAGTTTGGAAAGAAACGCCTGTACATCGTGTTTGCTGGAGGCGGGAAGCTGGTCTGCCTCCTGACTGGAGAGTGCCTGTTTCTTTCCTGGCTTAAGAGGATTCTTCATAAATTCAGCTTAGCCGCTTGAAGGGTGGTGGGCAACTGGAGTTTAAGCTTGACGAGCTGCCAGCCTGAACTCATTCGAGGATTGATTGAAGCACTCTGTTGCAATACTAAGAAGGCTGGCTATTACACTCTGCAAGCTCGATTTACAAAAAGATCGGCCATTTCTCAGATTTGGCAACATCACTAAAAAATACATGGTGCGGACGGGGAGACTTGAACTCCCACACCTTGCGATACTAGAACCTAAATCTAGCGCGTCTACCAATTCCGCCACGTCCGCACAGGAG
>PBYU01000081.1 GCA_002730035.1 Gammaproteobacteria bacterium | reverse complement strand
TGTGGACCTTGTCTCACGCAGGGCACAGCTACTCCATTCCTGGACGAGCCGTGTCAGTAGCGTACGAGATGAGTTCAGACCCAAGAGCTCTCGGCTCGTTGAATCCGGCCGTTCGATTCACCCGGGACGGGCCTGAGGGCATCGGTCGGGAGGGAGTCATGGGTCCCCGTGTAACAGCATCAGTTGGGACCCCGGTGACATTGTCAGCCTACGTACAAGATCGCGGCGCGCGAGGCCAATACGAAGTCGACAATCTTTACCAGGTGGGCACAGAATGGATCTTGCATCAGGGGCCGGCTATACCCGAATTTGAGAGCGCGGCCATGACGGGCCGGGCCAGGGAAGCTGCCGCCGGAGAGGGTGCCATGATCACCAGCGACGACTGGACCATGGCAACTACGCAAGCCACGTTTTCGGAGCCGGGTGAATACATCATTCGACTGCGGGTCGATAATTGGACCGCGCCTGACAGCAAGATGGACAACCAGTGCTGCTGGACGAACGGGTACGTGCCGGTAACGGTTACGCCCTGAGTTAAAAGCTCTAAGCTCTACTTAGTAGGGGACGACGCCCCGGGCCAGTGATGGCTCGGGGCGTTTGTCGTTTACGGGAGACCCTAATTCAATTCCCGGATTAGTGTCCGCATTCGGTCAAGAGCAATCAATTCAGGGGATGGCACTACTGCCCCTTGTGGCTTGCCTCGATATTGCTGGAAAACGTTCCCGCGGGAACGTCTTTTTGTCTTTAGCTCTACCAATTTTTGAACTGGAATGACTGCTTCTGGCTTGAAGTCTAAAACAGCCTCAATTCACATTGCGGTTTCGACCAAATGGCCGTTGACCAAGCGCCCGTTGCATGACTTCGTATTGCACCGCCATGATCCGCCCGATTGACTGGATCCAATAGTCTGCATTGTGCTCTCCCGGCATCTGCATGTAGTCGAAGGGGATGTCTCTGTTAATCAAAATACCTGCGAATTCCCTGGCACCAGCAATGAGCCGATCTTCCGTACCGCAGTCCAAATAGATGTGCGGAAACTGGTCAGCCGATAGCTTGTCAATCAGCTTAAATGGGTCATAGGCATCGGCGTCCTCGGCAGTCACGAATTCCTGACCCAGTGGTGAGCGTTCGACCTGGCTACTGAAACCCTCTATACCAATGAGCGGATTCACACGTTGTCGTCGGGCTTCTCTTTCAGCTTGTTCAGCGGGAGTCAGATCCGGGAACTCTCTCGGTGGAGCCTCTCCCCGCATACGGCGGGCGATTTGACGTGAGTGTTCCAAAGCACCACTGGTACTACCAATGGAGATGAACAGTCCGGGATTTCGCAGTCCTAGCGTGATCGAACCGTATCCTCCCATAGAGAGGCCAGCAATGGCCCTGCCCTCGCGTCGGGCGATAGTCCGGTAGTTCTCATCCACGTGATTGACCACATCGATGACAATATGGTCTTCCCAATTATTCTTTTGTCCACTTTCGTTTGCTGCCCAATTTACATACCAGGAGTTACCTCCGTCGGGCATGACCACAATGAGATCATCGTAAAGACCAGCATAGTAGGGCGTGCCATTGCGGAGCCCCCAAGCCGTGTAGTTCTGCGTCAATCCGTGTAATAAATAAAGCACTGGATAGCGTTCAGATGAGGTTTCATAGCCACGCGGGAGCACAATGTTGTACTTCATAGTTCGCTCTACGGCGGGACTAGAGAATTCGACAGTTCTGAGTTCCAGGTTCTGCGCTGATACCGAATTCGTAACTAACGTGAAGAGAATAACTACTACTGCCGTATAAGCGCTTAGTCGAAAATTCATTATTGAGCTCCTTGTTCTAGTTTTAGATAGGTAAGCATGTTCATTATCTTGCTAATTTAGTGAAATTTTTCGGCGACTATATGGTCTGGCACCAGTAACTCAGACTAATCCGTTAGATTCTAGTGTCTGCTTTCGGCCAGGAGCAGACGTTCAGTGTTAAAAAACAACGCGCTTAGTTTGAGTCTATAGTCCTTACAGATTTTTCCAATCCGAATGATTTGATTTCTTTTTGCCAGCATCTGTTTCTAATTCTGGGTAAAGTTTTTCTTTGCAGGGGGGCAAATACCATGAGAAAAAGTGGTATTGGAGCGTTTGCCGATATAGCTCTCGATCTGCTCCCAATAGCCTTTATCATCACGATTTTTTTTTGCAACCCGAACAGATCGGCAGTAATCCACCTAAAGTATCAATTTCGACGAGAGCTTGTTCAAGGTCTCTATTTCTCGTTGTCAACTCTTCAGTTCTTTCTGGTACTAAGCCTTCCAACTCGCTCTGGTATGCCAGCATATCTTGTTCTCTAAGGTATCGATGCCTGACTATTGAGAAGAAAACTAGAATTATAAGGGAAATCGTGATACTTACCAGCCAGATGACTACCGTACGAGTTCTGTAATAGGGTGCTAACGCTTCCCCAGAATCGATCTCTGTAGCCAGTCCAAAGCCAAGCTCATCACTCCATAACCAAGCACCGAATACCTCAACACCCCGGTAGTCTCGATAACCCTCGACGTTACTGCCCGCATTTCCCGAAGTAGCACTCGTAGCCATAACGGTAAGTGGAAGCTCGTCTGGAGCCAATGGAGATTGATAATTTTCAATCAGGTTTCCGCCGGGATCTGCTATTCTAATCATCAAAGTTCCACGCCCACCTGGGGTGATTCTGCCTATAGATTCAAGCTGGTCGTCAAAGCGACTTTCAGTGATTAATAGCCCTGCGCGATCGAATGCGTATGTTTCCCCTGACTTTCCAATCCTGCCCAGCTGAGTTATCCGAGTAAAATCCTCTCTTGGATCCAAACGCACTGCCAAGGCAGCAATAATTGCATCTTCAGTGTCACGTATGGGAGATATAGCAAACATCGTTAGTTCTCCAGCTATATTACGAATCCCATTACTATCTATATCCGCTATACCCTGGCTCTATTTAAATCTATGTCCTTACTGCCATTCAAAATCCCATGCGGCCGCTTGCGGGTGTTCCTGAGTGCAAACGCATGAGCTGATATTTGACCACCCATAGGAGCAATCCCTGCCGGCAACACGCTGGAATACTTTCCAGTACAGTGTAAGCAAGACGATAATTCCCGGCAAATGAAGGTGTGGGTTCCAATTGACATAGCTTTTGCTCTTCTTATATTCTCGGCACTGACAATCTGTGCGCCATCTCGCTTGGGGGATAGCGCGCTGTTTTTAAGGGATCACAACTCGAGGAGAGAGACGATGCTGAAGCGGGGACTAGTACTAGCGGCATGTATGTTGGCGTCGGTTGGCGCGATCGCAGCTGACACAGACTTCTTTAATGCAGTCGAACATAATTATGCAGACAACAACGGTGTGAGTTTGCACTATGTCACGTTGGGCGCAGGCGATCCGATGCTGTTTGTGCACGGATTCCCGGATGTGTGGTTCTCCTGGGCGCACCAGATGGACGGCCTCAAGGATGACTTTAAAGTCGCCGCCATGGACATGCGCGCCTACAACAAGAGTGACGCGCCCGAAGGTGTCGAAAACTACAGCATGGAATTGCTCATGGGGGACGTGACTTCGGTCATCGATGCTCTCGGCGGCAACGTTACGCTCGTCGCGCACGACTGGGGCGCGGGAATCGCCTGGCGCGTGGCTATGTATTACCCGGATAAGGTCAACAAGCTCATCATCTGCAACCTCACCCATCCCACCGGCTACGCAACCGTCCGCGCAAACGCCACACCCGAGCAAGCAGCCAACACCGATTACATTCGGCAATTCCAGGATCCCAACGCCGCAGAGAGGTTTAACCCCACCTTGCTCGCCACCATCGCCGCCGGTGCCGACAACCCTAACCTCGAGATGTATAAAGAAGCCTTCGAACGCTCCTACGTCGACGGTATGCTCAACTACTACCGTGCCTCATGGTCCGGGTTTCAGGGGGACGAAATTGAAGAAGTCCCGCAACTCCCGATGCCGGTACTGCAATTCCACGGACTGCAAGACACGGCGGTCGACAAGGACGGCCTTCGCGACACATGGAACTGGATCGATGCGGACTACACGCTGGTGAGCGTGCCCGAAGCGGGCCATTGGGTGCAGCGCGAAGCAGCCGAGATTGTCACAGAGACTATGAAATGGTGGCTAAAAGCCCGCCAATAGAGTTCTAAGTTGAGCGATATTGTCGGGGCGGGTCGCTGTCCGCTTTCAGCCAAGGAGCGGGCACATTTGTCTGATTTTGCTTGGACAAATAGATCTGTCTTCATTTGTGTTCAACACATCGGATTGTTGAGTATTCAATTACCAACGGCTGGGTTCTCATCGATTGTGGTTGCGATAGTGTTCAAGAATTCGCTTCTTGCTAGTGATCGATCCCGGTTTGTCGCCTCTGGCCAGGCACTATTGATCGCCACCACGAGACGACGTGCGGGATCGATATAGATCAGTTGGCCGTGAATGCCGATTGCCTGGAATGTCATATCATCGGCAGTCCACCACTGATAGCCGTAACCACGACCGGGAGTTCCAGTCTGGACCTGGGTGCGGGTGGCAGCATCGAACCAGCCATCGGGGACGATGGATTCGCCATCGATGCGACCCTGATCAAGCACCAATTGCCCGATTCGCGCATAGTCCCGAAGCGATGCCTGCAGACAGCAACCTGCAAGTTCGTGATCGCTACGATCAATATGCCATGAAGCGGATTGTTCCATGCCGTAGGGAATCCAAAATTTCGATGCAAGATAATCGGCGAGAGTTTGCCCGGTCGCCGCAGACACAACCTCACCAAGCAGATGTGTCTCACCGGTCTTGTACTCCCATTTCGTGCCCGGAGTGGCCTCCGCCGGTAGTTTGCGCATGTAACTCACCGTCGCATTCAGTCCCGGTTCCACCGGCTCGGAGTAGAATCGAGCGATGTCGGAGGTCGGATTGATATAGTTCTCAATCCATCGTATTCCCGAGGTCATCGTCATCAGTTGACGGATGCTAACGTAGTCATAGGCGCTACCACGGAGCCCTGGAATATAAGTCGTAACGGCATCATCGATGCTGGTGATGAAGCCATCCCTTACAGCCGCACCGACCAATGTGCTGGTTACAGACTTTGCAACAGATTGCGACGTCCAGCGACCTTTCCGACTGTGCCCGAGACCATAGCGCTCCAAGCGTATTACACCGTCATGCAACACAATTAGCCCAGCAACCTTTTGTGTGGTTATGAACCGTTCAAGTTCTTGTTCCAGGGCACCACCACGCGAGAAAGCGACAAGTGCTTGCCCAATAGGCAGTTCATTAATGTTTGTGCCAGTGGGTATCTCTCGAGTTGGGAAAACTGCATCCCAGTTTGCCAGTCCAACTTCAAGTTCAGCTTCGTTCCAGGTGAATGAAGAACGAGGGAGGGATTCAGGATTCAGCCCGGTCGAGGGCGGAGAACAGAAGGCCAAATAATTAACAAGCGCAATCACTACCAGCACACGAATGTAGCCAGCATGCTTGATCCGTGTACTGCGTGTTGATCTCAGCATCAATTAACGTTCACCGTGTGCCCGCTTTCAGCCAAAAACGTGGTCTGTCCCCTATTTCTACGGCAGCGCCAAAGCCACCAGCTCGGCGGGCGTGCCACTGCCACCGATGAACATGGCTAGGTATTGTTTGCCGTCGTGTTCGTAGGTAAATGGCAACCCGGTTTGATTATCCGGTAATTCTATTTCGGCAATAATGTCGCCGGTTTGCTTGTCGATGGCTCGAAATATCGGGCTAGCGCCGGCGGCGCCGGTACGCTCACCCTGGAACAGCAGAGTTTTGGTCACCAAGATACCTGAGCGTGTCGGTACGCCGGTGCGCGGCAGATCGACACCTTCCAGCAGCGGATGATTGGCAATTTGATCCGGTGTATCGGCATTAGCAATCATCCAGAGATGGTCGCCGGAATTCATATCGATCGCAGTAATGCGACCATAAGGTGGCTTGACGATCTGGAGCCCCTGGACCCGCGGTACGCGGACTCCGAATCCAGAGCTGAGATCGATATCTGAATCCGGATTTTTTGCCAGTGACAATACCTGCAGTTGCGTCCTTGAGGGTACATAGAGAATTCCTGTCTCTGGATCAAGGGCAGAGCTTTCCCAGTTGGAACCGCCGGTGGAAGAGGGCAGGCTAAGCAGGCCTCGTGTACCGTCTGGTGCCTCCGCCAGGGATGGAGGCGTATATATACTGGTGCTCAGGCGAAAGCCATCGATGGATTCCAGCGCCAGCGCACGGATTTCCGGTGTCCAATCGATCAAGTCGGCTTCGGAAAAGCCCTGTCGATCGAAGGGAGCAGGACGAGTAGGAAAAGGTTGAGTAGGCGAATACCATTCATTCGGTACGTCTCCTACCGGCACCGGTCGTTCCACGATAGGCCAGATGGGCTCGCCAGTCAGCCTGTCGAACGTATAGACCCAGGATTGTTTGGTCACCGACATGACCACCTTACGACCGTTGGGCAAATCGGCAATAATCGGGGGGGAGGGAACGTCCCAGTCCCAGATGTCATGGTGGATAAACTGATAGTGCCATTGACGCTCACCGGTTTTGATATCCAGCACGACCAGGCCGCTGGAAAACAGGTTATCGCCGTGCCGGTCGCCACCATAATAGTCGCCGGTGGGGTCTTCAATGGGTAGATAGACATGACCCAGTTCCGGATCACCCGAGATGGCAGCCCAGACGCCGGAATTGCCGGTAATATCGTTCCCGCTTAGCCAGGACTCAAAACCTATTTCTCCTGCCTCGGGAATGGTATGAAAGGTCCACAACAGTTCGCCGCTGCGCACATCGAAACCGCGTATGTCCCCTTTGGTATTGAACTTGGACCGCGGCCGGCCGCCTGTCCGGTGCGCTGCCCCCACCACAATGACGTCATTCATGACAAAAGGTGGCGCAGAAATACCGATATCGGGGTAGGGATATCTGGGATCATCGGCATTTCTGAGGCCTGCGTACAAATCCACGATGCCGTTATCGCCAAAGTTTGGATCTGGAACGCCGGTCTTGGTATCCAGTGAAACCAGTTGGTAACCTGGGGAGACGTCGAGAACCCGTGCCGTGTCACCGTCACTCCAGAAGGCAACGCCACGGCCGGCACCCTTGCGCGGGGCTTCGTCGAATCGATCGCCTTCCTGATAGCGCCAAAGCCACAGTACCTGACCGCTTGTGGCGTCCAGTGCCACGACGTTCCGAGTGCTGCCGATATTCGCGTATATAACACCGTCTATCTCCAGCGGTGTTGACGGATTATTGAAATCGGTAGGGGGCCCGAAGCTTTCCGTGGAAAAACGCCAGGCTATCTCGAGGTCAGCAACGTTGTCTGCGTTAATCTGGTCGAGCGGTGAATAGCGCTGAGCCGCACTGCCGCTGTGAATATTCGGCCAGTCCCCCTCGTTCACGCTGGTGCCGGATTGGCTCATGGCCAAAGGGGCGCAGGCAAGCGCACCCACGGCTATAATAAATGGGGAGATTAATCGTTTTGTTATTTTCATTTAAGACTCTCTTGATTCCATGTGATCGTGTTCTTGTGCTAAGTATCTCCTGTTTATGTAAGCACAGAAAGTTCACTTAGTTCAATGTCCACTTTTGGCCAGATGCAGAAATCCAACTATTTTCCAGTTTTACGCTAACACCGACAATTTTGGTTATTCCGGCTCATAAGAAGGTCGGCTATCTATCATAATCATATTCAGAGTATTCTGCGCTTGCTTTGGTTTGGCCAGGTCCTTCGCTTCTAACATTTCGCATCCATCCTCTACCATTTGAGCGATAGTCGCCGGGTAGATTTTACAGTCGTCGGGGCGATCGAAATAGATAGCGCAGGTAGTTTTGTCTTGATTGGGCACGCGCTGTAGCCACGGACACCCCTCCAATTGCTTATTGGTATCAGGATTTATCCAGATATTCCCATCGCGGACATAGCTGAATAGATCAGGCCTATAAATTTCCCACTGTTCTATCTCGCTTGCCGATACAGACAGGCCGTCGCCACCGTACTTCGTGCAACATTTTCCACACTGATTACATTCTTTCAAGAGTCAAGTTTGCTCCCAATTGTCAAAGATGGGTTTCTGCAATTGGAGACCCGCAATCACACCAATGCCAGCTAGAACTGTTAGGGGGTTGTTGATTTTAATAGGCCTCTGCTTTCAGCCAACAGCGGGCAAATATACTCATCAAGATAATCCGTGGTAAAAACTGCTAAGCGTCTCATTGAATTCTTCTGGCTTTTCAATATTCATCATATGGCCAGTGTGTTCTATAAGACACCATTTCGAGTTTGGCAGTGCATCGTGCAGTTCCCTGACGGCTACCAAGGGAGCCATTGTGTCTTCATCTCCAGCGACAACCAAACAGGGAACATCGATCTCAGAGACTGGTTCTTGACCAATCTCGGCTAATGACTCCGGAGTCGCCAATACTGCTGCAGCCATATAGTCTGTCTTAAAGAAACCAGACAGTATTTCATCCACTTGATCTGGTGATGACGCAATAAAATCCTGACCAAACGGCATATTTGCGAAAAAGTCCCTACCAGGATCTGGGTTCTCTTTTGCCATCGCAGCTAAATCCTGATAGCGCTTGGTAACTGCTGGATGCATCTCATCGTAACGGAATATTCCTGCCAGGCAGAGGCTCAACGCCTGCTCACTGTGCAGACCAAATAGTTGCGCACATGCCCCACCCATCGAGAGACCAACGATGTGACAACGGTTTATACCCAATTCCTTTAATAAGGCTTTAGTATCTTCAAACTGGCGCATCATCGTATAGTCGCTGGAAAGAGGTGATGATTCGCCACAACCAATCTGGCCAAAAGCCACTACTCGATAATCCTGGTGGAAGTGATCTATTTGAGATTGCCAATGTTGCCAGCATCCGCTGTTACTGTGGAGGAATACTATTGGAGTCGCCTCCAGTTTGTTATCAAATACTCTGAAGGTTTTATCACTTACCTGCACATCGGAGACTTGGTCATGCATTTGATTGCCTCACTGAAAGTGATTTGATTGTTATTCTATATATTCGATTAGCGGAATGCCCGCTTCCGGCTAAGCAGACATTCTAGTCAAAAATCGAACAACCGAAATATTAACGCAGTTTAGACGTCCACTTTGATTCAAAAATGCCCTCTCTCACAGCCTGTCGACAAGTATTTGGGGCGAAGCAGTTTTTAGTGACTCTTGCGAACAAAAACGTTTCCGCGGAAACGGTTTATTGTTTTTTTTGGCTAGAGTATTACTGAGGACGCCACAGATGAGTGGCTGCAGAGATAGCCGTCATAAAAAAGCCGGATGGTTGCGCATCCGGCTTTTTCAATGACTAGCTAGGACAGAAGCTTAGTCATTACCTGCTACGGACCTTTCTGAGCGCTCTTTGCGTTCCGCTAACAGGCGATCGTAGCCCTCGTCATCCAGGTGAGTCACTGCGATCCAGGCATGGGACATCTCGTCACCGGTGCGGCTACCGCCATAGACCCACTGATCGGGATCAGGATTATTGGGATTATCGGCGCTATTGTCATACCACTGCTTGATCACCAGTACGGCTCCGGTGGGCAATAGCGGCGCCGCGTCGGAGCTATAGATGTGGCTGTGATGCCAGGTGGCACTCCAGTTGGAGATTTGGCTGATTTGTTCGGTGCGGCCGGTTTCCGGATAGAAAATCTCTAGCGAGGCGGCGTTCATGCGCAGGTGTCCATGGGGTTGGAAGCTGTCGAGACGCACCGGATGATCGAAGGAATGAAAACCCTGGGTCATGGTAAATCCATGGGGAGGCACGATTAAGTGTCCGTTTTCGTAACCTTCTCGCATGCCATATGAGCGCAGGTCCTGCTTGTAGGGTTGTTCGGTCTCGGCGTAGTCCTCATCGTGGAACCACAGGCCGATTTCCACGACGTTATCTTTCACTTCCTGGCCTCGAGCCGTCGCGCCAACGCCACCTGGGTACATGTGAATGCTCCACCTTACTCGAGAGCCGGCTGGCAGGGTCCGGCAAACACCGTCCGGGACCAGCTCGCCCCATTTACCCATGGCGTACTCAGTCAGCTGACCATAGTCTTCGTATTCACCCTCTTCATTGGGTACCCAGACATCGGAGTTGGCATGGTGCACCACGGCTTTGGCATCGCCGCGGGGTTTAACCTGTACCGCCTTGATGCAGCGATCTTGCTCTAACCCACTTTCTACGAAATGTTTGCTCCACAAGTCATTGCCGTTGGCGGGGATGTCCATCGGTACGGAGGGAACGATCAGGTCCGGCTCACCGAGGCTAGCGGTGAAGTTCCAGGCATCGGTATTCGGCAGATCTACAGCGGGAGGAATGATGTCCGTAGCGCCCAAGGGTGAACCCTGGTTAACCCACTCTACAATGGTATCGATCTCTTCCTGTGCCAGCCGCCAGTCGCCTTCCAACTCCTGGATGCCGATGTGCTGGTCGTAGGCGTAGGGGGGCATTTCCCGGTTCGCTACGCGCATCTGAATCAGCGGCGCCCACGGCCTGACCTGGTCGTAGCTTTCGAATTGCATGGGACCGATGCCACCTTCACGGTGACAGACGACGCAGTTCTCATTGATGATTTGTGCGACATGACTGTTATAAGTGATGTCGCGATCTTGGGCCTGGGCTCCCAGTGTGGCAAAACAAAGCAATACACCGGTCAGCGCAGTAAGCAGTCTTTGAATCGTTATCATTGTTCTACACCTCATAGCAGGAAGGGGGTGATGTTCAGTCAACTCTTTATATAATTATTATGTAGCCTCGTTATTAACTGCCTGTGTTGGTCTGTAAGAAATATAAAAATCCGCTAAATGATGAGCATCTATGGCGTAAAATAGGCCGACTAGATTGCTCCAGCCGGCCTTCCCGCAGGGACGGGTCTTACTATTTCAATGTAAGGCTTAGTCGTTGCCAGCAACCGAACGTTCTTCTTTTGCTTTGCGCTCTGCCACGAGTCGTTCAAAACCTTCGTCATCGAGGTGAGTCACCGCGATCCAGGCATGGGACATCTCGTCACCAGTTCGGCTGCCGCCATACACCCACTGATCGGGATCGGGGTTGTTGGGGTTGCCTGCTGTGTTGTCGTACCACTGCTTGATTACCAATACGGCGCCAGTTGGCAGCAAGGGAGCGGCTTCTGGGTCGTAGATGTGGCTGTGGTGCCAGGTGGCACTCCACTTGGAGATCTGGCTGATCTGTTCGGTACGACCCGTTTCCGGATAGAACACTTCCAGTGACGCGGCGTTCATGCGCAGGTGGCCGTGGGGCTGGAAGCTGTCGATACGAACAGGGTGATCGAAGGAGTGGAAGCCCTGGGTCATGCCATGACCATTCGGAGGAATGATCAGGTGGCCATTCTCATAGCCGTCGCGCATGCCGTACAGGCTCAAGTCCTGACGATAAGGTTGCTCAACTTCTTCGTAGTCGTCATCGTGGAACCAGATGCCCAGTTCGACAACGTTGTTCAGTACGGCCTGGCCCTGGGCTGTGGGGCCAACACCGCCGGGGAACATGTGGATGTCCCAGAAGACGCGCGATTCGGCTGGCATCTGACGACACACGCCTTGCGGCATTAGCTCGCCCCATTTGCCCATCGCATATTCGGTCAGTTGGCTGAAGCGGTCATAGTCGCCAGTGTCGGCATTAAGTACTTCAAGGGAAGGGTTGGAGTGGTGCACGACTGCGCGGGCATCGCCGCGTGGCTTGACCTGCATAGCCTTGATGCACTTGCCTTGTGTGATACCCGTAGGCACGTAGTGCTTGTGCCACAGGTCATTGCCGCCGGCTGGGATATCGACTGGCGTGGACGCAATGATCAGGTCCGGCTCACCGAACTGAGGCTCGAAATTCCAGGCACCGGTATCGAGCAGATCTGCCACTGGTGGCACGATGTCGGCCGGTCCCAGGGGCGAACCCTGATTGACCCAGGCAACGATCGTATCGATCTCTTGCTGTTCCAGGCGCCAGTCTCCTTTCAGATCCTGGATACCAATATGTTGGTCGTAGGCGTAGGGAGGCATTTCCCGATTAGCGACTCGTAACTGAATCAGTGGTGCCCAGGGACGGATCTGGTCATAGGTTTCAAACTGCATCGGACCGATACCACCTTCTCGGTGACAGGTTACGCAGTTCTCATTCATGATACTTGCAACGTGGGTGTTGTAAGTGATCTGGTCATCCTGTGCCTGTGCGCTGGAGAATCCTAGCGTCAGCAAAGCCACAGATGCTCCTGCGAGCAATCTTCGCATCTTTCTCATTGTTTTCTTCCTCAATCAGGTTTAAGTACAAAGTTTCAGGGAATACCTAGTACTAGCGCCGAGTCTACTTGGTTTCCGGGCAGGTAAAAAGCAATAATCGCAGAAACATTGATCAGTCAATCGCATAAAAAAAGGCCGATCTGGATGCCCGACCGGCCGTTTTTCGGGATTATTGCAATCTACCTTACAGTGACGCGCTGGTAGATGTTCGTCCAACAGCACTGGTCGCCGTTGGAACTGTCCGGGGCCTTGTGGACATCGACCTTGGTGGAGATGATGTAGTCACCCGGTGCGGAGAATGTTGCATAGACCTGTCCGGTACCGGAAGGTCCTGTGATCTCCAGGCTGTTCACCGAAGGAGTGCGGAAAAACCTGAAACGGGGGTTGTCTTCTGCATACGGATTTTCAGCTACTTCCGTGTCCTCATGGCGCATGAACTCGACATCACCCGGGCCCTGATATTTGGAGAACTCGACACCCAATGCAATCGGCTCACCGAAGCGGGGATCTGCAGGGTCACGCACGGCAGGATCACTTACATTGACTGACAGCAACACCTGCTCGCCGGCACTCACAGCGCCGCCAGGGTAATCACCAATTTGCGCGTAGAGCCCGGCAGCTTGGCTGCCAGCGTCACCGATTCCAACCAAGGGCTGTAGGGCACCCTGTGGGCGCGGCAGAATGAAATCCAGCTCGTAGGCGGCGGCGCCACGTCGTCCCGGAACCTTCAGCGTTTCCGCTTCGCCGGTTGTAACATGCCACCACACGTCATTGCCTTCTTCAGTGGGGGGAACTGTTACGGCGAAGGCGCCGGTAGTTCGCCCGGGAGGAAAATGCGTGGGTTGCATGCCCTGGTATTTAGCTGGTTCGATATAGTTATTTTCACCCAGAGGGATTTCAATCGGATCATCATTTCGGTTGATGATACCGAATGAGAAACTGGTGGTGCCGTCTGCATTCGCAATCCAACCTTCCAGCACAGGGATGATGGGAAGTCCTTCTGGAGCAGTCAGACTCAGGAAGCGGGCAGTTTCAGTCGACTGCGCCTGCACTCCAAAGGCCAGTGAGGCTAGTAGTGTGAATAGTGTGGCAGAGAGAATTTTGTTTTTGATGTGCATTGCGTGTATCTCCGGTTATAAGCAGGTTGTAAATAAGCGTTTTTCCAATAGGCAACGCAATCCTGTCCTGTGTATGAATAGGATAAATTTTATAAGCAGTTGAATCTTCTCAAACAACGACGCTAGGATAAACGCCATTTTCGCCCACGTCCAGTTGAGAAGTGAGCAAAATGGTGACCATATGTCATTGTTTTTTTACAAAATGTTACAAGAGCTTTTGACAACAGCCCGACCACGATCCGGCTGCATGCCGGTTCAACAGAGGTTTTTTAAATGACCAATGAGTCCAGTTACATCAGCGCCCAAGCAAGACTGCACCACGCCTACCTGCTTGGATTGCAACTAATGGTCGCCAGCAATCGCAGCGCAGCCGAGGTGGGTGACTGGATGTTCAGCCTGTTCCGCCGCCAGCACCTGGAGAAGTTTCTTGCCAGTTTTGAAAAACTGGGCCTGACAGATCTGCCCCACGCCATTGCCTGTGCCCGCTACCATGTGCTGTCGAACAACATGGGAGGTGTGGCGGTGGACTACATGGAAGAAGATGAGCGCAAGGCCTGGGTTCGATTTCGCTACCCGCGCTGGATGTATGCCGGACCAACTATTTGCGGTGTGCCGGTGGAAGTCAGCAGGGGATACCTGCAAGGTTGGTATGCTCACAACGGGGTGTCCCTGGGCAACACAAGACTGGGTTTCGTGTGTGTGTCCGAAGACATGACCGGGGAATTTGGTTTTTGTGGGTATTTCAAGGAATACGATCAGCCACTGAATGACGATGAGCGGCTGCAGTTCGCCAGGGGAGAACTGCCACCCCCCTTCGATCCTGATTTGCAGCCCAGTCCTCCGGCTGATCAATGGACTGCAGAACGTCTTGAAAAGGCTAAGCGAAACTACGCGGTCGATTTCGTGCGTAATGCCATCGTGGCATTGATGGATACGATCGGAGAAGCACCAACAGAAGAACTGGTCGGTCGTGCCGCGCGTCTCACCGGGCTACAGTATCTGCAGGAGACAATGTGCCTGGTGGGGAGTAGCGACGGCGGGCTTAGCGATGCTGCGGAGTCCCTGGAAAGGATGATGCAAGGTATGGGTGATGGAGTCAGCAAAAAGCCTCAGACGGATAATGAGAAAATTGAGCTACTGCATGAGGATCTCAGGATTGTGCGTGGACTAAGCGGGCAGCACAGGGACATGGTATTGAAATGCTGGCTGCATTTGTGGACGGGTGCACTGGCATCTTATCATGCAATGAAGAGACTGGATGCAGAGCTTAAGCAGGGTCATATTGTATGGCTCATCTCGGAAGTGCAGGCTTGAGCCGATTTGTGTGACTTATTCAATCCTGGTATGGAACAGAAACAGTGAGTAGCAACTCTACCCAAGTGACAAAATCTGACGGTGAGCAGCTCTATTATGGCTGGAAAATTGTCGGCGCAATTCTATTCCTGCTTACTTTTACCAGCGGCTTGAGTTTTTATAATCACGCTATCTATCTGAATGCGCTGGCGGCCCAACCTGCTTTCGATGTGCGGACGGCGTCGATAGCAGTCTCAATATTCTTTCTCACCGGTGGCATCAGCGGCTTGTGGGTCGCCAAATGGGTGCAGGCCTATGATCCGCGAATTTGTATTACTGTTGGCGCATTTATCTCGTTTGTATCGCTCTGCCTGCTGGCATATGTAAGCACGGTATGGCAATTGTTTCTGGTGTATGCGCTTTTCGGCACCGGATTCTCGGCGTCTTCCCTGATTCCGGCCACGACTCTGGTGACCCGGTGGTTTCATCGTCGCAGAGCGATGGCGCTGTCAATCGCCTCAACCGGGCTGTCTCTGGGTGGGGTGATCCTGACTCCACTATCGGTATTGATGGTCGATTCTCTCGGTTTCAAGCTTGCAGCTCCGATACTGGGTGTCATGTTTTTGCTGGGGGTAGTCCCGGTAGCCTGGATCTGGTTGCGGGAGAATCCGCAATCTATGGGTTTAAATGTTGATGGCATTGCAGATGAAATCGACAATCAAGCCACTGATTCCAATGCTTCGAAAAGTAGTAGCGGGACACCTGGCGCTGTCAAAAAATCAATCATGGAAGATGGAATAACTTTTAAAGAGGCCAGGGGCGGGAAATTCTTTTGGGGTGTAAGCGTTGCGTACATTTTCCTTATGATGGCACAGGTGGGAGGAATCGCCCACCAGTATGGCCTCGCTCGGGAGTTATTAACTGATGCTCAGACTGCAATGGCGGTGGCAATTCTGCCAGTGGCGAGCATAGTGGGAAGGTTGGTAGGTGGCTGGCTGGTGGGTCGTATGTCCATCAGGATCTTCGCCATTGCCATGATGGTGTTGCAGGCTACGTCTCTCAGTTTGCTCTCATCGGGATTCAATATCACTACCCTCTGTCTCGGGCTGGCATTTTTCGGTATTACGGTTGGGAATTTATTGATGCTTCAACCACTCTTAATAGCAGAGGCGTTTGGTGTAAGAGAATATGCGAAGATTTTTTCAGTGAGTAACCTGATGTCATCCTGGGGTACCGCCGCTGGTCCGGCGCTACTGGGATTTGCGTTTACTGCCAGTAATAACCTCTATGGGATCGCGTATGCCATCGCAGCAGGAGCGGCCGCAGTCGGCCTGGTGCTGTTTCTGCTGGGTGGGAAAATACTCAAGGCAGCACATTGAGATGATGCCCACCGCATGGATGGTGGCTGGAGCTAGATGCGTTAGACAAAAAAGGCAGACTGAAGGACTGTTCAGGCAGTAACGATATCTTGCGTAGCGTCGCCGTCATTGCTGGCAGAATTCTTCAGATTGCTGATGACAGACTCCATGGCCCGGTCCACAAGGGAACCTGCACTTACTATTTTTACCGAACCAGTCTTGAGTTCTCTGGCTAGTCGCATGCGGGTGAGCTCAACAACTTTTTCTCCCTGGTCATTGGCGAAGAACAACTTGTCGATGCTGTCTATTTTTGAAGCCAGCATACAGCGCACCGGCTTTCCAGAGATTCCCATGAACTCCAGCCATGTCCCGACCGGCAGCTTGTCTACCTGGCGTAAATAAGGATCGTTCCTGGGCAGTGGGGCAGGTTCCTTGCGCTGCCGTTCAGAATATTTGCTGGCAAGATCACCGGCGACTGCTGCCTGTGAGCCTGTTACGGCTAACTGGGCCTTGTGAAAACTGTACTCCTGCACCTGTTTCAGCTGGCGCATGATCTTGGTGATCTTGGTCTTGGAGGCGCCACCAATGTCCAGTGCTTTGGCAAGATTGTCGAGCAAACGTGGATTAATTTTTTCGAAGCGTTCCCGATCGCCTATTTGCTTTTCTGCCTGGACTGTCCATAGCAACACATCTATGGTACTCATAATCGGTTTCCATGATGCGCCATTCAGTCCCTCCTTAAGGACCAGTTGTACGAGAAAGTCATGCAGATGAGTATCCAGCAATTTGCGTATCGATGGGTCCAGGTAACCCTTTAATACTCGTTCTTTGACTTTCTGCGAGACGTGGGCGTGAATGTCATCGAGGTTCTGGCTGAAGTCAGCGGATTCGAGAATTCTTCTTTCTACCAAAGCATCGGTTCCAGATTGATGTCCTTTGATTTCGTGCAACTCATTCACCAGCGTCTGCAGGAACTCATTGTCTATTTCAGCTTCTTTCAATATGCGCTCGACCAATTCTTTGACCTTGTCATAGACAGGGTTGTTCTCTGAATCGTCACTTGCCGTCCAGGAGATTCCAGCCAGGGCAAGCTCATTGATGAGAGCACGACCGGCGTGACTTTCATTTTCGAAAAACGTGGTGTCGGTTAACGCCACCTTCATGATGGAAATCTGGGTGCGGCCTATCAGTTCCTTCATTACGACAGGTAACGATTTATCATTCCAGATGGCCTCATAGAGCAGAGTCACCAGGTTGATGACATTTATACATTGGGGATCCATAGCCCCAATTCCGCCTTTGCTGGTTTCTGACTGCAAGCTCTCATTTATCGATTGACCAATAGACCTGGCATCGATATTGGGTGCCTCGTCATTGTCATCGTCAGAACCACCCTCGATCATTGAGAACTGTACGTCGGTCAGCATGTTCATCAACTTTGCTTGTTGCTGCTGCACTTCCTGCTGATCTTCAATGACGTCGCCAGCGGGCACATTGCTGCGAACCGGCAGAGCCTGAGAATTGCCCTGTTTTTCGGCCAGGGTGTTGATCAGGGTCTGCATCATCGAAAACATCTCGGTGTTGATCTGTTGTGCCGGTGCCGGAGTTGCTGCTGGAGCCGGCACTACTGCTTCTAGTGCCGCTGCTTGACCGCTACTTCGGCCCGACAGTTCTGTCGCTTTTTGTTCTTTCTTTAAATTGGTCTCGGCTTCCAGCTGTGCCCTGACTTCTTTACGCCTGGCTTTGCGGAGTGCTCTTTCCCGTGCGGTGATATCCAGGTTTGGTAATACGTCAAGCCCAATCAGCACCTGGTTGGCTTCTTCTATAGCTTCCCCATAATGCCCAAATACGTTCTTGTTAAATTCACGGTAGATGGTCAACAGATAATGGGCCTTCAGACCCAGGGATCGAATGGATTCGTTGAAGCAATCACCTACTTGCTCTGGATCGAGGGGATTATTGGTGGCGTCGATGTGAATATTGGGGAACATGGATTCCAGTCGTGTCTGGAAACTCCTGGCACCCTTTACTTCGACCTCGCGCAGCTGCCTGACCATACCTTCCATGGCAATCATAGCCTCCAGGTAATCCTGGTCGACTAGGGACAAGCTGTCATAATCCTCCGGTTCGATCTCAGTCTCTTTGACCGTGAGAGTAGTGAGTTCGTCAAAGTAATTGTAGAGATTCTGCATAAAGCGCTCGGCTACACCGGGAGACTCCTCCTTGATCGGGGGTAGCTTCGCGCCTACTAAGTGCATGGCTTGTGCTTCAATTTGCAGGCAAGCGTCATCCAGGGCTTTTAGCACCAGCCTGGTGAGCACCTTGGTCGCGGCAAATTTTACTTTGTCGAGATGTTCTTTCATGGCATGCAATGGCCCTTTAAGGCCTAATCCTGATACCCGATATTAGCTGCAACCTGCCTTCCAGTACAGTCTAGAAAGAAACCATAACCGCTAGAATTTAGTCACTTTTTTCCTATTTTTGGCCGATTCAGGGAACAGCAACACTGAATTTACCACAGTCTTACCCAATTTTTAGTACTACTGCCGCACATATCTTGCCTTCAGGGCATTTTCGGGAGTTATCAGGTCACTCTCACTCTCAGGCGCTGCTCAAAATCCTGTTCCAGGTAACGCTTTTCGGCAACAATTGAGGCAAGGCATTGAACGCTGTGCAGGATATCTTCGAAGCTGAGGATCAGCGGGGAGAAACCGAATCTTAGCAAGTCCGGGCTACGGAAGTCGGCGACGATTCCAGCAGTGATTAGTGGCTGGCAAATGGCATAGGCTGAAGGGTGTGCATAGGCCAGCTGGCTACCTCTGTCATCGCTAATGGTGGGTGAACGCAATTCCAGCTCTGCAAGTGACTGGTTCTGTTTAATCAAGTCAATAAACAACTCGCTAAACTGGATCGACTTAGCTCTTACCATCTCCATTGATACATCGGCAAATACATCCATGGCGGCGTCCAGAACACTCAGGGATATTATTGGTGGTGTGCCACTTAAAAACTGCCCGATTCCGTCACAGGCTTTGTAGCTTGGTTCGAAATCGAAGGGGGCATGATGACCCATCCAGCCCTGCAGTGGCTGACTCACATTCGCCAGGTGACGCTTCGCCACGTAGAGAAAAGCAGGCGCCCCGGGTCCACCATTGAGGTACTTGTAGCCACAGCCAACCGCGAAATCTACCTGCCACTCATCCAGTTCTATAGGCACGACTCCGGCACTGTGGGACACATCCCAGATTACCAGACAGCCTCGCTGGTGCGCCGCACGGGTGAGACTCTGCATATCATGGAGCCTGCCAGTTCGGAAATTGACGTGGCTCAACAGCAGCACCGCAGGATCATCATCCAGCGCGCGCTCCAAGCCAGCTTCGTTGACCAGCCGTAGTTTGCAACGGTCTTCGCCCAGGAGTTGACTGAGCCCACCAGCAATATAGAGGTCCGTGGGGAAGTTATCCTGCGCTGACACAATGGCGCTGCGATCGGTTTGAAGTTGCAAGGCGCAGCTCAACAGCTTGAACAGATTGATTGACACCGAGTCGCAGCAAACCACTTGCTCCGGTGACGCGCCCAGTAAGGGTGAGATCTTGGCACCGACAGTAATTGATAGATCAATCCAGTGGTGTTTGTTCCAGGAAGCGATCAGGTCTTGCCCCCATTGCTTATCGATAACTTCCTGCGCGCGCTGCCTTGCTCTATGACTCAGAGGGCCCAGTGAGTTTCCATCCAGGTAAATCTTGTCTTCTGGCAGGTCGAAGTCATCACGTTTGGCGGCGAGGGGATCGGCAGTGTCTAAGCTGACAATATCAGGCTCATTCATGACGGAATACCTGCAGAGGGTTCCTAACTGGCATTGCTAAAAATCTTGTTCCAGGAGTCGGGGACACGGGTTACATTGCCATGCTTGTCGGTCCAGACGTGACGTGTGAAACCGGACACTAGCGTTGCGCCGGTGTCGGGCTCCTGCACCTCGTAGGCGAAGGTAATCCGTCGGCTGCGATTTTCTTCAACCCAGGTTCTAACCTTGGCTCGTTCTCCGTAACGGAGGCTGCCCACATATCGAACCCCCAGTTCGGTAACGGGAAGCTGGTAGCCTTGGGCTTCTATGAACGCATAATCGCTGCCAATATCCCGCATGAACTGGCTACGACCTTCCTCAAAATAAACCAGGTAGGTAGCATGATGTACCACGCCCATTGCGTCAGTCTCGGCATAACGCACTGGAAAATCAGTCTCCACTACCAGACGATCTTCATCGTTAGCCATACACTACCCCATTTTTCGAGTGTTCAGCGCTATTATATACAGACTGCGAGCTAGGTCTTCCCCGTCCCAGCGTTGTAGGCAGCGCCCGACAGGGTCAACACAATGATTGTGCTGGTGCCAGATAATCTGGTAGCTTGGAAATATTCGAATTTTTGATATTTGACCCACAGCAGCGGTATTCTGTGAAAAAAGCGCAATATAGCCTATTTCCAGTAAATCCGCAGTGATTCCAATGCGATACTATTTCTCCTTAACAGTTGTTACGTTCCTGGCGTCCCTGGCGGCGGGCTCAGCCCATTCCCAGGATTCCGTGTTGACGGAGACAGAGATGGAGTTGGCAAGTATCAGGCTTGATATTGCTGAGCTTGAAGCCGGCAGTAGCCGATTGGACCGCGGCATGCTGGAACCATTGGACCAGTTCAGCCAACAACTCGTGGGGGCAGGACGCTACGGTGAGGCCCACCAGGTGCTGGATCAGGCCGTTCAGATCATACGGGTAAACGAAGGACTCTATTCCCCTACGCAATTCCCATACGTATTACGCCGCATTGAGAATTATGGCAACGAGGGTGACTGGCGCCATGCTCGGGAAATGATGGAGCATATGGACTGGTTGCTGCATCGCGGTGAGAATGCCATCGATACCTCATTGATGGATGCGATGCTCAAGCTAGTGGACATCCACTTATGGGGCGTAGCCAACGATCATGTATCGATGCAGAGTTTTCACTTCCGTAGCGCGCAGCGCTTGAATGGCATTGCAATTCGTGTCGCCACGGCGGCGTGGGGAGAGGATGATCCGCGCTTTCCCGCGCTTGTTTACAAGCAGGTGGTGCAGCAATACCTGCAGACAGTGGCTGTAGAGATGGGAGGTGGTACGGGCATCGGATTACGCAGGTTTTCAAACACTGGGCTGGCGCGTAGCCGGAGAGAAGCACGGACTGGGTACTACTATTCCGGCTTGCGTCTGCTGGACAGGAATCGGCGTGTTTACTTGAACCAGCCGGAGCCAAACCTGGAAGGAATGGCTATGGCAGAAATGTATATTGCTGACTGGCAAGTGCTGTTCGGCAATTCCGAGGCAGCGGCTTTTTCCTATGCACGTAGCAATGCGTTATTGCTGGAAGTGGGCATAGAGCAGCAAGAGATCAACCGATTCTTTGCCCATCCCAAACTCATCCCTGCACTGGATTTTGTCGATAGTTGGGACAGTGCCCTGGTACTAATAGACGAACCGACTTCAGCCAATAGCCTCGAAGAAAGCGTATCAAGCTTTAATTTCCAACAATGGTCTTCCCAGTTTCCCCACTACCTGGCACCTTTTGATTTTGGTGCTGACCCGCTATCGGCGCCAGAAGATGACTACGCCATGTTTGCATTCAACCTCACTGGTCTGGAAGAAATCGGGCGCTGGTATAAGGGGCGCCTGACAAAAGAGGTGAGCTCTCCCCAAAATGTTGAGCTCGTTACCCAGCGCTTTAATCAGCCCATGGACTGGTTAGAGTTGGAAAACGCCATACAAGATTTCCGCTTCCGGCCCAAACTGATTGACGGTGTGCCACAATCGGTTAATGCCACTCTTCTCTATCAGCTTGCGCAATAAGGAATTTGAGTTGATCAGAGGTCCCTTAAGCAATGTTGAACTTTCCTGAGCCACCGAAGAATTACAGTTCGGTCTTTCTCGACGAAACCGATAAGCCGCTTCCAGATAAAATTAATCCGCGGACTCGCTATGCTTTCTTCAGCACAATCGCCAAGGGTGGGAAGTCGTTAATCAAGTCCTGCAAAGACCTGCATCTATCCCGCTTCATCTGTTACAAGACTCTGAAGCCGGAATTTGCCAATGATGAGATAGAACAACAACGCCTGATCAGGGAAGCACGTGTTTCCGCCATGCTACAGCATCCCAATACGGTCCCGACTTACGAGTTGGGCAGGGACGCAAAGGGCAATCCTTATTTCACTATGAAGCTGGTGCACGGTTATACCCTGGGAGAGCTGTTGATGTACCGTGAACGATATGACCTGACCCAGTTGGTGGACTTGATCCTGCAGGTCGGTCTGGCACTGGAGGATGCCCATCAGCATGGTGTTGCGCACCGTGACATTAAACCCCATAACATACTGGCCGGGCCCTACGGCGAAGTGTTGTTGCTGGATTGGGGCCTCGCCAAGGTCTGGCACCCCGATGGTAGCGCCAGTGAAGATGGACAGGCCAGGCCCTCAGATATCAAGGATCTTACCATTACCGGTCAGGGTAGTGCGCAGGGTACGCCACAGTACATGTCACCGGAACAGATCAACCAGGACCCGGACATTGATCACCGCACGGACGTATTCAGTCTCGGTGCTGTATTGTATGAAATTTTGTGTGGTAAGACACCAGCCGTGGGTGAGAAACTGCATCATGTAATCGAGAGCGCCCTGAACGATACTCCACCGCTGCCTTCAGAAATATCTACCATGCGTGTGCCGAAGTTGCTCGAAGAGATTGCCATGCGTTGCCTGGAAAAAGCGCCCGACAAGCGCTTCGATACGATGGCTGATGTGGTAAGAATGTTGCAGCAGGATTGGCGCCTGGATCTGATGAGGTAGCCGTACCGCTTACGAGGGAAATCCATGCCTACAAACAGATGCTCGTTCATATTGATACTCCTGCTGGGAATGATTGGCTGCTCTCCAGCGGATCAGCAGCCAACTCAGTTCGCCGACCTGATCTTCATCGGCGACAACATCGTGACCATGGATGATTCCCAGGTAACAGCAGTTGCCGTTCGTGGCGATAGAATTATTGCCACCGGCAGCGATTCGGAAATCATGCAACTGCGCGATGAATCTACGCAATTGATCGAGCTAGGGGATAGGGCGTTGCTACCCGGTTTTATCGATGCTCATGGACACTTCGGCAGTGTTGCCACGTACTCCTCATTGTTGGACCTGTCTTCTCCGCCGGTTGGGACGATGCAGAGCATCGATGACATTGTCGCTGCAATTCAGGCATGGATTCGCAACAACAATGTCCCCGCTGGCTCAATAGTCTATGGCGTTGGCTACGACGATTCACTGCTAGAGGAAAGGCGCCACCCGAATCGAGATGATCTGGATCGCGCCTCCACCACTCACCCGATAGTCATCCGCCACGTCTCCGGGCATCTTGCATCGGGCAATTCCATGGCCCTGGCGCAGAACAATGTCACGGCTGAAACGGTTGTGCCAGCCGGTGGTGTAATGCGGCGGCGGCCGGGCACGGATGAACCCATAGGTGTCATGGAGGAAACGGCAATGCGACTGTTACCGGGCAGCGGTGCCATGGTAAGTCTGGAACAGAGCTGGCAACTGCGTCGCGATGCGGCTGAAATCTACGCCGGCTACGGCATCACCACCATTCAGGAAAGCAATGTCAGCGAAAGCTACGTAGACGCCTTGAAAGCGCAGGCGCTTCAGGAACCGTTTCCGGTAGATATCGTGACCTACATCATGGGCAATCCGCTCAGTGACTCGGCGCTGGATGAGGTTTCCCATGAGTCGGAATACACCGGGGGTATTCGGATAGGGGGCGTCAAGTTTACCCTAGACGGGTCGCCTCAGGGGCGTACTGCATGGATGTCCCAACCCTATGATGAGGGTCCACCCGGCGTCGATGCCAATTATGTCGCCTATCCCAGCTACGATCCACAAGCCTGGCGCGACAGAATCGATGGATTGTTAGCGCGAGGTGTGCCGGTACTCGCCCACGCGAATGGTGATGAAGCCATAGAACTGATGATAGATGGCATCGCCGATGCCTTAGAAGGTGAATCGATCCCAGATCATCGCTCGGTGATTATTCATGCGCAGCTTATTCGGTCAGATCAGCTTGACCGCGTAAAGGAATTGGGAATCATTCCTTCCTATTACTCGGCACATTCATTTTTCTGGGGCGACTGGCATCGATTGAGTTTTGGTGATGATCGCGCCAGTTTCATCAGTCCGGTAAGGGCTACTGTTAATCGTGATATTCCTTTCACGATTCATAATGACTCACCTATCGTGCCGCCGGATATGATGCGGCTCGTTTCCATAACGGTGAATCGACAGACTCGCAGTGGCTATATACTCGGTCCCGAGCAGCGCGCAACAGCCTTGGAAGCACTTTATGCCATCACTCAGGGCGCCGCCTACCAGTATTTCGAGGAAGATGAAAAAGGCAGTATCACTCCCGGTAAACGAGCCGACCTGGTCATACTGGAAGACAATCCGCTAACGATAGATCCAGCGGAGCTAGCTAACATAGCAATCGAAGAAACTTATGCACGTGGTAAATCGGTATTTAGAAGAGAACTAAACTGAAGATGGAGTAGGGCATGAAAGTCGCGTTTATTGGATTGGGTGTCATGGGTTATCCAATGGCAGGGCATGTTAAAAATGCTGGAATGGATGTATGCGTGTACAACCGCACTTCAGAAAAGGCTACGCAGTGGTGTGAGGAGTATAGGGGTGACATGGCACCTTCACCCGCCGAAGCAGCCATTGGTTGTGATGTGGTATTGGTGTGTGTCGGCAATGACAACGATGTCAGGCAAGTCATTCAGGGCGAGACAGGTGCTCTGGCCGGGATGAAACAGGGAGCGATCCTGGTGGATCACACCACCGCCTCGGCCAGCCTGGCTCGAGAGCTATACAGTGAAGCTCAAGGGCAGGGTAAACAGTTTCTGGATGCGCCGGTCTCCGGTGGACAGGCGGGAGCTGAAAATGGCGCGCTAACGGTAATGATTGGTGGTGACCAGGCAAGCTATGATGCCGCCAGGCCAGTCATCGATACCTATTCGAAGTTTAACAAGTTATTGGGTGCCGCCGGCAGTGGGCAGCTGGCCAAGATGTGCAACCAGATTTGTATTGCCGGAATTGTACAGGGACTTGCCGAGGCGTTGAATTTCGCAGTTCGGGCAGGACTCGATGGTGAGGATCTAATCGAAACTATTTCCAAAGGCGCGGCGGGATCATGGCAAATGGACAACCGCTACAAGACCATGCTGGGTGATGAGTACGAGTTCGGATTTGCGGTCGACTGGATGCGAAAGGACCTGGGCATTGCGCTCGAAGAAGCGAAGCGCAATGGTGCCGAGCTCCCCGTCGCCGAATTGGTGGATAGCTTCTATGCTGAAATTCAGGAGATGGGTGGAAACCGGTGGGATACCTCTAGTTTGCTGACGCGTTTCACAAGAAGTTGAGGGAATCCAGTCAGGCAGTCAGGCTGCTGCACTGGGCGATTTGAAGATCGCCTTTTGGGGTGCACTTTTGGTCCCGTTTCTATTGATTATTAGCGTCCAAACCACTAACTTACACGGTTCGCAAGACCATCTCTCAGGGAGCACCAATGAAGACCAAATTTTTACTTATTATCTCGGTAGTTGCGGCGTATTGTGGTATCGCTGCTGCACAGTCAGCTAGCGACTATCAGGTGCCGCGCACAGAGTGGGGTCAACCCGATCTGCAGGGTGTCTGGAACTTCAGCTCAAACACGCCCCTGCAGCGCCCGCAACGCTACGGTACCCAGGAATTTCTGACTGCCGAACAAATTGAAGAAGCCATCGAGCGGCAGGAAAAAAACGCGGCAGCGGCGGATGCGGCAGCGGCTATCCTGGTCATAAACCCAGACGCGCCCCCCGCTACCAATAATCCGGGTGGCTATAACGATTTCTGGTTTGAAAACAGAGGCATAGGCGATACGGTGCGCACGTCCCATATCGTCTATCCGGAAAATGGCCGTTCACCCGCAGTCGTGGAAGGCGCGAAGCGTCAATTTGGTGGTCTTGGGCCGGACATTCCGGGCGAGCGACCCGTGCGTTACGTCGTAGGCGGCATTGCTAAAGACGGACCAGAGGACCGTGGCCTTTCTTCGCGCTGCATCGTCGGATTCAATTCCGGTCCTCCGTTCCTCCCCAGCCTGTACAACAACAATATGCAGATTTTTCAGAATAAGGATACTGCGGTAATCATGACCGAGATGATTCACGATGCACGAATCGTTCCCCTGGTGGACAAGCCTGCATTGAGCAATGACATTCGTCTCTGGTCAGGCGATTCACGAGGTTACTGGGACGGCGATAGCCTGGTTGTGGAGACAAAAAACTTTAATGGTTTACGTCAGAGCTTCGGCGATGTTGGGCATAATTACGACGCGGTGCTTACGGAGAAGTTCACACGAATGGCGTTCGATACAGTCAACTATGAATTTACTGTCGACGATTCTTCTACATTCACTGACAAAATTTCGGCTATAGTACCTATGACCAAGGTTGCGGGGCAGATCTATGAGTATGCCTGTCATGAAGGCAACTACGGTATGTTTAATATTCTTCGCGGTAAGCGCGTGGAAGAACGCCGGGAGGCTGAAGATAGCAATTAGTAAATCCTGAACAAGACCAATAGCGGCCTGGTTGGTCCGTTCACCCGGGTTCTTCTTTGGAAGAAATAAACAATCAGATTAAAGCAATAGAAATGAAATCGAAGTAAGGGTAAGCAATGAAAAACACAATCACTAAAATAATTCCCATCACCTGTCTGCTCATGTTTGCTGGTTCGGCATTTGCCCAGCTTGATGAGTTTCCACGTACTCCGGATGGCAAACCAGATTTCAGTGGTATCTGGCAGGCCATGACCAATGCACACTACGACATTGAACCTCATGCGGCAGCCTATGGGCCATACCCGCGAGAAATGGGTGCGCTGTCTGCTATCCCGGCTAGTCTCGGCGTAGTAGAAGGCGGTCGTATTCCCTATAACGAGCAGGGGCTGCGGCAACGCGATGCAAACCGTGTCGATGCAATCACAAAAGATCCGCTGGCTAAGTGTTTTATGCCCGGCATTCCTCGTGCGAATTACCTGCCGTTTCCCTTTCAGATAGTGCAATCCAGAGATGTAATCCTGATTGCCTACGAGGTGGCTGAGGCCAATCGTATTCTTTATGTAGATCAGCCCGAGTTGGAATCACAGGTCGATGCCTGGATGGGCCACTCCAATGCCCATTGGGAAGGCGACACACTGGTGGTAAGCGTATCCGGCCAGATGCCCGATAGCTGGCTGGACCGGGCGGGTAATCACCATAGCTTTCAGATGGTGGTTGAGGAACGCTGGACTCCTGCCGGGCCCAATCATGTCAACTACTCAGCAACAATCACCGATCCGAATACCTTTACTCAACCCTGGACGGTGAGTTTTCCGGTGTATCGTCACATCGGTGAGAGCATGCAGCTACTGGAATTCAAATGTGCAGAGTTTGCGGAAGAGTATCTGTATGGCGAATGGCGTAAGGAAGGCACGCCAATCGGCAATCCGCGTCAGTAATAACTACGGACTGAAAACAAAAGGCCTGTGTCGAAAGATGCAGGCCTTTTTCGTGGCGGGTCCCAAAAATAATATTTCAGTTTAGGGTTGTGCCCGGTTCGGGGTATCTTTGTGCCGCTATTTCTTCACTGAAAGCTGGCTACCTGTTGCAGACTTTTTCTGGAAATTGCCGGCACTCGCGCGTTCTCATCGGGATAACCCGCTACCAGCACCATTAAGGGTTTCTCTGAGGCTGGTCGGCTGAGAATCTGGTTAAGAAATTTCATGGGGCTGGGAGTGTGGGTCAATGTCGCCAGGCCGGCATTGTGCAGAGCGGCGATCAGAAACCCACTGGCTATACATGCGGATTCTGTAACGAAATAATTCTTCATTTTCTTGCCGTCCTCGTTCAGGCCATACTTCTGGGCGAAGATTACAATCAGATAAGCTGCCGTTTCGAGAAATGGCTTGTTGGAATCGGTACCCAGTGGTGCGAGGGCATCGAGCCAATCCTGTGGCGCTCGATTCTCATAAAATTCCTGCTCTTCAATCTCGGCGGCTTCACGAATTTGTCTCTTTATTGCCGGACTACTGACCACAGCAAAATGCCAGGGTTGTCGATTGGCGCCACTGGGGGCGCTGTTGGCGGTTAGCAGACAGTTCTCGATTAATCGCTTCGGCACCGGCCGGTCGGAGAAATCTCTCACAGTGCGGCGGTTCTGCATCAGTTGCTCAAAGGAGTGTGATCGTGACAGCATTTCTGCTTCGTCCCGTTCCTGAAAATTGAGGTCTATGGTTTCCATCTACTGTTACCTTGTTCGCTATTTGCCTTTTATACTCAGTGTCCCGTTCGCGTACAACACTTATCTTTCACCTGAAGGTATAGAGTGAATTTGAAAAAACCGCTAGTCTAGGAGTGTCTACTAAAGGACTGGTAAATCACCCAAATGGAAGTCTGTTCCATTTTTGGGAAATTCTGCAAATCACTCAAGAAGAGATGCTTATGAAATCGCCAGCAGTTTCCGCTCCATCACTCATCGTGGTTATCCTCATTGCGCTGTGCTACGGCATACCGCTGTCGGCACAGCAGGAGTTCGTATATTGGCCAAACTCTGATTACGATCCATCGATTCCTACTATAGAGGAAGTACTTGGGTATGCGCCGGGTGAACGAATCACCTGGCATAAAGATGCGATCCGGTATTTTGAAGCGCTCGCCGCCGCTGCGCCGGACCGCATGATCATTACGGAGTACGCGCGCACGTGGGAGAAACGCGAGCTCATTTATGCCGTTTTATCTGCAGGGGCAAACATTAGCAACCTGGAAAACATCAAGGTTGGTATGCAGAGTCTCGCCAATCCTGAGTCCATCGATGCCGACGCTGCTGAACGCATCATCGACTCGCAACCCGCCATAACCTGGCTATCCTATGGAGTACATGGCAACGAGATATCATCCACCGATGCTGCCATGCTGACGGCCTATCATTTGTTGGCTTCCCGCGGTGATGATCGAGTGGCGGATATCATGAACGACACCGTGGTGGTAATCGATCCCATGCAAAATCCTGATGGTCGGGATCGTTTTATTCACAGCTTTGAACAGGCGGAGGGTCTGGTTCCCGATTATGATCGCCTGGCAGCAGAACACGATGAGCCCTGGCCGGGCGGAAGAACCAATCATTACCTGTTTGATATGAACAGGGACTGGTTTATACAGACCCAGCCGGAAACCCAGGGTCGTACTCGCGCCATGCTGGAGTTCTATCCCGTTGCCTATGTAGATGCTCACGAGATGGGCTCCGATGGAACTTACTTCTTCGCACCGGAGGCAATTCCTTTCAATCCTCATCTGGCGGAAGATCAAACCGCCAGCCTGGCGCTATTCGGTCGTAACAATGCGCGTTACTTCGATCAATTTGGTTTCGACTATTTTACGCGTGAAGTCTATGACGCGTTCTACCCGGGCTATGGTGCAAGTTGGCCTTCCTATTTTGGAAGCATCGCGATGACTTATGAGCAGGCATCTACTCGAGGGCTGGTATTTCGGCAGTACGATGGCAATGACCTGCACTACCGTTACACAGTGCGCAATCATTTCGTCACGTCGCTGGCGACAGCCGAGACAGTGCAGGTGAATAGGCAAAAATTTCTTGAAAATTTTTACAACTACAGAGTAACCGCCATAGAAGAAGGAGAAGACGAAGACGTCCGTGCCTATATTTTTCCCGCACAAAATGACCAGGCGGCGGTTGACAAAATGGCAGGGCTACTGAGCCGGCAGGATGTGCGAGTACTCAGAGCTGTCGATGACTTTTCAGCCTGTGGTCAGGACTACAATTCTGGCAGCTATGTTATTCGCAGCGACCAGCCGACGAAACGATTTCTTCGCACTCTATTGGATGTCGATGTGTCTATGGAGGAAGATTTTCTGTTAGAGCAGGAACGCAGGCGCGCAGAGAATCTACCCGATGAGATTTATGACGTAACAGCCTGGTCACTGCCGTTGATGTTTAATATCGATATGCAAACTTGCAATCGCGTGCCGTCCGGAGAGTTTGAATTGGCAGGTACTGAGTTGCTGTTGCCCGGTGTAGTTACCGGCGGTCGAGCCAGCGTTGCCTATATCGTTCCCTGGGGAGATGCTGGTGCGGTGCGCTTCCTGGCTGCTGCGCTTCGGACTGGGCTCTCGGTAAAAAGTAACGATAAGGCGTTTACCAATGTTGGCAACCAGTATCCTGCTGGCACGCTAATTCTCGATGTAGCGGATAATGCGCAAGACCTGTTCGAGACAGTGACAGAGATCGCAATGGAAACCGGGGCGGATGTAGTGTCTGTCAATGACAGTTGGGTAACGGATGGTCCCAGTTTTGGAAGTGCTAATGTGGTCAGGTTCAATTCTCCGCGGATTGCCATGGCCTGGGACCAGCCCACTGCAGCATACAGCGCGGGCAACACGCGCTTCGTCATCGAGCGTCAGTTTGATTTTCCGGTTACGCCTATCCGTGTCGATCGGCTGCGCAGGGCCGATCTCAATCGCTACCAGGTACTAATCCTGCCTCTGATGAGTGGTCCCGGTTACGAGACTGCCTTGGGGCAGGCGGGGATTGAAAACCTGCGGGATTGGGTGCAACGCGGTGGGGTAATAATCGGCCTAGGCAACGCGACTCGGTTCCTGGCAGATCCAGACGTCGATCTGCTTTCGGTACGCCGTGAACAGGCGGTGGTTGAGGTAGAAGATGCTGACACAGCAGACGAGGATGAAAACGAGGCGACTGTAAAAGGGCAATACCTCACTGAACTTGAGGAGTACCAGGACCAGATAGTGGCATTGGAGGATGACCCGGATGCCGTCGCCGGCGTCCTGGTGCGAGCCGATGTACACCCGGAGCACTGGCTCAGCGCAGGCGTTGCGCCGGTCCTCAATGTGCTGGTACGAGGCACGGATGTGTATACACCGATCCGTATCAACGATGGGGTAAACGTGGTGCGCTTCCAGGGACCGGATGACTTGCTGGCCAGTGGCTATATCTGGGATGAGAATCGGCGCCAGCTGGCATACAAACCATTTGTTATCCAACAGTCTCAGGGAGCGGGGGAGGTAATAGCCTTTACCCAGGATCCTACGGTGCGGGCCTATCTCGATGGTCTTAATGTGATACTGATGAATGCGATTTTCAGAGGATCGGCACATGCCAGGCCAAGCCGATAGCAACATGCTTGAATTAGGCGAGTTGTGAGTAAAATGCAGGTGAGCAAAGCAGGGACGGAAGTCCCTGCTTTTTTGCAGAGAAAGCTTATCGTTCTATTGTGAACAGACCATCCACAGTATTGAATTGATCGAGTGAATCGATTAATTCGAAACCACCCAGGAATGCTTCACCCTGGTTTCCAGTAAATGCTCCACCGAGGCTGCCATCTGTTGGGTCAGTGGCTGTCGAGTCCGTATCATCTACAGAACCAGTATCTGTATCGGTGTTATCCACTGTTGAATCATCATCGCTTGAAGCAATCGTATTCGTGTCATCGCTGGTACTATCATCATTTGTATCAGTTCTGTCATTGTCGACGCTGCCGGAATTGTCATCGTTTGTGTCGGTGGAATCACTGTCAGTATTTGCAACGCTGTTGGTATTATCTCCGCCATCACTGTCGGCGGAGTTCGCGTCCTCAGTATTGCTACGCGTGTCGGCCAGCTGTCCATCTTTGATCTCGGGACAAACCAGTGAGCCGCTCGCGCAGGAGATTGATCCATCACCGCGAGTCTCGTTTGGGTTTATTGACAGAGCCGATGTGTCGACATCCTGCTCGGTGCGTACTAACTCGTTGGAAAGGGTTGTAGAGGGTGTATCCGCGACCAGCTGGCCGGAGGGTGGAGCAAGGTTCAGCCCCGTGGTCACATCCGTATCGGAATCTCAACTCGAGCCGGAATCCAGCAGCGAATCATTGCTGTTTCCCGCGAAGCTCAGGGCCAAATTTCGAGTATCGTTTGAATCTGCACCGTCCGTTGTTGCGCTTGAGTCATTATCAACATCGGGTTGCTCAGGCCGTGCCGAGGCTAAAATGCCGTTCGAATCGTCGTCGTTGCTACTGTCATCTGCATTGTCCTGGCGTTCTGTATCGCTATCGTCTTGAGAGTTGTCAGCTATGCTCGCATTGCGATCGGCACTATCATCACCGTCATCGTCGCTGTCTTCATCACCAGTAGCCCCATCCGGATCAGTTCCATCATCATCCCGATCATCGTCAGTATCATTACTGACTATTGACTGCAAAACGATGCCGAGTTCACCGGGTTGTACTAACAAGCCTTCTGGTGGAGTGGTGGCGTTTCGCACGATACCAAAATCGAAATCGGCACCTAAACCAAGATCCAGCGCACCTATGTCGTTGGAGAACGTCGTACCGCCGTCATACATACCGGAGATGATCTCGCCGTCGAGCGTTATCACGACTTCATAATCAGTGCCGCGGATACCGAATGAAGCGAGCTCCCTGATCCTGGCACTATAAGACGATCTGTTCTGTTCACCTATTGCGCTGGTAATAGTTCGAAAACCGCCCTGTAGTAATTCGATAGCGGAGATATCCGTCTCAGGATTCTCATCGTATTGATAGGCAACGATGGAAAATTCGGTGAGTTCCTTGAGCGCAATCAAGGCGGCGCCTGCCATGCGAATCTGCGCGGAGGACTCTATGCCAGTAAATATTGTGTCGCCCACGAAGACCGGTGAACGCCGGCTTAACTCTCTGGTGTTTCCGGCAGTGCCTACCGCAACCACATTGCCGTTAGCAAAAATGACTCTGCCAGCCTCGATACTTTCGGGGGAATCCTCTTGAGCAAAACTCTGGGTTGACGCAAGCGTGAGCGCGCAGGCCATCACGTAAACAAATAGGTGGGAAGAGAATGTTTGCGCCAGTTTAGATAATGATTTTTTCACTTTGGTATCTTCTGTCCTGAATGATTCCCAATAAGATATCATGGCTAACAGCTTGAATCCTTCCGCTCATGCTACTTCTATTGGGAGATATTGCTGTGAATGACATCGCAGGGAGGCTTTTTCCGGGTCGTGCATCTGTGATGTGTTTCACAAATGTGCTTAAAATGTAGCTTCAATTCAGCGGGCGGCAAGGATTCTCGGCACGCCTGGCATTTCAAAGGGAGCCGCTGACACTACGGCGGCTTAAGTAAGGTACAGATAATGAAGAAGAATCTACTTGGGTTATTGCTGGTTACTGCCGGGATCGCCATGGTTCCTGCCTATTCACAGGATAGATTGGGTGAGCTTGCTATAGATCAGGTCGCTACTGACGCGATTCGTGCGGCCACCACAGATGAGGATTACCTGACCCGCTGGGTCGACTCGTTGCCAGAACATCCGAGTGTTCCGAGTCCCCGGGATGTGTTGGGGTACACAATAGGTACACCGGGCGAGTTAACCCAGGTAGATGACATCTATCGTTATTTCGAGGCATTGGCTGCAGCATCAGATCGAGTCGAAATATTTCAGTTAGGCCAGAGCTTCGAACAGCGTGACATGCTGATCGCCGCCATCGCAGAGCCCGAGCATCTTGCCAATATCGATACTTATAAATCTTATCTCGCTGCGCTGTCGGATCCTCGCATTACAGACAGGCAGGCAGCCGAGAACATAATCGATCAGGCGCTGCCCATTTTCTGGATGACCGCGGGCTTGCACTCGCCGGAGCTGGGGCCACCGGAGATGGTAATGGAGCTGGCCTACCGGTTGGCAGTGGAGACTCGCGAACCGTTTGCCAATATTAGGGACAATGTACTCACGCTTATCACTCCGGTATTCGAAGTCGATGGCAGAACGCGCCAGGTGGAATGGTATAAGCGTAATATCAAGGGCAATACCGACTATTTCGACATGCCCCCGCGCAGTGTTCCCTTCTGGGGGCGTTATACCTACCACGACAACAACCGAGATGGCATTTCTATAAGCCAGCCGATTACAGAAAACTATGTAAACGGAGTTTATGAATGGAAGCCTACGGTCAGTCTGGATCTGCACGAATCCGTGCCTTTGCTCTATGTTGCTGGAGGCACCGGCCCCTATAACGAAGGGGTCAGCCCAATAACCATCGGTGAGTGGCAACTGCTGGCCAACTATGAAATTTCCCGGCTTAGCGGCCTTGGTCTGGAGGGTGTCTGGACCTGGGGGTACTACACCGGCTGGTACCCGGGATACATGTTATGGGCGACGAACAATCACAACAGCATGGGGCGATTCTATGAAACCTTCGGTAATGGCAGCGCCGAAACCATGGAACGTGACCTCAGTAATTCACGGTTTGCTGGCGCGGATGTAACGAGCCGGCAGTGGTATAGAGCGGCACCGCCTCCAGAAAAGCTGACCTGGTCCATGCGCAACAATACCAACTACATGCAGACCGGTGTCATCGCCTCGTTGGAAATGGTCGCCCAGAGCGGCAAGATGTTCCTTTCCAACTACTACCAGAAAGGGGTTGACGCGCTGGAGCAGGGCATCGAAGAAGCGCCCTATGCATTTCTGATACCCAAGCACCAATCTGATCCGAACTCTGCTAACTATATGGTAGGGGCTCTACAACGTCATGCTATCGAACTACAGCGGGTCACTGCAGACGGCCAGTATGGGGATATCGAGATAAGTGAAGGCGACCTGCTGGTCAAACTGAACCAACCTTACGCTCCACTCGCCAAGACCTTATTCGAGAAACAGGACTTTCCCAGTGATGTCGAAGTACCGCCTTATGACGATGTGTCCTGGACCTTCGGGTTGATCTATGGTGTTGAAGTGGAGCCTATTAGCGATGAAGCTGTGCTCGATCATGCGACCACAGCTTTCGTCGAGGGAGATGAATTCCTGCCTACAGCTACATTGCCGGATGAGAGGGAAGTGTGGATTATACCGAATCACGGGCAGCGCGAACTCGGTCCTGCCCGGTTTGCCTTGGGTGATATCGAAGTGAAGGTTGCCGAGGCAGACTTTAGCGCCGAAGGAAATGATTATCCGGCCGGTAGTCTGCTGATAGATTCCGATAACGCCCGGAGTAACGCAGTGGCGGATGTATTAGGAAACACCAACCTGACTGTACGCAACCTGGGTGCCATGCCGGATGTGGCCACTCACGAGCTCGACCTGCCGCGCCTTGGCGTCTACCAGTCCTGGACATCGACGCAGAATGCTGGCTGGGTGCGCTACAGCCTGGACCAGGCCAAGATTCCCTACACGTTCTTTTCCAAAGACCGGGCCAGGGAAGGTGACCTGCTCGATGATTTCGACGTCATTCTAGTGCCGCACATGGGAGGGGGTACCAGTCTGGGTAGCATTATCGGTGGCATCGATCCCAAATGGTCGCCGCTGCCGTACACCACGACTGCGGAGACTCCCAGTCATGGCCACATTCTCAGCTCGGAAGACATCACAGGAGGGTTGGGATTTCAAGGCATGGCCGCTTTCGAAGGATTTGTTCGGGAGGGAGGCACGCTTGTTACGCTGGGCTCTGCCGGGGTGATCGCCTCCGATTCCGGTATCTTGAGGGGAATCAACAAGATCGGCGATGGCATGAACACACCTGGGTCTCTGATGACCACCAAGGTGACCGATATCAGCTCACCACTGGTCTATGGCTACGATGAAATTACTCATGTATTCAGAGGCAACTCACCGATCTTTTCCGTGCCAGATTACGATCGGGAATATTCACCCCTGCAGTTCGGTGTGAAGCCTTATGACGATGAGGCGGAGGATGAAACGGTTGACTCACAGGATAAATCCGAGGAGGGGGAAGATGAAGATTCCAGCCCAGATCCTCCACTGGTGTTATCCGGCGGTATCGTGCAGGGTGCCGATGTGATCGACGGCAAGCCGGCCATCGTCAGCAAATCGCTGGACGAGGGACATATCGTCTTATTCAGCTGGAATCCCATGCATCGTCATGTGAATCACCATGACCATGCCTTTGTGTATAACGCCATCTTAAACTGGAATGACTTATAAGAGACAAGGAATACGCGCTCGAGCGGCTATTGTTCGGTCTTTACTTGCATTACCTTGTCTGGATCGCCTCTGAAAATAATATAGCTGATGTTGTCGGTGGTGATCTCGTGCCAGCCATGTGGCATGCCCTTGGGAATGATGGCAATGTCGCCGGGTTTTACTGTTTGCAGAACGCCGCCACGAATCTCGCCGCGCTCCATCGGCCCCAACAGCGAGCTGTTGCTGGTTTGTTTGTCTACAAATTCGCCACCGGTGACCATGGTGCCTTCGCCGGCAACGATGTAGTAAATTTCATCGAGATTGACATGGGCTATTCCAGATTCGTTCTCGCGTAGTTCCACCTTGCTGCGCTGCACCACCGACACACCCATGTTCTCTTCGCCCACATTGATGTGGCGCATGACGATGTCGCTCACCGTACGACCGCTTGCGAGGTTGGTGAGCCCTTGTTCGAGCGTGGTAGCTATTTCTTCCTTGGTCATGATGGTGGAGCCACCGGCCTCATGATTATCGGCGGCAAAGGACAAGCCGAAGCTAAGAATGGCTATTCCAATTAGAAACTTGAGTGTTGTTTGCATGCTGTCTCCTGAAAATTCCTGAAATTTTATTAGTCCGCTGCTCTCTCCAGTGCAACCGCTGAAGTGATATACCAATTGCGGGCATTGGCGCTGATCTGCTGCGCTCCTATGGCGCGCAATGCCAGCGCCTTGATGCGCAGCGCATCCTGTTGCGATGGGTTGTTTGTCAGTAGGTAGTCCGCCAACTCGGCGGCCCATTGATACTCATTCTCCTGTAGGGCAGCCTGTGCTGCTTCGATCACATTCGAATCGCCTCCTGCCAACGTCACCAGTCGTGCGGCCCGATCTGCATTGGACAAGGGGAACAGGTTGGTGGCATTACCGTCGAACCAGCCGAGGTGAAAGGCGTAAATGGCCCGCACCGCCCAGGGCACGGTGCCATAAAATTCCAACAAATAGGGGTTCTCTGCCAGTTCGGGTGGCAGCTTAACGGTTTCGACCAGCTCATCGGGCCGCAGGCCCCGATTCATTCCAGCGATCGTCTGGTCGTACACCGATTTGATTCCGTCATGGTAAGCAGTCAGTGCCGTATTAACTTGTGCGGCGCCCATGATAGGGCGGGTGTGGCTCGGAGCAAGATAGGCGGGTTGTTCGGCAATCATCTTGGCCAGGCTCTGATACCAATGGTCGGCGCGGCGCAGTGGCACGCCGCGTATGGCGACAATATTGGGGAACGCTCTGTAGAAATTATCACCCGGCATCAATACTCGCTTCTCCGGTAGCCACACGTAGATCTGGTCGTCGGTTTCTCCCGGCGCATAGACCAGCTCGACGCGTATTCCGGCCGCCTCGAATGTCATGCGCTCCCCATCGAGAGTTTGAGTCGGCGCGATGTAGCCCTGACCCTGTGGCCCGAAGACCAACTTCGGTCCGATCCCGGCATTCAAGCGTTCACTATCAGCCAGCTGCATGCCAAATTGATTAGCACCGCCGCGTCCGCCACGGCCGACAGTGCTAGGCAGATTCTCACGGTGTGCTTTTTCATGGGCATAGACTTCAGGATTGTCGGCGCCGGCAAATACGGAGGCCCCACCCACGTGATCGGGGTGAGAGTGCGTGTAGATGATTGCCCGTACAGATTTGGTGGTGATTTTGTCGAACTCGGTTTTGATCTCCGTGGCGGCGGCGACGCTTTCTGTCGTATCGACAATTATCAGCCCGTCATCTCCTTCGATCATGATGACATTGGCCAGTGCATAACCGATGGCAAGATAAACGCCATCGGTAACCTCGATGATATCTTTACGAAATTCGTCACTATGCTCACGCAGTCGTTGCAGGTTTTCCGATTCCTGTGCTGTAAGAAAAAGCGGCGTCATGAGCAACATCGGCAACAGGCGATACAGCCATGGGATCATACGGATTGAAGTAAGCATATTCTGTTCTCGTTCTGTGTTTAGTTTCCTGCTTGGATGTTGGCAGCGACGCGTTGCACATCATCAAGCACCCGTAGTAGATTGCCGCTCCATAGCATGCCAATCTCTGCCTCGGAGTAACCGCGTCGAGCCAGTTCCAGGGTTACGTTGAATGATTCCGAAGCGTCATTCCAGCCCTCGATACCGCCACCACCGTCGAAGTCGGAACTGATGCCAACATGCTCCAGACCGATCAAGTTGACTATGTAGTCGATGTGATCGACAAAGTCGGCGACGGTAGCGGCAGGTGCCTCTGAATTCACTTCTGCACTCAAGCGGGGGAACAGCCGCGTATTGATGTCCACCATTTGCGCTTCATAAGCAGCGCGGTCCGTAGCGTTCAGTTGAGCGACAGCGGTCGGTTCCAATAATTCGATTTCCAGTTCAGCGGCGATGCTGCGTTGCAAGCTGGCGCGTCCCTCTTGCATATGGGAACGCCTTGCTTCACTCACATAACTGCTGAAGGCCACGGTCTGAACAACACCCCCATTTTTCTTCAGTGCCAGCAACATCTCATCGTCGAGGTTTCGGGTGTGATTGGTAAGGGCGCGCGCCGAGGAGTGAGAAGCGATTACCGGTGCCCGGCTGAGTTCGAATGTCTGCATGTTTGAATTGCGGGACGGATGAGAAATATCGATCATGATGCCCAGCCGATTCATCTCGGCTATGGCGTCACGGCCCCGATCGCTCAGTCCGCCGTGCAGGTAGTCCATGTTGTTCTCACCGGTGTTGGAATCCGAGAACTGACTATGACCGTTGTGGGCGAGCGACATGTAGCGTCCGCCTCGCGCGTGAAAGTCTTCGATTCTGCTCATGTCCAGACCGACAGGGTAAGCATTCTCGATACCAATCATCGCAACTTTTTTGCCCGTGCTAGTAATGCGCCGCACATCATCGGACGTATAGGCAATCTCAATCTGGTCCGGCGCTATCTCTTCCGCCAGCCGATGTATTGACTCGAACTTGTCGATGGCATTGGCATAGGCCGCCGCGTAACCGTCGGCATCAAGTGTTCCCTGGCCCGTGTAGACTATGAACCAGGCGACGTCGAGCCCGCCAGCCTGCATCTTCGGCAGGTTAACCTGGGTATCCAGGTCCTGGGTGTAGTTCTTCTCTGCCGTGAAATTGTCCGTATTGATATCGGCATGGGTGTCCAGGGTAATGACCCGCTCATGCATGGCTGTGGCTCTGGCGATGAGCTGCGCTTCGCTTTCTCCAGGTAGGTCCTGATTCGAGGCGCTAGTCGTCGACTGTTCGGGTTCTCCGCAGGCGGCCAGAAGCAAGGTCAGCCAGCAGGGCAGCAGCAGTTTGAGGGTGAATGATTTGTTCATAAATTCCAACTCGACAAGAAAATTTGAAAAAACTGAAGTCCAAGAATTCGGATATTACAGCAGCCGTTAATCACCTGTGAAACTTAGCATTTTGCAGTAGCTAATTACAGGTCAGCTCGATGCTTTGAGGACAATAAGCCTGCATCTCAGAGTATCCAGCGGAAATTGTGGAAATCAGCAGCCGAAATGAATTGTTTTGGGATTTTGCGCCTGTCTCGCGCCCTGTAGTTGTCTATCCTGACATTGCTAATGCCGCCCTACGTAGCATAAACTGGGCACTGGTTTTTTAGGGATGGCAGATGAGGAAGTGGCATAATCCGGCATCCAGTTTCGATTATTTGTTCATAGCGAGAGTATTTAGAGAGAGTTGTAATGATTCGTCCGGCAATATTTAGAAGTTTCGCCTTGTTCCTGTGTCTGGTGCTCTTTGCGCCATCCTTCTCCCAAGGTGGAAGGGCTCCCCTAAGGGCTAAAAATGGCATAGTCAGCAGTGCCTCGCGGCTGGCTTCGGAAGCCGGAGTGGCTGTACTCAAGCAGGGGGGCAACGCAGTCGATGCCGCAGTTGCAACGGCTTTCGCACTGGCAGTGACCTGGCCCTCCGCGGGTAACATCGGTGGTGGTGGATTTATGGTCTATCACGGTGAAGACGGCCATGCCACGACTTTCGATTTTCGTGAGAAGGCAGCTATCTCCGCGACCGAACGCATGTACCTGGGTCTGGATGGCGATGTAATTAATAACTCAAATCACATCGGGCCACTCGCCGTCGGTGTGCCGGGAACCGTGGCTGGCCTCTACAAGGCTCACCAGGAACTGGGCTCATTGCCCTGGGAAGACCTGGTAGCACCAGCCGTTAAACTGGCCCGCGAAGGCATTCCAATCACCTATTCCCTGCAGACCGGCTTCGCAAGAAGTGCCAACCGCTTTGCCCAATATCCTTCTTCGGCCAGGAAGTTTTCCAGACCAGACGGTTCGCTCTATGAGATGGGTGACACCTGGCGCCAACCCGATTTGGCTCACACACTGGAATTGATTCAGGACAACGGTCACGATGGTTTCTATCGTGGTGAAAATGCGCGGCGCCTCGCAGAGTTCATGGCAGCTAACGGTGGGCTGATTACCGAGCAGGATCTGGCGCGTTACGAAGCAGTCGAACGCGAGCCGGTACGGGGTACCTACCGTGGTTACGAAGTCGTGAGTATGCCTCCACCCAGTTCCGGTGGCGTCGCACTGGTAGAGATGTTGAATATCCTGGAAGGCTACGATCTTGCCGCCATGGGGCATAACTCCGCGCAGTACCTGCATGTGCTCACCGAGGCGATGCGCCGGGCCTATGCCGATCGTGCCGAACATCTGGGTGATCCGGATTTTAACGAGGGCATGCCGCTCGAGCAGCTAATGGACAAGGACTATGCTGCCACGTTGCGCACCTCAATCGACATGGACAAAAAATCTGAGAGCAACCCATCGGAGTTTGCTCAGGTCTATGAGAGCGAAGAGACCACACACTACTCTATTGTCGATAGTGAAGGAAATATGGTCAGCGTCACCTATACGCTGGAATTCGGTTATGGCTCTGGCATCGTTGTAGAAGGCGGCGGCTATCTCCTTAACAACGAACTGGGTGACTTCAACGCCGTGCCAGGTGTCACTAATATGCGCGGTAGTATCGGCACTGCACCGAATTTAGTTGCCCCTGAGAAACGACCCTTATCCAGCATGACGCCAACTATCATTGCCCAGGATGGCAAGCCTCTCTTCGCCGCTGGCAGTCCCGGTGGCAAGACTATTATCAATACTACGATGCAGGTGATTCTCAACGTGCTCGATCACGATCTGAATATCGCCGAGGCCATCGAAGCCGGGCGTATTCATCATCAGTGGCTGCCGGATATGACCAGCATCGAATCCAATGCCTTATCTGTCGATACGATTCGGCTCTACGAGGAACGCGGGCATCAGTTGAGTGTGCGCGGTTCCCTGGGAGCCGCCATGGGTGTTTACCATGATCGAGTGGCGGGTCTTTTCCTTGGAGCAGCTGATTCGAGACGAGCCGATGGAGCTGCCGTCGGTTATTAAATAAGAACTTTCACCCGCACAGGGAGCCTGACCATGATAAGAAAATCTTCCTTTACGCTTTTTAGTTCGTTGCTACTACTCATGAGTTCTCTGCTGCAGGCTGCCGATGATGTCGAAACGATTCGCCAGCAGTTTATCGGTGATTATGAACTGGTGAGCTATTTCACATTTCCCGGCAGTGGCAGTGAGCGTGATATGAATTACATCGGTCGCCTCAGCTACGACGCTTTTGGCAATATGGCGGGTCTCGGCATGCCGATAAACCTGCCGGAACGCGCTAACAATTCAAGTGATCGAACCGTCGGTGGGTTTGCCTACTGGGGAGGCGTCTCTTTCGATGCCGAAAATTCCATCGTCATCCACCATGTCCAAGGATCGCCTACGGCCCCGCAGTGGGTGGGTGGTGATAATATTCGCCACTTTGCTTTCGAGGACGGGTTATTAAAGTTGTCTTTGAAGGATGCCCAGGGTAGAGTTACCGCAACTCTCAGTTGGCGAAAGCTACAATAGTAGAGCCCTGAAGGATTCTCAGTCAATCAGTGCTTCGAAGTCGTCCCAGCTTGTCGGTTCGCCATGGATTGGCACCAGCGTGTCTACCTCCAGAGAAAGGCGCTGCACGTGATTATACAGGCTCCGATGGGACTGGTTGGGCGTTATTGAGAGTGCATCTCGATTGACTGCCGAGGGGCCGTCGAATAGATCCGCCTCTATCAACAGCATTTCTTCCGGCAGATAAGCCACCAGCATTCCTTCGACATGGTTAAGCGGATGCACGTAGGAAATGTTCAGGTTGCGATTGCCGTCCGTAAGCACATAGTTCTCTCGTACAGTTTCATACTGATAGCCTTCGGCCAGTTCCGTTGGCGGCCACAGGCTCAGCATGTCCGGATCCAGTGTGCGGGGCGCGTAGTTCAGCACATCGTTGCTATAGAAATCGTAGTTCTTCCAATGGGTGATAATGGTAGCGCCGATATGCATATAAGTGCGCAGGCCACCGATGTGATCGTGATGCTGGTGAGTATTGACCAGGAAGCGAATCGGCTTACCCGGAATCAATTCCACAATTCGGTCGATTACCGCCAGGTTGCGTCGTTCATTCAGTGGCGCTTCCACCACTGCGATATAGTCTGCAAATTCCACCGCTACACTGTTGTGGGAGCTGCCACCTAACAGGTAAACACCAGCGGCTAATTCGTTCACTTCTACCGTCTCGATAAATTCGGCATTGCTGACGGATGGCGGCACGGGTAATTCACCGGGACAGACGTTCGCCTGGATATCGGACTGATTGCCGCCGAAGGCATTGTGCCCGGCGTTGATGCTCTGTGACTGATAGTTATCGTCCCAACCGGTGTGGTGGTGCCATATAGTGGGAAAGCGGATACCGTTGCCGATGTCGATGTAATCGCCATTGGCAAACTCGTGTTCATAGTTGGCGTCACCGAGTACCGGATCGGGCACCCAGGTGTGAATGCGTTGCAACAGGTTTTGTGAATTAATCGTTGCATCCACCCGGTACTTACCGAGCAGGTCGATGGACACAATCGTCACTTTTTCTGGATTTACCGTCGCGCCGTCACGACCCATTTCACCCAACTCCCAGCGCCAGGTGGCTCTGGGATTTGCGCCGGGCAGACGCGCCGCCTTCAGAAATCCGTGGGGTGTCAGCCACATGTCCAGTTGCCACCGCTCTGAATCGTGTTGAGGCGCGGCAACGGGTGCGCCATCCTCGCCATCTTTGTGCCAGGCGTAGCTGCCATTGAGCATGAATTCCTGGTGAGTCTGCTGCTGAATCGCCGTACCGCCTTGCCAGCCCAGCCCGTATTTCCAGGACGCCGGGTTGTTGCCAGGCTCGCGATCGAACGTTTCCAGCATCCTGACATTCTGCCAGTCAATCAGGCGGGTATAGTTGCGCAACAGCTCCCCCCGAGGCCAATCCACTTCATAGCCATTCAGGCGCTGTTGGCCCACCATGCCAGTATAGGCAGTGCCGGAGATGGACACACAGCTCAACTGGTCTTCACCGATAGCAGCAGAGGCAGCTTGCAACACGGGGTAGGGATCGATGTATCCGGGGGCAAGCTCTTGTGCGCAGAGTGGATTGGCAAGCAGCGCTGTCAACGCGAGAAATGGAATTGGTTTTTTCACGGTGGGTCCTGTCTTATTGATTTTTCATCTCTGCAGAGTAAATGAGCTGCAGGGCCTTTTCAATGTCGAATGCTGGTTTGAAATTCCAGCGTTGCCAATCACTTACAAATTTCGACTCCGAATATGATATAAATCTGGCTGTTTATTAGATTCCCAGTTGTCCATGAAAAACAATAGAAATAACAGCCCGTTGGCAAGACGGTTAAAGCAGGAACTGCAGGGCGACGTTCTCTTCGATGACTTCAGTCGAGGCCGATACAGTACCGACGCCTCTATCTACCAACTCATGCCGATTGGCGTGGTAGTTCCTGGCAACGATGAGGATGTTGAAATCGCCGTACAGATTGCCGCCGAAGAGGGCATCCCGGTGCTTCCCCGCGGCAGCGGGACGTCACAGAATGGACAGGCCATCGGCGAAGCGTTGCTTATCGACAGTACGCGGCATCTCAATCAAGTGGTTGAGTTCGACCAGGCCGCAGCAACCATCTGTGTCCAACCCGGCATGGTGCTGGATCAGCTCAACCGGTACCTGAAACCTCACGGGCTTTTCTATCCTGTCGATGTATCGACCGCTAACCGGGCAACGCTGGGTGGCATGACCGGCAACAACAGCTGCGGTGCGCGTTCCATACGCTATGGCAACATGGTACACAACGTCCGCTCCGTCGAGGCATTGTTGGCCGATGGCAGTAAGGCCCACTTCAAGGCGCTGGGTGGTGATCAGCAGGACAATCCAGTTTACCAGGACCTGGTAGAGAAAATGCTGGCACTGGGTAAACGGGAGGCACAGGAGATTGCGACACGCTTTCCCGATCTATTACGCCGGGTCGGTGGCTACAACATCGATGAGTTGACCAAGGGCCAGCCCAACTTGGGCCGGCTGCTGGTGGGCTCGGAAGGTACGCTGGGTTTCTTTCAGCGCATCCATTTAAACCTGCAACCGATTCCACCGGCGAAAGTACTCGGTGTCTGTCATTTCCCGACCTTCTATCAAGCCATGGATGCCACCCGGCATATCGTCAAGCTGGATCCCGCTGCGGTCGAGTTGGTTGATCGGACCATGATCGAACTGGCACGCGAAATTCCAATCTTCGCACCTACGGTGAATCGTTTCGTGCAGGGAGAGCCGGATGCACTGCTACTAGTGGAGTTTGCCGGGGATGACCGCGACAAACAGCTGCATAGCCTCGGGGAGTTAGTCGAATTGATGGGCGATCTCGGCTTCCCGGATGCGGTGGTCCAGGCAACGGACGCCGAGTTCCAGAACGCGATCTGGGAGGTTAGAAAGGCAGGATTAAATATCATGATGTCCATGAAGGGCGACGGCAAGCCGGTGTCTTTCATCGAAGATTGTGCCGTGCAGTTGGAAGACCTGGCCGAGTACACACACCGGCTAACCGATATCTTTCACAAACATGGGACAACAGGCACCTTTTATGCACACGCCTCGGTAGGTACTCTGCATGTCAGGCCGGTCCTGAATATGAAAGAGGAGGCTGGCGCCACCAGGATGCGGGCTATCGTCGAAGAATGTCTGGAGATGGTGCGGGAGTACAAGGGCTCACATTCTGGCGAGCATGGCGACGGCATTTCCAGATCCGAATTCCACGAGCCCATGTTCGGCAAACGCATGGGGAAAAATTTTGAAGAAGTGAAACACGCCTTCGATCCAGGCAATCTATTTAACCCCGGCAAGATCGTCAACCCACACAAGATGGACGATAGAGAGATTATGCGTTATGCGCCGGGCTATGCGCCGATCGCTATCCAGACCAAGCTGGATTGGTCAGATTGGGGTGGCTTCAACCGCGCTATCGAGATGTGCAATAACAATGGAGCCTGCCGCAAGGCAAATGTCGGCACCATGTGCCCCTCCTATCGGATTAGCCGGGATGAGCAGCATCTTACCCGGGGTAGAGCCAATACCCTACGTCTGGCGATCACCGGTCAACTCGGCGAAGATGCCTTCACCTCCGATGCCATGTATCAGGCCATGGAACTGTGCGTGAGCTGCAAGGGTTGCAAGCGGGAATGTCCCGTTGGCGTGGATATGGCCCGCATGAAGATTGAGTTTCTCGATCAATATCATCAAACGCATGGCTTGTCTGTTAGAGATCGCCTGTTTGCCTACCTACCTCGCTATGCACCCAAACTTCGCCAATTTTCCTTCCTGCTAAATCTGCGAGATCAAATACCGGGAATGGCTAAGCTGTCGGAATGGTGCTTCGGGCTCACCAGCCAACGCCGCTTGCCCCGGTGGCGCCGTGATCAGTTTGTGCCCCCGGTCGAGGACACCGTAGTTTCCGAAGGCGAGCGGGAAGTGGTGTTGCTGGTGGATAGCTTTAATAGTTGCTTCGAGGTAGAAAATGCCAATGCCGCGATCGCCGTACTCAGCGCTGCTGGATTTCATGTGGCCTGCCCCAGACCCCTGGATGGTGGTAGACCGTTGTGTTGCGGCAGGACCTTCTTCAGCTCCGGGTTACTCGATGAAGCGAAGGTCGAAGTAACCCGCATGCTTGATACACTAATGCCCTTTGTGGAGCGCGGTGTACCGATAATCGGCCTCGAACCATCCTGTCTTCTGACGCTGCGCGATGAATATGTTGCATTAATGCCCGGCGCCGACACGGAAGCGCTGGCGGAAAGCAGTTTTCTGCTTGAAGAGTTCCTTGCGGCGGAACATGACGCGGGGCGACTGAATCTCAAATTGAAAGCCATTGCTTCAAAACAGGCGCTGCTACACGGTCACTGCCATCAGAAAGCCTTTGCAGTGATGTCGCCAGTACAGAAAGTGCTGTCACTGATCCCGGAACTGCAAGTCAACACTATCGACTCCAGTTGTTGTGGCATGGCCGGTTCTTTCGGCTATGAGAAAGAACACTATGATAGCTCCATGCAGATGGGTGCGCTGTCGCTGTTTCCAGCAGTTAAGGAGGCCGACCAAGACGTACTGCTTATCGCCGACGGAATAAGTTGTAGGGGGCAGATAAGTCACGGCACCGGTAGACAGGCATTGCATGTGGTGCGTGCGCTTGAGATGGCACTCGATTCATGATTTTGTACTGGGCAGTACCGAATAGCTGGAAAACAAGGAAGTGATGCTGTACCGTCCGAGTTCAACAGAGAAATAGAAACAAATAACAATAAGCGGAGAATCCTTGATGAAGCCTCGCTTCAATTCTTCCTGTGTTAAGGCCTGCTATTTGTGGATCCTGGCGATCTACATTCCAGTATTCTTGACGACGGTTTCATTCGCAGCTGAGTCGGCGTGGCTTGTCCCCAGAACCGAGTATGGCTATCCGGACTTACAAGGATTGTGGACCAACCCTTCCCAAACGCCGCTACAACGTCCTGTAGCCTTGGGCACAAAGCAGGCTTACACCACAGAAGAAGCCCTGCTTCTGGAAATGATTGCCCGAGACCAGGAAGTAGCCAGGGCACTGCCGCTCGATCCCGATCGGCCAGCACCACAGCGCGGCGGAACGGTTGGCGCCGGGGCCGATCAGAATTTTGAAGTCAGGCCTATCATGGTCTCGAAGGTAAATGGAGAATACCGAACCTCCTTGATTATCGATCCGCCAAACGGACGGCTGCCTTATCTGGAGGGAGCCAGGGATATTTATGCCGACTGGCTTGCACAGGGATTTGACCGTTTAGATGGTCCAGAAATCAGGTCGGGGCAGGAGCGTTGTCTAAATTCGGCTGGTCAGCTACCGCTGCTTTTTACCTTTGATGCCACTAATTCAATCGATGGTGATAATCCGCTTCGTAATATTCAAATCGTACAAAATGAAAACTATGTAGTGATTTTGTCTGAGTACTTCAGTGCGGTTCGTGTTATCCGTCTCAGCGACGAGCATTTTGAGAACCAGGGCAATAAATGGTTGGGCGATTCCATTGCCCGGTATGAAGGAGACTCTCTAGTCATTCACACGAAAAACTTCAGGCCGGAACAATCCAACTTCTTTGTGAGATCTTCTGCTCAACTGGAAATTACTGAAACCTACACTCCCGTCTCAAAGGACCAGTTACTGTTCAGCTACACACTGACCGATCCCAAATTCTACAGTCAGTCTGTAACGGCCCAGGTCCCACTACAAAGAATGGCGCCTGGCAAGAAGATCTATGAGTATGCCTGCCATGAGGGCAATTATTCATTACCGTCGATACTGCGAGCAGCCAGGGTAAGGGATTCGCAGCGCTGACGGGGGGTAGTTCATTTGCTCAATAAGCAAATGAACTACCCCCACATCAACGAGTTTGTATTGATTACTTTTGTCAAAAATACTACCTTAGCTCCAGGTCTAGTCAATCTACGGGAAAGAACTATGAAAATTAAATTGTTACTAGCTTTTTCTACCCTGATAGCCCCGATTAGTTTGTCCTTTGCGCAGACGGCCGACGATTATGTTGTGCTGCGAACGGAGTGGGACCAGCCTGATTTGCAGGGGGTTTGGAATTTTAATTCCAGTACGCCAATGGAGCGACCTGAGCGCTTTGGAACACAGGAGTTTCTGACCTCGGAAGAAGTTGAACAGGATCGTATCCGACAGGAGGAGGGGCGCGTAGCAGCGGATGCGGCAGAGGCCGTACTGGTGGTTAACCCGGAAGCCCCACAAGCAGGTTCCAACACGGGTGGCTATAACAATTTCTGGTATGAGCGTGCCAGTATCGGTGAAAACGTTCGCACTTCTCTTATTGTCTATCCGCCCAATGGTCGTCTGCCTGCAAGGGTTGAAGGCTCTGCCGAGCATATGGCTAATCTGGGGCCGGTCGATACTCCGGGTGAGCGCCCGGTGCTTGCACTGTTCGGGGGTATCGCCAAGGACGGGCCGGAAGATCGCGGCCTGTCTGAGCGCTGCATGATCGGCTTCAACGCCGGTCCTCCAATGAACGGCGGTGGTTACAACGCCAATGTGCAGATCTTTCAAAACAAGGATCATGCGGTAATCATGACCGAAATGGTCCATGACGCCCGTATCGTACCGCTGGATGACGGTGGTGCTCTTGATGACGATATTCGCTTGTGGACCGGAGATTCCAGAGGCTATTGGGAAGGCGACACGCTTGTGGTCCAAACCAGAAACTTTATCGACCTGATACCCAGTTTCAGTCGCTTTGGAAATGCCAAGGACAAGTCTCTTACCGAACGATTTACCCGCGTAAGCTATGACACGATAGAGTATGAGTGGACGCTTGAAGACCCTTCCACGTTTACCGATAAGATAGTTGCTACTATGCCTATGACCAAGGTAGGAGGTACGCTGTATGAATACGCCTGCCATGAAGGAAACTACGGCATGTTCAATATTCTTCGTGGCGAACGAATGAATGAGCTTCGTGCAGCCGAAGCTGAGGATGGGGGCTGAACAAAAACGCTGCGGAGCTGAAGATGGAGACAGTTTACTTTACTGCTAGTCAGTTAAGTAAACTGTCCCCAGATTAAATCAGTCCAATTCCCCACATGGCGCATACTGTCAGGAACGACACGATGCCGCCGACCAGCGTAGCCCCTCCGTAGCTGAATACAGCATCGGGAACGCTTAGCCGCGACAGCGACGTGCAAACCCAGAAATAACTGCTGTTAACATACTTGATAATGACGGAGCCGCTGGCACCGGACAACATGGCTGCTTCCGGTGACAGGCTGAGACTGGCGAGCATGGGTGCCACCAATGAAGCTGCAGTGATTACACCTACCGTTGTCGAACCAGTGATCATATTGCCAATTATTCCTATAACGAATGGAAGCAAAATAGTTGGCAGGCCATAGTCGGTGAATAGTGCGGCGATGAAGTCCACCGCAGGGGTGCCACGCAGAATGGCACTGAGAGATCCGCCAAGACCGGTAACAACAAGAATCATGGCTGAAGTCTTCAGGGCCGCTTCCACCCAGGCATCCTTAGCTTTCTCCCTATCATCATCGCTCTTGATATTGCGATAAGCCAGCCACACGCCGATGGACAGTGCGACAACAGGCCAGCCGAGGTAGAGGAACACAGTGCGCAGCATATGCCCTTCCTCGAAAATCAGGGAAACCACACTTTGGGTCCCGATCAGCACAATAGGGATGACGATGGGTGTATAGGAACTGAGCGTGCTGGGAAGTTCACTGGGTCCGTCTTCATCGAGGTCGTTGATGCTCACGCCTTCAAACTCATCACTTGCCATAGTCTTAATGCGGGGTCCGGCAATAAACACACCCCAGGCCCAGCAGGCCAGCGAACCGAACAGACAGGCGATACCGCCGAAGATGATCGTTCTGCCGATGTCAGCCCCAAGGATTGCCGCCGCTGCCAGCGGCCCGGGTGTCGGCGGAACGATGGCATGGGTGAGTTGTAGAGCACCGACCAGGCCGGTGGACATGACGGCGATGCCTACATTCATGGTCCTGGCAGCCGAGTGCACCAGGGGATTAAGAATTACATACGCCACATCGGAAAAGATCGCGATACCGATGATGAAACCAGTCAGTGTCAACGCCAGAGGCATGCGGTTGCTGCCCACCAGGTTTACCATCGAGCGGGTGATGACCTGGATGGCGCCAGTGTGTTTCAGTGCCTCGGCGATTATCGAACCTAGCACAATTACCACGCCGATCGAACCGAGGGTATTGCCGAAGCCACTCTCGAATGCGTCGATGAAATTGTTCTGTTGCACACCCGGCAGAATGCCAAACAGCATGATTGGAATTAGTAGCGCAAAAAATACATGCCACTTCCATTTGGCAATCAGGAACAGGAGCAGGAAGATAACGACGGCGAAGCCGCCCAAGGAAATTGCTGCGCTGGTATTTACAGCGGTGGAGGGATCCATAAATGCTCCTTATTCTTATTGTCAGGCTTTCGTTTTCAGGGCTTTTAATTGGTGGCTAGAAATTCAAGTGCTGCATCAACCCCGCCGCTGCTATGGGGAATGTCAGCCAGCGCCAATCCCATCTCGATGCCACTAAGCGTGCCTGCCAGCATCAAGTCATTGAAATCGCCCAGGTGGCCAATTCGGAAGATAGGACCCTTTAATCGACCCAGGCCGGTGCCCAGCGACATGTTGAAGCGTTCCAGAATGATCTTACGCAGCACGTCAGCATCATAGCCTTCCGGCACCAATACCGCGGTGAGGGAGTTACAATATTCTTCAGGGTTCATACATAAATTTTCCAAACCCCAGGCTGTAACGGCGCGGCGCGTTGCCTCTGCCAGTCGGGCATGTCGGGCCAGAACATTGTCCATGCCTTCCCTGTGCAGCAGAGTCAGCGCTTCATCCAGGCCATATAAGAGGTTGGTGTTCGGTGTATAGGGGAAGTATCCAAGCTGGTTGTTTTCCAGAATGGTGTCCCATCGCCAATAGGAATGCTGGGCGGTGGAACTCTTGGCACGTGCCAGAGCCTGCTCGCTAACTGCATTAAAACTCAGGCCCGGCGGTAGCATCAGCCCCTTCTGTGAGCCACTGACGGTGACGTCCACTCCCCAGTCGTCGTGCCTGAATTCAGTGCAGGCCAGGGAGGAGACTGTGTCTACCAAAAACAGCGCCGGATGTTTTGCGGCATCGATGGCAGCCCTGATACGGGGAATCTGGCTGGTGACTCCGGTAGAGGTTTCTGTCTGCACGGCGAGCACGGCTTTGATCTCATGCTTGCTGTCCTCACTCAGCTTTTCTTCCACCAGGGAAGGGTTGATGCCGTGGCGCCAGTCTCCGGGTATCCAAACGATATGCAGCCCCAGGTTTTCGGCGACGTTTTTCCACAGCGTGGCAAAGTGACCGGTTTCGAATGCCAGCACCTTGTCGCCGGGGGAGAGAGCATTGAGCAGCGCGCATTCCCAGCCACCAGTGCCAGAGCTTGGATAGATGAAGATGGATCCGGTGGTATTGAAAATGGGTCTGAGTTTTTCCAGAATGCCAAAGGTCAGCTCGGGAAATTCCGGGCCACGATGGTCAATAACCGGTTGCGCCATGGCACGCAACACGCTGTCGGGAACATTGGAGGGTCCGGGAATTTGCAGGAAATGCCTGCCGGGCATGTAGTTATCTGTCATTACTGCGGAATCATGCTCTGGTTGAAAACGGATTCTAGTGACCGGGATTATAAGTCTTCTCGAGGTTAGCTTCGATGTCTTCTCTATAAAAGAGTACATCACGAAACTCGCCATCGGCATACATCTGGGCCTGATCATCGAAATGAGGCGCCGCGGGATCACTCTGCAGGCCGCCTACGGTAATGGCTTTGGCGGTGACTCGCTCACCAAATTCAACGGCGGCAACGAAACTATTGCCGCTGGTGCCGTACATACGTTTAGTGCCGGGGTAGGTGCGACTGCCAAAAGAGGCCAGTGACCCCCAACGGCCGGAGCCAAATCCTACCGGCAGGCTGGGTGCGGCATCGTTGAAGTTCTGCACCAGGTTACCATTAATGCGCTGGTAGCGATTGATCTCACCCCAGGCCACTTGCCAGCTGCCAAAATCATCGGTCAGTTGTTGTGCTGCCTGTCGCAGGGCGGCTAATTTCTGAGCTACAGACGAACGGTCAGCCATATACTCATAAATGTTAATGCCTTCCTCTGCAGCCTGTGTCGCCACATTGGCCATCAGCTTCTGTGCCCAGTACACCGCCAGAGAGGTCTCCACAGAATCGGCCGAAGCGGTGTAATCCCAGGTGCGCAGCAGATCGATGTATTCCAGCAAATCCGATTGTATGGATACGTTGTCGCCAATCGCTGGACCCGGGATGGTATCAGGATTGTTGATTTGGGAAATTCTGTCCACGGCTGTAATCAGCAGCAGGCTCGGAATCAAATCCTCGAAGGCCGTAAGCGTCGGGTCATAGGCCGCTTCTATCAAGGAGTCAAGGGTGAAATCGCGTTTGTTCTGAAGAACCTGTACCGCGTGAATTCCGCGGTAATTCTCTGGATTATTTGCCATATAGTCCGGGTAGTCCTGCTGGCGTGGACTGTCCGCACCCGCGGCGGAAAATGGTGTGTTATTGGTGTTCTGTATCCAGCCGCTGGCGGGATTGAATACCGTTATGGTTTCATTGACCGGATGCAGTCCCTGCCAGTCGGTCGCCGGATTACTACCGTCCAGTGGCTGGTTCCAGTCGAATTGAGTATCGCGGCGCGGGATGAAGTTGCCGTGCCAGTAGGCGATATTGCCATCGCTGTCGGCGTAGACGGTGTTGTTGGAAGAATTGGTACGCAATTCCATGGTGGCGGCGAACTCTTCGTAATTGCGCGCCCGGGTCCGGCCATAGGATTGGCTCAAGGCCTTGATTGGTTCCTGCATGAGGCTGATAGACAGCCATTTACCATCCTGTTCACGAATTATCGGACCATGATGGCTGTGGTAGACGGTAAATTCTACGTCGGACATTGCATCACCGTCTTTATAGGGAAGAGTCAACGTGGTTTCAGTGAGTTTTCTTTCTTCGTCACCGTGCAGGTAGTAGAACCCGTCGTCATGTTCGATAATGGTTTCGAGATAGTAGTCGATTGCGTCGGCTCTGCTGGAGGTATGCATCCAGCCGGTGTTCTCGTTAAATCCCTGGTAGATAAAGAACTGCCCCCAGGTCACCGCGCCGTATGCATTGAGACCTCCTTCGCTAACCATGTGTAACTCGGAACGAAAGAAGAAGGAAGTATGAGGGTTGATTAGAAACAGGGCGTTTCCGTTGGCAGTGTTTTCTGGCGAGATTGCAAAACCATTGGAGCCCCGTGGCTCACCATCGAAGATGGATTCGGTTTGGGCCACCAGATTATCGCCGCTGTAAAAGTCCTGCAGGCTTCGCAAGTTAACCCGTTCGATATCGCCACCGATACTACCTTCCGTAAAGCTTAGCGCCATCCAGGGTTCGAAGCGTTGTATAACTCTTGGTTCGACTTCGGGATGAGTATAGAGGAAGTAATTCAGGCCATCGGCAAATGCATCCATCAAATCTTTCAGCCATTGCGGGCTCGCCTGGTACTTCTCTCGCATGTCGGCCGGGTCGATAAACAGTCTCATGCGCAGGTCTCGATACAGTTGCCCAGCGCCTTCTGCTTCGGCGAGCCGACCCATGGCGTTGAGGTAGTTTGTCTCTACTCGATTGAAGTCATCTTCGGCCTGGGCATATAGGGTACCAAATACGGTGTCAGCATCAGTCCTCCCGTAGATATGCGCGATGCCCCATCTGTCTCTGAGAATTCTTACATTGCTGGACTGCTGTTCCCATCTTGCAATTTCAGTCTGGTCGAACCTTGCGGCAAGTACTGATTGGGCGGTTTCTGCAACATCTTGAGGAGTCTCTTTTGAGCTGCAGGCCGTGAGGCCAACCAGAAGTAGCGCCGATAGATAGAGGAGTTTTGGTTTCATAATAAACTCTATAGGACACAGTGTGTCAGTCAGTAATCTTCCTTCCATTTACCCAGGTTTCCTGTACCTGAGTCTGCCAGAGTTCGCTGGCTGGCGATTCAAAAATATCACGATCGATGATGATGAAGTCAGCCTTCTTGCCGGGCTCCAGAGTGCCCAATAGATTTTCCTGGTGCCCCGCGTAGGCAGCATCGATGGTAAAGCTGGCGAAGGCTTCTTCCAGAGTCATACTCTCTTCGGGAAACCAACCACCGGGGGGATCGTTGTTCTGATCCTGGCGGGTTACCGAGGCGTGCAAGCCCCAGAACGGATTGGGTGACTCCACCGGGAAGTCGGAACCGTTGGCGATGCGTGCGCCGGATTCCATGAGCTTACGCCAGGCATATGCCCCCTGAATGCGAGTTTCTCCCAGTCTGTCCTGAGCCATGTTCTTGTCGCTGGTGGCGTGGGTTGCCTGCATGGATGGAATAACACCCAGCTCGGCAAACCGCAAGATGTCTTCGTAGCGCAAAATCTGAGCATGCTCCACACGATGACGCATCGCACCTGAATCGGTCTCCAGAATCAGGCGTTCATAGTTATCCAGTACTTTCATGTTGGCATCGTCACCGATGGCATGGGTGTTAACCTGGAAACCGGAATTCATGGCTACACGCATCAGGAATTCCATGCGTTCATCGTCATAGCGCAGCAGTCCATGGTTGCCCGGCTCGTCGGAGTATTCCTCGATTAACGCCGCACCACGGCTCCCCAGCGCGCCATCCCCGACTACTTTTACGCTGTTGATATTGAGAGTGTCATCTTCGCTGCGAAAATGTCCCTCATCGAGCCGGTCCTGATAAAGCGGATCAGATGCGGCGATCATGACATTGGCGCGAATCGGCAATGGTCCGTCCTGCGCAAGCTGCTTGTAAGCCGCGATAGTTTGACTGCTGGCACCGGCATCATGTACGCTGGTCAGCCCGAATTCCGCCAGCCTGCTCATCGATGTGTGCAGGGCAATTTTCTGCTCTTCGATAGTGGCAGAGGGTAGCTGTGAGCTGATGTAACCCATGGCAGTATCGATAAATACCCCGGTAGCATCTCCATTCGCATCACGCATGATCTGGCCACCGGTTGGATCTTGCGAGTCACGCGTAACGCCGGCCAGCTCCATGGCGGCGGTATTTGCCCAGCCGGCATGACCGTCGATGCGGCGTAACCAGACTGGTTTGTGACTGACTACGGCGTCCAATATTGCGGCGGTGGGGAAACTGTTGCTGTCCCACAAGACCTGGTTCCATCCCCGGCCCTGCACCCATTCCAGCTCGCCGTTAGCCGCTTCGAAAGCCGCGACACGCTGCGCGGCTTCCTGCTCAGTCGTGCTTCCCACCAGGTCCACCTGCAACAAGAATCTTCCGTAATTGAGTATGTGACCATGGGCATCGATGAGGCCGGTTATCAACGTCTGCCCTGCGCCGTCAATGGTTTGGTCCGCGCCATCCGGCAGGGTGTCTGTTGCTGTAAACGTGCGGTCGATGCTGTCGTCGGTAAATTGCAGCGCCGAGAACCGAAGCAGTTGTCGATCGCTGTTCAGGGTATAACCATTGATGTTGCTGATCAGCGTTGTGTCAGCGGTTGCGACAGAAGCGAGCGTCAAAAAACTGAGTAAAAGGAAGGCGTATTTCATAGCGCACAAACTTAAATTTGAGAGAAGCAGACTAGCAAGAGTCTAGCACAGAATCTGGTACTGACCGTCAATGGGCTACTGATTACGAGGGTTTGGGGTGCTTGGCGGTCAGCGTTATTGCCCTGGCAGGGGAGGCATTTTCAGGAAGACTGGGCATAAAAAAGCCTGGCTACAATTCGGTAGCCAGGCTTTGAACAAACTAACTGGTGAGAAGTTATTCTCCGCTGTCAGCTTCTGTATAGCGGAAGAAACCGAAGAACATTTCTTGCCAGGTTTGTTCCCCCCAGTTCAGTGTTACGGATGGATCTGGATTATTCGGATTGTATTCCGTGTTATCGAAAGTGCCGCGGAACACCAGCTCAGTACCGGCTGGCAGGAACATTGGTTCTTTGAAATCGTAAACCTTCTGCCAGTTGAACTGGTAGTTAGGAATATTCAGCACTTCTTCCACACGACCATCTGGATATCGCAGCTTGAAGTTAGCGTCGTAACCACGGAAGTGCATATGTGGTCCAAGCATGCTCAGGTAGACGTCCTCTCGGAACGTCTTGGTGGCAACCATCTCTTTCGTTGAGAATGGCGGAACATCGATATCCATGTCGGCAGCAGAACCACCGAGGACTACTTTTTCAGGCTCTTCTTCCCAAAGATACAGACCGATCTGCGAGGCATCGACAGTTTCCTTGCCGGAAACCGTGTAGTGCATTTGCAGTAGCAGACCGCCACCAGCCTCCAAAGGAAATCCGGCATTTTCTGGATAAAGGTTCAACTCGTTACCAGGGGCGTATGCACCGAGCCCGATTCCCTGGTTCAGGATTTCGAACTGGTTGATTCCGTCAGGGCCATAAGAGAAGGCGATAATATGGTGCAGTACAGCAGGATCGCCTGCTTCGAATTCCACTGCCTTAACCCAGACGTCCTCATCGATATCCAGAGGCACCACCAGGTTGCGGTATTCCAGCACACCCGTGGCTGGGATCTGCTGTGGTGGAATGTCGATGATCATGTCCGGTTCGCCATTCAGCCATTTCGCAGGAGAGATATCCAGCGCGGCCAGTGGGTCGGTGCTACCTTCGTTTCTGGCGCCAGTATCGATCCAGTGAACCAGCTTCTGAGTTTCTTCCACCGTGATGTGATTTATATCGTGGAAGGCTTGAACATACTCGTTGTCAATCTGCCCGGGAGGCATTCGCTTGGTCATCAGGCTTTCACGAATCATCGGTGACCAACCCTGGATCATCTGATGGCTCTCCATGGCGAAAGGCGCAACACCACCTTCCTGGTGGCAAGCAGAGCAGCGCTGTTCGAGGATTGGAGCAACGTCGTCCGCGTAGGTGACTGATTCCAGGAAGGCTGTCTTGGCAGTAAAGTCGAGAGCATCGCCTGTACTGGCCAGAGTTTCGCTGGAAATTTCACCACCTGCGAGTATTGCAGTAAGTGCTTCTTCTGCATAAGAGCCTGCATTGCGCTCGGAGCGGCTGCCATCGGCATGCCTGCTGCTCAGCGCGCCGCGATAGACCACGGCACTCGCCTGGGGATCGATGATGGCAACTTCGGCAGCACGGGTAAGACCCAACTCTTCGGCAACCAGTTGCGTATCGTCCATCAGGATGCGCAGGCTGATGTCTTCGTCTTCGGCCTCTTCACGCATGACAGTCTTGTCTGCGAGACCGGTGGAGTTGATCACTAAAAAATCAACTTGCTGGTCAGCGAACTGCTCAGCCAGATCTTCCAGGTCGCCCGCTGCACGTCGTGCGTCCCGGCTTTCCATATCGTAGGCCAGCAGCACAATCGCATTCTTATGGGCATTGCGGCTAAGCTGGAAAAAGCGGCCGTCGGCGTCGACCAGGGAGAAATCGCTGATGCGATCCTGGGCATTGGCCGACATGCAAACCAGTGCAGTCAGGGAGGTTGCTGCCGCAAGCTTGGCGAAAATCTTTAATCTAAGCATTTCGATCTCCTGTAATTTCATGAGTTCTTACCTAAAGCAAGTCTGTCAGTGGCACATAGTAGAGAGGCAGGTTCAATAAAGCTTCCTAAAAAGTGAAATGAAAGACAAATTTCAATAATCGGTTAGCTGTTTTTGAAATCATCGCCCATCCAGTGGGACGCTGTTCTACGGAATTATGCCAGCACTTCATTAGACACCGGCATTGGGGGATTGGTTAACAAATGGGATGCGCTGGTTGCCGACGCTGTCGCAATCCTCGCCTGGGTATGCGGGATGACGTCCGGAGCTGGTCAAAAAATTACCGCCCACAGGCACGCCAGTTTGCCAAACTTTATTACATACTCAGGTCTAGCGAGTGGGTATGATAGTCGCAGCCAGAAGGCTGAAACACCGTCAATCCCACAGGAAAAGGCAGCTACCAGAATCCACTCTGAAATGCGGACTCTATTAGTCAACAAATTTCCATCGATTAACCGCGCCTGTTGCGGCCTTCTGCTGCTTGGCGGGATTCTGTTTTCGACCTCCAGCGGGGCGCAAAACTACCGGATAGCACATTGCTACCAGGGTTGTCCACTCGGAGCGAATGCCGACAATCACCTTATCATTCGCCCGATATACGCCCTATCTTATAACACGGAGCGCAAATCCGCGGATTGGGTTGCTTACACGGTGTCGACAGGCTCGATTGGCATTGCATCGAGTCTGTCCCGGCAAGTAATTGCAGATAATTTCGTGAGCGATACTCTGGAGGCGAAAGATTTTGCCGATTCGGAATCGCTGGGTCTCGTGAGAACCCGCTATGTGCCCTTGGTGGATTTTGCAGCTACGCCCTACTGGGAGGATGTTAATTACCTAAGCAACAGTGTTGCCCGTTCTTCCGGTCTGAACCAGGGCGCCTGGTACGGGCTGGACTGGGCAATCAGAAACCTGGTAAATCGGGAAGGTGAGGTTTACGTGTTGACGGGGCCCATATACAAACCGCAGCCGGAGGCCGAATCGTTGTTAACAGATACACCTCACAGGGTGCCAGATGCATTTTTTAAAATTGTGATAACTGCAACAGGTCTTGGTGCAGCATTTATATTCGACCAGGACTCGCCTGTACACGTGCATCACTGTGAAATGCGTGCCACCGTCGATGAGGTGGAGAGAGCCACCGGGCTACGCTTATTTCCTGATCAATCGCGGCCGATTGCCGGACCGGCATACGCGGGGCTGGGGTGTGTAGAGTCTTCAGGATAGATTGAGCAGTGTTATTGCAGTTCGATCAGAAAGTAGTCGTCGCTTACCAATTCCTGAATCATTCGATCCATCGCTCCATGAACGGCAGCAACAATGCCTTCGTTTACCGGGACGACTCCTCGGCCGAATAATGTGGTTTCCCAGATGGTTCTGCCGCGACCCTGCAATTGCACAGCGGTGCGAATGGTTAATTGTAGGGACTCCACGCCGCCGCGGTCGACGATTTGCACTTCGGAACTGTTTATTCTTCCGATTATTTGCATGTCTGCCCCATCATCGACAAGCTCGGCGCCGCCATGTATGAATCCCTGCAGCAGTGCATCTCGAACGAGCTCAGCCAAGGGAGACTCGGCCTGGTAATCGTCGGTAATTTGCTTGGCGTTTTCGACACCCCGACCATCGCTGAACTCACCGACACCGAGAGAAAACCGGATACTGCCAAAATCTGTATTGTGGTTTCCCGCATATTGATAGGCAACCGTGACATCTTCGGCAGCGAAAAGAGAGTTACAAATTAGGGCTATGCACAGGCAACTGGCGAATCGGAATTTCATGACGCTGTGGATCTCTATGAAGTAAGTGATAGACGAGAATAATTGACTATCAGCATCGGTTCAAGGCGGCGCAATAATTAGACACAAAAAAAGTACCAGACGCCTTAACGGCAAAAAGAACTCTGAGCAGCACAGGGAAGTGCTGCCATTTGCGCAGCAAATGCGAGGAGAGGAATTGTCAGCAAAACCGCGCTTTTGCGCCAGCAATTCCCGACGACTCAGTCAATGTCCAGGGATGGACATTGACTGAATATAAAAAGACTCTCAATGGAGTTCTTCAACCGGCCAGGGTGCTCCAGTGAAATGCTCGCTGAGAGGCTTCATGCCCTGGTTGATGAATTTCTGTACGCGTTTTCCTTCATAGGTCTCGGTCGTGTACACATTGCCCTGTGAATCGCTAACAATGCTGTGGGTTCCAAAGAACAATCCGGGTTGGCGTCCGCCATCGCCGAATTCGGCGAGAACTTCCAGGGATTCACGATCGAGAATATGGACCTTGAAATTTGCGCCGTCGGCGACGTAAATAAACTCCTGATCCTCATCCGGGGAGAAGGCGATATCCCAGGTGGAACCGGCCAGAGTAAGCGGCGCAACCTGGCCTTCCTTTACGAAGGTGCCATCGGGTCTGAATACCTGGATGCGGTCGGCGCCGCGGTCGCAGACGTAGACCAGGCCGTCATTAGAGGGTTCGGCACAATGTACGGGACCAACAAACTGTTGTGGGAGGGGTTCGTTGGGGTCATAGACCACGCGTTCGTCAACCGGCGTATTGCCATAGGCGCCCCAGAACCGCTTAAAGGCACCGGTGGCAACATCCACCACGGCCACCCGCTTGTTGCCGTAGCCATCGGCAAAATAGGCTTCACCGGCAGACGCATCGATAGCGATTTCCGCAACCCGGCCGAATGATGTAGTGCTGAGGCTGTTTATAGGTTCTCCAGGAATGCCAATCTCGCGCACGAAGGTGCCATCGCGAGTGAAGACCAGCACGTGGGAATCGCCACTGCCATTGCCGCCTATCCAGACATTTCCGTCCGGTGCCACCTCGATGCCGTGGTTGGATTCTGGCCAGGTATAGCCGTCTCCGGGACCACCCCAGGCATTGATCAGGTTACCGTCACTGTCGAATTCCAGAATCGGTGGTGCCGCCGTGCAACATTCGGCCCTACCCAGGTCCAGACCCAGTTCCTGGCTCATGAACATGCTGTCCTGGTCGCGATGCACGACGTACAGGTGGTCGCGCTCGTCGATTGCGATACCGATGGTGCGCCCCAGCAACCACTTGTTGGGCATTGGCTGGGGCCAGAAGGGATCGACCACGAACTGGGGAGCCATGCGGTCATTGTTTACCGCCTGGGCCGACTGTTCCAGCCGATCCTGGGCAAGATTGAGTGCACTGAATAAGGTGATGGCGAGAAAGCTGAAAAGGAGTGTTTTTCTTGTTTTAGACATAGCGGTTTCCTGTTGAGTGAATGAAACTACTACCGGAGAATTGAAGTTAACACCATTAAAGTCCGAGAGGAACATCGGCAATGGAATTGACCGCGAAATCCGTAGCGGATACTGAATGGCCTCACCCTCAGCGGCCTGCTGGTGGCTGTGAACGCCAGGTGGAGCCACTCCGGAGCTGAATCGCCAGGCGATAAAAAACCCGGCTTCCTTGGCAAGAAGCCGGGCTTTCTATTTAGACAAAGATCTCTTTACAGTTCGTTTGCTGGCCAGGTTGGTGCACGGTCACGAACAGTAACAGCTTGCAAACCCTGGAACAGGAACTTCTGGATACGCTTACCTTCGTAGGTCTCAGTGGTATAGATATTACCTTGAGAGTCAGTAGCGATACTGTGAGGGGCGAAGAACAGACCAGGCTGTCTGCCGCCATCACCGAAGGTGTACAGAACTTCCATAGACTCTCGATCGATAATGGAGATCTTGAAGTTCTGACCGTCTGCCAGGTAAATGAATTCCTGGTCGTCATCTTGAGAGAAAGCGATATCCCAGGTAGATCCTTGTGCCAGAGTGGCAGGATTGTAGATATGCTCGCTCACGTAGGTTCCGTCCGGGCGGAAAATCTGCACGCGGTCAGCACCACGGTCACACACGTAAATCAGACCGTCGTTAGAGGGCTCGGCACAGTGTACCGGTCCGCGGAATTGCTGAGGACCTGGCTCACCCGGGGTGTAAGTTGTGTCGGTATCGTCATCTGGACGGTTACCGTAAGCACCCCAGTGACGCTTGAAGGCACCAGTGGCAAGATCGACAACGGCAACACGCTTATTGGCATAGCCATCCGCGAAATACACTTCGTTAGCCGACGCATCGATGGCGATTTCAGCGACACGACCGTAGTGAGTCTCGCTGTTACTGTCTATATCCTGTCCGGGTACACCGACTGTGCGTATGTATTCACCATCACGGGTGAAAACGAGTACGTGGGAGTCAGGTCCGCCGTTACCACCGATCCAGACGTCACCATTTGGTGCGACATCAATACCGTGGTTGGATTCCGGCCATGTATAAGCTGCGCCCTCTACAGGTCCGCCCCAGGCGTTGATCAGGTTACCTTCCAGGTCAAACTCAAGAATTGGCGGCGCCGGTGTGCAACATTCGGCAACACCGGAGAAAAGGCCGATTTCCTGAATTCTCATGAATTGCGATACGGTGTTTCTGTGAACCGCGAAGATATGGTCTCGCTCATCAACGTCAACACCGATGGTGTTGCCTTGAACCCAGTGGTTGGGTAGGGGTTTCGGCCATAATGGATCCACCAGGAAGTGGGGGGCCATAACGTCATTGTTAGCAGCAACGACCGGCTCTTGTATGTTGGACTGCGCTACACCGAGTGCAAGCAATGCAACTACCAGAGTTGCACCTATCAATACTTTAATCTTTGTCATTTTTGTTCTCCTCTTAAAGCCCCGGAGCTACTGACAGACCCAAGGGTCAACATGCTCTCAGAGCGAGGCCCGAGTATACTGCCTTATTTGTAGGCAGTACACTCACAAGCAATTTTTTCAGAGGGCCACTTGTAAGGATTTGTGACAGCTAGTTTCAGGCAGCGAATCAAGCGTCGATCGAGGCCCATTCTTGCCCACTTAGAGTCCTCTTAACCTACTGAATATATTAAATAATAAATTGTAAACATGAGATATTTTGAAGCCCTGCTCGGATTGGCCTGCGGCCATCGTTCCTCACCCTACCGGATAGTCACGGGCCCGCAGCGAGGATGCAAGGTGTTTACCTTGCAAACCACCCCTTCCAAGTGAGATTTGCCAACAGCTTCTGACCGTGTGGCGAAACTGGCTGGGTAGGGAGATTCCCGAGGGTTTTGGAGCAAGCAAAATAATATTATCAGGCAAAGGAGGGTATAGACTTAGATGGAGATATTTTTTTTATTCTACGTATACTCTGAAATGAAATTTTAAGGACGAACTCCTGCGATTTAGTCAAAAAAAAACGACCTCCAAATGGAGGCCGTTTTCTTGGTTGAGACAGGTATTACAACTCGTCAGCGGGCCACGTAGGTGCTCGATCTCTTACGTCTACTGGACGCATACCTTGATTAAGAAATTTCTGCACACGTTTGCCTTCATAAGTCTCAGTTGTATAGATGTTACCCTCAGAGTCTGTTGCAATGGAGTGAGGCGCATAAAATAAACCCGGTTGTCTACCCCCATCTCCAAATGTATAAAGCACTTCCAAAGAAGCCCGATTCATTACATAAATCTTGAAGTTTTGCCCGTCAGCCACATACATAAATTCCTGAGCATCATCCGGAGAAAAATCAATATCCCACGTGGATCCCTGAGACAAAGTTGCAGGTGATAGGATTACTTCTTCTACAAAGGTTCCATCAGTCCGGAACACTTGAATACGGTCTGCTCCACGGTCACACACATAAACTAGCCCATCATTAGACGGTTCTGCGCAGTGTACCGGTCCGCGAAATTGTTGAGGACCGGGCTCGCCTGGTGTATATGTTACGTCCGCAGTGTCATCCGGAGTGTTTCCATAGGCACCCCAATACCGTTTGAATGCACCAGTTGCCAGATCAACAACAGCAACTCTTCTATTTCTGTAGCCATCCGCTACATAAACTTCATTGTTCGGTCCATCGATAGCAACTTCTGCAACCATGGAGAAATGTTCAGTACTGTTGCTATCTCGGCCATTGCCAGGAACGCCAACTGTCCGGATATAATCCCCATCACGAGAGAAAACCAGCATATGTGAATCGCCGCCACCATTTCCTCCAATCCAGACATCACCGTTCGGAGCTACGTCTATACCGTGGTTGGAAGCTGGCCATACATACTCTGCATCTTCTTGCGCTCCACCCCAGGCGTTTACAAGATTTCCGTCGATATCAAATTCAAGTATTGGAGGGGCGGGAGTGCAACATTCGGCAACTCCAGCGAACAAACCTATTTCGGTATTCATACTGAACATTTCTGCCTGATCGCGATGAACAACGAAAACATGGTCTCTTTCGTCTATATCAACCCCTATTGTCCTTCCCATTACCCAGTGATTCGGCAGTGGCTTCGGCCACAATGGATCGACCAGGAAGTGGGGGGCCATAACGTCATTGTTAGCAGCAACGGCAGGCTCTTGTAAGTTGGACTGCGCTACACCGAGTGCAACCAATGCAACTACCAGAGTAGCTCCTATCAATACTTTAATCTTCGTCATTTGTATTCTCCTCTTAAAGCCCCGGGGCAACCGACAAACCCAGCGGTCAACATGTTCTCAGCGCAAGGCCCGAGTATACTGTCTTATTTGTAGGCAGTATACTCACATGCCATTTATTCAGAGGACCACTTGTAAGCATTTGTGACAGCTAGTTTCAGGCAGCGATTCAAGCGTCGATCGAGGTCCAGTCTTGTCCACTTAGAGTCCTCTTAACCTACTGAATATATTAAATAATAAAAGATAAATATGAGATATTTTGCAGCCCTGCTCAGCACAGTTTTACGAAGCATTTCAGTCCGGTTCTGCTTGCTTGTCCTGCTACTTTATATTCCATCGTTGTCAATCGCCCACGACATTCCATCGCGTGTCACTGTATATGCATTCGTCAAACCCGAAGGAACCCAGCTGACGGCGCTCCTGCGTGTACCCATGGAGGCGTTTGGGGAAATCAGTTTTCCGTTGCGTGGGCCAGGCTATATTCGATTTTCGGAAGCGGAGTTCGCCCTAAATGATGCGGCACGGGTGTACATCACCGAGTCGATGCATTTCTATGAGAATGATGTCGAGTTAACTGAGAAAGAATTGCAATTGACGCGTGTGTCGCTGCCGTCAAATCGTTCATTTACCAGTTATGAAGTAGCCATGGCGAACATCCAGAGCCCGCCACTGGATGACACCACCAACCTGTTCTGGCGCCAGGGCGTGCTGGATGTGTTAGTCACCTTTCCTATTCAGTCCGACCAGTCGGATTTTTCAATCGACCCTCAATTGGGCACACTCTCGGATCAAACGACCACCGTGCTGCGCTTTCTGGTCCCCGGTGGCGCTGAACGAGTCTTCAACTATCTTGGTAATCCCGGCTTGGTGGAACTGGATCCGCGCTGGCATCAGGCAGCCCTGCGTTTCATCAGCATGGGATTCATGCATATTCTGGAAGGCATCGACCATCTGCTGTTCTTGTTCTGTCTGGTAATACCGCTGCGCAGTATGCGCCGACTGATTCCCGTGGTTACTTCCTTTACCATCGCCCACTCGATTACGCTCATCGGATCTGCCTTCGGTGTTGCCCCGAATGCGCTGTGGTTTCCGCCTCTGATTGAAACGCTAATCGCTATCTCGATAGTCTACATGGCGTTCGAAAATATCATTGGAGCGAAGTTGGAACACCGCTGGATGGTGACGTTTGGATTTGGCCTGGTACATGGATTTGGTTTTTCATTTCTGTTCAGTGACACGCTGCAGTTCGCTGGAGGGCATCTATTCTCTTCCCTGCTGGCCTTTAATGTGGGTGTCGAAATCGGACAGCTGGCAATCCTCATCCTGGTGATTCCACTGTTGAACATGCTGTTCAAGTATTTCGTCAGGGAACGCATCGGCACGATCCTTTTATCGGCTCTCGTGGCCCATAGTGCCTGGCACTGGCTGTTTGAGCGAGGGGATCAATTGAGCCAGTTTCAATTCCAGCTACCGGTATTTGATGCATTGTTCTTTGCGGCTCTTATGCGTTGGGGAATGATGCTCATCGTTATCATTGGCGCGCTTTGGGGAATGTATGAATTATTCAGACGCTACGCGCTAATACAAAGCTTTTCCGAATACGGGGTCGCGCAAAAACTCAAAAACAGGTAATTAGCGGTGCCGAACTGCGCAGCACAGCTAGCCACTGGGAAAATGGTTAAATGTGCAAGGTGGCACGTTATGTTGAGTCATGCAGTGTTGCCGATTTTACACTGAGTTGTCAGTAGCTAATTGAACGCCCCGCTTGTCTCGCTAACTCCTCAGAACGCTCGCTATTTCCTGAAACATCGGGACGGGGCATCAATGACACTATCGTTTGCAATAGCGTGCGGTTTTATTTCCCAATCCTGTGCCTGGTCGAGACTTAATAATCTACCGGCTTGCAATTCAAGCTATTGAATACCCAGGCAATTATCAGCTGATTCTCCACCTGACAGTTTCAATTTGTAACAAAACCTCACAGCTAGTGGCAAGTTTGGAATCAGGAATTGCGATAAGCTTCTTCCCCTTAAAACCCGTGCCTGAAACGGCGTGTTCTACCCATTCAGGAAGCTTGAGAACTCAGGGATTATAAGATCACAGCAAGTGTGCCGAAGGATGGTGAAACTGCTTGAGGGAAACCGGTATGAATCGAATAAGCTGGATGTCATTGCTGAGCGTCGTAGCGCTGCTGACAGTTCAGGCTAGTTTTGCGTCTGAGAGAGTGGGCAATTTTGCTCTGCTCGATCACGAAGGAAGCTATCACCAACTTCGCAAATACGGCGATAGCAAGGCTGTCGTCATAATTTCCATCGCCTCCGCCTGTGTCGAAAATATCGACAAACTTCCCAAGTACCGCCTTCTAAGAACCACCTGGGAGCAGCAGGGCATTACATTTCTGGGACTTAACTCCTCGGTCGAAGATGAGCAGGACGACGTGCGTTTGATGGACGCATTGCACAACTTCGATATACCAATTTTGCTTGATAAGAGTCAGTTGGTGGCTGAAAACCTCGGTATCAGTAAGGCAGGTGAGGTAATTGTCCTGGAACCCAATCGCTTCCAGGTGCTGTATCGTGGTGGACTCGATATTGACCCGGTGCGGGCTCGCCCGAATCTCGGCATAGCTGCAAGCGCTGGTACCACAACGCTGGCTGACACATTATCTGCCACTATCGCGGGTGATTTCGACGGCTTCGATGAGACTGTAAGTACCGAGGCTACGGGCTGCGATCTCCACTTTCCCGTTCGAGACCTGCACGAGTCGGCGGCTCCCGACTACGCCACCGAGGTGGCTCCTATTCTCGAAGCAAAGTGTGTCAGTTGTCACATCTCCGGTGGTATCGCTCCCTTCGCCATGGATTCTTACATGATGGTTCAGGGCTGGTCCCCCATGATGAAAGAAGTCATCATGACCAAGCGCATGCCTCCGGCTCAAGTTGACCCCAACATTAATCACTTTACTAACGCGCGTTACATGGATCCCAGCGAGCTGCAGACTTTGATTCACTGGATCGATGCTGGCGCACCTCGTGGAGTGAGTGAGGTCGATCCGCTTACCCAGATCGAACCACCTGAATCTTTATGGCAACTGGGTGAGCCTGATTACATTGTGGAGGTGCCAGCCTTTACGGTGCCGGCAACTGGAGTGCTCGACTACGAGAATGTAACCATTAATCTACCCTTTGAAGAAGATGTCTGGGTCAAGTCAGTGCAGCACCTGCCTGGGGATCGTCGGGTACTGCATCATCTCTTAAGTTTCATCGTTCCCGCAGATTATGATGAGAAGATCGTCGAAGGCGAGAATGACAGTTATCGCGAATTCCTAGAGGGCTACGCTCCTGGCAAGGATGAGGCGGCGACCTACCCGGATAATGCCGGAGTTTTTGTACCGCAAGGCTCGGCTGTGCAGATGTCGCTACACTACACGACATTCGGAAAGGAGACGGTGGACAATACGCTGCTTGGTCTCTATTTCACAGAGGACGAACCGCAGTTCCAGTATTCCACTTACTCCCTCAGTCATGGCGGTCGAAACCTGGTGATACCTCCCGGCGTGTCCGAACATCACATGAGTGCTTCCTATGTCTTCGAAGACGAAGTCATGCTGCACGGGCTACGACCCCATATGCACTATCGCGGCAAGCACATGCGCTTCAGTATGATCTATCCCAATGGCACTCGCGACGACATCATTAATGTGCCTGACTACAATTTTGCCTGGCAACCTACCTATCGTCTTGCTGAACCCATGCTGCTTCCAGCCGGTTCACGGGTCATGATCGAGGGTGCCTTCGATAACTCCCAGTACAACCTGGGTAATCCGGACCCGGACGCCGCCGTGCGCGGCGGGGCACAGAGTTGGGATGAGATGTTTATCGGGTACTTCTCTTTCCACAAGACCAATAAGCACTAAGCCGCACGAGCAAACCTGGCCGTTGGGCTCGCATCATCGTATGGACTAGTTTGCGGCCCCTATTCAATGCATTTTGGTTTAGAATTCCCAAAGTCCCTGCACCCCCTGGAGAAGAACATCATGAGAAAGCTTAACAAGCTGGCTACCGCGACCGTGGCTGTTGCGGTATCTGCATCCGCAATGGCATTGCCTGACCGGATTGGCGATTTTGCATTATTGGACAGCGATGGTGAATTCCACCAGCTGAGTCGTTACCGAAACAAGCAAGCACTGGTGCTAATGTCATTCGACACTGTCTGTGCTTCCATCGACGCCTCTATCAGGGGCTTAAAATCACTGCAGTCAAACTGGTCAGAGCAGGGTGTTGAGTTCGCCCTGATTGACTCATCCGGTGAAGTCAATATCGAGGCAATTCGTGCTGCCAAGGCCGGGCACGGATTCGATTTGCCACTGCTGGTTGATAATGGCCAATTGGTCTCTGAGACGCTAAGCCTTTCCAAGGCAGGCGAGATCGCCATTCTCGATCCCGAGCGGCTAACGCTGCTCTACACGGGGCCGGCACAAGACTCCGCGGCACAGGTTCTTGCCAGCGAACTTGCCGGTACTGCAGACAGCACGGTGGTGGTAGAAGCGACGGGCTGTGAGCTGAGCTTTCCCACCCGTGCAGCCCATGTGGCCAGCACCCCCGATTATGGGACTGAGGTAGCGCCCATCATTGTCGAGCAATGTGCATCTTGCCACCGGGAAGGAGGCATCGGCCCCTTCGCCATGGACAGTCATCTGATGATGCAGGGCTGGTCACCGATGATTCGCGAAGTGCTGCTTACCAAGCGCATGCCACCAACCCAGGTTGACCCGAACATTGGCCATTTTAGTAATGCCCGTTATATCTCGGAAGCACAGATGCAAACTCTGATTCACTGGATCGATGCAGGTGCGCCTCGGGGAACTGCCGTCATCGATCCGCTCACAGAGGTTCAGTTTGCTGATCGCCGTGAATGGCAGTTGGGCGAGCCGGATTATATTGTCAAGGCTCCAGCCCATGAGATCCCGGCAACCGGTGTGCTCGACTACATCAATATCGAAGTGCCATTGCCATTCGAAGAAGACAAGTGGGTAAAGGCGGTTCAATACATAGCCGGCGACGAGTCGGTATTACATCACCTGCTGAGTTATGTAACGGCTCCAAGCGAAGCCGTGCAGGGAGAAGCCGCGACTGGAAATGTGGCGACCCGATTCCTGGAAGGCTATGCCCCAGGGAAGGTCGATGCCATGACCTTCCCGGAAAACACCGGTGTCTATATCCCGCAAGGGCACAAGCTTTCCATGCAGTTTCACTACACCACCAATGGCAAGGCTACTGTCGATGAAACTCTCCTGGGTCTATATATGTACGATGAGCCACCGGCTTACGAGAATTTTACTCAGTCCGTCTCCGGTATGTTTCGTATTCCTGCTTTCGCCCAGGATCACCCGACATCGGCTCAGTATGTGTTCGATGAGGACGTGGTGGTTACAGGATTACGTGCCCATATGCATTTTCGAGGCAAGGACATGAAATTCAGCGCCGAGCTGCCTGACGGCTCGATGCAGGATTTGCTGAGCGTTCCCAACTACAGCTACGCCTGGCAGCCAACCTATGCACTGGATGATCCAATGGAATTGCCTGCCGGCACTAAGGTGCACGTAACCGGAACTTTCGATAATTCCGAATATAATCCGGCCAATCCTGATCCGAGTAAGGAACTGAGCTTCGGCCTGCAGAGCTGGGATGAGATGTTCATCGGTTACTGGACCTACCATGCGGCCAAGCCTACAAACTAGCTGATTTGGAGAAAAACGCGAAAAACCCGGACACGATCGAGTGCCCGGGTTTTTTTTGGCCTGAGACTGCCAGCAAGTGCGGCAAATTGGCAGACTGAGGGTTACGATCACATTGTCTCGCAAGCCCCTAACTTGCTATGATGCGTCGCTTAGATTTCATAATAATAATTCGGGAGAGCCCTTTATGTCTTCGATCTTCATCGTCTTATTCGGCCTGGTAGGCTTTGCATTTGGATGGTTTGTCTATTCCAAATTTATTGCTGAAAAAATTTATCGGCTAGACCCGAATTTTGAGACTCCGGCGCATCGCTTTGAGGACGGCATTGACTACGTCCCTACCAATAAATTTGTGCTTTGGGGTTCCCATTTTACCGCCGTGGCCGGTGCCGCTCCTATTGTAGGACCGGCTATTGCCGTTTATTGGGGATGGGCTCCGGCGCTGTTATGGGTAACTTTCGGCTCTATCTTTTTCGCGGGAGTTCACGACTTTGGAGCATTGTGGGCAAGCAATCGACACGATGCCAAGTCAATTGGGGCTCTTTCAGAGACTATTATTGGGACCCGCGCTCGTTCGGTTATGATGATAATAATCTTTCTGCTTCTGGTTCTAGTCAACGCAATGTTTGCAACCATTATCGCAGATGAATTAGTTATCTATCCTGAAGCCGTTTTCCCTGCATGGGCCGCTATTCCAGTGGCAATTGCCGTAGGTGTTCTCATTCGTCGAAAGTTCAATCTATTGGTGATCTCGATAGTGGGCGTATCTATTCTCTATTTCACTATTTATATCGGAAGCATCATGCCTTTGGCGCTCCCTGGAGATATTTTTGCACTTGGCGAGCGCGGTAACTGGATTATTCTGCTTTATGTTTATGCAGGCATCGCATCAATGTTGCCGGTGTGGTTGCTACTTCAACCCAGGGATTATATTAACGGCGCCCAATTAGTTGTTGGGCTGTTCGTTCTCTATACAGCTGTCTTGTTAACCATGCCTGATGTTGCTGCCCCGATGTTTAATGACGTCGCTGCCGATACGCCACCGCTGTGGCCAATATTATTTGTGACAATCGCGTGCGGAGCCTTGTCTGGATTTCACGGGATCGTATCTTCTGGTACTAGTGCGAAGCAGTTAAACAACGAAAAGGATGCTCGTTTTGTTGGTTATCTTGGTGCGCTGGGCGAGGGTTCGCTGGCACTGATAACTATCGTTGCTGTTACTGGTTCCTTGTATGCCGCGACAGCAGCAGGAGGCTGGCACGAACTTTATCCAACCATTACTGGCGGTCCGTCAGCAAGCGGGTTCATCGCAGGGGGTGCGCTGCTGATTTCCAATGGCTGGGGGATTCCTCTGGCTTTTGCTCAAACTATGTTGGCAGTTATGGTTGTTCTATTCGCTGGAACGACGATGGATGCCGGGTTGAGGTTGACCCGATATATTATCCAGGAATGGGGCAGTATCTATCAGATAACCCCTTTAAAGAGTAATTATATTTCAACTTTCGTTGCTGTGGGCGCTTGCTTGTTATTGGCATTTGGGGTTTCGAACGGGAATTATCCCGGTGATGGTGGAACTCTTATTTGGCCGGTATTCGGTGCTACTAACCAGATACTCGCGGGCATGACCCTTATTATTATTTCGGTTTATCTGATCAAGCTTGGAAGACCTGCGCGGTATTTGCTAGCTCCGATGATATTTATTTTAGTTATGGCTATGTGGGCTGGCGTTTGGTACGTGATGGATTACATTAGCAAAGGTCAATGGATCCTTGTCCTAATTCAGGTCGCAGTTATGGCTTCGGCGTTGTTTATCATCCTTGAAGGATGGTCCACTATTTCAAGACTCCGCCGAGAGGACAGTGCTGGAGCTGATGGGGATTCAATAGAATCTACTAGCGAATAGCGATATTAAAAGTCTGCCAGACAGTTTTGTCAGGCAAGATAAAAAGGAGCGGTCTTGCGTGCCTGGCACAGGATTGATTGTCGCTCCTTTTTTTGTGGAGTGAAATCTCCACACAAACAACATCGATTGCTCAAATGCGAAATTCGAAGAGGTGCCTGGTAGTACACTATGGATAAACAGCTGATACATGCCACTTTATCGCCAGACATCGCGGATCTTATCGATGACATTCAGTTATTCGATGAGATTGACTCGACCAATCTCGAAGCACTGCGTCAGATCAAGGCTGGCAAGTCAGGAACAAAATTGCTGGTTGCCGATGCTCAGTCTGCGGGTAGAGGACGCCGCGACCGTCCTTGGGTTAGCCCGGCCGGCAGTGGACTCTATATGTCGCTGAGCAGAGCCTTGCAGAGCGACACAGATGCCATACAATGCCTCAGCCTGGTGACCGCACTTAGCGTTCTGCATGCGGTGGAATCACTGGGAGCATCCGATCTGCAGCTGAAATGGCCCAATGATGTATTGGTCGGAAATCAGAAGCTGGCAGGCATACTCCTGGAGTTGCACACTTCTAAGGCGGAAAATCATCTGGTTTTCGGGATTGGACTGAACCTGTCGCTCTCCGAAGAAGACAGGGAGAGGATAGACAGACCTGTAACAGATCTGGAATCTATTCTCGGCGGGCCGGATAAAGGCCCGGATGGCTCGATAGTCGTTGCAGAAATCGTCAACCAACTGTTGCGGAACGTTCTGCTGTTCGAGCAGCAAGGTTTCGCTCCTTTCTGTAAAACCTGGAACGCCTACGATCGATACCTGAATCACGATATTGTCATACAGGCCGGCAACACACGCACCATTGGCAGGTCGTTGGGTGTAGACGAAAACGCTGCACTAATCTTGCAGTCGGCGGCGGGTCGGGAATTGATAGCCGGTGGTGAAATTTTTCCCTCTTTGAGTGAACCGGGGGAAAACTCAGACTAATGATCCTGGAACTCGACATTGGCAATTCACGCATTAAATGGCGGCAGCTCCATGCTGGTGATGGTGCAGACGACGTGGCAGGCCAGGCAGTGGATAACGATTCACTGATCGACGAACTCTCAACAATCCAACCGGCTGATGTGCGGCTGTGCAGCGTCCGAGATGCGAGTGTCACCAGAACCATTCGGCAGTGGAGTAGGAGCAGCTTCGCAGTTGATCCCAGCGTGGCAGAGGTGGTGCGCAATTGTGGCGGTGTGACTGTTCAATACGCAGACTTGTCCAGGCTTGGCGTCGACCGTTGGTTGGCCATGTTATCGGCATACCAACGTGCTGGGGGACCCTGTGTCATCGTCGATGCTGGAACGGCAGTTACCCTGGACATCGTGGCTGCTGATGGGCTGCATCAGGGTGGTTATATCGTGCCCGGAGTGAAACTGATGGCGGCAAGCCTGGAACAGAATACCGGAATACGCCTGCTAGACGCGACTGATTCGGCATCGATGTTGCCGGGAAATTCCACCGAAGCGGCGGTTTTCAACGGCAACCTGACTGCACTGGTCTCACTGGTGCAACGTGTTCTGAGTAGCGTGGAGGGGCAGGAACCGCAGGCTAAGCTCTACATCAGCGGAGGTGATGCAGAATTGTTGGCGCCGCAAATCAACTTTGCAAGAACTGAATTGGTGTCTACTTTGGTACTGGATGGCCTGGCCATCGCCTGTCCCCTCGAAGAGGGAGAATCCTGAGAGAGAACCTCAGCCAAATCATGAGATATATCGCAGTATTCCTGGTCATTGCTAATCTGGTCTATTTCGGCTGGAACCAGACCCATCCGCGGGAGAATGCACTGCTGGCCTCTGAATCCAGGCCATTGCTCAACAACGGCCTGATGTTGGTGAGCGAATTCGAGGCACAGTCGGCTCAGCAGGCGTTGGAAAATGCCGAGGCAACACGGGTTTGCTCCATAGTTAGTGGTTTTAACAGCATAGATGAGGCGAATAGTTTCATGGCGGCGGCCCGCAATCTGTCGCTGGGTGCCTTGCTAAACTTCACCGGGGAAGCGCTACCCTCCCAGTACCGAGTGTTTCTGGCGCCAGCCTCATCCCGGGGCATCACCATAATTACTTTGGAGGGCCTCAGCGAGCGTATTACTGAGGCTGAGCTGGAGGTTGAATCCTACCTGATAACCCGGGGTTTACTGGAAAATGCCATTGCCCTGGGCGTCTACCTGACGATGGCTGAGGCAGAATCGGTTCAACGCGTGATTACAGCGTTCGGATATGCGCCTGAAATTGAGGAGATGTTTCGTTCTGAGGGTGAAATTCAAGTCTGGTTAAGACCTGCAAATTCGGCTCAGGTAGAAACCGCTCAATGGCTTGATTTATCTGCCGAAAGGCCCGATTTGACGCGTACAGAAAATCTCTGTGAAACGATTGCACAAGCATCCCAATTCCCATAAAATGCCGCTCCTGAGTGAGAGAGCCAGGGAGTGACCCTTGGGAGATCTTGTGGGAGGGGTTCCCGAGTGGCCAAAGGGATCAGACTGTAAATCTGACGCGAAAGCTTCGGTGGTTCAAATCCACCCCCCTCCACCATCGTGAGAAAGACAGTGGCAGTAGGGCGGAGTTGTTTACAGCAGGCGGGTATAGTTCAGCGGTAGAACCCTAGCCTTCCAAGCTAGATACGCGGGTTCGATTCCCGCTACCCGCTCCAGGCACGGCTCGCATAGCTCAGGCGGTAGAGCACTTCATTGGTAATGAAGAGGTCCCCGGTTCAACTCCGGGTGTGAGCTCCAGTTTTTGTAATTTGTGATGGATTTTAGATAGAGTCGTAAAACTTTAAAAGTGTTGTTACTTCCCCAACCAGGTAAATCTAAGGTAGTGCGAAAACAACACCAGAATTGACTTCAACTTGATTAAACGTAACCGAGCTAAGAAAAGTAGAGGCAGCCGATAATGGCGAAGGAAAAATTTGAAAGAACGAAGCTACACGTTAACGTAGGCACGATTGGTCACGTAGACCACGGTAAGACGACGTTGACGGCTGCGCTG
>PBYU01000080.1 GCA_002730035.1 Gammaproteobacteria bacterium | reverse complement strand
CGCGTCGTTGTCGTACTTGCCAAGGACGATGCCATTACCTGCGCACGACGCCTAGCGGCAGAGCACGACAGACTCCCGCAGAGTGGCCATATACTTGTTCAGAGGGTCCCGATACATTGATTTAAAGAGGATTTAATGGAGCAGGATCGAGGCCAGTTTAGTTCGAAGTTGGGATTCATTCTGGCTGCTGCCGGCTCTGCTGTAGGACTGGGAAATCTGGTTGCCTTTCCGGTCATGGCCTCCAAGAATGGCGGGGCGGCGTTTCTCATCATCTATCTGTTCTTCGTGGCATTCATCTGTTATCCGGTGATGATGGCGGAAATCGCCATGGGCCGGAAGACCACTCGAAATCCAGTGGGTGCCTTTTCGGAATTATCAGGTGGTGCGCTGCGTTGGCGTCTGGCTGGCATGCTGGCGATTCTGACGCCGTTCATGATCGCTGTGTTCTACACCGTAATAACGGTGTGGCTGATTGTCTATATTAGAGAAATAGCCACCGGTGGCCTGGAGTATCTATCCGGCGAAACTGCCTTCGCCGAGGTGGTGGCCCGTCCTTCGCTGTTCGGCTATCTGTTTCTGTTGCTGGCTGTCATCTTCTTCATTCTGCTCGGCGGCGTTAAAGGCGGCATCGAACGCCTGGCTCGGATATTGATGCCGACCCTGGCGGTGATGCTGATTCTGCTGACGATCTTCGTGCTGACGCTCGACAACGCCAGTGCAGGAATCAGCTATTATCTGATTCCTGACTTTTCCAAAGTCAACCTGTCGGTGATCAATGGCGCCCTGAGTCAGGCGTTCTTCTCCCTGTCGCTTGGCATGGGCATATTAATTACCTACGGATCCTATTTCAGCCGCAGTGACAATATTCCACAGTCGACGCGCATGGTGGCGATTGCCGATACCAGCATCGCATTTTTTGCCGGACTGTTGATTCTACCGGCTATCTTCGCCTTCGACCCGAACACCAACACCGATGACTTGTCTACCAGCAGTGTGGGATTGATCTTCAGTTTCCTGCCGAAGATATTCCTGTCGATGCAGGTCGCTGTGGGTTATGTTGGCGCCAGTGTGGTGGCAATCATCTTCTTTACACTGGTTTTCTTCGCGGCATTAACTTCCCTGGTTTCAATAATCGAGATTCCGATTGCCTGTTGGATCGATGAATTTAACCTGTCCAGAAAGAAGGCAGTCGGGGTGCAGGCGGTCTTGCTGACATTGTTTGCCATACCTGCAGTCATGTCGCTGGGCATCTCAGACTTCTTCACATACTTTACGAGTTACGGAGGTGAGAGCAAGTCTTACTTCGACCTGGTTTCCGATGTCTTTTATGAAACCATCCTGCCATTCGTTGGATTTACTGTTTGCATATTCTGCGCCTATCGCTGGAAGGTGAGTGGTCTGAAGTCGGAATTGGAAATCGGCGACGCCGCTTACAGTGGTTCCCTGCTGGAGAAATACATCAATTTTTCTCTCGGCACTCTAATACCTGTCGTGCTACTGGTGGTGTTTACCAGCACAGTGGCGCAAATTTACTTCGCCTGAATTTAATTCTGTCATGACTACAATCCAGCGCAGTGCTCTAGTCGAATACTCGGCAGAACAGATGTTCGATCTGGTTAATGATATCGAACAGTATCCAAAGTTTATGCAGGGTTGCTCTTCGGCATCGGTGAAGAGTCAGTCAGAAGCAGAACTCGTTGGGGAACTTTGTCTGTCCAAGGCGGGTGTAAGCCACTGTTTCACCACCCGCAATATTCTTAATCGGCCATCATCAATCGACATGAATCTGGTGAAAGGTAATTTTTCGAACTTCAGTGCGGTTTGGACATTCGACGCGCTGACGGAAAGCGCCTGCAAGGTGTCTTTCTCCATGGAATTCGAGTTCGGATTCGGGTTGATGGATTTTGCCGCCCAAAAACTGTTCAGCAGCTCGGCCAACAATCTGGTCGGTTCACTGGTGAGTCGTGCCCAACAGGTCTATGGCTGATGAATATCGACCCTGAAGATTCTGCAGAGACACTCTGCGTCGAAGTCGCCTACGGCACGCCCGAGAAGCAATTGATTGTGGCGCTGGAAGTGCCTGTCGGAACCACGGCCTACGAGGCTGTACTGTTGTCGAAGATAGCCGATGAGTTTGCGAGCATCGATCCGGGAAACGATCCGATGGGTATTTTCTCAAGCCTGCTCGACGGCAAGACCAGAGCCGTTCCTAGAGAGTACGTTTTACAGGTCAGAGATCGAGTGGAAATTTATCGTCCCTTGCTTATCGATCCCAAGCAGGCTCGTTTGAAACGGGCGGAAAAAGTGAAATCAGATAAATGAGGTAGCAGCGATGCTGTCTTGTTTTGATCTGGAATTGGAAAGAGTGGATGGTCTCTTTAACTGGACTGGCGCTTACCGCATAATAAGTCACTAGCCGGAATGTACCATGGTCAAGAAAGACAACAAGAAGTCGCCCAAACAAGACAGCCTGCTCAAGAAAATTGAGCGGGGCCTGCACGAGTATTATGTGGCCCCCTATCGCCGCTCGTTTGCGCGCGCGCAACGCGATGAAGACGATCTGTTCATGCTGCTGGTATTCGCCGAGAGCCTCGGCGTACCCAATCCTGCCGCCTACTACACGATGGAATTACTGCCTATTGTTTATGATCGATTCCACGACTGGCATACGCGTATGGGTATGGAACGGTCACCCCTGGATCATATAAGTTGCTGCTAGATCTCGCGCGTTCAAAAAAGATACTGTTCTTCGGGGGCAAAGGTGGAGTCGGCAAGACGACTGTATCCGCAGCCACAGCGATCGCCCGCGCCAACGAAGGCGCCAGGGTGTTACTGGTATCAACGGATCCCGCGCATAATCTTGGCCATCTGTTTGACAGGCCCATTGGCGCCCAAGCGGTGCGTATTACTGCCGGGCTGGATGCGTTGGAGCTGGATCCAAAATCGACCGTTGAAGCACATATGCGAGAGGTGTCCAGCGCGCTGTACCAGCTGATGCCGGCAAACCAACACGGCGAGATTGACAAGCACATGTCCCTGTCCCGGGACGCGCCCGGTATGCAAGAGGCAGCTTTGTTGGAACGTATTGCAGAAGTCGTCGAAACAGGTGTGGAAGAGTATGACCTGGTCATTTTCGATACGGCGCCATCCGGGCATACGGCGCGATTAATGGTGCTGCCACAGATGATGTCAGCCTGGACTGAAGGATTGATTCAACGCCGGGAGAAGGCAGATCGATTCGCCGACATCGTAAGAGGCTTGGGAAGTGACTCCAGCATGGAAGACAAAACCATTGGCGGGGCGGATCAGGAAGAGAAGCAACGAGAAAGTAAGATCAGACAGATACTGCTTCGGCGTCGTAACAAGTTCGTGCATCTGCGTGACAAAATCGCTGACCCGGATCTGACTTCGTTTGTTATCGTATTAGCCGCCGAGCGGTTACCGGTGCTCGAAACCATCGAGTTGCATGAACTGCTTCAGCAGACAGGTATAAGCGTCGATTGCCTGGTGGTTAACAAACGCGCTCCTGCCAATGCCGGTGAATTTTTGGATGAGCGGCGTGCCCAGGAAGAAATTCACCTGCAAACTCTCGCCGATGCCTTGCCAGGTGTCACCCGCCAGGACCTGCACCTGCTGGCACACGATATCGTCGGCCTGACAGCGGTGGAGGAGTTAAGCACCAGGCTGTAGTAATCTACCAGCCCAACTTGACGGATCTGTCAGGAATTGCAATATTCCGGGTTGCTGGCGACTGGCAATGAGGCTGAGAGCTACGAATTGAGTAGAGATGAGACCGCTTTTACTTCAACTAATCAGTAACAACTGGCTTGCCAACGTTTATCGCCTACCGGCTACAGTAGCGTTATGTCTGTTGCCGGTTATTGCTCAGAGCGGTTACCTGGTACATAACCATGACGGCAATCTACAGTCGCAGTTTGATTGAGAGATCTGTCTCAAATTCGGCTCCAGCGGCGATGCGATTCTTGATAATGGCCCTGAGACCTTTGTTAATAGCCCATTAACGTATTATTCTTCGATCCTGACACCGGTTCCGTTTCTTGTCGTTTATTCAGCACCTCCCAGAGGTCCTCCTGCAAGCTGATACGCGTCTTCACGCTGCTGTATTTTCGTGATTCTCAACGCCTGAATTTGACGGATGAGGCTTTCACGATTTTGTAATCCGCTTGTTCACTAAATTTTGCAGAAGGAAGCGATGACAATATCGCGATTCTTAATCTATACATGTTTAAGTCTGTATTGCTCCATGCTTCGATTACCCAATCTTGGCTTGGCCGCAGAGCAGGTGCATGTCGAAGACCGCCTGGAACAAATTGTAGTAACCGCACCCTTTGTTGAGTCTGAGGCAGAGACTGCATTACCCATTGGTATCCTGTCCGGTGAAGCCCTGCGCGAGAAAGTGGCTAACACCCTCGGTGAAACTCTGCGTAATGAGGTCGGGGTTAGTAATGCTTCATTCGGTACCGGTGTTGGCCAGCCAATAATTCGTGGGCAGTCCGGCAACCGAGTCAGCATACTCCAGAATGGTATTGCTCTTACTGACGCCTCAAATATTAGCCCTGACCATGCCAGTGGTGTAGAAGCAGCACTCGCCGAACGCCTTGAGGTCCTCAGGGGGCCATCAGCTTTATTATATGGCAGCGGTGCTATCGGAGGCGTGATAAACGTCATTGATGGGCGAATTCCTGAACGGCTTGTTGATCAAGGCCAAATTCTTGTTGAACAAAGCCACAATACGGTGAACGATGAGAATAAGACAGTACTGAAGCTAGAGACCGCCTCAGGCTCTTTCGGATTTCACCTGGATGCATTTAAACGAAAAAACGAAAATGTAGAAATTCATGGGCAAGCCATCGATGAGGAAGCTATGGAGGCAGTAGAGCAATTGATCGTAATGCTTCATGGTGAAGAGCCCGCATCAGGAAACGAAGAAACCGAACTCGAAAACACCCGTGGCTATATCGGCAACTCCGATGGCGAAGCCGAAGGTGCCACGCTGGGATTCTCCTATATAGGTGACGAGGGCTTCCTCGGTTTTTCAGTTGCTGATATGGAAAGCGAATATGGATTGCCACCGGGCAATCACTTACATGAGGCGACTCTTGCGGAAGCAGATCCAGCGATACGTGTGCAACTGGATCAGACCCGCTACGATTTCAAAGGTCAGTACAACTTCGCCGATGGCTAGATCGATCACATCCGCGCCGGTATCAGCTACACAGACTATGAACACAAAGAGGTAGAGATTCCACCGGGTGGAGCCCGACTTATTGGCACCGTATTCGATAATCAAGGGCTCGAGGGTCGCATAACGCTGAACCATGTACACGACAGCGGGCGGGAAGGCGTGTGGGGTATACATTTCTCTCAGACGAACTTCAGTGCAATTGGGGTAGATGCCTTTATACCCAGGTCAGACCTGGGGGCGGTGGGGATCTTCGGTGTGGAACGATTTCGGCGCAATCAACTCGTCGGAGAGTTCGGTATTCGAGTTGAACGCAGCAAGGTGGATCCCGGTGGCAGTTGCGATTACTCAGAGACGTCTTCCAGTCTAAGCGCCAGCTTGCTCTACGATCTTAGCGATGAGTCCAATGTGTTGTTTGGCATTACTCACTCAGAACGCGCGGCGACGGTAGAAGAGCTGTAATCGAATAGGTCTACATCGAGCTGCAGCCGGTCAGCAAGCAATGAGGACCTGGTGGCTCACGCTGCCACCGGCCTTCTGGAAATTGGCAATACATCCCTGGACAAAGAGTCATCCAATAACCTCGAGTTTGGTCTTCGAAAGCATTCCGGGATTATCACAGGCGAATTCAGCGCCTACTATAACGAGATCAGTGATTATATTTTTCTCGATGTGAGCGCCGAATCGTTCGAGGGAAAGCCCATCGCTTCTTACCTTGCCGGGGATGCTACATTTCGGGGACAGGAAGCAGAGGTGTCGTTCGACCTGATACGAAGCCCCGCGGGAAATCTGGTACTGAGCTTCTTTGGAGACATAGTAAAAGCCAGATTCCAAGGTGGTGGAGATGTGCCGCGCATTCCGGCATCCAAGCTAGGTGCCGAGTTGCGCTATTTCGGCAACAATTGGAGTGTGCATCTGCATGCTACACGAATATCGGAACAGGACGATGTTGGCTCTCTGGAAATTCCGACTGACGGGCACACGCTGGTGTCGATCTACGCGGATAGTCATTGGGCTCTCAGCAACGGCAGCGACATCAAATTATTTGTCAGGGGCGACAATCTGCTGGACGAAGAGATTCGCAACCATGCTTCTTTTCTGAAGAACATCGCTCCGGAAGCAGGGCGCGGGTTCAGGCTTGGTGTGAGGTGGGAGTACTAGTTGTTATCGGCATTAGCGTCAGTGGCGGCGACGTCTGAGGGTACAAAATCGCCGGAAAAACTGATCAGCTGATCATCGGCAAAAAACACGGTGATTCGCTCCTGACCGCGATCGCCCCCACCGGGCTGATAACTGTAGATATAGTCCCAGCGATCCTGGTAAAAAGGATCCCTGACCAGCGGTGTTCCCATTACGAAGATTACCTGCCGCTTGGTCATGCCTGGACGCAGCTGGTCGACCATCTCCTGGGTAATGATGTTGCCTTGAGGGATGCCGATCTTATAAACGCCAGGGAAATCCATGGAGCCGATATTGCTACAGGCGCTTACGCCTACAAACAGTAGGGATATACAAACTTTTCTAGTGATTCCAGACATATACTTCGCTATTTGGGGCTTGTTACTTGTGCCACGCGGCTCTTTCCTAGGACAGGGCGAGCGGGCATAATACCCTACAACCCATAGCAGGAAAACATCCCATTTAAAGGGGGCTAAGCCAATAACCTGCGATTATACTACTGCTACTACGCCGTAATTCCCTGCACAAATGAGAAATTAATATGGCTACAAAAAACAAGGAGCTACGCAAGGCCGGTCTCAAAGTAACGCTCCCTAGAGTAAAGATTCTTCAGATTCTCGAAAGTTCCACTACTAAACATCTTAGTGCGGAAGATGTCTATAAGGCATTGATCGAAGCGGATGAGGATGTCGGACTGGCCACGGTTTATCGAGTGTTGACGCAGTTTGAATCGGCGGGTCTGGTCATGCGCCACCATTTCGAGGGTGGAACCTCAGTGTTCGAGATGACATCCGTGGAACATCATGACCATATCGTCTGCAATATCTGCGGTAGCGTGGAAGAATTTTTTGATGAAGTGATCGAGAAACAGCAAGAGAAGATCACTGGAAAAGTTGGCTTCAAGATTACCGGTCATAGTTTGTATCTGTACGGAATCTGCAAGAGCTGTCAGAAGCAGTTGTTCTGAAATCCCTATTTAGACGCCACCATCTGCTCGGCATGTGCCAGTGACTCATCGCTGACTTCTTCGCCGCCCAGCATACGGGCGACTTCTCTCACAATGTCTTCAGCCTTCAGCGCATCGATTTGCGTCACGCTGGAATTGCTACTGATGTGCTTACTCACCAGAAAATGGTGGTGACCCTGACCGGCCACCTGGGCCTGGTGAGTGACACAAAGGATCTGGGTTCTCTCCCCCAATTCTCTTAACAACCCACCGACCACTTTGGCGATATCGCCACCAATGCCAACATCGACCTCGTCGAATACCAGGCTTGGTGTCTGTGAGGTCTGTGCGGTAATAACCTGAATAGCCAGGCTGATACGTGAAAGCTCTCCGCCGGATGCTATCTTTCTTAGCGGGCCGGGAGCCTGTCCCGGGTTGGTACAGATGAGAAACTCAACGATTTCCAGCCCATGCTCCGAGGGATGCTCACTGTTATCAGCTTGCAGGCAAACTTCCAATTCGGCATCGGGCATGCCCAGCTGATGTAGCTGCGTATTCACCTGGCTCGCCAGTTTGATGGCGCCAGCTTTTCGCTGTGCGCTCACGTCTGTGGCTATCTTCAGGTATTGGCTTCTCAGTAAGGCATCGTTGGCTTGCAGTTGCTCCAATTCTTCATCGCTGTTTTGAATTCGGCTGAGTTGTTGGCGCAGCGAAGCAATTACTTCACTCAGTTGTTCCGGTTTAACGCGATGCTTACGCGCAATTGCGTGCAGCTCGCTCAGTCTTGTATTGACCTGTTCCAGCCGCTGAGGATTCGCGTCGAAACTTTCATGAAAGGCATGTAAATCTGAGACCGCCTCATTGAGTTGTATTTCGGCTGTCTTCATCAACTGAATGATATTGCGTACCTGCTCGTTTTTCTCCGAAAGATCTTTAAGCACAGCAATGGCCTGGTTCATGAGCGTTGTGACATTTTGATCATCACGTTCGTTACACAGGTCTAATGCTGTTTGGACAGACGAGATTATTTCGTCTGCATGGTTAAGTGATTTGAACTCTGTTTCTAGGTCAGTCGCTTCGTTGTCGTCGATTGCTAGTTCATCGAGCTCCGAAAGTTGATAGGCGAGTAGTTGACTTTGTGCGGAGTACTCTTCGGACTGCCGGCTCAATTCCTGGATCTTCTGGAAGTTTTGTTGCCACTGCTTCTGGGACGAATGAAGCTGGCCCAATAGTTTCTTATCGACGCCGGAATCGTCGAGCAGACGTTGGTGAGTCGATCGCTGCAGTAAGGACTGATGCTCATGCTGACTGTGAATATCGATCAGCATCTCCCCCAGTGTCTTGAGGTTTGCCATAGTGACCGGGGAACCGTTGATATAGCCTTTCGAGCGCCCGTCACTGTTCACGACTCTGCGCAGCATACAGGACCCGGAATCATCATTGGACTGAAGATCGTTATCTGTCAGCCAGTGTTGTGCAACCCTAATGCCTGAGGCATCGAATTGAGCACAGATATCCGCCTTGTTGGCACCTCCCCGCAAGACAGTCTTGTCTGCTCGGTCGCCGAGGGCCAAACCGAGCGCCCCGAGTATCACCGATTTGCCCGCACCAGTTTCTCCGGTTATGACCGACATTCCGGCTTTGAACTCGATATCCAGGCTGTCTACGGTGGCGTAATTCTGAATGGAAAGCTGCTGTAGCATGGCTTTTAAGTATATTGGATAGCACCACACAAAGGCAGTTAATTGGCCCTTTTAGAGGCAGTACACGCGCTCCCAACGAACACTCCCTGTCGAGCTTGCAGTCCTTATTTGAGAGACAGGCGGAAATTCTGTAAAAACTCGCCCCAGACAGCTTGAAAATGCTGCTCCAGACCCCATATTGCGCTCATTGCTAGAGTTAATGTGTCGCAGCGACTTAACTGACTGAAAGACTAAGAAATACTGAACTGCACCACCAGGGGAAGGCATGAGTAAGCAGACTCCAAAAGATGAGATTGAAGTAAAAACGCAGAAACAGGAGCAAGCTCCCGAATCTGAACCGGTAGATGGAGCGGAAAATGGCGCTGAGTCGCCAACCCAGCCAGACACGGAATCCGATGGGGAATTGTCTCTGGAGGCGGCTCTGGAGAAACTGGCTGAAGCCGAGGAAGCGGCTCATCAAGCCAAAGATGACCTGTTGCGCGTAAAGGCTGAGATGCAGAATCTGCGCCGGCGCACCGAGCAGGATATTGAAAAGGCCCACAAGTACGGGCAGGAACGATTTAGCTCTGAGCTACTCGCTGTCATGGATAACCTGGAAAGGTCCCTGGAGGCAGCGTCTAAACACGAAGATGAGGCGGTAAAGGCCATTTATGAGGGTGTGGACCTGACGCTGAAGAGTTTTACGGACTGTTTCAGCAAGTTTCAGATAGTCGCGGTGGATCCGATGGGAGAGCCGTTCGATCCCCAACAGCACCAGGCCATGTCGATTCAGGAGAACCCGGAAGTCGAACCCAATACGGTGGTTGCAGTCATGCAGAAAGGCTACACGCTGCATGGTCGGGTGATCAGGCCGGCCATGGTAATGGTGTCGAAGGAATCTGCATCAGATTAACCCTACAAAACGCGGAATTTAGCCCTGAGCCCTTGAAAACAGCCGGTTTGGGCCAATATTGAAGACACAGGGCAAAGCCGAATAAACAGCGGCTTGCAGCTAGGAAATAAGCGGAGATTTAAAGATGGGTAAGATAATTGGTATTGATTTGGGAACCACCAACTCCTGCGTTGCAGTGATGGATGGCGGTGAATCCAAAGTCATAGAAAACACGGAAGGAGATCGCACTACACCCTCCATCATTGCCTATAGCAGTGAGGGGGAAACTTTGGTGGGCCAGCCGGCCAAACGCCAGGCTGTTACAAATCCGAGCAATACCCTGTTCGCCATCAAGCGTCTTATCGGTCGGCAGTATAAAGACGATGTCGTGCAGAAGGACATCAAGATGGTGCCCTACGAGATAATCGAAGCCGATAACGGTGACGCCTGGGTACAGGTCAACGGTGAAAAGATGTCACCGCCGCAGATTTCCGCTCAGATCTTAATGAAGATGAAGAAGACTGCTGAAGATTACCTCGGTGAGGAAATCAAGGAAGCCGTTGTTACCGTACCTGCCTATTTCAACGACTCTCAACGGCAGGCAACCAAAGATGCCGGCAAGATCGCCGGTCTCGACGTGAAGCGAATCATTAACGAGCCTACGGCGGCAGCACTGGCCTACGGCATGGACAAGAAGAGTGGCGATTCCACCGTGGCAGTCTATGACCTGGGTGGTGGTACTTTCGATATCTCCATTATCGAAATTGCCGAGACTGACGGTGAGCACACTTTCGAAGTACTCTCCACCAATGGAGATACATTTCTCGGTGGTGAAGACTTTGATCTTCGCCTGATCGACTATCTTGCTGACGAGTTTAAGAAAGAAACCGGAATGGATTTACACAACGATCCACTGGCGCTGCAACGGCTGAAAGAGGGAGCAGAGAAAGCCAAGATCGAGTTGTCTTCAACGCAACAAACCGAAGTAAACCTGCCTTATATTACGGCTGACGCAAGCGGCCCGAAGCACCTCGTGCAAAAACTCACCCGTGCCAAGTTCGAATCACTGGTTGAAGATCTGGTGGATAAAACCCTGACACCGGTGAAGATTGCCTTGCAAGACGCCGATCTGGATGTGTCCAAGATCGATGATGTGATCCTGGTCGGCGGGCAGACCCGCATGCCACTGGTGCAACAGAAGGCTGCCGATTTCTTCGGCAAGGAAGCACGACACGATGTCAATCCCGATGAGGCAGTTGCGGTTGGTGCATCGATTCAAGCGGCAGTGCTGTCAGGCGATGTGACTGACGTGTTGTTGCTGGATGTGACTCCACTGTCACTGGGCATTGAGACCCTCGGCGGTGTCGCCAGTAATCTGATCGATAAGAACACCACGATTCCAACCAAGAAGACGCAGGTATTCTCCACAGCCGATGATAACCAGACTGCAGTGACGATCCATGTAGTGCAGGGCGAACGTAAACAGGCGGCTCAGAATAAGTCGCTGGGTCGGTTCGATCTGTCCGACATTCCTCCGTCGCCACGCGGCATGCCACAGATCGAAGTGGCCTTCGACCTGGATGCCAACGGTATTCTGAATGTGTCCGCCAAAGACAAGGCGACTGGCAAAGAACAATCGATTGTCATCAAGGCATCAAGTGGTTTGTCCGATGGCGAGATCGAGCAGATGGTCAAAGATGCAGAGGCGCATTCGGCTGATGACAAGAAGTTCGAGGAACTCATTACGGCGCGTAACACGGCCGATGGTTTAATCCATGCCACCAAGAAAACCCTGGAAGAGGCTGGCGACAAGGCAACCGATGAAGAAAAGGATGCCATTAATAATGCTATCACCGTTCTGGAAGAAACTCTCAAGAATGATGACAAGGCTGAGATCGAAGCCAAGACCAAGGACCTGACAGACGCATCAACGAATCTGGCAGAAAAGCTCTATGCCGAGGCGCAAGCCCAGGGTGGCGATGCTGATGGCGCGGCCGGACCAGGTGGAGCTGGAGGCCCAGGTGATGGCTCATCAGACGATGAAGCTGTCGATGCAGAGTTTGAAGAAGTGAAGGAAGAAGCGAAAGAAGAAGTTAAGGAAGAAGCGCAAGAAGAAGATAAGTAAGCGGCTAAAGCAAAGATCGATTTTCACGCCAGAAACTAAGCCGCTCAGCTGCGGCTTAGTTTCTGGCGTCTAGAACAAAAGAGCTGAAAAGCACAGTGGTACTTTATTTGACCGTGCATTATAAATAGAGATAAACATAAGAGAACTACCCAGTGTCCAAGCGTGATTACTATGATGTGCTAGGGGTCGAACGTGGCTCGTCGGAAGCCGATATAAAGAAGGCCTACCGACGCGTGGCCATGAAGCACCATCCTGACCGTAATCCCGATGACGAGTCTGCTGAAGACAAATTCAAGGAAGCCAACGAAGCCTTCGAAGTACTGTCCGACTCTCAGAAGCGCTCGCGCTATGATCAGTTTGGCCATGCTGGTGTGGAAGGTCAGACCAGTGCGGGCAACGCGGATTTCAGTGACATTTTTGGAGATATCTTTGGCGATATTTTCGGCGGTGGCCGAGGTGGACACAGTCACGTTCGCAAGGGAGCAGATCTACGTTACAACCTCGATCTCACCCTCGAGGATGCGGTAAAAGGCACCACGGTAAAGATCCGCATACCCACCACTGTTAATTGTGAGGCCTGCGACGGCAGCGGTGCCAAACCCGGCTCCAAGGCAGTCGATTGCACCACCTGTGGGGGGCACGGTCATCAGGTGCGCATGCAGCAGGGCTTCTTCTCGGTGCAGCAAACCTGCCCACGTTGTCAGGGTGCTGGCAAGCAAATCACCGACCCGTGCAATACCTGCCATGGGCGCGGCAATGTCGAAGAAACCAAGACACTGTCTGTGAAGGTTCCAGCAGGTGTCGATGTGGGTGACCGGATTCGTCTTACTGGTGAAGGCCAGGCGGGCACCCATGGCGGTCCACCTGGAGACCTGTATGTCGAGATGGCTGTACGACGCCATGCAATTTTTCAGCGTGACGGACGGGACCTGCACTGCGAGATTCCCATCAGCTTTTCAGACGCGGCACTTGGCGGCGAGTTGGAAGTACCGACACTAGATGGCCGGGTAAAGTTAAAGATTCCGGCGGAAACCCAGACCGGCAAGTTGTTTCGATTGCGTCACAAGGGAGTCGCTCCAATTCGGGGGGGAGGCAATGGCGATCTATTGTGTAGAGTGATCGTCGAAACACCCGTGCATCTGACCAAACGGCAGAAGGAACTCATGGAAGAATTTCAAACTATTCACGAGGCGGAGGGGAAGAAGCAATCTCCCAAGAAGTCGTCCTGGTTCGATGGTGTCAAGAAATTCGTAGACGGTTTCGGCGCTTAGCTAGAATTCAAACTCTGTCTTACAATTTCACGGTGCTGCTCCGCTTCAAGCCGCGGGCCAAACTGTGACACCACTTTTGCCGAGGCGAGGCTTGCCAATTTTCCAGCCGTTTCGAAATCCTCACCCCGGGTGATCGCGTAGAGAAACGCGCCTGCAAACATGTCACCTGCACCATTGGTGTCGATCGCGTTTACCCTATTGCCTTCGATACTTATGTATTCGCTTCCATCGTAAAGCAATGCACCGTTTGCACCGCGCGTGATGGCAAAGGTCCTGGCTTTCTGTTGCATCAACTTGCAGGCTTTGTCCAGCTTATCCACACCAGACCATAACAGGGCCTCCTGCTCATTGCAGAACAGCAAATCCACTCCATCGCCCAGCACATCATTCACATCGTCTTTGAAGTACTCCAGCATGGCGGGATCGGAGAATGTCATGGCTGTCTTGATGTGGCTCTTCTCGGCGAATCTCTTGAGATCGATGATTGCGGATTTCGCTGTGGGCGAGGTCACCAGATAGCCCTCGATATAGATGTAATCGGATTGACGCACATTCTCGAAATCGAGCTCATCGATAGAGAGAAATTCTGAAATACCCAGGTAGGTGTGCATGGTTCTTTCTGCATCGGGACTTATCATGACCAGACAACGACCGGATATGCCGCTTTCGCGACTGCCAATGCTCGTGTCGATATTATGATGACCAAGTTGCTCGAGGTAGTAATCGCCAGTCTCATCATTGGCGACTTTGCAGGCGAAGTAGGCGTGGCCACCAAACTGGCTCAGGGCATAGAGTGTGTTGCCGGCCGAGCCACCACCGGCCTGCTTTTTAACGCCGGAGGTTGCGGTTAATAGATTTAACAGGTGATCCTGTTGTTCATGGGCAACCAGTGTCATCACACCTTTTTCAATGTTGTGATTCTGGAAGAAAGACTCATCGACTTCGAATTCCTTATCGACCAGGGCATTACCGATACCATAAACATTGTACTTCGCCATTTACTACTCCTGCTTGTTCAGAGGGTCCCTGATCAGTTGCTCAACTTTTCACTGCGGCAAAGGCTTTTTCTGCAGCATCTAAACTAATCTGAATCGCCTCATCGTCGTGAGCTGAGGAGATGAAACCTGTTTCGAATGCTGAAGGTGCCAGGTACACTCCATTATCAAGCATGCAATGGAAGAATTTCTGGAAGTGTTCAACATTACACTCCATGACCTGGGGAAAATGGGAGACCTGGTCTGCCTCGCTGAAGAAGCAACCAAACATGCCCCCCAGTTGATTGGTTGTGAAGGGAACGCCAGCAGCATCGGCACGTTCTGAGAAACCCGCGACTAGCTGCTGAGCTTTGTTATTCAGGATCTCATAGAAACCCGTTGTACTGATGGTCTGTAACATCGCCAGACCAGCGGCTACCGCCAGGGGACTCCCAGACAGTGTACCGGCCTGGTATACCGCTCCGTTGGGGGCGATGCAGTCCATGATCGACTTGCGGCCACCGAAGGCTCCCACGGGAAGTCCGCCGCCGATGACCTTGCCAAGGGTGGTGAGATCGGGGGTCACTCCGTACACAGATTGTGCGCCACCCAGCGCCACCCTGAATCCGGTCATAACCTCATCGAAAATCAACACGCTGCCATGTTCGGTGCAATGCGCACGCAGCGTCTCGAGAAAGCCGGGTGCAGGAGGCACGCAGTTCATATTACCGGCCACCGGCTCGACAATTACACAGGCAAGCTGTTCACCGTGCTTGGCAAAGAATCGCTCTACCGCTTCTGCGTCATTGAACGGTAACACGTGGGTCAGGTCGGTATAGGCTTTCGGAACTCCTAGTGAGTCCGGCTCGCCCAGCGTGAGCGCACCCGAACCTGCCTTGACCAGTAGACCATCCACATGGCCGTGGTAGCAGCCCTCAAACTTTACGATCTCGTCTCGCCCGGTGTATCCACGCGCCAGGCGAATCGCACTCATGGTGGCTTCTGTGCCGGAGGTCACCAGGCGGATCTGTTCGATGGAAGGCATCAGTTCACAGATCTTGCTGGCTATCTTGATTTCGGCTTCGGTGGAAGCACCGTAGCCCAGACCTTTTTCCAGTTGCTCCTGCAATGCCGAGACTACCGCGGGGTGGCAATGACCCAGTATTAAAGGTCCCCATGCACCTACGTAGTCCACGTACTGGTTATCGTCGGCGTCAATCAAGTAAGGTCCACTACCGGCCTTGAAAAAGAGTGGATTACCGCCGACGCCTTTGAAGGCTCGCACCGGAGAATTCACTCCACCGGGGATAAACTTGAGAGCCTGTTCGTATAATTGTCTGGATTGATCTCTTTGCATGTTTCTCGCGCGCTTCATGTAGCGCAATCCTGTTTTCTGTACTTTACGGCTTGCCGATTAGTTTTCGAAGAGTTCTACGAGTCGGCGCGTACTGGCGTCGATATCCTCGGCTCCGAAAATGGCGTGTACTACCGCGAGCATGTCGGCACCCGCCTCGATTAATGCCGCGCCATTTTCCGCATTGATGCCTCCAATAGCAACTATTGGAATAGACAGTGTCGCCCGCGCTAGGTTAAGTATCTCTATCTCTGCAGGCAGCGCTGCGGGTTTGGTGTTGGACGGATAAAAACGACCAAATGCGACATAGTCGGCAGTAGCGGCTTCTGCTGTTTTTGCAGTGCTTATCGAAGCATGGCAGGTAATGCCGATGATGGCATTGCTGCCCAATCGTTCACGCGCCTCAAGCAGGGGTACATCATCGTCGCCCAGATGCACACCATCGGCACCGATGGTTTTGCACAGTGCAACATCATCGTTGATGATTAGCGGCACTTGCCACTGTTGGCAAAGATTCAATAGATCAGACGCTAGTGAAACACGCTCATGAAATGAACGAGATTTACAGCGATACTGCACTATGCCTACACCCCCTTGCAGTGCGGCCGTTACGCAGTCATGGATATTACGACCGGCCAGCAGCTCGTCGTCGGCGATTGCATAGACACCACTGAGTTTCATTTAGAGTTTCTGTTTGTTCCAGTAGCTGCGATTTGGCAAGTGTTGACCGAAACCCATCCGATAACCATGGCTTAGTGATTCCCAGGTAAATCGCTGGGCCTGCTGGATGGCATCGTGAATGTTCAGCTTATGTGCCAGATAACCGGCAATTGCTGCAGCCAGGGTGCAACCTGAGCCATGGTAGCTGTGCTCCAACCGCGGCCAATTGAACAGGGCGATATCCTGATGTATGGAATAGAGACGATTAATTACACCCTCAGTCTGGGCGTGGGTGCCGGTGAGTAGCAGGTGTTGACAACCCAGGTCCAGCAGCTCATTGGCGCAGGCATCCAGGGTATCGGCAGTCGGGGCAAGCACTCTGATTTCATCCGTATTGGGTGTCATCACAGTGGCGAGCGGCAACAGTAGATCGCGCGTGGCTTCCAGTACCTCGGTTCCGCCAAATTCATAACCTCCACCGGCGATCGCAATTGGATCCACTACGACAGGAATGCCCGGGTAGTCTTTAATGAGGGTATGCAGTACTTCGATAGATTCGACACTACCGACTAGGCCGACCTTGAAACACTGGATTGACATATCTTCCAAAATGGCTCGTGCCTGTTGTACGAGCAATGCCGGCTCGGTGGCGGTCATGCTAATGGCATTCTGAGTATTCTGGACGGTCAAAGCCGTGGCAATTGGCGCGCAGTGGCAGCCAATGCTGAACAGCGTCTCGATGTCGGCTTGCAGCCCGGCTCCACCGGTCGGATCGAGACCGGAAAAACACATGACAGAGGGTTTGCTTGCAATCATGTTGAGAATTCTACTTCGTAAAAGCGAGTAACTATAAAGTGGGCTTTACAACTATCAGGATGACGGCACCTATTAACATGAAAACCGGTAATTCATTAAATACACGGAAAAACACATGCGTCTTGGTCTTGGAGTCCTCCCGTAGTTTCATCATGTACCACCAGCAATAAACATGATGCGCTATGAGCAAGGCCACCAATCCCAGCTTGGCATGCATCCACCACCAGGCCATGAAATAACTCCAATTATCGATCAGTAGCCAGCCACCAAAAAATACCGCAGCCACAGCCGAGGGAGTGGTAATCGCCCAGAACAGCTTTCGCTCCATGATGACGAAGCGATCCTGGCTGATCTGGTCTTCACTCATAGCGTGATAAACGAATAAGCGGGGAAGGTAGAACAAGCCGGCAAACCAACAGACTACGAAGATAATGTGGAACGCTTTTACCCAGAGCATTTTCGATTCCCAGAAACAGAAATGAAAAGCTATCACAGCTCCTCATTGATGTCTTGGCGCAAGCACTGTGCTCATCTAAGCTATTGATTTTACGCAATGAAATGGCTTCATTTATTGCAATTTCGGCTAGCGCAGGTAAGATACTCTCCCCTGCAATCAGGATGCTGGCTTTCGCATTAGTGGTTGCGGAACTCCCCGTTTGAGATCGAGACGAATCCGTTAGTAAACACAGGCTGGAGCATGAGTTGATTAAGGTTGGCATCATTGGCGCGACAGGTTACACGGGCATTGAATTGCTTCGTTTACTCACGCCCCGCGCTGATGTGGAGATTTGCGTTATTACGTCACGCGAGCTGCAAGGTGTGCGTGTGCAGGATCACTTTCCTAATTTGCGAGGCCACCTGGACCTGCCATTTTCTGCTCCCGATTCACAGCAGCTAAACCAGTGTGACGTGGTGTTCTATGCAACTCCCCATGCTGTGGCGATGCATACGGTTCCAGCACTGCTGGACAGCGGTGTCAGAGTTATTGACCTGTCGGCGGATTTCAGAATTCAAGACATTGCCCTTTGGGAGCAATGGTATAAGACATCACATAGCTGTCCGGAACTGGTCAAGGATGCAGTGTACGGTTTGCCGGAAGTTCAGCGCGAACAGATCAGGCAAGCGGCACTGGTTGCCGTGCCAGGCTGCTACCCCACAGCCATCCAGCTGGGATTTATCCCGCTCCTGGAGCAGGGGCTGGTGAGCAGTGACCGACTGATAGCCGATGCTAAATCGGGGGTAAGCGGTGCCGGCCGTAAGGCGGTAGAGGACTACTTGCTGTGTGAGGCCACCGAATCCATCAAAGCCTATGGGGTGAGCGGTCATCGGCACCATCCTGAGATATGCCAGGGCTTGAACCTGGTGAGCGAGAGCGCAGTAAAGCTGACTTTTACTCCCCATCTTGTACCCATGGTGCGAGGCATCCTGGCTACTCTGTACGCACCCGTAAAACCGGGCCTCAGCGTTACGGCTAAACAGTTGCAATCAATTTTTGAAGATGGGTATGCTGGTGAGCCCTTCGTAGACGTGCTTCCGGCGGGCGTTCTACCCGCCACCAGGGACGTGAAAGGTTCAAATAAGTGTGAAATATCAGTCACTTACTCGACTGACACCGACACAGTGGTGGTGCTGTCTGCCGTGGATAACCTGGTGAAAGGCGCCTCGGGACAGGCTGTTCAAAACATGAACATCATGTTTGGGCTGCAAGAAACGACTGGGCTGGAAGGGATAGCGCTGCTGCCGTGAAGCGGACAAACAAGCAAGCTTTAGATTCGGGGAGATCCTCGTGCCAAACGTAGTGAAAGGCAGTAAGCAGGAAAAGATGGTTGTGGTCCCTTATCGGCCGCGACAGAGCCTGTTTTTTATTGTCGCGCTGCTGCTTGGTGTCCCAGCGGCTGCACTGGGCGGCTTCGCATACGGCTATTATCAAACCATGTTGACCCAGCAGATTGAGCAGGCTGACAGGCAGGAGCTGGATGGGCTAAAAGTGGAAAATTCCGAACTGCTTCGGCAGGTCGCTATTTTTGAGCGCTCCAGTGTCATGGATCAGAGAGCTAATGAAGAAGTGCTGTCGACTATCAGTGGTCTGCGGGATCGTGTCGCACAACTGGAACAGGACATAGTCTATTACCGACAAGTCGTGTCGGAAGAAGTCGAAGACACCGGCTTGATAATCAGTCAGCTCGATATTGACGCAACCACAAGGCCTGAAATCTACCGGTACAAATTAGTGGTGCGCCAGCAGGACGCGGATGGGGACACCTACTTGACCGGGCATGTGAACGTCAATCTGGTGGGTCGGCAAGATGAAGCGCTGGTGATTGTTCCGCTGCGGGAAATTTCCGAAGAACAGGATCAGCTGGATATAAGATTACGCTTCAAATATTTTCAGAATATAGAAGGCGAGCTGATGCTGCCCGAAGGATTCATTCCTGAGAGGGTGCAGATCGCCGCAGTTGAAACCGCACCGGTGGAAAAAAATTTCGACCAGGATTTTAGCTGGGTAGCGGAAGGAGAATAGATTCATGTTTAATAAAACCGCCGATAACACAGAAAGGCCCAATAGCCTGGCGCACACGTTGATATCCAAGGCAACCGAAATAGTCGGCGACATTCACTTTACGGGTGAATTGATAATCGAGGGCCACGTAAAAGGCAATATCTACGCAGAAGATGATTCGAAAGCACTCATTCGAGTGGCTGAAAAAGGTGCAGTGGAAGGCGAAATCTGTGTACCCTCAGCAATCGTAAACGGACTGGTGCAGGGAGACGTACGATGTGCCGTTCATATTGAACTGGCTGCCAAGGCTGTCGTGGTTGGCAACGTTTACTACAATTTGATCGAGATGGTGATGGGTTCGGAGGTCAATGGGAATCTCATGCACATTGGCACCAGCCTGTCGGAGACAAAGCGCCTCGCCGCCGAGAAGAAACAGCTGCCATTCGACCAGACAAGTCTGCAGAAAGACTAAACCCCTTCCACTAATACTTGAGTATATCCCTAGGTTATTGCGATAATGGGGCAGTTTAAACGTATCGTAACGATCCCATATAGTAGAAAGGCCATTAGAAAGAATAGTAGAGAGCGTTCATGTCCGTAGTCCAAACAGCAGAACCGGTTATCATGTCCTTCACGGACAATGCGGCGGAGAAGGTTCACAGCCTTATTTCCGAGGAAGGTAATGACAATCTGAAACTCCGGGTGTTTGTTACCGGAGGCGGTTGTTCTGGCTTTCAATATGGGTTTTCTTTCGATGAAGCGATTAACGAAGATGACACGATTATTGAAAACAAGGGGGCGGCACTGTTGGTCGACCCGCTGAGCTATCAGTATCTGATTGGCGCCAGGATCGATTACGAAGAAGGTCTCGAAGGCTCACGATTTGTTGTCAACAATCCGATGGCTAGTACCACCTGTGGATGTGGCTCTTCATTTTCGATCTAGGGATCGAAAACAGATACTAGAAACTTGAGACTAGATACTAGTGGCGCTTGGTTTCTAGATTGACATCAAGCCTGATAAATTCCACCAAGCTTCACGGAGCCGCTAGCTCCAGTAAAAGCTGCTGTATCGACTGCCTCTCCTTCGATGGCCATCTTCGCCATCCATGCAAAAGCTATCGCCTCGACCCAATCGGGATCTATACCCAGTTTAGACGTCGATGCTACTTCGCAGCCATCGAGTAGCTCATCTAGTCTTCCCATTAGAAAGTTGTTATGAACGCCACCGCCACAGATAAACACCTGTTGCGGGGAGCTATTGTTGTTGATTGCATTCACAACAGTTACTGCGGTCAGTTCTGCCAGGGTTCTCTGCACATCCACAGCAGAAATTTCCTCCATGCCACGCAGTTTTTCTTCTAGCCAAGTGCCGTTGAAAAGCTCGCGACCCGTACTCTTGGGATGGGGCTTGTCGAAGTAGTCCTCTGCTTGCAGTGCCGACAGCAATTCAGTATTAACCACACCAGTTTTCGCCCACTCGCCATTCTCATCGAATGTGCTGCTGTGATTTTTGTAAATCCAATAGTCCATCAGTACATTACCGGGGCCGGTATCGAACGCCAGGCAGGGTCCTGCCGCCGGCAATACAGTGATATTGGAGATGCCACCGATATTGATCACAACCCGGTCAAGCTCGGCACGAAAGCAGTTGCGATGCAGCAGCGGTGCTATAGGCGCGCCCTGACCACCCGCGGCCATATCCCGTCTGCGAAAATCAGCCACAGTCATGATGCCGGTCCGCTCGACAATAGTGTTCGGGTCGCCAATTTGAGTCGTGAAAGGAAAGTCGCCAAGCGGTTGATGCCAGATAGTCTGGCCGTGACTACCGATTGCCTTTATAGAAGAAGGCTGCATCGATACTTTTTCCAACAGGGCTTTTACAGCCTCAGCGAATATGCGGCCAACTCTCGTGTCTGCCTCTCCGAGTGAGGTCAGCGTCACGGGTTCACCATTGCATAACTTAAGGATTAGTTCCCGCAGAGACTGATCCATCTCCAGGAAAAGCGTGTCCAGCAGGGTTGGTTGGTCACCGTCGAACTGCACCAGTGCACAATCGACACCATCGACACTGGTGCCGGATATCAGCCCAATGTAGAAATCGGTTTTTGCCATTTATTAACTAATCAGCGCTGGGCTGATTGAGTATCAGCAGGCGTGACGTATTGAGTTCTTCAAATTGTAGTAACAGACCTGCAGTTTGTTGGTTGAAGCGCTCCATCTCTGCCGGCTCGATCGATACTGCCTTGGGTAGCTTGTTAAGAATCGTACGGGGATTCTGGTGAACTCCATTGACCAGGAATTCATAATGCAGATGTGGCCCGGTTGCGCCACCTGTTGCACCTACATAGCCGATAATATCGCCCTGCCTGACCCGGTCACCGCGGCTGATGCCGCGAGCATAGCGGGATAGGTGGGCGTACTTGGTCTCAAACCCACCGGCATGTTTAACGATTACCAGGTTGCCAAAGGAGCCATAACGGGACGCCCGGGTTACTCTACCGTCGCTGGTGGCACGAATCGGTGTGCCAGCCGGTGCGGCATAATCAGTCCCTTTGTGGGCGCGGATTGTATTCGAAATGGGATGACGCCGGCGTGGGTTGAAATTGGAGCTGATGCGAAACACATCCAGCGGATTTCTCAGGAAGGCCTTTCGCATGCTCTCTCCCTCAGGAGAGTAGTAGCCGGCTTCACCTTCTTCATTTATATAGCGCACGGCAGTATATTTTTTGCCCTGGTTGGTAAATTGCGTGGTGAGTATCTGTCCGTTACCGACGAACTCGCCATCGAGATACTGTTCATCGTAAAGAATGCTGAACTGATCACCGGTCCTGGGATCGAGAATGAAGTCGATCACGCCGCCAAAAATATTCGCCATGTCCATGATATGCACCGCGGGAATCTGCTCCCGTTGACCTGCCATGAACAAGCTGTCGGCAATTTCACCGACTTTGAATGCCTGTTGAATTTGCGCTTCTTTAAGAATGGGCTCAACTTCATAGTCATTGTTGTTGCGCGTAAACAGGTAGCCTTCCAGCGGCGACTTCAGTACACGAAGCTGTTCGAGCTCACCGGCATCCGGAATCATAAAATCCAGCTGATAACCCGGATAGAGGCGGTTCAGTACCTTGGCCTCATCGCTACTGTTAAGCACTCGAAATAGCTGCTGATCGGAAAGGCCGACCTTAGTGAAAATGGCAGAAAGATTGTCGCCACTTTCGACTTCGATATTTTGCCATAGCGTAACGTCTTCCAGCACTGGCTCATCGGTGACTAAGTAGTCTTCGAGTACTGGTTCATCGGTGACTAAGTAGTCTTCCAGCACTGGCTCATCGGTGACTACGTAGTCTTCGAGCACCAACTGTCGGCTGGGTAAATTAGCGCGCTTGGCAACGGATTCTTCATTGACGAAAGTAACCGGTATGGGTATCTGGGTGGTCTGAGCCGGAACGGCGGCCTCTTCCTTGCCGCCGGGAATTAATATCAACAGAACACACAAGATACTCAAGGCTCCAGCTATATAAAGGTGGTTCCTGGGAAAATATTTGTCGGTGAATTGTTTCGAAATCTCAGTAAAATCCATATTTATCAGCTACTTTTATTCCTTGCTCGTGCGAATGCGCAAAACTACAGCAATACTATGGTCTTTTCAAAGCCCTTTTTCGCTTGGCAACCGCAGTATTCGCGTACTTCGACACAGTTCTGGTGTAAAATCAGCGCTTTTTTAGCCTGTTCGACGGCGCCGCTTCCACTGCTGATGGCCTCGCTTACTGCTTAAGACGAGCACTTCTGCTGAAAGTGCCGTTTTCCGCAGCTCAGCGAATGGCGCCCACAGAATGGCAGCAACGACTGAATAGAGCGTTCTTAAGGGCATGGGTCGGCAAAATGGCCAATTTTCTTAGTATGTATTGGGGTTGAGACTGGCAGATGGCAACTACGAACCCAGACATTATCGGTGATCTAGAACGGCGGGAGCTGATTTCTCAGCTCGCTGGCGGGGATGAGTTGAAGGCCCACCTTTCCAGTGACAGCCGAACCGTGTATTGCGGCTTCGATCCTACTGCCGAGAGCCTCCACATAGGCAACATGGTCCCGTTACTGGCCTTAAAGCGATTTCAGCTGGCAGGCCATAAACCCATTGCTCTGATCGGTGGTGCGACCGGCATGATCGGAGATCCCAGTTTCAAGGATTCCGAGCGGCAGCTGAATTCGGTCGATGTTATTGAGAGCTGGGTCGAAAGGATCAAACCCCAGCTTAGCCAGTTCCTGGAATTCGATGCTGGCAGCAATGCGGCCATCATGGTGAATAATCTGGAGTGGACCAAAGACTATGATGTACTGAGCTTCCTGCGGGATGTGGGCAAACATTTCTCTGTGAACGCCATGATTCAGAAAGAATCGGTGAAGCAGCGCATAGGCCGGGAAGGAGAAGGAATCTCCTATACGGAATTCAGCTACATGATCCTGCAGTCCTTCGATTTTTCGGAGCTGTACAAGCGCTATGGCTGTACGTTACAGATCGGAGGAAGCGATCAATGGGGCAATATCACCGGTGGCATCGACCTCACCCGGCGCCTGCATCAGACTCAGGTCTATGGTGCAACCTTTCCCCTAATCACCAAGTCTGATGGGTCCAAATTCGGTAAGACCGAGAGCGGCACCATCTGGATGGACCCAAACAAGACCTCTCCTTACGCTTTCTACCAGTTCTGGCTCAATACCGCCGATGCCGACGTGTATAAGTTCATGAAATACTTCACTTTCCTCAACATCGACGAAATTAGTGAGATTGAGCGAAGCGATAAGGAATCCAATGCCAGGCCTGAAGCTCAGGGAATCCTGGCGCGGGAGGTGACCGAATTGTTACATGGCAGTGTAGGCCGGGAGGCAGCGACACGCATCAGCGAGGCCCTGTTTTCGGGGGAGATCTCCCGCCTCACCGGCGATGATTTGGAGCAGCTGGCGCTCGATGGCCTGCCGTGTACCGAACTCGAGGGGCCGACTCAGGCAATTGTGGAGGTGCTGGTGAGCACTGAACTGGCCAAATCCAATAAGATGGCGCGGGAATTTATCGGAAATAACGCCGTAAGCGTGAACGGTCAGGTAGTAGATTCTACGGATTTCGAGCTATCCGATAGCAAGGCATTAAACGGCAAATACTTCGTTATTCGCAGGGGTAAGAAACTGTTCCATTTGGTCAAAAAGACCTGAAAAGGTTTAATTTTTTAAGTTATTGAAATTTAAGAAAAAAACCAGCAAAATAATTTCTCGATATTTTCCCAATTTAATCCTTGCCAAACTTCCTCACACACGTATAATACGCCGGCTTTGTGTCGAACGGCACAGGGGTTTTTTGTTCTTTAAAAATGTAGATCAAGTAATAGAGGTGGGTGCTTGTTGAGGTAGATTCAGGGATCTAAGCAATTAGATTCCGGGTTTGAGATTTTCTCGGATCCAGGATCATATCGAGGTAAGCAACTGCGTTAATTTATTCAAAATTAAGCTTTGACTCTATTCCTATCGGCCTAGGCTGAGAAGAATCGAGTCGATCTAGTAGTTGTAAATCTTGAGCAAAAGTTTAGTGGTTGTTGTTTTTACCGGATTAAGTAGTACCGGCAGCAGTAAAGCGATAACCACTTTGGAGATTAAACTGAAGAGTTTGATCATGGCTCAGATTGAACGCTGGCGGCAGGCTTAACACATGCAAGTCGAGCGGAAACGATGGGAGCTTGCTCCCAGGCGTCGAGCGGCGGACGGGTGAGTAACGCGTAGGAATCTACCCAGTAGAGGGGGATAGCCCGAGGAAACTCGGATTAATACCGCATACGCCCTAAGGGGGAAAGGCCGGGATCTTCGGACCGGTCACTATTGGATGAGCCTGCGTTGGATTAGCTTGTTGGTGGGGTAAAGGCCTACCAAGGCGACGATCCATAGCTGGTCTGAGAGGATGATCAGCCACACTGGGACTGAGACACGGCCCAGACTCCTACGGGAGGCAGCAGTGGGGAATATTG
>PBYU01000079.1 GCA_002730035.1 Gammaproteobacteria bacterium | reverse complement strand
TTTTTTGATTAATTTAGTCCTCCTAACCATCAACTCCTTTTTATAAATTTCCAGCGAAACGGCAGTTGATACTAATATCCCCCATGCCCATCTCCCCCGTACCCCGCACTTCAAAGCGTCAAAACTTCTTCCAACACCCTTCCCCCATCGACCCTGAATATGCTATAATCACGCATTAATCCTCAGAGAGAGCGGAAACCATGAAGCTGTTCCATTATTCTGGTAACTGTCATTTCAATAAAGTCCTGAAAACTTCTGCACCTCCAAGCATATCTTTAATTGTACTCCTACTTGCCACAATATTAATTCTACCTTCATTTGCTTCAGCAGAAATAAAAAAAGAGTTTTATCCGAGTGGAAAGTTAAAGTGGGAAGCAAATGTTGTAGATGGCAAGAGAGAAGGGATTACTAAAGTATATTATGAAAGTGGGCAGTTGCGAGGAGAGATAAACTTCAAGAATGGTGCGATTGAAGGGATTAGCAAAGAATACTATAAAAATGGGCATCTAAAATTAGAGGTTAGCTATAAAAACGGTAAGATGGAAGGACCTTATAAAACATATTTTAAAAGTAGACAAGTTGAAGAAGAGGTAAACTACAAAAACGGCAAGATGGAAGGGATTGGAAAGAGATATTTTGAAAGTGGACAAGCTGAAGAAGAGGTAAACCATAAAAATGGCAAGAGGGAAGGACCTTATAAAAAATATCATGAAAATGGGAAGTTAAAGGAGGAAGGAATCTTCAAAAACGATAAGGTGGAAGGAACTGCTAAGCAATATTATGAAACTGGTAAGTTAAAGGCAGAAGCAAACTTCAAAAATGGCATAAAAGTTGACAGGAAAACATCTACAGAAGGAAGTGATATATTTAGCTCTCATATTGTTTCTTTAGTTTTGGCGTGGGTGTCCTGTATTCCAATTATCCTTACAATAATTATATATCCCATTGTGCTATTGTTTGAAAAACAGGAAGGACTGCCACGCATTTTTACTATATGGTTAGTGTTATGTTTTATTTTTTTCAGTCCTCTACGCTACATACTCCTTCAAGTCATTGTAGCAACAGCTTATCCATTCCAAAGTTTTCATGCTTTAACCACAATTTTGGTTTTAATCTATATCCCAATTGTTTTTTCAATACTGTATGCAGTTGGAATTGGACTTCCTTTTTTAAGCCTTGGGGCTATTGCAGGCTTCAAAGACCCTATTTCTAAGTTTAGATTGTTTTTTTCAGCTATTTTAGCTCCTTTTGTGTTGTTAATCTTTAGTTACCTTTTCTACTTTATACTTCCATACGCTACTTATTCTACTCATTGGTTAAGTGCTAAAGATGTAATTCGTGCCACTAACGGTCCTGCTGAATATTATTTCCGCTATTTAGCTGAACCAGCCACACCTATGGAGTTTGGAAGTTTTGCTATGGAAATAGGATTAGAAAATATGTCTTCTAAAGAAGTTTTAAGGGCTCATATTGCAACTCTATATCTTGGTAAGAAAGAACTTGCCTATTATATTTACAAAGCATATCCAAATTACTATGAAAACAAATTGAAGCAATCAAAATAAATTTAAAAGCATATACCGAAGAAGAGCAACTAAAATTTGACCAAGATTATCCACAATAAATAAAGAGGAATAATGATGAAAATTAAAATTCTTGTTTTAATTGTTTTTATATTTCTTCCAATTACTGTAAAAGCAGAACCATCAAATGCGGTTAAATACCTCATGAACGAACCTGCTTCAATGTGGGAGTTAGGATTTGTAAGGCTTAATCAATTTATAAACACCGATGTAGCATATTACTTTAAAGAGTTTACAGGCTGGAGGTTTATAGGAGGTGCCAAGTATGATGAAGATCAAAACAGAATTTTTGTTAAAATAATGTTAGGTACAAAATATGGTGACGATAAGTCATGCTCACTCACAATTAAGAGAGTTAGAGAGTATTTCGGACATTACTATGAGCCAATACCTAATGTGTTTAAAGGGATGAAAGAAAGTGCAGGAATATCAAAACACTTCACTCATTATAAATCTGAATCCATCCCAAAAAAAATTAGAACAGAAATTGATAAAATGTCCTTTGTTATAGTGGAAATCGTACCAGATAATTCTCCAGTAGTTAGATGCGAAGGGCTATTATATAGCGATAAAACATCATTTGTTGAAAGAACCGCAGACAGACCTCTTCTAAACCAAAAATTGAAAAGTAATGATAAAGATGCTTTGAAATAGGACGGCGAAATAATGGCTAAAATAATTATTAGCTGTTTTGTTTTTCTACTACTTAGTTTAGATGTAATAAGTTTTGCAAATGCTGAAAGTAAACCACGACCATTAATTCACTACATCAAACCGCTATCTGCAATCTGCATCAGAGCCGTTGACGGAGACACAATCATTGTTAATATTGCAGGTGTTAAAGAAAGAGTCCGATTAATAGGAGTTGATACACCTGAAACAAAACATCCAAGAAAACCAGTCCAGCGTTTCGGCAAAGAAGCGTCTATGTTTACTGCCAATATGGTAGAAGGCAAAAAGGTGAGATTGGAGTTTGACCAGAACCAGAGGGATAGATACAAGCGTCTTTTAGCCTATGTCTATCTTGAGGATGGAACTTTTCTAAATGCAGAGATTGTTAAACAGGGATATGGTCATGCTTATACAAAGTTTCCTTTTAAGTATATGAATGAGTTTAGGCAATATGAAAGAGAAGCAAGGATAAGAAAAATGGGATTGTGGAAGTAGGCAGTAGACCCTTTTTCCGTCGGCCATAAACAAGTTTACTCAACACGCATTAATTCTCATAGGAGCAGAAAGGATATGTTTTGTCCCAAATGTGGAGAAAGAGTAAAAGAAGAAGCAAATTTTTGTGTTTCATGTGGTAACAACCTTAAAGTCAAACAAAAAATCAATTTAGACTCTCCAGAAACTCAGTCTCCTGCGCAAAATGTAAATAAAATCACCGAATCCGCACCCCCTTCAATATCAGAAGAGAATTTAGAAGAATTACTTAAAAAATTAAAAAAAAAAGCTGGAGAAGATGCAGTAAATTTTGCTCATATAACAGAACATGATGAATGGGTTTGTGTTTGTAGCACAGTAAACCTTCTTGATAAAAAACAGAAAATACAAAACTGTTCAAAGTGCCATAGGAATAGAGACTTTGCCCTTAAAAAATATGCACACCCTTCTTTAAAGAATTACAAACCTTCCAAGGAATTAAAGAAGAATGATTCAGAAAATAAAATCTCTACGCAAAAATTATATGAAGCGATTCTCGGAGAGAAGAATGCAATTTACTATCAAACAAAATTTGAGCAATTCGATAAAAAAGGACAGGGTCTCAAAGCCAGTTGGAATTGGCCAGCTCTTTTTGCAGGGTCCTCATGGGCGCTCTACCGAAAGATGTATGGCTGGTTTTTTATACTCTCAGGGGGCCATCTTATCTCCGGTATCCTTGAAGGGGCAGGAACTGAAGAGTTGAGTTGGGTCATTCCCATTATCCAGTTGATTGCTTTTCCTATATTCGCCAATTCTCTCTATCAGAACAATCTTAGAAAAAAAATTACAGAGGGGGAAAAAATAATTGAAGATAAGAATGAGCTGATTAAGTATCTTCGAAATAAAGGGGGTGTTCATAAACGGTTAGCATGGCTTTTCTGGGGAATGCTAGTCATAATTATCCTTGGAATACTGATCGCTATTGCCATACCAAGCTTTTTAAGGTAAGGAAATAAAGCAAAAGAGACTGAGATGAAGTTTACTTTTGTAGTGGTTGCCAAAGGAAATATTGATATCGATCCAGTTGTTGGTGTATGGAGTATTGATGAAACAAGGACTCTTAGAAACATTACTGACGATGTCACTAACTTTTTTTTGTATGCCTTGGAACCTATGTCTACCTTGACGATGGAACATTTTTCAATAGAGATAATTAAACAGGGAGATGATAATACTTATACTAATTCCATCTAAGTATATGCAGGAGTTTAGGTAGTATGAGAGGGAAGCAAGGATAAGGAAAAGAGGGTTGTGGAGATAAAATTACTTCTTACGCCATTCGTGATACTGCCATTGTATGGTTTGATATGAATATTTTTTTAATACTTAGGAAATTGTTTCGTCAAAAAGAAAAGGCTGACAATTTAGTAGAAGACCCTCTTATTAGTTCAATTTTAAACTCATATAATCTTGTCCTTGATGATTTGGAAAAGCAAAATATAGAAAATGAATGTAAAACATTATCATCTCTGCGTGGAATAGTTGTTAAGTCAGGCTCAGATATGCATAAAGCTGCGTGTATCCCCCTTATCCATAACGGCTTATTTTCTGCAGCCAGATTGTCGATAATTCAAGGTGACTATAATTCGGCTATTGGCCACTTACTAAAAGCAAAATCGTTACTCAAGTGGCCTACTATTTTATATGCACTGGGTTTTTCCTATAAGTCTTTAAAGGACTATAAAAATGCAAAAGACTATTTTAAACAAGCTTTAGAGACATATGATACAAGAGAAAATCTGTTGATTGAATTAATGCCCTCATTCTCTAAAGAGATGGTCATGGCTGCAAGAGATATATTGGATTTAGAAGTATTAGGTTATAAGGAAATAGGTCTTATTGCCATGAGTTTTGATAAAGATGCTTTACAAGAAGCTGTTATAGAGATTGAAAGTCTCTTAAAATAATTATTCTACTATGCATAGAGAGTAAAAACGCTACTGACTCCTTTTTATAAATTTCCCCCGAAAGGGCAACACTTACTTGATATTCCCCCTGCCATCTCCCCCTAGCCCCACCTTCCAATATATAAGCAGAAAACAATCAGAATATTTCTTTGATATATTTCTATTTAGTATTGACATATAGAGCATAGTGTTATATAATATATACCATGAAAGCAGGATTGGAATTGAAGAAGATACTAAAGAAAGAGAAAATATCTGCAAGGCAGTTGGCGCTTAGAGTAGGTGTTGACCAACCATATCTTTGTAAGGTTCTCAATGACCAGATTAAACCATCATGTGATTGGTTAGAGAGAGTGCTTAAACCTCTTGGTTATGAAATAGAGTTTAACAAGAAAAGGAAAGGAGTGATTAAATTATGAACAAAAAAGCTGCTATATATTGCAGGGTGTCAACAAACGACCAGAAGACGGATATGCAGGTTAGAGACCTTCGTAAGTACGCTGCAGATAGGAACCTAACCATTTATCAGGAATACATTGATAATGGCATATCAGGTAGTATTAAGAAAAGACCTGCACTTGATAAGCTAATGGAAGACGCCAGTAAGAAACGCTTTGATATTGTTCTGTGCTGGCGTTTTGATAGGTTTGCTCGTTCTTCAAAGCACCTTGTTGAAGCGTTACACATCTTCAAGCACCTTGGAATAGACTTTATATCCTTCAATGAAAATATTGACACTTCATCTCCATTAGGTGAAGCCATATTCACAATCATATCGGCTATGAGTCAGTTAGAGCGAGACATCATCAGGGAGCGTGTAAAAGCAGGCTTAAAGACCGCCAGAAACAAGGGTAAGAGGCTCGGTAGACCGAAGGCATTGGTTGACATAAATAAGTTAAAGGAAATGCAAAGCAACGGAGATTCTGTGCGTCATATGGCAAATCGTTTGGATGTTTCTACGGCAACCGTCAGCCGTTTACTCAATAGCAATAGTGTTACAAAAACCCCTGTGCAATCAGCTTTGTAACCGTTTATAATTTAAGAGAAAATTTTTTTGTTTTTAGTGTTACATAAACATAAGTTTTAGAAACAAGTTTCGAAAGATGAATGCAATGGATAAAGTGTCTATGAAAGAAGATTTCGAACAAGAAAAAAATAAGGTTATACAAGAGTTGGAATCTAGTAAATTTGATAACTGGGAGTTCGTAAAAAAACCAAGTAAGAAAGAATATTTTTTAAATACAGATATTTATACTTTGATTGGTTCTGATTTTTCCGATGCTGATGGCTATATTCTTCTAAAAAGAAAAATAGAGGTGGAAGCCTATTCTTATGGTAACGATGAACACTTCAAAATGAAGTGTGACAGAATTATTTTTCTCAATAAAACAGGTGAGCCCATTTTAACCGATTACAGCCTATACGGTGTACCCGTTTTTGATGAAAGATTATTATCAGAAATAGAGTTGAAATATTATTCTGAAATAAAAAAGAGAATTATCAGGATGAACCCTGTTGAAAATACTTATTGGAGAGCGATGAAAATTATGCATCCAATTAGATTAGATAATGAGATCCCTCTCGCTAAGAAGAGGCAAAAGATGGAAGAAGCATTCAATGAACATTGTCAATCCAATTGTAAAGATAAATTTATTAGTGGTTCTGCAAAATCTAAAGATAAAGCACGACAAGACCTACTTTATAGAGAAATAGAAAACCTAAGAGATAGAATGAAAAATAAGATTGGAAAAGATTTATATAAAGTACTTACTGCATTGTTAACATATGGATATAAAAGTAAAATTATTGAACTTGGGAAAGGAAAACCAAAAATATTTACTATTACACTGCCAACAGGACTCTTAGGAGAAACAATAGAAAGAATACTTGAAAAAGAAATAACAGGCAAAGAAGCTATCGAAAAGGAAATGGAAGAGGCCAAATCAAATAACTATATTAGTATAACAGAAAATAAAGACAATAATATGGTATTTATCATATCTATTTAACCTGAAACCCGTCAATAATCCCGTCAACAATCCTGTCAATTCCTGTCAATCCTGTCAATTCCTGTCAATTTTAAAATCTATTCTATACTTTGCGTGAGGCTAAGACCCAGCAAATGATTATGATTTAGGGATGCCCATCGGGCATCAATTAACCCCTGAGAGACCTCGTTGCTGGGTAACCTCTCAGGGGTTTTCTTTTGGAGGGTTTGTCATGGAGTACAATCCGCAGGAATTTTATGACTTAATGTTCGCAGATTGTGAAGGTTACGTTGAAATACGAGAACTGCCATCAGGGATTCAGCATTGGGTCTCTTATAAAGATGTATGCAAAAAAGTTTCGGACTTATCTGGGGACGATAGCGATATTTACCACGGATGCGGAACACGGGAAGATGGTAAAGGGGGTAAGGATGGTGTTATAGAGATACCATGTCTATGGACTGATATTGATTTTAAGGATAGTTCAGAGGAAGAGGCTAAAGAAATACTTAAAAATTTTCCGCTCAAACCGACCGCTGAAATATTTAGTGGAGGAGGCATCCACTCATATTGGAAATTAAGAGAACCTTTTAAAATTAATAGCATAAACGACAGGGATGTGATTGAAAGTTATCTCAAAAAACTGACCTCATCTCTTAAAGGGGATAATACTTCTGCTGAATTAGCAAGAATACTGAGAGTTCCTGGGACAAGAAATTTCAAAAAAGACTATGACACTCCCCCTGATGTTTATATTTCAAATCTAAACGGGGAGGAGTATAGCCTTGAGGGTTTTGATTTTCTGCCTGATGTTGAAAGCCAACAGGGATCGTATCCAAATACAAATGGAACGGAATCAGGATCAAAGGATGAAATAATCCGAAAAATAAAAGAAACCCTCACCTTTTATGATTTGCTTCCGTATCTTGAGGAAAAAGAAGAACAAAAAATTAGCTGTCCAAATCCTGCCCATGAAGATACAAATCCGTCTTTCTCAATCTATGAAAACGGGACAAAAGGGAACTGTTTTTCGGGTACTTACCCTGATTGTAAACACCATGATGTTATTTCCTTTTACAGGCTACTTTATAATTGCGATTTCGATACAGCTAAACGTTCTCTTGCTATAATGGCAGGCATACAAATACCTCAACATAAGACAATTTCAACTGTTGAGTGGTCAGATCCCATACCATTAGATGATAATTCAGATCTTCCCGAATTTCCTACAGACGCATTACCAATTACTTTAAGAGAAATAGTTGAAGCAGTAGCAGAAGTTAACCAAGTTGATACTTCACTCCCTGCCTGTATTGCCCTTTCAGTGTTATCAACATGCCTCGCAAAAAAAGCAAAAGTAGAATTGAGTTCACATGAGGAACCTTTGAATATATTTACATGCCCAGTTCTTGGGTCGGGAGAACGAAAATCAAGAACGATGAAAATCATGAGCCGTCCAATAATGGATTATCAAAAGAAAAAACAGAAAAAAATGGAAGATAAAATAAGACAGGTAACGCTTCGCAATGGAATAGATGAGGATCGGATAGCAGTAAAAAGGAAAAAGGCTGCTAATACCGATGATAAGGCTAAAAGCAATAAGTTAGCGAAAGAAGCAGAGGCAATTTCTAATTTTATCAGGAAACATCCGATTCCTAAACTTCCTCAATATATTGTAGATGATATCACTAGCGAAAAGTTGGGTGAAGTTATGACTGAGAATAATGAACGCATAGGGATGATTAGTGCTGAAGGTGGAATCTTCGGCATTATGTCAGGATTGTATAGTGATAAGGGATCTAATATAGATATTTATTTAAAAGGGCATGCTGGAGACCAGTGGAGTTCCGATAGGATTAGCAGGGAGAGAAAATCTATGGATTCTCCAGCTTTAACAGTGTGTTTAGCTGTACAACCAGATGTCATAAATGTGATTGGATCAAATAGACGTTTTCGTGGGCGTGGTTTGCTGGCAAGATTTCTATATTCACTGTGTATTAGCAAAGTTGGCTACAGGAAGCTTCAAACCAAAGCAGTACCTGACAAAATTATTAAGAAATATGAGGATTTCATATTTAAACTTATGGATATTTCAATAGAAGATCGCTTACTTAAATTAACCCCAGAAGCTAATAAATTGTGGGGTGATTTTTACCATAAAGTTGAATCCTCCATGAGACCAGATGAACAGTTGGATTTTTTAAAAGATTGGGGATCAAAGCTGGCTGGAGCAGTTGGAAGAATAGCGGGGTTGTTGCATTTTGCTGAACATGGCAAAAAAGCTATAGGCAAGGATATTTCTACAGGTATTACAGGTGATTCTATAGCAATTGGAAATTATTTTTTTGAACACGCTTTAGCTGCGTTTGGACTCATGAAAGAAGACTCTCGAATTGAATCGGCTAAGAAAATACTTGAATATTTGATTGAGCATCAGCCCGATCAATTCAAAGGCAATGAAGTATTAAATATGAAAAATTATTTTAAACAAAAAACCATGGACGAAGTTAATTCTGGCTTAGAATTGTTAATTGAGAGGGGCTACATCAGGAGAAAGGAGACCTCTAAAACAAATTCGGTTGGTAGACCATGGGTTCAAATCTATGAGGTAAATCCAAAAATAAATAAGCAATAAACCACCTGTAATACCTGTAAAACATTAAAAGGCAATAATTTTACAGGTATTACAGGTGAAAATTAGGAAGCAAAAAAATGACTTTATGGATTAATAATTTTGCCTCTGAATAAGCAAAGATGATATGAATCAACAGCTTTACACATTAGATCAGGTAAAAGAGCTTGTTAAAGTTGGATTTATAAAAATCCAAACGGATAATACCATTGCTCCAACATCGGTATTGACAAACGAAGACCAAATCCATAAGATTTTTAAATCTCAAATATCAGAATGGACAGGTCAAGGAATGAAAGTAAAAATAAGATCAGAGGAAAGGTGTCGGGACTGCGGGCTGATCTATAAAGAAGAAAATAAATTCCATTGTGAAAATCATGACCGATGGGCAAGGCGTGTTTTTGTAAGTATTACAGGGCTAAAAGATCATAAAGACGGTAGAGAAAGAATATTTTCCGACAATAACGATATTCCGCTGTCCATTGAGGTCGCTATAAACCTCAAAAATGAAATTGTTGATTCTATCAAGGATAACACTTTTACCATAAAGCGATACCTCCCCCGAAGCCGCCAAACATTTCTTTTTAAAAATTATAAAAAAGAGTATTTAATGAAAATGGAATGGCGAACCAAACGGCTTTTTGATGACCCCGAATGGATGTCTCTTAATCACCTTAAAGGAATAAAAAATGCGTTTAAAAACCACTTTAACTATTTTGACAGTTTTGAAATCCAAAACATAAAAAAGAAGCATATTAAGGATTATTTTGATAGCCTTGAGTGCAATAGAAACTGTAAACGCAGGCTGATAAGTTATCTTAAACACTTTTTGAGGTGGGCATTGTCGAGGGAAGATTTAATGAAAGTTCCAACCATGCCAAAAATAAAACTTCAGAGAAAAAAGAAAAAGGGTCTTTATCAGAATGCTCAATTTGAAATACTGCAATATATCCCCGAATCCGATAAACCTATATTTGAATTCTTAATTGAAACAGGAAGGCGGATTAACGAAGCGAGGGCAATTAGGTTTAGGGACTTAAAAGAGAAAGAAAGGAT
>PBYU01000078.1 GCA_002730035.1 Gammaproteobacteria bacterium | reverse complement strand
GCTTACGGCCTGTATGCGAAAGTTTATTGTGATGTTGAATGCAATGGTGCGGGATGATTGCGAATGGCAGTATTAACAAGAAAAGGTGTTATTGACACCACAGTCGCTAGTATGTCATTGAAACTGAGGGACTTCTACATCAGCAGGGCTACATCAAACTGTCTATTTCCCGGTCCCAGGTCCCGGGGTTGCTGGTATTTAGTTGATTGCCACTTTGGCGAATTTCACCATTTTTAAGCCTTTCTCCCAGCATGAGAATCTTTTGTAATGATTAACTCATTGTTTTTATTGAGCTATTCAAGTTGGCACGCTATTCGCATTTCCTATAAGACCGAGAGAAAAACTAATCAATTTGGTCAAATAGCGTAAAGGCAAAGTCCCATGAAAGTTATTGGAAATTTAGTCGTCATCTTTCTCGTTATCGTCGGCCTGCTGGCCGTAGTGCCGCTGGTAACCTTTGGTTTCGCCATAGTCTGTGGCATCGCCGTATTCGCCATCTGGTTGCTGCCCATCTGGATTATCGCTACTTCGGACAAGACTACGGGATTTGAAAAGTGCGCCTGGATTCTGGCGATTCTATGTTTGTCCTGGTTCGCCTGGGTGTTCTACTTCTTCCTGGTTCCGCTGAAATCCAAGCGTCGCTACGACTACTACTATTAGAGATTGTTGTTCCATAGCGTCATCGGAGCTCCGATCTGGAGCAGTCGACACTCTGCCCTTTTTTGACTGGAGTTCGGGTATCATACTGGCTGACTGAATCAGGGAGCCAAGGCAGAGTCATCTGATGCCAATCATCGAAGTAGAAAATTTCACGAAGCAGTATCCTCTTCCCGATAGCAAGAATGAAACTTTCTTTGCGGTCGATGGTGTTTCACTACACATCGACAAGGGAGAGATTTTTGGCATTCTCGGTCCCAACGGTGCGGGCAAAACAACTACCTTGGAAATGCTGGAAGGATTGACTGACATCGACGGTGGTCACGCTACTATCGATGGCATCGATGTGCAGTCTCATCCGTTCAAAGTAAAAAAGATTATCGGTGTGCAACTGCAGGCCAACGAATATTTCGATAACCTGTCTTTGGTTGAGCTCCTCACTCTGTTTGGCGCACTGTATAAGCGCGAAATTGATCCAAGTACATTGCTGGAAAAAGTACAGTTGCTGGATAAGGCCAAGGCCAAGGCCAGACCAGCGAATCTTTCTGGGGGTCAGAAACAAAGGTTCTCGATAGCCTGCGCACTGGTAAACGAACCGAAAGTATTGTTTCTCGACGAGCCGACTACCGGACTCGATCCCCAGGCAAAACGAAATCTCTGGGAACTGGTAACGGAATTGAACAATTCCGGCATGACCATCGTACTGACCACACATAATATGGAAGAAGCCGAATCTCTGTGCCAGCGCATCGCTATTATGGATCACGGCAAGATCGTGGCGGAAGGCACACCGCAACACCTCATTTTGCAACACGCGCCCGAGCCCCCCGAAGCTCCATTGCATGGCAATCTTGAGGATGTGTTTCTGACACTAACCGGGCACGCCCTGAGAGACTGAGTAAGATAACTATGCCGACCAAACTGCAGTTGCATCTATCCAAAGTCTTTCTGAAGATCTTTCTGAGAGATCGTCAATCGATATTCTTCAGTCTTTTCTTCCCGATTATATTTATGACGGTATTCGGGTTTGCAAACAGCGGTGGTCAGGATCCGATAAATGTCGGTGTCGTGAACGATTCCGACGCTGTGGTTGCCGCCGAATTTGTACAGCAATTGATTGATAACCCGATCTTTAATGTCACTGTAGGAGTGGAAGACAGTCTGCGTGGCGAACTGGAAGAGGGCGATCAGACTATGGTGCTGGTATTGCCCGAAGTCTTTAGCAACCAGAACCTCGATCAGGATAGCACCGAATTGCGCCTGTTGGTCGATGCCGCCCAGGTACAACAACTGGGTTTGATTCTGCCAGTGTTGGAACAGACGCTTATCGAGATAGAGCGGGAGTTCCGCAATACTGAACCGATGTTCAACCTGGCAATAGAAGATGTACAGGCACGATCGCAGAGCTACCTAGATTTTCTATTACCCGGCCTCATGGCATTTACATTAATGCAGCTGAGTATCGCCGGCAGTGGCTTCAATATCGTGGAATATCGCCGCAAGGGAATTTTGAAGCGGCTGTTTGTCACACCCATTCAGCCAAAAGATTTTATTACTGCCATCGTGCTGGCTCGCATGTCAATTATTTTGATTCAGCTTGCGGTGTTGATCGCCTTTGCAGTACTGATACTGGATGTGCGCATGATCGGCAGCATTGTGGAATTTTTCTTCGTGGTCATACTCGGTACATTCATTTTCCTCAACCTGGGATTCTGTCTCGGTAGTATTGCCAAGACACAACAGGCGGTAATATTGGTCGGCAATATCGTCATCTTTCCACAGATTTTCTTGTCCGGCGTGTTTTATCCAATCTCTTCCATGCCGGAACTGATTCAACCGATCGCCTATGTATTGCCGTTGAGCTTCGTTGCTACTGGTATGCGCGACATCGCCAATGAGGGTGCTTCACTACTTACCATCTTGCCAAGCTTGCTTGGCATCGCTGTCTGGCTGGTTATCGGGTTCGTCCTCGCCACCCGCCTGTTCGTCTGGAAAGAAGTCGCGAACTAAAGCCTCCTCTCTATTCTTGACCTCTCCTTTTGACTTCCATTTTAAACTCATTTCCGAATAATTGCTTTTGCGTATATTTGACAAAAAGAAGTGCAAAAGAAAATGCAAACGCAATGTTAAATGCAATCCTAAAAATTGTTAGGAGGCTCATGCCTTGTTCGCCAACTAGTAGATAGCTTTCAATAATCAACAAAAAGACAAACTGTACCGCAACTGCTGAGTTTCTAAATCCTTTGTACTCCCCGCTTTTTGGATCACGTATTACATTAGGGATAAACCATGTGAAGAAGAGCGGTAATACAATTGCATTGGCTATGTATATATTCATTATAATTTTTAGGAATTCGCAAATGATCCCAATAACCCTGTTTCGAGTGAATACGCCCCGAACATCATTCTAGTCACTCCACCCGTAGCACCCGCTATACCACCGAAAAATCCAGCAGTTGCTCCGAAGGCAACTCCTGCTGCAATCTGACCAGCATTTCCACCATTTGCAGTAGCTGCTAGACCGCCTCCTAATCCGCCCAATACAGCCCCAACAGGACCAACTCCCCCACTAACAAATTCAATCTCTTGCTCCGTAAGCTCTCTCATTTCAATCTCCTTTTGAATGTAATATTAATCTCTGTTTACCTGAGTCTAGTCCGCCAATTCCAGAAAATGAAGTTTTCGAGAAAATTGGGTTAGACTCGACCTGTCCCTCGTAAAACAGGCACCATGAAAGCCATCACTCCAACGAATTATGGTTCGGTCGACGATTTGAAACTTGAGGAAGTAGCGAGTCTTGTTCCAAAGGCTGAAGAAGTTCTTATAGGGGGGCACGCCTCAGCAATAAACAACTACGAATTAGCTGTCCTGCAGGGCAAAGTATTAGTGTCGGTGACGGAGGCTACTGCTGGCGAAACGTAAACAATTTGCTAGACCAGCTCCGCGAGCATTTCCTTCTTATAGGTCTTGATCGCATCCATATCGCCGTTCCTGACCAGCTTTGGCCAGGCTGGATTGGCAATCAATGCGCGGCCCACTGCGATCAGGTCGAATTCATCGGCTTCCATGCGGGTGATGAGCTTATCGATGCCTGCCACCTCTGCCTTGGCTTCGCTATAGGTCGCGATAAATTCCTCACTGAGACTTACGCTGCCAACGCTGATGGTGGGTTTGCCTGTGATCTTCTTCACCCATCCGGCGAGATTGAGATCCGATCCAGCAAACTCCGGCTCCCAGAAACGTCGAGTGCTGCAATGAAATATGTCGACTCCGGCCGCTGATAGCGGTGAGACAAACTCTTCCAACTGTTCCAGGCTTTGCGCCAGGCGTGCAGTGAAGTCCTGCCCTTTCCACTGGGAAAAACGCAGGATCAGCGGGAATTCATCGCCGATTTCGGCGCGGATCGATTCCAGGATCTCAACTGCAAACCGGGTTCGCTTCACTAAGGAGCCGCCATATTTGTCATCCCGTTGATTGGTGCCTTCCCAGAAGAAGTCATCGATCAGGTAGCCGTGCGCCCCATGTAGTTCGATGGCGTCGAAACCCAGTCCTACCGCTGCAATTGCAGACTGCGTAAAGGCGCCGATCAGTTCGTTAATCTCTGTTGTACTGAGGGGCTCTCCCACTTCCTTGCCTGGAAATTCGCAGCCGGATGGTGACGCCGTTGGATAATCCGGATAGGGACCCTGCCCGGGTAGCCGTCTGGCTCCTAAATGCCAGAGTTGAGGAGCGATCTTGCCACCGGCCTCATGTACCGCCTCCACAACCTTTTGCCAGCCTTCTAATGCTGCATCGTGAAAACATGGCATCTGCACATCAGATGAAGCGGCCTTATGCGGCACAGTAGTGCCTTCGGTGATTATCAGGCCGACATCACCTTCGGCGCGAGTTCGGTAATAGTCCCGGACTTTGTCATCGGGAATACCGTCGGGAGAGAAGCGTCGCGTCATGGGTGCCATGGCAATGCGATTCTTCAATTGTAGTTTTGGGTGATCAAAAGGTCTAAACAGCACTTCGGGATTCATAACCAATTCCATAAATGTCAGGCACGTGCATTCTATTGCCTGCGGGTAATGTTGTCGAATCCGGTTTAAGGCCTGTACTATAGCAAGCGAAACGTTTCTGACTACTCGCCCTCGAGTTTCACTATACTGCTGATTATGACTCCCAAATCTTATTACAGAAGCAAAAGAAATCTTTGTCTTGGCCTGACTTTGCTGTTGCTGTCAGGGTTTACTTCTACGCTCTGGGCACAAAGCTATCGAATTCTGCTCTCCAATGACGACGGTATAGAGTCTCCGTTGTTGATTGCATTACATCAGGTGCTTGTCGCATTGCCTGAGGTCGAGGTAGTCGTGTCTGCCCCCAATGAGAATCAATCCGGAAGCAGTCATTCGACTAATGGAGGACCCCTAGTGGTTGAACGCATACAACACGAGGGCGAATTTTTCGGCTACGCGGTGCACGGCCGACCGGCCGATGCGGTACGCTTCGGATTGTACGAACTCGGTAAGGATAATGCTTTTGACCTGGTAGTAAGTGGCATCAATCGCGGCTCCAATGTAGGAGACGTGTCGCATTTATCCGGCACCATTGGTGCCGCAATGGAGGGCATTTATAACGGCGTACCTGCTATCGCGGTTTCCCAGGAACCAGAAGGTGTCGATGCCGCGGCGTCTGCCCGGTTTACTGCACAATTGGTGACGCTTTATAGAGAGCAGGGAGCGCCACAGGGCACTCTAGTCTCCATCAATATTCCGGGGGGAGAATTGCAAGGGGTCAGGGTGCGGCCTATGGGCGATTCCTATTTGCAGACCTCTCATTACGAACTGGTGGAACGGGCCGGCGATCGTTCGGTGTATGAACGAGAGCGAATCACTGTTCAGTCTACCGACAGCAGCACCGACACCTACTCCTATCAACAGGGCTACATCACGCTCACCCCCCTGAAGTTCGACTGGACCGACACCGATTTCCTGGATCGGCTGGAATCCTGGAACCTGCCATTGCCCACGCAGTAAATGGCGATTGCAGCAAACAAAGAGAAATGGAGGCGCAAAGGACGTTGCTCGAATTTGAACACATCGTGCAGGTCAATGACTTAAGCAATAACAGCATCGTTGCGTTGACGCGGGCTCAGCTTTGGAAGGGGCTGGTACTCAGGGCGCGCAGCCCGGAAAAATTCAATCATAGCCTGCAGTGCCGATCAGACGAACTGGCCGACAATGAGTTCAAGCGCACCATCGAAGCCGGCAATACGCGTTTCTGTGAACGAGTCGTTCTGTTTCCCGAAGACAGAATTTGTACCAGAACGGTGCAGGAGCTGAATCAGTTCAATGCCCAGAGCACTACCAGCATCGAAGAGCCCGAGAAGGGCTATCTGTTCGTGCGCTTCAGCTATAAACGCGAATTGGACGACAACGATTCCCTGGTCGATGTGGGAGAACATCTCAAGGCCGCCTATGTCCAGATCGACCGAGATGCCATCGCCATGATCCGCATGCTCGCAGAAAGCGATCTTTTCGATCAAACCATTAACTGACCCCACTGCCCCGTGAATCGCTCTTCACAGGCCACTTTGCCTCATCAGGCAAATGGTTTATGCTCATATCCCCCGTGAACAATGACGTGAGGCGCCTCATGACAATTCTAAGAAGGTTGATAGCAACAGGCCTGGTTCCAATCATTCTGCTGTTTTACCTCCCAACTCAGGCTGACCGACAGATGACCGATGATGAGACCAATATTGACGACTCTCGAGTTCAGCATCGAAGTTATACATTTCCAGCCACTGGTGAAAAAATTCCTTACGCATTGTTCGTGCCCTCTACCTATAATGAGGGCGACGCGGCACCTTTAATCATATCTTTGCATGGCCTAGGCAGAAGCTATGACTGGCTTATGGGGTATCACGGCTTTCTCGAGCAAGCGGAAACACACGGATACATCGTTGTAACGCCACTCGGATATATTCGTCGCGGTTGGTTCGGATCGCGTGCAACCGAAGACCCCGAGGATGCCGACTATAGCGAGCAAGACGTGATGGAAGTCATGGGTCTGGTGCGCGAGGAATTCAACGTGGACAGCAATCGCATCTATCTTTGGGGGCATTCCATGGGGGGTGCCGGGACCTACCATATTGCTGCCAAGTATCCCGATTTGTTCGCCGGACTGGGAGTCGCAGCACCGGCACCACAGAGAGATATGCCTATCGAGAAAACGCTGGAACGAATCAAGCATATCCCAATCTTCGTGCTGCAGGGCGACGAAGACGGGCTGGTAACCCTTACCCGGCGCTGGGTGTCGAAGATGCAGGAAATCGGCATGCAACATGTCTACGCTGAAATCCCCGGCGGCGACCATTCGCTGGTCATCTCGCAGAACAGTGAACACATGCAAAAGTTCATAGATTTTTTTAATATTGTACGGAAACGCTATTAGGGCTAACCGATACGATGAAGCCAACAGGACTGATCAAAATTGCTGCCTTAGTGTCAGGCACTTTTGTTGCCTGCCTTGCTCTGGCTGCCGAGTCCGAAGAGTTTGACGCTGCCGCCACCTACAAGGCTTCTTGCTATGCCTGTCATAGTACCAGCCAGGCCCATGCGCCGATGTTGAGTGATGCAATCGAATGGGAGATTCGGCTGGAAAAAGGCATGGACATCCTGGTACAGAACACAATCAATGGGCTCAATGGCGTCATGCCGGCACGGGGATTATGTACCAGTTGCAGTGACGATGACTTGCAAGCCGTCGTCGAGTACATGGTTGAACAAAGCCAATATTAAACAGGCGAGCAAAAGCACAGCAAGTTCGCTACACCATAATTAGATCATTGGAGTAAACCGATGCCACACAAGCTATTCTCTAAGACAAAAATCCCTCTGCTTTTGACAGGTGTGTTAACCCTCTTGCTTGGTTGTTCTCAGGAAAGTAATGACACAACGTCGATCTCGGTGGATACCGGCAGTGTCACAACCGGAGGCGCCGTGGAGATCGTGGGCAATGGTGAGTCTTCGGTGCCCAACCTGGAATGGCCACTGCATAATTTCGATCTGTTCGGTTCACGTTCGGTTCCCACCGACCAGATCACGCCAGACAACGTCGCCACGCTTACGCCGACATGGCTATTCCAGCACGGGGTAATCGATGGGGTAAGCAATCAGACCACACCGGTGATCGTGGGCGAGATCATGTATCTCACCGATTCGCGCGGCAGTGTCTATGCCCTGAATGCCCGCGACGGACACCTGATCTGGTCCTACGACGTGACAAACCTGCTCGGCGGTGGCCGCCGGGAAGGCTATATCTTCCGACATCGGGGTGTGGTTTACGATGAGGGCGTCGTCTACACCGCGGCCGGCTCATTCATGTTTGCGCTGGATGCCCTGACCGGCGAGCCCCTGGAAGGCTTCGGAGACAATGGCCAGGCACCGGTTATTCTGGATGTGCTACATGAGAAAGATCCCACTCTCGAGACAGCAATCGAAGTCGGATATTGGTTTACCACGGCACCACAGCTTTACAACGACGTAATTTATATCGGTACTACACGCAGCGAGAGCCACATCGCGGGTGGCTATGTATTAGCCATCGATGATCAGACGGGCGAAGTGCTGTGGAATTTCAATACCGTCCCGCAAGATGAAAACGACCAGGGCTGGGATATTGCCGGTCCCACCTGGGTAGGTAATGAGCGCAACGGCGGGGGTATATGGGAAACGCCATCCATCGATCCGGAATTGGGACTGGTGTATTTCGCCGTAGGCAATCCCTTCGGCGACAGCACCGAACGTGATGGCATGAACCTGTTTACCGATTCGCTTATTGCACTGACTCTGGATGACGGGCAGTTGGAATGGTACTACCAACAGGTGCATCACGACGTGTGGGACTATGATTCTGGCAACCAGCCGATGCTGTTCGACATGGAAGTCGACGGAGAACCCGTCAAGGCAATGGCTCAGGCGAACAAGAATAGCTGGCTCTACATATTAGACCGGGAAACAGGCGTGCCGGTGCATCCCATCCCCGAAGTCCCGGTCTCTACAGTAACCGAACTGGAGGGTGAAGTACCCTACCCAACCCAGCCGATACCGAACAAGGCAGACGGCGAGCGCATGGAGCCAGTGTCCCCGGTATTCCCGACCGACATCCCGGCGCAGCAAATGGAAGCCAATACCCTGGTGGAACAGTTCACCCCGCTCGGCCCGAGCCAGATCTTCGCGCCAGGCATGGGCGGCGGGTCCAGCTATGGTCCGCTGGCCTATGGCAAGAAAACTGGGCTATTGTACGTCGCTGCGATAGATGCGCCGTTCAATTCCGGGCGCGATCCGAAGGGCTACTTCTCGGCCTACGATCCAACTACGGGAGAACTGATCTGGCGACAGATATTCGAAGGATACGCCCAAGCCGGGCCGGTGGTTACCGATGGCGGCTTAGTGTTCGTCGGGGCGGGCAGTAATACCGCGGGCTATTTCTATGCCTACGATGCGGAAACAGGTGAGCAGCTCTGGCGCTTCAATACCGGCTCCGGCGTATTCGCCTCACCGGCGGTGTACTCCATCGATGGTCAGGAATACGTCACGGTTGCCTCGGGCGGTGGCTCGCGCGGTCGTCGTGGCGGCGATCTGATTGTGACCTTTGCGCTTCCCGATTAATGCCGCAGTAGATACAAAGGGGACGGCGGGATTCATTCCACCGTCCCCTTTTTCATTCCAGGATAGCGGGAAATGGTTTACAGCAGAAAAGGGCTGGAATCAGAGAGTGCTGATGACCAGGCGAAAGCCTATGGTGCCGTTTCGAACGCCCGGATCAGCCGCACCCCGTACGCCAGTACGCACATTATTGATGACATCGGCATAGGAGCCTCCGCGCATGACATAGAGTGCATCTTCGGGCAGATTGGTCTCATCATCGCTTGGATCGTAGGGATAGTCCTGTGACGGACTACGGGTAAGTTCCCAGACATTGCCTGCCATATCAGACAGCCCGTAGGAGCATACAGCACACGCAATGGCTCCCACCCCTGCTAAAGCATCCCCATTGAAGTTAGCCAGATCATTTCTGGGCCTGGGACCCCAGGTAAATACGCGCCCATCGGTACCGCGGGCGGCCTTCTCCCACTCCGCCTCGTTGGGCAGCGTGACATGGGCGCCGCCCTCCAGGAAGGCGCTGATCTCCGCTGGTGTCTGAGGTGATGCGCGCAGGCGTTGTTCCAGCCAGCGTCCGTAGGCCAGCGCTTCAGGCCAGGTTATTCCCGTCACGGGTAGATCGCCCGCCCCCGCAAGGTCGATATCATCGGTGCTGAATCTGCTGTCCTCGGTAAACATCGCAAACTGGGCCCTGGTAACCTCGAATCGGCTCACGTAGAAAGCAGGCAGGTCAACCGAACCCTGCCGGCGTAGATTGGACCAGCGCTCATTTTCATAGGCCATGGGATCCAGTGCCGGATTACTCCCCATGACAAATGGGCCAGCGGGAACTTCGACGAAGCCCAGCAGCTCATCGTCCGGTAGATACCAGGCAGCGGGGCGAAATCCTTCGAGGGGTTGTGTATTTGCTTCGGATTCGTCAGAACCCTGCATCTGTTGCAATGAGCTCTCTCGGCTCATCTGGAACGCTGCCAACAGAATTACCAGTGTCATTATCGTGAATCCAACTGTGCGACCCGGCACCTTTTCATCATGTTCCACAGTTTGGTTCATAGCGTATTCCTGTTAGTGCTACAGGCGAATTGCCAATCATGGTCGCAAGCTCTTTCATAAAGCTCATCGCTCGATGCACTTATCAGGTTCAGTCCGCCTTCCCTGAGCAACAGACGCAAGTCCAACTCGTGTGGGTTGTCTTTCAACGCCAGATTATCATCCAATAGGTTGGCACAGGCAGCTTTGAATTTTAGTTCGCAGGATTGACCGAAATACTCCTGCGCTTGTGAATCATTCCGACCGACTATAAGTCCTTGCCGGAAATGAATGCCCAGTTCGTTACAGGCCCAGGCTGCGTTGTCATTGCAGTAGGTTGTTTTAAGCTGCACCAGCCGCTGACAGCTATTGGACAGCTCATTACTACAGGCCTGTTCCCAAAATGGCAGGCTGTCACCGGTATGTTTACCGTCAGTCTTACCCAGCATGGTCATCACGGCAAACACCACGATCCAAACACTCATATGGGCCAGGTTGGCGCGCCCTCCCAGCCAATCGGCTCGCCACACATTTAACAGGGTTTCAGACTTGATCGAGCGAACCGCCCTGTCAATGGCTATCACGCTGAGGTTCAGCAGAGGCACACACAGGAGCTTGTCATAAAACGTGGGCGCACCGAGATTGTCGAGCAGCGTATAGAGCCCAAAGACCCCCAGCCCATACAGCAAACCGAACAGAGTCTTGCCTAGCGGGGTTCTCGGTGAAGTGGAGGGATCTGTGATGAGTAGATGCAACCCCAGGAAGACCGCTGCCGGTATTTCTGAGTCGAGAAAATAGGGAACTCCGAAGTTGGCATTGTAGAGCGCGCCGCATGCGAATAGTGTGATCGCTGCCATTCCCGCAACCAGGGTGATCTCAAATAAATACATGACGATCAGACCGAGCAGAAACAGGAATGTATAGATGTTCGGCGCCAGAGTCAGGGTGGAGGCAATCTCCTGCCCCCAGGTGAGACTCGTGGTATTGGTGAGGATTAACACCGCCGAAAAGAGCCCCAGGGCAAAAGCGGATGGGTTGAATATATGCACGCTGCGGCCTTCCCGCTGCCAGCGCACATATTCCTTACCCATGAAGCCAACCGCGATCATCAAAAACTGCATGTAGAACCAGTCATCCCTGAACCATAGAAACAAGTTAATGCTCAGAATGATCGGGAACGGACCGAAGCCGAGTGTGTAAGCGCGGCGCCGCGACCAGGCCAGTAGAATGTCGAAACTATAGGCAAATAACAGTTGGGCGATGATTAGATAGAAATGGTCATATACCGGTCGCCAGTAATACCCCCAATAAGAAAACAAACTAATCTGTATCAGAAGCTGCACGTAGTGCTGGGGTCGAAGCACGATGCTGAAATCATGGATTTCCGCACGCCGGTTGGACAATACCAGCAAATAGACGAGCCAGGCAGCCAACACGGCTACTGCCGAAACGAAGGACCATAGGACAACCTCGTGCACTCTCGAGGTGAAAGTCAGCAGCAGCAAGGCTGTAATCAAGATCAGGGGCAGTTTGAAATTACCGAGAGCGAAGCCCGTATTAGCGGGGCCTGATGGATTGGGCTGTGCTCCGTGCGCTGCAGAATTCTCGCGCCTGGCCTTGGTTGCCATACTACGTTTACTCTCTCTAGTGGACAGGAAGAATAAACCAGCTTATGGAGCAATTCAATTTGCCTGACTCTGAGCCAAACCCACAAGTTTTGTTTCGGTCTGCGCATGGAAAAAGTAGCAAAAATGGCTGATTAGGAGCAGGCGACGCTTTGTGTCACTGCGTAAAGGGGTAGGTGTAGCAGGGTTCTCATCGAAACTCCTGACAGGCACCAGGATTGCTGACGGTTTAGACGCAGCCATTTGTCCCGGAACCAGAACGCCTCTGCGTCTAACTTATTGTTATTAGATTACATTTTGAGTGTACAGCCGCACGCGCAGCAAATCCCGCGAATAATGCCAGGACATTGAACGGCCAGGAGAAGGAAAAATGGCGAGTGCAGTAGACGCCAGACTATTCTCCGTCTGCGTCTTCATGATCCCGTTCGTGATCGTGCCGATCACGATGATCGTGTTCACCGCCCACAGCCGCATCCACCATACGAAATGGCGCCGCGATTACCGTGCCGGCGGTATCAGCCGTTACGCCGATAACCGTACCGGCGATCGGAAAAGGCGCCTTGATAACCTCAACCGTGGTATCCACAGCCACACCTATCATGGATCCAATGCAACCCGTCAACAGTGTCGATAAGAGCAGGGCTGATAAAATTTTGCCAATTCTCATTTTTTTCTCCAAAACCTGGGACTCGTTCCCCAACCATACGTCGATGAACATGAATAGCAGCTTAATTCTTTGACGCCGGGAATAGCAGATTAGTTACACCGCTCCACTACTCGTTGACAGACAGCCCAAATTACATGGGTTGCAGCAATCCCTACCACACGGTGACGATTTTATTCTTGAATATTCCCTAGAATCCACGTAGGTTCGGCTGATTGCGCCTAAGTAACGTGGCTTAAACATTAGAACAAAAGTTGGAGGTTCCAATGCAGAACAGCGCCATCACCAAAGGATTATTTGCACTAATCGGTGTATTGGTTGGTCCCCTGGTAACGGCCCAGTCCGGTGACATTCCGCGCACCGAGTACGGGCAGCCCGATTTTCAAGGCACTTACACATTCCGGACAATCACTCCCCTGAATCGACCCAGGGAATTGGAACACCTGGCAACTCTCACGCCCGAACAGGCCGTAGAGTGGGAAGAGTTTGAACTGCGACGCCAGAATCGCGATCTGATTATCGATTCGGTCGGTGGTGCCGGTTATCCTCCCGGAGTGATTTCCTACAACAATTTCTGGTACGAGCGCGGCGACCAGACCATCGCCGATCGCAGAACTTCGCTGATCTATGATCCACCCAATGGCAGATCGCCACGGACTAACACGGCAGGCAGAGATCGTCGCCAGGCTCGTGGCCAGATGGTCTTCGAGAGCGCCGGCCCGGAAGGTCGCACCACGGTTGACCGTTGCCTTACCGGCTTCGTGGGTGGGCCCCCGATGATTCCCGGCTCGTACAACAACAACATGCAGATTGTGCAGACCAGGGATCACATCATGATCCTGAATGAAATGGTGCACTCGGCTCGTATTATCCGCATCGACAGCGAACACCACACCAAGCAGTTGAAGTGGGAGGGTGATTCAGTCGCTCATTGGGACGGCGATACCCTGGTGATCCACACTCAGAATTGGTATCACGATTACAATCTGCGCGGCATGTCCAAGCAAGCCGAGGTTGAAGAGCGTATCAACTGGATCGACGAGAATACCCTGGACTATGATTTCACTGTGACAGATGCGCTGTCCTGGGATGTGTCCTGGTCGGCCAGGCTACCCCTGCGCCGTTCACCAGATCCGGTTTACGAATATGCCTGTCATGAAGGCAATCATGGTTTGATCGGTATTCTGGCCGGATGGAGACGTTACGAATCTATGGGATTCAATGGCGACGGGTCTCCGAAGTCAGACACCGGTACCGTAGAAACCGAAGAGAATTAGTCCACTCCCCAAGGATTTAAAAACAACGAAGGCCAGAAGGGGAATAACACCCTTCTGGCCTTTTCTTTTTTAGATGAATCGTGCCCCTGCCATAGCCCGAATCATGCTACTGCTAGCCTGAGTGCTTAGGCAGCACGATGATGCATTGGTGGCGCCAACGGATGTAACCGGATTTGGCAACGTGCTGGTTGAGACCGACCCGTTTGGCATCATTGTCTCGCACCGTGACTGAATGAGAATCTTATGGAATTGATGCAAATTCTTCCATTTCTACTGGTAGCCAGTGCCTTCGTGCTGATGCCCGGTCCAAATGTGCTGGTAATTGTTTCCACCAGCCTGGTAGCCGGTAAGGCACGGGGCTTGCAGACAGTGCTGGGTACTAGCCTGGCTATGGTGGTGCAGCTATTCGTGGCAGGGCTGGGTACCAGTGGATTCCTGTTGTTAATTGCCGAAGGGCTGGTCTGGCTTAAATGGATAGGCGTCGCGTATCTGACCTATCTCGGAGTAATTTCACTCAACAATTTCTTAAGGAACAAAAAATCCACTGAGCCGACTGCGACCGGGTCCTTTCAGCGAGGGTTCTGGGTGTCACTGACTAACCCCAAGACCATCCTGTTCTTCAGCGCCTTCCTTCCACAGTTCGTCAGCGAAGCGAATTCTTATACTTTTCAGATAGCCGCTCTATCACTAATTTTCTGGCTGATTGCGCTGCTTATAGATTCGAGTTACGCGTTGCTTGCCGCACGAATTAGGAACACATTTAACAACTATGATCTGAACCGTATTCAAAATGGAGTAAGTGGCACCTTCTATCTGACCGCCAGCGGCATACTCGCCTATAGTAATCGGGTTTAGGCGAACGCTCCTGCATTCACGAAAAAATGCATGGCAATACTGGCGAAGTAACCCAGTGCAATTGCCCAAGACCATTTGAGATGGGAAAAGAAAGTATATATTCCCCTGGCCTGACCCATCACCGCCACACCAGCTGCTGATCCAATAGATAGCATGGAACCACCCACTCCGGCTGTTAGGGTGACTAGCAGCCACTGTCCATGGTTCATTTCTGGACTCATTTCCAGCACCGCAAACATCACGGGGATGTTGTCTACAATTGCCGAAGCGAATCCCACCAAAATATTGGCAGTACTGGCACCCAGGTCAGCATAGATAATCTCAGAAACCAGTGCGAGGTACCCGAAAGCGCCAAGGCCGCCGACGCATAAAATCACGCCATAGAAAAATATCAGAGTGTCCCATTCAGCGCGCTGTAAATTGTGATAGATATCGTAGGGCTGTTTACTATCTCGAACATCGTCAGTTCCCATCGATTCTTCAAACATGGCGTCATCGCCGCTCAACACATCGCCTTTCACCAGCGAGCTGGCCATATCGACATTCATGTAACTGGAATCTCTAAGCTGCAGGTAGTAGCCAAACAATTTCAGCAATCCAAGCCCGGTCATCATCCCCAATACCGGAGGCAAATACAGGAAGTTGTGGAATGACACCGCCATAATGATAGTGATGATAAAGAGCCCAACGACTATCCAGGCACCGAATTTTACTGCGGCTTTCTCGTTTATCGCCGCAGGTTTCCCATTAGAGATAACCATACTCAGGATCCCTGCAGTGACCAACCAGTTCACCAGAGAGGGCAGAAAGAGTACAAAGAACTCCTGAAATTCGACCAAACCTGACTGCCACACCATGAGGGTAGTGATATCACCAAAGGGGCTGAAGGCACCCCCGGCATTAGCAGCTACCACAACATTGATGCAGGCAATTGACACGAATCGTAGGTTATTGCCTCCGACTGCAGTGATAACCGCCGCCATTAGCAGGGCCGTAGTAAGGTTGTCTGCGATTGGTGAGAGGAAGAATGAAATCAACCCGGTAATCCAGAATATCTGCCTGAAGGTATACCCCTGGGAAACCAGCCTGACCCTTAACAGGTTGAACACACCCCGCTCTTCCATAGTGTTGATGTAGGTCATTGCTGCCAGCAGGAATAGAAACAGTTCGACGAACTCCAGCAAATTGTGGCGCACCAGTTCTTCGGCAAGATGAGTTTCACCCACACCGATATACGCAATGGCAACAAGCACCCAGATTACGCCTGCCGCCACAACGGCTGGTTTAGATTTACGCAGATGGATAGTTTCTTCGAAGATGATCAGCGTGTAAGCCAAAACGAAGCAAGCTATCGCTGCATAGCCAAGAGTACTGCCAGTAAGATTAAGCATCGTGGCGTCTTCGGATGCGGCGAAGGCCATGAGCGGCAATAGAGTAAGGCACAAGAAAACCAGCCAGGGATAGACTGAGCTAGTTGCTCTCACGCGCAGGGGTTTGATTCGCATAGAAGGGAAGTTCCTGAATGTTGCTATTCTCATTGAGTTACTTCAGAAACCACTGCTGGTCTATCGGTGATCAGTCGGCACTGAAGCTTTTACTTTTTCAAACCTGCAGCAGCTGAATCCAGTTCCCGCAGGTATCATCAAACACCGCTATCCACACACCTCCTGCATTCGTAGGCTTATCTTTAAAGCTCACACCTTTGCCAATCAGGTTTGCATACTCCTGATCGATATCTTCTGTATTAAGTACCGCGGCCGGTATGCCATCAGCGTAAATAGCCTGCTGAAAGGCCAGTGCAGCAGGATGTGCGTTGGGTTCCAACAACAATTCTACGTTGGCATCGCCGCTCTCGCCGACTGTTAACCATCGAAACTCGCCGAGGTCGATATTATTTACAACTTCAAAGCCCTGTTTTTCGGTATAGAAAGTAAGCGCCGTGGCCTGATCCTCGACAAAGACACTGCATAATTTGATCTGCATAAAACCTCCCAGGCTGAGTTACAAGTTGTGACATCGACACACAATACAATTGAATTGGCGATACCCCTAGTTTATTCTTGAATGCCCCCCAAAAAACAGGTAATGAGAGATTTCAAGATGACTGACAAGAACGCTATAAAGGCTATATTCATCGCGCTGGCAGTGGCCCCGGCATTATTGTTTGCGCAGGCTGATATGCCACCGGTTAATGACTTGCCCAACCCTTACATTACTCAATCCGACTATTTCAAGTTGCCCGCCGGCAGAGGCTGGGGTTCATCCAGTACTGTAGATATCGATCTCGACGGTGAGAGTGTCTGGGTCGCAGAACGCTGCGGCGGCAATATCAATGTCTGCGTGCAGAATCCCGATGTAAACCTGATCATGCTGTTCGACAAGAACGGCAACATGGTACGCAGCTTCGGCGCAGGATATATCGCCTGGCCGCACGGCATCGAGGTGGACCATGAAGGCAACGTCTGGGTTGCTGATGCCCGCGGTACCGACCAGGTGCAGGATTATAACGGTGAAGCTTATGGGCACCAGATTCACAAGTTCAGCCCTAGTGGTGTACACCTGATGGCGCTGGGCAGAAAAGGTGGTGGCCGGGATGAAGAATTTTTCTACACTCCTAATGACATGCTTGTTGCTCCCGATGGCTCCATCTTCGTAGGCGAGGGACATTCCAGTGCTGAAGGTACCCCCAACCGCGTCCACAAGTTTGACGCGGATGGCAACCACTTGTTCTCTTTTGGTGAGTGGGGTATGGGGCCGGGTCAATTCCGCCAGCCTCATGGCCTGGCAATGGATTCTAAAGGGCGATTATTCGTAGCCGACCGCGGCAACGACCGCATTCAGATATTCGACCAGGAAGGCAATCTTATAGATATTTGGTATCAGTTCAGCCGCAACAGTGGTATCTATATTGATGACCACGATGTGCTGTATGCGGCGGATTCTGAATCGGGTTCTGTAAATCCTGACCATGGCACTTGGACTCGCGGTATTCGTGTCGGTAGCGCAATTACCGGTGAAGTGGAATTTCTGATTCCTGATCCGCAGCCTGACTGCCGCGGCACCTGTACAGCTGAGGGCGTTGTCGCTGATGCTAACGGCAATATCTTCGGAGCTGAAGTCGGCCCGGTTGGCGGCATCAAGCGCTATGTTCGCCCCGTGAAATAGACTCTTCGAGCGGCTTACAAGCGCATATGTAGTGCAGGGCCTGATCACGGGAAGTAGATTAGACTGCTCTCGGAGCCCATTTTCTGGTTTCCGAGAGCAGCCGATGATATTCAGGCCCCAGTAAAGGACCCTAGAATCTCATTAAATGTGGCACTCGGCCTCATCGCAGCCGAGGCAAGCGCCGAATCAGGCTTGTAGTATCCACCCATATCCATTGCCACTCCCTGAACAGTAACCAACTCTTCGACTATCTTCGACTCGTTTGCGGCTAAATCCTCTGCCAACTGCCTGAACTTTTCCTGTAGCTCACCGTCTGCTGTCTGCTCTGCCAGGGCCTGTGCCCAGTACATGGCCAGATAGAAATGAGAACCGCGATTGTCCAGTTCATTCACTTTGCGTGAAGGTGACTTGTTGGTATCGAGAAATTCACCAGTCGCCCAATCCAGTGCCTCGGCCAGAATCTGTGCGCGTTGATTGCCAGTGACATTCGCCAGATGTTCCAGCGAAGCCGCCAGCGCCAGGAACTCACCGAGTGAATCCCAACGCAAGTGGTTTTCCTTCTCAAACTGTTGCACGTGCTTGGGTGCCGAGCCCCCTGCGCCAGTTTCGAACAGGCCCCCACCATTCATGAGAGGCACAATAGAGAGCATCTTGGCACTTGTACCCAACTCCAGAATCGGAAACAAATCTGTTAGATAGTCCCGCAACACGTTTCCAGTGACAGAGATTGTGTCCTGACCCTGGCCGATGCGTTGCAGCGAGAAACGGGTAGCTTCTGCCGGAGCCAGGATGTGAATCTCCAGGCCATCGGTGTCGTGATCAGGCAGGTATTTATTAACCTTGCTGATCAATTCTGCATCATGGGCACGCTGCTCATCGAGCCAGAATACGGCAGGCGTACCGGATTGTCGGGCACGACTGACTGCCAGCTTCACCCAATCCTGGATTGGTGCATCTTTAACCTGGCACATGCGCCAGATATCACCTTGCTCAACCGTATGCGTCAGTACTGCATTGCCATCGGTATCGACTACGCTTATGCTCCCGTTGGCAGGAATTTCAAAAGTCTTATCGTGGGATCCATATTCCTCCGCCTTCTGTGCCATAAGACCAACGTTAGGCACTCTGCCCATAGTCGCAGGATCGAATGCGCCGTTTGCTTTACAGTAGTCGATGACTTCCTGGTACACGCTCGCGTAACAACGATCTGGAATTATCGCCTTCATATCATGGAGCTGGCCGTCGGGCCCCCACATCTGACCGGATGTGCGTATCGCTGCCGGCATGGATGCATCAATGATGATGTCACTGGGCACATGCAGGTTGGTAATGCCCCGGTCCGAATCAACCATTGCCATATCGGGTCTGCCTGCATAACAAACCTGGATAGCGGCTTCGATCTCATTACGCTCGTCATCGGGCAGGTTGGCAATCTTGGCATAAACATCACCGATCCCATTGTTTGGATCAACGCCCAGCACTTCAAACTTTTCGGCATACTTCTCGAAAACATCTCGGTAAAAAACAGTAACAGCATGTCCGAAGATAATCGGATCAGACACCTTCATCATCGTGGCTTTCAGATGCAACGACATGAGGACGCCCTGGCTCTTAGCATCATCGATCTGAGCTGTCAGGAAATCGCGGAGTGACTTCTTATTCATGCAGGAAGCATCAATAATTTCTCCAGCCTGTAACGTAATCGCTACTTTGAGAATCGTTTCATTGCCATCAGCATCGGTATGCTTAATGGAAACAGAGCTTGGGGCCGTAAGCGTGGCGGATTGTTCACTGGCAAAGAAGTCACCACTGCTCATACTCGACACGTGGGTCTTGCTGTCTGCCGACCAGGCACCCATGGGGTGTGGGTGCTTGCGAGCGTAGGATTTTACTGAAGCCGGGGCGCGGCGATCTGAATTGCCTTCGCGTAATACCGGATTTACTGCACTGCCCTTAATCCTGTCATAACGACTCTTGATGTCCTGTTCCTGCTCGTTGCCAGCCTCTTCCGGATAGTCCGGTAGCGGATAGCCCTTATCCTGTAGCTCCTTGATCGCCGCGTGCATCTGCGGAGCCGAGGCAGAAATGTTTGGCAACTTGATGATATTTGCCATCGGGTCCTGGGTGAGTTCACCCAACTCTGCCAAAGCATCAGATTGCCGCTGCTCTTCACTGAGAAATTCTGGAAAATTGGCTATGATGCGACCTGCCAGAGAGATGTCGCGGATATCCACATCGACGCCAGAAGCATCGGCGAAGGCCTTGATAATCGGTAGCAGTGAATGCGTAGCCAGTGCCGGGGCTTCGTCTGTTTCGGTGTAAATAATTGTGGCTTTTTGCTCTGACATCATGTTTCCTTTGCTCTGCTTCGCCCCGATGAGTAACAACAGTTTGAATGACAGAAGACGTTAGTAAATAGATCGATACCCAAATGGTGTGCAGGGTCCAGTTCAATTCCTTCCCCGATTTCCTGGTGGTAGCAATCAGGTGAATCGAATGCCTCGATGGTCCCCAAAAAAAGGCGCGTATTATAGCAGTGAAGAGATACCGCGAATAGTAGGCAGGAAACGAGCTGAACGGGGCAGCGGCAGCCCTCTTTGTTATCCGCTAAACATGAGAGTAAGCCATGAATATTACGACATCACTCAAGGATTTCGTGATTCGCGATGCGTCAATTGACGACTGCGATTTGATTCTGAGTTTCATCAAGGAGTTGGCTGAGTACGAAAAGCTGAGTCATGAAGTGGTCGCGTCGGCTGAGACGCTGCAGAAATCTCTGTTTGGTGAGCAAGCCTATGCCGAGGTACTTATCGGGGAGTTTGAAGGAAAGCCGATCGGTTACGCCCTATTCTTTCACAATTTTTCAACTTTTACGGGGCGCCCCGGTATTTATCTGGAAGACATCTACGTAACGCCGAAGATGCGTGGCAAGGGTTTTGGAAAATGCATGCTGGCCTATCTTGCCAGGCTGGCTGTCGAGAGAAACTGCACCCGGGTAGAGTGGTCAGTGCTGGACTGGAACGAACCTTCACTACAATTCTATCGCTCCATAGGGGCCATCCCGATGGACGGTTGGACCGTACAGCGCCTGCATGGGAACGCACTGGAAGCGTTTTCCGCACAATTTAAGAGTGTTTAAGAATCTGAGATTTGGAGAGTATTTTGAGCAGGACAGTCTATGTGAATGGAAGCTTTGTTCCGGAAGAACAGGCAACGATATCGATCTTCGACAGGGGATTCATATTTGGTGATGGCGTTTACGAAGTCGTACCGGTTATTAATGGCGCTCTGGTGGACAAACAGTACTTTCTGGAGCGGCTCGATTACAGCCTAACTGAATTGAAAATTGACTGGCCCTGTAGCAAGCAAGCCTACATCCAGGTCATGGAACAACTGGTGAAGCGTAATCAGCTTCAGGAGGGCGTGGTGTATTCACAAGTAACCCGGGGTGTTGCCGACCGGGATTTCCCATTTCCTGCCGACACGACGCCCAGCCTGGTGGCCTTTACCAAGGTCATGGACCTGTTGGACAACCCCCAGGCAGAAACAGGAATCGAGGTTATTACCACACCCGACATCCGCTGGAAGCGACGCGACATCAAGACGATCAATCTGCTGGGACAGGTGCTGGCCAAGCAGCAAGCAGTGACTCAGGGGGCCAATGAGGGCTGGATGGTGGAAGATGGCACGGTAACGGAAGGCATCTCATCCACGGCATATATCGTGAAGGACGGCACGGTCATTACCCGGCCCCTGTCCACCTCCATTCTGCCTGGCATTCGCAGGCGCACCCTGCTGGAGATCGCCGCAGCAGCAGGAATCAGAGTGGAAGAGAGGGCATTTACCGTCAAAGAAGCATTGGCTGCCGATGAGGCTTTCATCAGCAGTGCGGGAACCATGACCCAGGCAGTAATCGCCATCGATGGTCATACTGTCGGAACTGGGGTTCCCGGGCCGGTCACGACACAACTGCGCGAGCTCTATAAGTCACGCGTGATGGAGGAAGCTGGAATAAAGGGGTCAGGGTAAAAATACAGTAGTTTTCCTACGGTATTTTTACCCTGACCCCTTTTTTGTTTTTACTCTGACCCCATTTTTGCCCCCTTTGATTTAGATTCTCTCGCTGGAGAACGTCAATACAGCGTCAATGCTGCTTGCTCCCCTAGCTATCATCACCAGACGGTCGATACCCAGTGCCACACCGGAGCAGTCAGGCAGGCCATGTTCCAGCGCGGCGAGCAGTTTCTCATCTACTGGATAGGTCGGTAATTGCAGCACTTCTCGAGCATGCAGGTCTGACTCGAATCGCATACGCTGCTGTTCAGGGTCAGTTAACTCAAAATAGCCATTGGCGAGCTCCACGCGCTGGCAATAGAGTTCGAACCGCTTGGCCACCTGCTCGCCGTGCTGATTTCCCTGGATCTGTGCCAGGGCAGCCTGGGCAACAGGGTAGTCATAGATGAAACAGTTCTCTGGCATCTGCGGCTCTATGCAGTGGCTCATCAATAATTGCAGATAGTCGGTGTCTGACAGGTTTTTGCTACCAAGCTCCACGTGGCTTTCGGCAATGGCGCGCAATTCATCGCCCATCACGCTATGGGGGTTGATACCGAGAAACTGTTGAAAGAGCTCCCGGTAGGAGAGCCGAGGTATAGGTTCGCAGTGCAGCAGCTGCATCACGAGTTGTTCGACTTCGTCTATCAATTCCAGCATTGAGTAACCAGGTTGATACCATTCCAACAGCGTGAATTCGGGATTATGGCGTTTGCTGATCTCGCCTTGTCTAAATGCCTTGCAGATCTGAAATATAGGACCTATGTCAGCTCCTAACAAGCGTTTCATGGCAAATTCAGGCGAGGTCTGCAGATAGAATGATTTCTCTCCCGGAATCGTGGAGGGTGTTGTCTCTAAAGATTGGATATAGACATCAGTAGCTGTGGACCGGGCAAGTAAAGGCGTCTCAATTTCCAAAACCTTGCGGTCGGCGAAGAATTGCCGAATTTCAGTCAGGAGGCCGGCACGAACTTGCAAAGTTTCGAGTGTGGCTCCCGGCTTCCAGTCAACCATGGGTAATCAGTGGCAACCGCTAACTGTTAACACGGTTCTGGTATTCGCCAGTACGTGTGTCGACTCGCAATACGTCACCAATGTTGACGAACAGTGGCACCTTCACAACCGCGCCAGAGCTCAGCGTAGCAGGTTTGGTGCCGCCCTGTGCAGTATCACCTTTAAGGCCGGGGTCGGTCTCAGCAACTTCCAGTTCGACGAAGTTAGGCGGACTGACCGAGATCGGTGCTTCGTTCCAGAGAATCACCTGATAAACATCCTGTTCCTTCAGCCAGTTTTTTGCCTCACTGATGGCGTTCGCATCGGCAGCAATTTGTTCATAGCTGTCATCGGTCTTCATGAAATGCCAGAACTCACCGTCCTCGTACAGGTACTCCATATCCGTCTCCATCACATCGGCTGCTTCGATGGATTCACCCGATTTAAATGTGCGCTCCCAGACGCGACCATTGAGGAGATTTCTGAATTTCACGCGATTGAATGCCTGGCCCTTGCCAGGTTTAACCATTTCATTTTCCAGGATAGAACAGGGTTCGCTGTCTACCAGCACTTTCAGGCCGGACTTAAATTCATTTGTCGAGTAACTCACCATTTTCCCCTCTCGCTTCTAAACTGACCAATGTCTGAGCTGGTTTTTGTTGCTATGAATACCAGTTTTCCGAAAACCACTCTATCTCTTATTGCTCTACAAAAGCTCTCTGCAAAGCAAGCTGATGAACCAAGCGGCCCTTTCTATTACTCATTTTCCTCAACCGACCATTAGATCTGACCTGCCTGAAAAATGGCAACAGATATTATCCGATCTGATTACAGATCCAAAGGAATTAGTGCAACTTCTGGAACTCGATGCGTCCCTTTTCCTGGCCAGCGCCGCCACGCTGTTGGGGAACTCTGCCAGGCGAATCGTACTGGTACGGCACTGCATTCACACGCAGGGGTTGAGCCCGGAATTAATCCAAGACTTAAGCCTGTTAGCGACAAATGGCGTCCTGTCACTGAATAAATCGGTGTTTTAAGCGAAATTAACTGTACCCCGTCAGCACCTGAGTCAACTGCGCATCAGTCTCAGCATCAAACACTTTGGCTGCACAACTTAACCGTTTCGTTATCTGTCACTACTGAGTGCCCAGTATGCGAAGCTCGATGTGTCACTGCTCCAGAAGCTTAACGAAAACCGACATAAACAGGCAGAATTGAAGAAAATGGTGACCAAACTCCACCAGCACAATATTCAGGTTGTTGCCGGCGGGGTCGAATCGATGGCCACTATGCCGCTACTATGGCAGGCACAGCTTAATTTTGTGCAAGGAAACCACATTGGAAAGCCCGCCAGTTCACTGGTTTTCGAATTCCTGAAAGACTTCACGCTAGCGCTGCACTAGCCCGGCAACTCCTGCTATTCTTGGCTGTCGAGGCGATCGATAGCCCAGCCCAGCGCGCAGTCAGTACACAGAGGGCGGCACTACACATTGAGAAGCAGCAGTACATAGAGAGAGACAGCGTTGCACGAAGACCAGCCACACAGCGAACCCATTCCAGAGCACTCTGAAGCCCCTGGGGTCACCAACAAACAGATCTCCAGAAAATTTTCTGTCTCAGTATGCCTGTTGCTGCTGCTGGCGATGTGCGTTTTCTGGCTGATCAGCAGTTACAATACACGCAACTTGCTTCAGCAACAGGCTGATGACCTCGGCCAGGCTCTTGCCCGGCAAACCGCAACCCAGTTGACTGAGCTGGTACTGGCCAACGACCTGGTCAGCATGAACGTGGTGCTCTCCGGTATTACACGCGATTCTTCAATCGCAGAAGTTGCCGTCCTCAATGTGGATAATGATGTAATTGCAGTAGCAACTGGCACTCAATCTGAATCTACGCTACTTATCCCCCTACCGATGAGTCCGATAGAAGCGGAATACCTGGCACCGATATCACTGGCAAATTCGGTTGCTGGTTTCATTCGCGTCAAATTAGACCTAAGCTACATTGAAGCCGGTGCGATAAACAACTTTCTGCTGGTGATAGGCGCAACACTGCTGCTATTGATCGCTGCGGCATCACTTACTACTACTTACTACCAGTACCTGGTGAGCTTTCCCGCTAATCTATTGGCTTTTTCCCTCAGCAATATTCGTAAGGGAAAGATCGAAGCCTGTCCCGAACCGGAAAATTCGAATGAAATAAGCACGGCAATCCGACAATTCAATACCACCGCAGAATTTCTCGCACAAAACACTTTTCTCAATAACTTTGGAGCCCGTCAGCCGTCGGCCGACACACAAAGCTTCAAGAATTTGCCCGGCAAACAGGACGCCACTTTATTGGTTATCAGGTTGAGCAATTTTCAATACCTCGCCTCCACAGTGAGCGAAGAGTGCATGGCCAAGCTCCTCAACAAGTATTACTTCTTTGCCGGGAAAGCCAGCCAGCTTTACAACGGTACCGTAAACTACTGCGCCGACGGCGAAATAATCATCAATTTCGGAGCCATGCAGCCAGAAGAAGAGCAGCCGTTTTACGCGATGTGTGCCGCTCAGCTTTTCCTGCAATTAGTGGGAGATTTGTCGGATATTGAAGGTGAACACATTGCCGTTAAATTTCGCCTGGCTGTGCACAGTGGTCCGAATTATTGTGGCCAGACCACTGAGTCGGGAGATTTGTAGCGAATGCCCGGATAATGCGGTGCTGATCAGTGGCCCTGCCTTCGAGCATGCTGGCGCTGGGACCAGGATCGACGCCGAGGAATTTTCTATTGTCGGAGACGAAGAGTGCCTGGTGACCTATCTCGGACATGCGCCGATGTCCGATTTTGCGCTACTTCTTGAAAGACAGGCAATTCAATTGGCTACCCTGTACACAGACTGAGCACGCTAGTCAGCGCTTTCTTTTTCCAGCACTTCGACTCTGCTGACGTTTCTGAATCCTTGTGGCAATTTATTGCCGCGTCGGCCCCGTTCCCCTCGATAGTGCTCCAGGTCTGCAGGTCTTAAGTTGTGATGCCGCCGACCGGCATGCACGATGAGCGTGTCAGCAGATGAAAGCACTGCCATTGCAGCAACAAATTCAACTCTATCGACAACCCGGGCACTGGGGATACCGATTATCTTGTTGCCCTTGCCCTTGGCCAGTCGTGGCAATTCGCTTATTGGAAACACCAACATACGGCCTTCATTGCTGATCGCTACAATCAGATCATTCCCATAGTCGTTGACCATCACGGCAGATAACACTTTCGATCCCTTGGGGCAACGCAGGATAGCTTTTCCGGATTTATTCTTACTGATCAGGTCACCGACTTTACCGACAAATCCATAACCTGCATCACTTGCCAGCAATACGTCCTTGTCATCTTCGCCAATGACGACTCCCTCGAACGTTGCACCGGGGGGCGGATTGACACGGCCCGATACCGGTTCACCCTGGCCTCTCGCCGAAGGCAGGTTGTGAGCCGCCAGAGAATAGGCGCGCCCTGTCGAATCCAGGAAGATGGCAAGCTGGCTGCTCTTACCACGAGCCGCTATCTTGAACCCATCGCCTGATTTGTATTGCAGCGAACCCGGATCGACATCGTGCCCTTTGGCAGCACGCATCCATCCCTTATCCGACAAGATGATGGTCACCGGCTCGGTAGTCAGTAGCTCAGTCTCGCTAAAGGCCTTGGCTTCCTCTCTCTGAACCAGTGGTGTCCTTCTGTCGTCTCCAAATCTTTTGGCATCGGCCTTTATTTCACTCTTGATTAATGTCTTCAGCCTAGCCGTCGATTTCAATAGTTGCTCGATAGACTTGCGTTCTTCACTTAATTCTTTCTGTTCTGCCTTGATCTTGATCTCTTCCAGCTTGGCTAACTGGCGTAATCTGAGATCAAGAATGGCGTCCGCCTGGCGTTCGGTGATCTTGAATTTCTTCACCAGCGCGGACTTCGGTTTGTCTTCCTTGCGAATGATCTTGATGACTTCGTCAATATTCAAATAGGCGATCAACAGGCCATCGAGGATATGCAGGCGATCCAGGATCTTATCGAGCCGGAACTGCAGCCGTCGCTTGACCGTTGTGGTACGGAACTGCAGCCATTCCTTTAACAGCGCCACGATATTCTTAACCTGTGGTCGCTTGTTAATTCCTATCATGTTGAAATTGACGCGGTAGTTCTTCTCCAGATCGGTGGTGGAAAACAGGTGTGACATCACCGCGTCCTGGTCGATGCGATTGGAGCGCGGAACGACCACGATGCGGGTCGGATTTTCATGGTCCGATTCATCCCGAAGATCCACTACCATGGGCAGTTTCTTCTTCTGCATCTGAGTAGCGATCTGTTCCAATACTTTGGCACCGGATACCTGATAGGGCAGCGCGTTAATCACGATCTCGCCATTTTCAACGATGTAGGTGGCTCTGGCTTTCAATGAGCCGCGACCCGTCTTATAGAGGTCGAGAATTTCATTCTTTGGCGTGATGAGTTCAGCTTCGGTGGGAAAATCCGGGCCCTTGATGATTTTGCAGATATCACCGACTGTGGCCTTGGGTTTATCCAACAGATGAATACAGGCCTTGGCTACTTCGCTTAAATTGTGCGGAGGTATGTCGGTCGCCATGCCAACAGCGATGCCGCTACCGCCATTTAGCAGCACATTTGGCAGGCGCGCCGGCAGGATTTCCGGTTCATCCATGGTGCCGTCGAAATTCGGTTTCCAGTCTACCGTGCCCTGGCCAAGCTCTCCCAGCAACACATCGGCATAGTCTCTCAGGCGTGATTCGGTATAGCGCATCGCCGCGAAGGACTTGGGGTCGTCCTGGGAGCCCCAGTTACCCTGGCCATCGACCAGGGGGTAACGGTAGGTAAAAGGCTGTGCCATGAGCACCATGGCCTCGTAGCAGGCAGAATCGCCGTGGGGGTGAAACTTGCCGATGACATCACCGATGGTACGCGCCGACTTCTTGAATTTGGCGCCAGCCTTCAGGCTCAGCTCCGACATGGCGTAGACAATGCGTCGCTGCACAGGCTTCAGCCCGTCGCCCAGAGTAGGCAGGGCCCGATCATTGATTACGTACATCGCGTAATTCAAATAGGCCTGTTGCGTGTAATTCTTGAGGGCTATCTGTTCGACGCCGTCTTCGTTTACCGTGATGTCTTCGTTCATGCCTGTCTCATTTGTTTAGCTATTCTATTCGGCGTAATCCGCCAGGTTTCCACTGCTCTCCAACCACTGCTTGCGATCCGGGGCACGGTTCTTGGCCAGTAACATATCCATCATCTCGAAGGTGCCAGTTTTCTTCTTCACGGTCGCATTCTCTTCCAGGGTGAGCTGCACCAGGCGTCGGGTGTCCTGCGCCATGGTTGTCTCTCTCAACTGAAGGGGATTCATTTCGCCAAGACCCTTGAACCGCTGCACGTTGATCTTGCCGGTTTTTTTCTCGGCGGCGATCGAGTCCAGAATGCCTTTCTTTTCATCTTCGTCCAGGGCATAAAACACTTCCTTGCCGACATCGATGCGAAATAGCGGAGGCATGGCGACAAATATATGACCGGCTTCCACTACCGGCCGGAAATGTTTAACAAACAAGGCACACAGCAAGGTAGCAATATGCAATCCATCGGAATCCGCATCGGCCAGAATACAGATCTTCCCATAACGTAGCCCGGCGATATTGCTGGAGCCCGGATCCACGCCCAGGGCAACCGCGATATCGTGTACCGCCTGAGAAGCAAGAATTTCACTGGAATCCACTTCCCAGGTATTAAGAATCTTACCGCGCAGCGGCATGATCGCCTGGAATACCCTGTCTCTGGCTTGTTTCGCCGAGCCGCCTGCCGAATCCCCTTCCACCAGAAACAGCTCCCCGGCCATCACGTCTTCGGTCGAACAGTCGGCCAGTTTTCCCGGCAATGCCGGTCCCGATGTGATTTTCTTGCGGGCCACCTTCTTGCTCGCCTTCAGGCGGCTCTGGGCATTGCTGATACAGAGTTCGGCTATCGCCTCGGCTTCTGCAGTGTGCTGATTCAGCCACAGGCTGAATTCGTCTTTTACGACGCCGCCTACGAACACCGTGCATTGCCTCGAAGACAGCCGCTCCTTGGTCTGTCCTGAGAATTGCGGGTCGAGCAATTTGGAAGACAGCACATAGCAGCAATTTTCCCAGACATCGTCCGGCGATAACTTGAGTCCGCGTGGTAGCAGACTCCTGAATTCACAGAATTCCCGCAGGGCATCGGTAAGGCCGGTGCGCAGGCCGCTGACATGGGTTCCGCCCAAGGGCGTGGGGATCAGGTTGACATAACTTTCTGCCGTTATCTCTCCACCTTCCGGTAACCACTGTATTGCCCAGTCCACCGCTTCGTCATTGCCCTGGATCGAGCCAATGAAGGGTGCCTCGGGCAGGGTTTCAAAATTCGCCGTGGCCTGTATCAAGTAATCAGTCAGACCATCCTCGAAACACCACTCTTCACTCTGGGCTTTTGCCTTGGAGACAGTATTATCAATGAAAACAACACGTAGTCCCGAGCAGAGCACGGCCTTGGCTCGGAGTACGTGCTTCAGCTTGGGAATAGAAATCTTGACCGAATCGAAATATTTCTCATTCGGTAAAAACTTGACCATGGTTCCGGTATTGCGCCTACCGACCTTGCCGGTGGCTTTCAATTCAGAGGCTTTCTCTCCATCTTTGAATTTCATGAAGTAGACTTTGCTGTCTCGCTTCACCGTGACTTCTAGATATTTCGACAGGGCATTCACCACGGAAACTCCAACTCCGTGTAATCCTCCCGAGTACTGATAATTCTTCTTGGAAAATTTTCCACCGGCATGTAATCGAGTAAGGATTAGCTCTACACCGCTGACTTTTTCACCCCTGTGTTTATCCACGGGCATGCCTCTGCCGTCATCACTAACTTCGACAGAGCCATCCTTATTGAGAGTAAGAACTATGCTATTTGAAAATCCCGCCAGCGCTTCGTCAACACTGTTGTCAATCACCTCCTGTATAAGATGATTGGGCCGTGTTGTATCGGTGTACATGCCCGGCCGTCTTCTGACTGGATCCAATCCAGTCAGTACTTCAATCGCGTCGGCGTTATAGGTGTTTGTCATCGGTTGTGCTTGAATCAGAAGGTAAAAAAATTACTGCAGGTGAATAATATTTTATCACACAGATCGGCCAATTCTTGAGAGCAAAAATTCAAAGATAGCAGGCAATTCGGCATCATAGTTCTCATAGCTGTGGTTGCCATTTTCGCGAATAAGGCAGTGGGTTTCACCATATTTTTCTACCGCCTTACGATAATCCAGCGTTTCATCCCCAGTCTGTAACAAAACCCAGAAATTGTCGGGATTCGCCAGTTGAGGCTTGTCCAATTCCTTCAGCTCTTCGATATGCGTTTCTGTCACAGTATGCATCTGATTGGAATAGTAATTCTTGTGCTCTCCGAGGTGGGTCTCCCAGAAATCGTACGGCCTGACTGCCGGATTAATCAATACCGCTGGTATTCCGTATTCTTCAGCAAGGTAGCTTGCATAAAACCCTCCCAGCGAACTCCCCATAAGCTTCAGATCGTAACGGCCATGTGATGCAACGATAGCTGTAAGCTCTTTTATAGTTTCTGCAGGGCCATTATGCAAAGTTGGAACAAGTATTTGAGATTCCCAGCCAACCTGCTGGCAATAGCGAATAGTTTGCTGTGCCTTAACTGATAATGGCGAGCTGAGAAACCCATGCAGGTATAGAAAGAAAGGGTTGGGGGACAAAGTCTAACACACGACCAAGTTAGGGGCTTTCTGAGCAAGTATGTGACCCCGTTTGCTCACAGCAAAATCTCTCTTGCTCAAAGCAAAACCACTCAGCGGGGGTCTATCGTACTCTGCCGCCAGAGCGCCTTGATAGCAGAATTAGCTGTAGCTCAGAGCAGTCATAGTCTTGTTCGCAGTCCTCAGTATCCCTGGCTAGCGAAGTCTGCTTCGATTTCAAATCCCGTTACCCGAACCACTTCAGTTTCTATGCTTCCATCCGTTGACGGCGTTAAGGTTCGATAGCCTGGGTTTAACCTATCTAATGCAAAATTCCCAACTTTAGGCTTGAACTGGATACAGGTCGAAGGGGTGCACATACATCTAATACCTGCATGGACGTAATCGAGAGCCTGATGGACATGGCCATAGACAATGCAATCTACTTTATTGAACTTGGAAAGTAATTGGAAAAATTCCTTGCCGTTATTCAAGCCAATGTCTTTCATCCAGCCCGCATTGCCTTTGACGGGATTATGATGAAGGCAGATAAGGCAGTGATCGACTGATTCATCTGCCTGGGCGGTTTGTAGGCAGTCTTTAAGGAATTCCAGTTCACTCTTCGACAAATTGCCGTGTACCTGGCCCAGGATACTGGTGTCCAAAAAGAGTATTTGCCAGTTGTTTATTTGTACGAGTTTTTCACTGACATCGGATCCCGCTGCGACTTTTTCCATCACATCAATATTGTCATGATTCCCAGGAATCCATCGAAATGGTGAGCCGATTTCTTGCATGGCATCAACAAATTTTGCGTAGGCCTTCTCCGATGCGTCCTGTGCGATATCGCCCGTGGCAAGAATGAGGTCGAATTCATTTCCTTTCTCATTCCGTTTCAAAATTTTTACGACGTGATCCAGGCTGTCCTGAGTGTTCATCTTCAACAGAGTGCCGGCAGGATTGCCATAAAGATGAGTATCAGTAATCTGTAGCAGACGAATTGGGCTTTGTGTAGTCAGTGCGGTCATGACTGCCTTGTAGCTTTTCTATATAGCAAATAATAGCTCTGACGCTTTTGTGCTTCTACCTACTTTTAGACAATGTGTTAACCACTCTCCCAAAAATTTGTTCACCTGCATTTTTTCATCTGCGTGATACATTTTTGGATTTGGCTGTGTATATCTTGGCTTCAAATTACGATGGCCTTGATAAGACACAACTTCGGCCGTACTGGCATCATGATAAACCCTTACTAACATCGATGGATTAGTCATCCACTTTTTAAATTCAGGTTTTTGGGTGATTTCCAGCGTGGTTGTATACTTGAATGCTTCCAGAATTTTTATTCTAACTGTAACCTTCTCATCCGAGTCATCGAGATCGGAAATAAAAAATTCTGAAGCAAGCCCTTCTAGAACTTTTTCAGGTTCATTTGTTTGCAGTGACTGATTGGTACGTGTCAAAGATGAATTAACTGAATCTAGAAGTGCGTATTCAATAAACGACTTATCCCTATAGGCTTGCAATTGTGGTACCAATTTGAGCAAACGAATGTAATTCGCATCACATTCCGCCATTTGCTTGATTAAATCGATACTGTAATTGCTTTTCGACATATTCCTGATTTTTTGCCTATTCTAAATCTCATCCAGCTGGTTTTAGCGCACCCACAGCACTAGTCTTATAGTCGGCGTTTTCCTCACTATAGTGAAGGAACCTCTAATCGACGTCCAATTGTAACGATTTGACGGAGTTTTGCGAGTCCGGGGATTGAGATTTTTCCATTTACCTTATATCTAGCCGGGGAGCCTATTCCCAGTGCTTCAGCAGTTCCGCCTTGTGCAATGCCAACCATTGTAAGGCGATAATCGACATGGCGTTGTTTATGTGGCCTGATTCTATCGCAGTCAATGCCTCTGCTAATGGCAACACCACAACTTCAATATCTTCATGTTCTTCGGTCAATCCAAATATCCCGCCCGCCCCACTGGCATCGACCTGGCCACAGAACAAAGTAAGCTTTTCGTTGCTGGCGCCGGGGCTGTTCAAGTAGTCACAAATCTTAAATAAGTTGTGCGGAGTGCAATTTGATTCTTCTTCTGATTCCCGTATTGCCACCTGCTCGTGTTGTTCTCCTTCACCAACCATACCCGCTACCAATTCCAACAACCACGGGGTTGATTCTTCGTCCATCGCACCAGTCCTGAACTGCCTTACCAATACAACTTCATCTCTGGCTGGATCAAACAGCAATACCCCTACTGCCTCGTCTTTAACCAACAACTCTCGCTGTAATATTTCACTCCATTTGCCGTCAAACAACCGGTATTTTAGTCGCAAAGTTTCAACACGCAAGAATCCCTGGTGGCAATTTTTGCGCGACAAGACCTCAAAATCTTTGACACTGAATTGTGTTGTTAATCTGGACATCTGGAATGTTATTCAACCGATGGTGCATGAATTAGACTAGTGGTGCATGAATTAGACTAGTGGTGCATGAATTAGATTAGGGGTGCATGAATTGGATTAGG
>PBYU01000077.1 GCA_002730035.1 Gammaproteobacteria bacterium | reverse complement strand
CCTTCTATTTAAGGTCATCATTCAAACATTGAAGGAAGACAAAGGAGCACCAACGATGTGGAGTCTCAATCCCTTCTATTTAAGGTCATCATTCAAACTGCACCTCCTTTTAATACTTTGTATTAACATGGTTTATCCATTTGCTTGTGCAAGTTTTTTAAATTTATTGTGGGAACATTCAAATTAAGTAAAAAATTGTATGTCTTTTGGTAATCTGTTGCCGATTCCAAGAATAACCTCTTTGCAAGCTGATGGCAATGGATAAATTCTAACATCATCATATTTAGCGTTTATTATCTCCGAAATTTCGTCTTTCACTTCTTGAAACTGCTGCCAGCCAAGATGGAGGAGAAATACTGAATATTGAATATGAAAACCTCTTGCTTTGAGAAATTTGTGGATTCTTTGTAATCGTCTTGGTCGGGTAATATCGTAACAAATTAGATATCGGGTTTTCATAACGGATAATCTTTTACCAATCTAAAAAGGGAATCCAGTAAGCTATCAACTAAAATTTTATTTTTATTTCTTCTTTTTTCAAATAAGTTTACCAATCGATGGTGACCTGTTTTTGTTAAAATTGATTTTGATTTAAAAAGATTCTCGAACTCTTTATATTTTATAAATTGTAATGCAATCCAGTCAGTTTCAATCTCCATCACCCTATCAAAGTCAAGAACAAGCCCATAATTCTCTCTTTTTGATATTATTCCATTATGTGGATTGAGGCTCGCGTCTAATAACTTTTTGCTGATTAATCCATGCATCATCCCCCTTAGAGTTCCTTTAATTGAAAACACCGAATCAGAATTAATCCTTGACAGAATAATTTTCTTTAAAAACCTTTGATAATCCTTTTCATGAAATCCTATTTCTTTTATTTTTTTGATATCCATTTTAAAAAAGTCTTTCGCAACAGAATACTGTATTTTTTTTCTTTGCGCATTCAGGAGGTTTTCCATGGCTTCTACTATTTTAGATTTATCTGATAGAAATTCAAAAACATTCCGGTTAATAGCTCCCGGCGCTATAGCTATCGTATGAAAAGTTCCTCTTTTATCAAGGAACACCACAGGTGTTCCCCTTCGTGCAAATACAGAAATAGCCTTTGTTTCCAGCTTAATATTGCCTGAAACAATGACCTCGTTTACCAGGCGAAAGGGTATTCTTTGCCCCTTACCGTCTTCTTCAATCCATAGTGAAGGCCCATCAATAACGATATTTAAATTATCATTTTCATTGAGATAGAGGGTTCGCATCTTTATAAACAAATTTAAGATTTAAAGTTCAAAGTTTAGGATTCAGTGATTTTTCAATATTCGTGCGAGGTTTTCTGTTTCTTCTTTCCATTTCCTACGTGTGACCTTTGTCCATTCTTCATAAAGGCCGTAAAATTTGCTCCTTCCTCCTTTTTTCAAGTAGCAGCCCGGTCTTTCTTTTCCTTCTGTGAAATCCCTGCTGCTTAACAACCTTTTTTTAAAGACCTGCCAGACAAACCGGTCTACATCAGGCCGATAAGGTTCTATCAAATCACAAGCCAAGGATTCTCTCCCATAAACAAATTCGTGGTAAAAACCAATAGTAGGATCAAGCCCTATAATTTCAATTTCCCGCACCATTTCCCAGTGCATCATTGTATAAATAAGGGAAAGCATGGCATTAACCGGGTCTTTTGGCGGACGTTTTTGTCTTTTGTTAAAATTTAGTGATTGAGGAAAGATCCTGCAAAAGGCTTTAAAATAAGCTGCTGCTGCCCCGCCTTCTAATCCCCTGAGTGAGTTCACATTTATCTGCTTATTTTTAATTTGCCGCAGAATATTTTCCAGCGTCTTGATTCCTTGGCTTATTTCCATTCTTTCGGTAGGTTTGTTTTTTAACGCTTCTTGAAGAAGTTTTTCCTGTCCGTTTAATTTTCTTTCAACTATTTTTTTAGAAAACTCAAGAGCAAACGGTTTTTCTGAAAGATGGTATTGTAAAACTCTGAGCTTTCCGTGCTGATGAAGGCTGTTAACGAGAACTCCGCGAAACTGGAGCCGTTTTCCTGAAAGAAATATTACTGTAGTTTTTTGTTCAGCTAATTTATTCAGTACTGCCGATTCCATCATAATATTACCAACAATAAACACCCTATCTAATGGTTTCAGAGGCACATTACCATCTCTTACTCCATTTCGATAAAAAGCAAGTGCATTCCCATCCATTTTAATAGTAGTTTCTTTTCTGTCTAAATATAACGTTCCCATTTAAATTAAAAATAAACGTTCAAAGTTTAAAGCATATCTCAACCGAAATAGAAGAACTCAGGGTCGTGTGGCGGAAGTGCGATACCGAGGGTATGTACTTTGCTGCGGGCATCCAAATTAATGATATGAACTCTGTCCTCTTTTGGATCAATAATCTTTTTTATTATTCCGATGATCTTTTTTAATTCTCCTTGAGTCAGAAAGCATTCAAAGACTGACTTTTGCCCACCAGTACTGTATCCTTTTAAAACCTTACGGATTTTACTAAGGCGACCTGGTTTACAAATATCATAAGCAATGATGTAGAGATAACGATGCATTTAGAAGGTTTAGGGTTAAAGGCTTAGGACTTTAAGTACAATGTTCAAATTTAAAAATTTAAATCCTGAATCTGTTTTTAGAACGGATCATCAATAGATATAACAACATCCCCGGTTAACGTAGTGCGGTATAGTTATTTTTTCGCTTTACCATCTATTTGGCGGAAGATATTTTATTTTAAAAGGCTAAATTCTCATATGAGGAAAAGTTGTCACATTTTTTATTTCTTTATTAATAGTTAAAACAAATTCTTTTAAAGAAGTGTATGTCTCGCTTTTTGAACTCGCTATCCCGTGGGCAAGATAGGAATCGTTTCTTGCGCTTTGGATGCCAAGAAACTTTTCTTTATTATTAAAATAAGATTTGCCCAGATTATCTCCTAATCTATCCAACAAATTGTAAGAATCATATAATCCAATTTTAATTTTTTTATTCTTTTTATCTTTGCCAGTTTTTTTCAATTCATGCAGGAAGTCAGAAGGTACTTTGCTTCGATTAACATCTGATGTATCTATTTTGTGTTTAGTAAGGAGCCTTTCTTGTGCCGCCATTTCAACTATTCTATAGAGTCTGAGGATGGCATCATCTACCTTTCCTTCTTTATAACGCCTTTCAGCATTTTCAAATAGGTCTTCCATTAAACGCAGACAAATATTTTTGCTATTTTCCAAACAATCCACAATTCTAATTAGGTTGCCATAAGCTTGTTTTACCGATTGAGCAAACTTAAGAAGTCTTGCATCTTCTTTTGCTTTGGCAATACCAATAAAACTATCTACATTTGCTCTCTTAAAGCAATTCTTTGCTCCTTTGTGTTGAAACATGTCCCATTTATAAAAACCTTCCACTAAAAACCGAAGAACCTCAAACACTGGTTTCTCTGAAGGGCTGACTTTGTTCATCAATTCTTCAATGAGGTTCTTAGCTCCTTGGTATTGACATGAGTTAAAAAGAATGGCTATTTTTTTCTTTTCTTCTACCGCTAAAAAATCCCAAGGGTTTATACCATGATAAATCTTTTCCTTCCCGTTAATGACAATCCCCACTCCCTCTTTATCTCTCTCAATTCCACCTACGTAGGAAAAGACAAAACCATAAGAGACAGTCGCCAGCACTACTGCGGCGGACATATTCTTGGTACCACCCGTATAATCAATAATCACATCATTTGGAGTAAAACCTTTTTCTAACATTCTTTCAGCCGCTTCTACAGACTTATTATAGCAATGGAGAAGATCATTCACATTATCAAGAAGAACAACCTCGCTTTTCACATTACAAGTTAAACCTTTTTTAATTTCGACGACCTTATCATTAGTCTTCTGAGAAGCAAGGAAACAGATGAAAACTGGTTTTTGCTCATTGATTGTTTTTATTATAGGAGTTGGTGTACCACCAACTGTAATTATCATTGCTTTGCTCATTAGTTACTTTCTCATGGTCTAATTTTCAGAATCATTCCATCAGAGGAGATTTTTTCTATTTTTACTTTTACTTTTTGTCCGGGTGACCAAGGCAGGTAACTCCCTGAAGGCGTAACAATTTCTCCTTTATTTCCTGTGAGTTTCAATTTTAATTGCCCCTTTTCTTCAAAACATTCTCCCTGAACTTTGTTTCCCACTTTAATTTTTTTTTCACTTTTTGCTCCTGCACCCTGTTTTTTTAAAGCTGAGGCAAAAGGCTTATCGAACAAATCAATATATTTAGTCGTATCAGCAGTTTTCCTTTTTTTCGATGCAACTGGTTCGACAAACTTTGCTCCCATCTCCCCAAATTCGAGAATAGCCCAGCCAAAAGGAGCAAGGTTATTGTTTATTTGAGGTTTGCTTGTATCCGAGGCAAGCCAGATGGTAGTGGCATGATCAAGGAATTTAGGAGGTTTTTTACCTTGAGTTACCTTGATATATCTATTTCCTCCTATAGTCATCGCCTCAGCTCCTGAATGCCTGCCTATGCGGATCAGGAAGGCAGATTTTTCTAATTTCTCTTTAAGCTTTTCATTTATATTTTCTATAACAGAAGATTCCACGTTAATTTTTTTAATAACTTCATTCTCATTGTTAGAATTAGATGTAAAAAAACTCTGAATCGATTCCATAAAAACTTTTGTTTTAATTGATCTTTTAATTCCTGTCCCTTGTTGGGGTTCCTGAATATTTATAATCCCGTCAAATGCAGAACCTTCTTTTATTATTTCCAGCATTTGATATGGCCCTTTGGCTCCAAACTTAGAAATTTTCTTTTTCTTATTTACAGCATAAACTATTTCTGTTTCTACATCGTTTACAGGAACCAAATCAGAAACCTTAACCATACGAAAAGGATCTTTATCAAAATTCCCTTGCAACAAGTTTTTTTCTAACTGCTTCGCTATGTTCTCTTTCCCAATAAACCAGTATTTGTCGCTATCTTTTTCTAACTCATTATCTCTTAAAAGCTTATTCCAATAATCTTTAACATTCCCTTCCTGGGCTAAATGTGTTAAATAAGCTGTTCTTAAACCTCCTTTTAAAGAGGAGCCGGGAATATATGGCAAATGGTTGTATGGGTTATAAGCTGTCCTGTTAATTGTGAACTGATTAATCTCTTTTTTGATCTCCTTTTTATTATCAATAGGCTTATTTTTTACCCTACCAAAATGTTCAATAAAAGCCCCAGAGACTTCTATTTCTCTACCCTTCACTTCTTGACCAGAAAGATACTTGAAAATATTTATTATTGAATCAAGAGTCCCCTCCGCACATATGGAACTGTATTTATCTCTATCTTCCGGTGATAAAGATTTAATTAAATCCATTGGATCAAAAACAATAATTTTCTTTTTTGCTTCATCCACTTTAAAACCTGTAGGTTCATAAACCTCGTCACACCCTATGTGCAAAGGTGAGATAACATGCAATCGCATCTTTAATGGTTTCTCCATTTTCAAGTCTCTACCTTAACCGGAATATAAAGTGAATAGCCTTGAGAAACTGTTTTCGGCTCTGTTTTTGAAAGGTTTGACACAGCTGTTCCGATATAAGCTTTTCGAAAAATATCCATTTTTTTAGGCTTTAAAATTGCCCCTTCATCAGCCATAATAACCGGATTTTTAAAAGGATTCCTTGATTTGGCAAGTGCGTCTCCGTGCTTACCATATCTTGTAAATGGCGAGAAAAAGGCTTTTACAAAAGCATCTTTTTCAGGAACGGATGGAGCAAGTGTATAACAGGCGTTTGGAGTATCACACCCCATTGTAGACAGGTCTACCTCTGCATCTTCTCCAAGTTCAAATCTTCCATGCCCAGTGGATGCATCTTTTCCAAAACCCATTTCACCGATTCTCTCTAAACCTAACCTTAGCTGCTCGATAGTCACATAATTATCATCAATCCCAACAAATAGAGCCAATTCAGACTCAGGAAAATAGTCTTTTTGTTCAACTTGAAATGGCGTAAAATCTCCTCCCCCTGTTGTTCCAGTTAATCTGTTTATTGTATTGTGCGATAGAAAGAAGGAAGCAATAAAATCTTTAGAGCCACTTTTTCTTATTTGTTTTTTTGCTTCATTGCTTAGAACTGATTTTGCTTTTTCGAGAAGCTCTTTATCATTTACAAATTTTAACTTCTTGAAAGATGAAAATCTCTCATTTGCCTGAATGATCATCCATTTATTTGCCTTATATTCTTTTATTTTCTTGATCTTCTCTCTCTTTTTATCAGGCATCTGATACATATCCTCAAGAGGCAAATTTGGTGTCTTAAAGATATAATGATATTTAGTACCAACACAAAATTTAGGGTATGCTGAAGAAAAAATAGCAAATGGCCTTGTGCTGTATTCGCAAAGCATGTTTTCAATTGACTGGCCAAGAAGTGTTTTATCGTAGGCAATCTGCCAGCAGAAATGACCAAATATCGTATCCCCTTTCAGGGGAGTACCAAATCCACTTACTGGCTTTATTGTTATCTCGAAAACCTTCAAGATTTTTTCTCCTTTTCAAAGGGGCTTAGCTCTGCAAATGTGTTGTTTAATTCTTCATCTTCAAACTTGAAAGCAATTCTTCCATATCCTCTACTGCCATTACCACCAAGAGCATCCATCTCAAGAAGTTTAAGCCCCCTCAATAACACATTAAAAAGATCATCATCACCCTCTTGTAAAATCTTGAATGTAATGAGAAATCGAAATTGTGTCCCTCCAGGCACCCTTTCAATAAACCTTGGATTGTCAGCAGTCCCCTTGATCCTGTTTATAACATTTTCTGATTTTTCTTCTGTGAAAAGCCATCGGTTTTCCTTCGCCTCCTTTTTCCATGAATCATCCAGATAGCAATCAGCAAAGGTAACCCTTGTAGGACCAAGCCCTGTTTCATCTTCATTGCCTCCACCTCCAGTACCAAAAACTTTGATAATTGCTTCACCTTTTTTTTTCAATTCCGGATTTTTTTGAATGACTTCTTTTCGCAATATCTTTGTTGAAATGACATTCCCAGATGTATAAATCATCAACCCGCTTTCCATTTCAAGCAGTGATCTGACTTTCCCTTTTAAAGAGGAACCGGGGATGTACGGTTCCAGAGTATGAGGATGCTTAATCACAGGACTATCCGTTCCACCTATATGCATTTCCATATTTCCAGAACCGATGTGAAGGCCGCTTTTCAAAATAATCGTACCTCCAATTTTTTTTATTGCTGAAAGTTTCATCTTCCACCTCCTTCTGACCGTCTATAAAATTTATAATATCCTATGAAAGCCTCAAATAGTCCTGCAAATGCATTAAAATCATCTTTGTCTCTAACCAGGTTCAGAGAACTGGAAATAAATTCCCTAAATCCCCTTGAAATTAACCCTCTTCCCTCTGCATAAGCCGCCTTTGCATTGAGCATTTTTATATACGGCAACATATTGTCAAAATCAGAAGGATTCGCTTTTAACATACTGTCAAATCTTAATACTTCATCAAAAAACTTTCTTATTTGTGAGGGTTTATTTGTTTTTTTATCCCCTTTCCCCTCATCGTCTATTTTTTTAGCTAACTCCTCTGCCTTTTCAGAGAAAAGATCTGGTTCAATCTGCTTTTTATCTTTGTCCTTCCAGAATTTTTTTATTTGCATATTTCCCTCCTCATCTTTGATTATAAATAATCTGCCAAATTGGAATTCTCATGGCTTCTTTATATTGATCGAGCCATAAAGCCGCCTTTTCCACTTCTTTTATGGATTTTTCTTTTTGATCACCTTTAAAATCTTTACCGACATTTCTTATCAGGCTGTATTTAAACAGTGCCTTCCATTTAAGGCATTCCCAATCTTCTATATCCATACTTTCCTTAATTGCTAAAATCTCTTTTTCTTCCTTTGCTAAGCGTATGAAGGTATTTAATCTATAAAGCATAGATTTATTAATATCTTTATTATCAATCCATGACTCAATGGTCTTTTTTATTTCGTTCAATTTCTCAAAATCATTCCATTTTACAGATGCGTCAAAGAGTGTTATAGAGTTTCTGTCATTCTGTTTAGATTTCATAAGCGCCTCCTCAGCCCTTTCTGAAATAGATTGAACAGGTACACCTGGTTTATCTATGCTTACTCCAGATGAAATCGTGATATGGTTATTTCCGCAGACATAATCCGTAAAAGACCTGTTAAGGAATGTTGAAAAATCAATAATTCTGTTCCAGGGACCGATTAAATAAAGATCATCGCCACCAGTAAATACTGTATATATGTTTTTAAATTCATCTTTTGTGCTTAAAACATAGGGAATAAAGATTGCAAAATAATAGTTCATTTGCCTGCTTAAAGTTGCAAGTCTTGAAAGGCTTAGTCTCTTTAACCCGCACGAAAAAATCAAACCCAGGTTGTCCACATCGGCTTTCAAAGCTCCTATTGCTTCAATTCCACAAAATTTGTCTGGCTTTTCGCTTCTCTTGTTTAATGCCATTTTGGCTAAGTGATGAAATGTTTTTGGAGATTTCTTTTCTACTGCGTCAAACAATTCGTTTTTTATCATCTCTGATTTATTCCCATGAAGAAGTCTATTCATCATTTCTTCTGTTTCATCGTCTTTAGCATATTTAGGAACATAACCATTTATAAATTTTGTGGTTATTCTTTTGCTGATCTCATTTTCTTGCGGAATGGAAATATCCCAGTACTTTAATAGAACTCCTTTTTGAGATAAATCACTTAGTTTGCCTGTAACATCCAAGGATAGTTGATATTGCCCAAATATGGGTTCCATCAGTTTGTCGCCATAAATTTCTGCATCCGGTTTTGTAATGGCGATTTTAGATGCTTTGACAAGGTATGTTCCTATGTAAATATGGTCTCTGCATATCTTACAGGCAGATTTATCATCATCCAATAACTTGTCACCTTCTGCCTCAGGACCAGGACTTGAAGGCCTTTTGCCACAGAAAGGACACAATTTTTTGTCCAGATCATTGTTAAATCGGTCAAGATAGTCCTCAATAACGCCGCCATGTTTTTCAAGGTTAATCTTGTGAGACTTCTTTCTTTCCAACTCTTTGCCAAGCTTATCCCAAAGGTTAGAAAATTTTTCTGACACAAAGTCTTTACATGATGCCTCAGTAAACGAAATTCCTATAGAAGATTCCCCATAAAAATTCGATACAAGCCAATCATTGATCTTATCTTCAATTACTTTTATCTTATTCTTTGTTTTTTCGATGTTCGGTGCTATGAGGGTAAACTTGCCGGCAGCATTTAAAACAATGGATACAGTTGTTAATCCTATTTCCCTGCAAAGCATATCTGCTGCCAATTCAGACAGGAGAGATACAGCAAAAGACCTCCCTCTCAAGAGTTTGGCTGCTGCTTTATTCGTACTTCCACCTGTTGTGAAAATGAAATTCTGGATGCCATAAAAATCTCCTGATATTATCAAAAACTTCTTATCTTCATAATCTTTAATTTTATCAATCTCCATAGTATTGTTTTGCAAATGATACAGGTATATAGAGGAGGCAAGAGCAGCGGTTGTTTTAGAGTGATCATATAGTGATACATCTGGAACCACTTTTCCGACTGTTGCTGCAGGAATGTGAGATGTGTAAATCATGAAAAGGCTGTCAAAATGCTCAAACCACAGAGGAATATTTTGCTTATGTTCCAACTTCTCTAATGCATCAACAAAATCAAAAAACAATTTTTCATATTCCCTTGATGCCTGATCATCATTCATTAGCTGGTACTCATCCTTATCCTTGGCAAAAATATTTTCCGGTGTGAGCTCCCTAAGGGGATATCTAAATCTAAATGATTCAAGATTGTCTTTTTTCCAGATCTCATCTATAGCAATTCCCTCAAATATAGTTAACAATCGCGTTTTTTTGTAATCTCTTACTCTAACTTGATTGTTATAATCTTCAAATTCTGCTCTATCAAAGCCACTGCTAACTCTGTCAGCTATAGCAATAATCCATTGCATTGACGTTTCCGGTTTGTGATGTCCTGCAGCAAGGTTAATCAATGGATCGTCCATACCCCAATTTGTTGAATTAAATTCTTTTGGTAATAATTTTTCAATATGATCGACAAATGCAGCTGTATAAACTGAGTGCCTGTGGGTATAATTGCCTTTATAGCAGGGTTGATATAAAGCCATATTGTTATTCAGAAATTCTTTATCAGGATAAAAAGCTGCTTCAATCTTTGAAGTACCACTTTTTTTTCTTGATGCCCTTTCTGCGAACTTTCCAATATCATGGAGAAAACCAGCTAAAGCAATTTTGTAAACGTTATCATTCATAAAATCTCTTTAAAAATAGTTCTATTTAAAATTAAAAGTGCATGATTCGAGATTAGAGTTATTCTTATTTGAATTTTCAACCTTGAATTTCAAACCTCCCGCATCCAAAGCTGATATTTTTTCCTGCTCTTAATTGTTCACCTAACAATAAAATTGGCAAATATGGTTCTATGTTACCTTCATAAACGGTCTTTCCTGTAACCCCTCCTATGGTCATTCTACTGTCCTGGCTTTTTGTTTTTCGCACAAACAAATCAATCCATTGTGTATTGGATTTAACTATTTTTACTTTCTCCGCCTCCTTAATAATAGCAGGAAAATTTATATCCAGAGGCGCCTTACAGTAAAAGCGGGATAATGACGACAGACGGCGTAACAGGTTTCTAATTAAATAGTGAAACTCAATTCTGTCTGCATAATGATTGCCATATTTTATCTTCATCGGTGTTTTGAATTCTAAAGTAATTCTATTTGGCGACGGCTTAAATCTCTTTAGCAAATCCAACACAGAATAAGGGTTTCCCTCATCTTTTAGGAGATTATTTTTATATATTTCCATTGTACTGCCATTAAGGTTCGCTAATGCCGAGATTAAATGGTATTTGCCCCGACCTTTTCCTATTCCTCTCTTACCTAATTCATCAAAGGTATAAATAAAATAAGGAAGATAGTCTATGCATTGCCCGATAAGGGTTAATCCTGCATTTATGATTTTCTTTTCGTTATAAATATTTTTCTGTTCTTCCGGAGCGGTGATGATAAAAGGATGTGGAATGTTACTGCTACTTTTTAACACCACCGCGTTCTCTGGAGTGGGAGAGATAAATATTTTTATATAAAGGCATCTTGTTTTTAATAAACACTCTTGGCAACATGTATTTTTAATAGCGCATACCACTTTTTTAAAGGCATATCCAAACCCGCCTCTAAAAGTAGACCCTTTAAATGATGGAAGTGAAATGTTTGTTTGCGACTCTAAATTCAGCTGATACGTCTTAAAGGTCACATGATTAAGGGCTTCCTTTATTTGTTCCTTCATTTTATAAATTCCTAATTTAGATATTTACGCAAAATATTTCATTGCTTAATATAGTGCTATCGTAAAGTGTTATCAACAGTTGTAATATTACTGAAACATTTCCGCAATATTACCTTTATCAATTCTTATCCCATACTTTGCCGGTCTTCTTTCAGCAACATTATCTATTTTACAAAAGTAGTACTCAGCATCAGACAAACCGGTCTTTAATACCTTATTAATTCTCGATATATTTGTGCGTAGATTAGTTGAAATAATATTATTTCTTTTTAGCCAAACTTTTTTCATGTTTTCAAGCAATCCCGATTCTTCTTTTTTAAATATTTCTGAATAATATTCCGTCAGTTTAATACGGAACTCGTCGTCTTCTAATTCATATATCTCAGGATAACAGTCTAAGCAGCCCTCACAATTTGAACGCTTGGGATGCTTACAATTCTCCTTTTTTAAATTAATAAAATACCGATAGATTACATACTGTATTGGAGAAAGCTTTACTATGGAGTTGCCCGCACAAACAGACAAACTTGCATGGTTAAGGCTGAGCGAAGTCAGGGCAATAGATGTATCAATTTTATTTTGAAAATTGCTAATCGTTTCAGAAAATGATGTTTTCTTTTCTGTTCCCTGATCCGTAAATCTTTCACGCAGACGAATGAGAGGAATTTCGGCAAGCTCTATTTTAGCATTCCTTGTATTTATTCTTTTGCCATCTGAGGCGTTAAGCCAGAGATCCTTTTTGGGTTTGTAGAAAAAATCTTTGTGATTTTCAAATTCATTTGGAGAGACGAGAACATGTGAGAGGATATCCTGTTTTCTACCATATAATTGCAGAGCAGAGGCAAGATAAACACCCATAGTTTTTCTTCCACCTGCGATAGAACAGAATAAAGAAGTATTTATATCTTTAGTTATGTTTTTAATTAAATCATTAATTTGACTTGAGATATATTCATTATCAATTTTTGTTCGAATGTCGCTGAGGTCTTTCCTATCTTTTCCTTTCAGGACTATTATGGATTCTTTATTAAAATTAATACTATTGGGGTTTATACTATAGTCGTGGCAAAATTGATAGAATTTCCCATTAGTTGGATTTAAAAGAGTCTTGATAATTAATTTCTTCCCATAAGCAGTTGTAATGGGCATAACTTCAGTTATTTTTATTTTTGGACGCTTTTTAATAAATAAATAGTAACAAGTTTCGGTTATAACTTGAGGAGTTAACCCAGTAACAGTGATGAGAATATTTCGTTTGTCCAAAGGACCCCTTTTCTCAGTGACTATATTGCTTCTCTTACAAGTTCAATATCAGACGATTAGCTCCAATCATTTATTTTACTTAAAAAAATCTTCATTTCTCTTACATAAATCCTTGTTATTCACTATAAAGCCTTCACAAGAGTACAGATTACAGATTTGGATTTGAGAAAACCATCTGATTGAGCAGTCGCATCCATTGCTTTCTTGTAAAGATTGTAATATTGAGGTTCGTATTCTTCGCTCTACTTATAAAGTTCTCTCTTACTTAATGTCATATTATCTTTTGAGGTTAAGCGCTGGTACAGTGGGCAATCAATTATACCCCTATCTACTGGTTAAATATTGACCTACCCTAAATATTAGTACCACCCGTAGAGTGATGATTTTCTATGCCGTCAGTTGTAGCGCAGCGGAAACTGAGGGCATAGGTTCAAACGTTTCTGGTGCTGGCGGTCGATACCCCAATGAACTGTGAGGTCTGATCATATTATATTCTTTCCTCCACTGTTCAATCAATACCTTTGCCTCAAGAAGTGTATCAAAAATCTCACCATTTAAGAGTTCATCT
>PBYU01000076.1 GCA_002730035.1 Gammaproteobacteria bacterium | reverse complement strand
CAACTACAAGCATGGAATCAGATTCTGGATGCCGCGTTTCCAGATTTGAAAGCGGCGTTACTAGGCGTGGAAAAATAGTTGGCGGATTACAAAACCCGCCTGAAGGGTTTAACCCTGACATTCTGATAGACACCCGCCGCGACATACGGATCGGCATCGGCCCAGGCCTGGGCCTGTTCCAGAGAGTCGAATTCGGCAATCACCAGGCTGCCACTGAATCCGGCATCGCCGGGCTCCGGGCTATCGGTTGACGGGTGTGGACCTGCCACCATCAGGCGTTTCTGGTCTGCCAGGCTATTGAGTCTATCCAGGTGTGCCGATCTGGCAGATTGTCGCTTACCCAGGCTGTCTTCCACGTCTTCACTCATTATGGCGTAGTAGATAAAAGGGACCCTCTATAGTGTCAGACAGACTCTTCGTTGGCTGATTCGGCCGGTTCTTCGTCTTCGACCTCGATGTATTTGGCAAGCAGGGGCATTTGTCCGAGCACAAAAATAAAAGTCAGAATCAGGTTTCCAAAAACCTTGAATTGAATCCATAACGCTTCACTTAGGGTGAACGCGACAGCTAGATTCACCGCACCGAGGATCATGAAGTAATAAATCCAGATCGTATTCAGTTTATGCCACAATTCTTTCGGGGCGTTAACTGCATGTCCCATCATGTGTTCGATCGCCGGCTTATCACCGAAGAACCGTGATGCGATAAAGATGCTGGCGAATATCCAGTTAACTATGGGAGCCTTCCATTTGAGAAAGACAGTGTTCCTGAAAATTATGGTCGGTGTACAAAATAGCACTATGGCTACCAGGGTGATCCACTGAAATTTGTCGAGCCGTTTCTGGAACAAAAATAGCGATCCATAGACGAGTATCGATGCGCCCAACAAAAATTCAGCAGCGCTGAATATACCGCCCACGCCGTGCTCGTAGCCCGCCACAGTGATGAGTCGTTCATCCATCGCCCAAACAGTAAAGAATACCAGCAGGGGTATATAGTCGATAAATTGCTTCATTGTCTTGAATACATTGATTCCAGGAAGCCGGTTCCGTTGTCAAGGCGCACTTTCGCAGGCATGCGCCGACCTGTCAAGAAAGTGCTTTGGTTTGAGCGTTGCCCCGCCGGACAGGACCTGGCGCGCAGCGTTGCGGCGTTGTCGCGCCTGCCAAGGACGACGCCCATTCCCTGAGATTGGGCCTTGCAGCAGCACAGGGCAGACTCCTGTAGAACGGTTTTGCTGTAAGCAAGAGTAGCCATTGAATTGATCAGAGGGTCCTTAGTACCTGCACAACGTCTTTTGTAATAGAATCACTCTCGATTTTTTATGGTCGTCGCCGTGCGCGATGCCTTTCGTCAGAAGGCTGCTTTTGGCAAGCCTTGTGTCTGAGTTTAGTAGAAGAGTTCAGGTAGACCCAAAAAACATGACAGATTTTCTTCAGGTGCATCCGAAGAATCCGGATGCGCGGGTGATTAAGCAGGCAGTGGAAGTGCTGCTGAACGGCGGGGTAATCGTCTATCCAACCGACTCCGGCTACGCACTGGGCTGTCATATTGGGGACAAGTCAGCGTTGGAGCGAATTCGCCGCATTCGGCAATTGGATTCGAAACACAATTTTACCTTGATCTGTGCCGACCTCTCTTCACTATCGCTTTACGCCAGGGTCCACAATAGTGCCTATCGAATTCTCAAGGCTTACACTCCCGCGCCCTACACATTTATTTTGAAGGCGACACCGGAAGTGCCGCGGCGGCTGATGCACCCGAAGCGAAAGACCATTGGGCTAAGAGTGCCTGACAACGCCATTGCCCAGGCGATTCTGGCTGCACTGGGTGAGCCAATCATGAGTACCAGCCTGAATCTGCCGGGCGAGGAAGAGCAACTGTTTGACGCCTATGAGATGCGCCTGAAAATAGGCAAGCAGGTTGATCTCATTATTGACGGGGGCGCCTGCGGCCTGGAGCCGACCACCATGGTCGATCTGGTCGAGGGCGTGCCAGAAGTTTTGAGAGTGGGTAAAGGAGATCCTGAACCATTTCTCTAATGACAGGGTATAATTTGCAGGGCAGTGATTTCCAGTACTATGATTTTCAATGTTCAACGTGGAAACTGGCGCTGAGCACCGAGGGAGAGTGAATTGTCTACAGTGGATTCGCAGCAGCGAGTATTGTCGGGGATGCGTCCTACCGGACGATTGCATCTGGGTCATCTGCACGGAGTACTCAATAACTGGGTTAAATTACAACACGAGTACGATTGTTTCTTCTTCGTAGCCGATTGGCATGCACTCACCACCCATTACGGTGATCCCACTATCATCGAAGACAATATTATCGACATGGTTATCGATTGGCTGGCGGTGGGGGTGAATCCCGGTTCTGCCGCATTATTCGTGCAATCGAAAATTCCTGAGCATGCCGAACTGCACCTATTGCTTTCCATGCTGATTCCACTGGGCTGGTTGGAGCGAGTTCCCAGCTACAAGGATCAACAGGAAAAGCTGCAGGAACGGGATTTGGATACCTACGGATTTCTCGGCTACCCCCTGTTACAGGCTGCAGATATTCTCATCTATCGGGCCGGTTTCGTTCCCGTGGGAGCCGATCAGGTCGCCCACGTCGAACTAACCCGTGAAGTCGCCAGGCGCTTCAATCATATGTATGGCAGAGAACCTGGATTCGAAGCAAATGCCGAGGCAGCCGTGGGCAAGATGGGCAAGAAGGCAGCGCGCCTCTATTCGAACCTGCGTACTGCCTACCAAGAGCAGGGTGATCATGAGGCTCTGGAAAAGGCTCAGGCGTTGCTGACGGAGCAGCAAAACATATCGATAGGCGATCGGGAGCGCCTGTTTGGTTATCTCGAAGGCGGTGGCAAGATGATATTGGCAGAGCCCCAAGCACTGCTCACTCCGGCGTCCAAGATGCCTGGACTCGATGGACAGAAGATGTCCAAGTCCTATGGCAATACCATTTGCTTGCGGGAACCGCTGGAAGACGTGCAGAAGAAGATTAGCACGATGCCAACTGACCCGGCGCGGGTGAGATTGACCGATCCCGGAGATCCAGCCAAGTGCCCGGTGTGGCAACTGCATGCAACGTACTCCACTGACGAGACCCGAGAATGGGTTGTCGAGGGTTGTAAGAGTGCTGGCATCGGCTGTCTGGAATGCAAGAAACCGGTCATCGATGCTATCGTGAGTGAACTGGAACCAATTCAGAAGCAAGCACAGCAATATGAGAAAGATTCAGACCTGGTCAGATCGATAATTGTCGAAGGTGGCGAGACAGCCAGAGAAACCGCCCGGGAAACGCTGCATGAAGTGCGTTCGGCGATGGGCCTGGTAGGTTGGTGATAATCACTTCCATGCGTGAGCTTTTCGAAAAAGTGAGGTAAAATTTCGCCCAACGCGTTACAAACAAACACTCCATTAGAAGAATCGAGCAGACCAGCAGATTGACGACTACCGGTACCGAGACTGAAACGGAAAACCTTGAACCACAAGGGATTCCGAGTACCCCCCAAGAAAACGACCCGAACACCCCTGAGCAACAGGAATTACCTTTTGCCTTTGTCGCTGGCGAGGCCATCACCGAGATGCCAAAGGATCTGTATATTCCACCGGACGCGCTGGAGATTTTCCTCGAAGCATTTGAAGGCCCTCTGGACCTGTTGCTGTATCTGATCAAGCGGCAAAACATCGATATCCTCGAGATCAAAGTCGCAGATATCACCGATCAATACATGGCCTATGTGGAATTGATGCAGGCCAGTCAGTTCGAACTCGCTGCAGAGTATCTGGTAATGGCTGCCATGCTGGCGGAAATCAAGTCGCGCATTCTGTTGCCAAGGCAGGAAGAGGAGGACAGCGAAGAAGGCGATCCGCGTATGCAGCTCATTCGCCGCTTGCAGGAGTACGAGCGTTACAAGCAAGCGGCAGAGGATCTCAATGCCTTGCCTCGCATGGACCGGAATTTCTACCGGGCCAATGCCGCACTGCCCCAGATTGAGCGAATTACACCAGATCCGGATGTCGCGTTGCAGGATATTCTCATTTCGCTGGCTGGCGTGCTGCGTCGGGCAGATATGTTTGAGCATCACCATATCCAGATGGAGACCCTCTCCACTCGAGAGAAAATGTCGGAAATACTAGTGCGCATCTCTGAGCACAAGTTCGTTCCGCTGGTATCACTGCTGGTAAAAGAAGAAGGTCGGCTAGGTGTGGTAGTGACCTTTCTGGCAGTAATGGAGTTGATGAAAGATTCATTGATTGAAATGGTGCAGACGGATCCATTCGGACCGATCCATTTGAAATCCAGAATTTGAAGCGTACGAGCCAGGGTGGCGAGCCAATGAGCGATGTAGATAACAAGGTTAAGATGGTCGTCGAAGGCCTACTGTTGGCCGCCGGCAGGCCGCTTTCGCTGGACAACATCGCTCAGGTGTTCAGCAAACATGAACGACCGGATCGAAAAGAGCTGAAAGCTGTAATGCAAGCAATCTCGGCAGAATGCGACGATTGCGGATTCGAATTAAAGGAGGTCGCCTCGGGTTTTCGTTTTCAGGTTAAGCAGGAGCTGAGCGAGTGGATTGCCAAGCTATGGGAAGAGAGGCCACCTCGTTACACTCGTGCGTTACTGGAGACGCTCTCACTGATTGCCTACCGGCAGCCTATTACCCGCGGTGACATCGAAGAAATCAGGGGGGTCGGGGTGAGCCCCAATATCATTCGAACCCTGTTAGATCGGGAATGGGTGCGTGTAGTGGGTCATCGGGACGTGCCCGGTCGGCCGGCAATGTTCGCTACCACCCGGCAATTTCTCGATTACTTCAACCTGAAGAATCTGCAGGATTTGCCTCCGCTTTCGGAAATCAAGGATCTGGGCAAGTCAGAACAGGAACTCGACCTTGAAGATGATCTGGCAGACCGACGAATTCTCGAGTTGCCAGAGGAGGTAGTCGGCGAGAACAGTTATGAATTGAGCGCAACTGAAGATGCTGAGATGCTCGCAGAAGAAGAAGCCGTAGAGCTCTCCAAGAAACCGCTCGATGAAATCTTGAAGATGGGCTTGCCAGAAGAGTTGCAGACCTTGGACGACGAGTTGGGCGAAGATGAGCAACAAGAACAGGACACAGAGGGAGAAGCGGGTGATTCGGCATTGGCTGGAGAATTCGCTGTAACTGAACTCGGTCAACACGACGATGGAACTGTATTAGAAGAACAGACTGAAGAATTTCCACACGAGCCAGAAGAGCCACAATCCACCGCGCCAGAGGAAGCTGCTGAACAGAATCAGTGGGCTCAGCCAGAAAACCATGAAAACTCTGACAATCCCGAGCCCAGTTCTGACGGAGACCTCGAGGCAGACCACGACAGTGAAGCGCCCGATGTTGACGACGAGGAAGACTTCGACAGGTAAGCATGGCTATCTACACGCGTACACCATAAGCTGAATTCATGTCTGAGAAATTACAAAAGGTTCTGGCTAGAGCGGGTTTTGGTTCGCGCCGCGAAATTGAAGGTTGGATCGCCGCGGGTCGAGTCAAGGTCAATGGCAAGGTTGCTGTAGTAGGAGAACGTGTCGAAGAGTCGGATAAAGTCCTTGTCGACGGCAAGAAGCTCTCACCTCAGGGAAAAATTCGTGGGGAGCAGCGTGTGCTGCTCTATAACAAGCCCGAAGATGAGATCTGTACGCGCAAAGATCCGCAAGGGAGACCCACGGTTTTCGATAAGCTGCCACCGATCAAGCACGGCCGTTGGGTGTCTATAGGCCGGCTGGATATCAATACCAGTGGTTTGTTGTTGTTTACCACCGACGGAGAGCTTGCCAACCGACTAAGCCACCCCAGTTCGCAAGTTGAACGTGAGTACGCGGTACGAGTTATGGGGGAAGTGACTCCCGATATGCTTCAGCGCATGCACGAAGGCATAATCATCGACGATCACTTATGCCGCTTTACTGATGTACAATTCTATGCCGGTGAAGGAATCAATCAGTGGTATCACGTCGTGCTCATGGAAGGCAGAAACCGGGAAGTCCGCAGATTATGGGAGTCGCAGGGATTGAAGGTGAGCCGATTGAAGCGAGTGCGTTTCGGTCCCATTTTTATCCCGAGTACTGTTACCAGAGGCCAATTCCGTGAGCTATCCAGGCATGAAATAGACAAACTGCTGAAGCTTGTAAACCCCGGATAAGTGATAACGGAAGGCCGAGTGCTTAAGCCTGGATATTTCACCACTCTTGTTTACAGCAAGACCAAATTCCTACTGCGGCCGCTCCTGCGCATCCCTGCGCTCGCGGCATTAATGCGTCCATGCATGTCGCCGCCCCAGGGCACGCTCTTTGCAGAGTTCACTCCTTCACCGCGCTCAACGTACTGCACGAGTACGCCTACGCGCTTCTCAGTTATGTTCAGGATGAACGGTATGCCGCGAGCGCAGGGATGCGCAGGAGCGACCGCGAACTCCACAGATCGCGCACCCTGGAACGCCCTCGCTACGGAATCTGGTGAAACAACCGGGCTAGTCTGACATCACGGTTGTGGGGTCGAAGTCTCGCGCATTCAACGCCTGCCCGTGAATGGTTTGTGCTGCAGGGCTTAACAGGTACAGATAGACCGGCATGAGGGACTCGGCAGTGGGTTGTGTTTGCGGGTCTTCCGCTGGATACGCCGAGCGTCGCATGGCGGTACGAGTACCACCCGGATTCAGACTATTGACGCGAATGGAGGAGGTGTTGACCAGCTCATCAGCAAGTGTTTGCATCAGTCCTTCCACGGCAAATTTTGAAACCGCATAGGCGCCCCAATAGGCGCGTCCGACCCGTCCTACACTGGAAGAAGTAAACAGTAACCGTGCGTCCACCGAGTTGCTAAGCGCGGGCAATAATGCCTTGGTCAGAGAGAAGGCGGCATTGACATTCACCTGCATCAGCTGTTGCCAATCCTGATCTGGATAAAATTCGATTGGATTTCTGGCGCCTAACAGAGCAGCGTTGTGCAGTAAGCCATCCAGGCTGCCGATTTGTTGTCCCAGGGAGTCTGCGAGTACCCTGTAGTCATCCGCTTGTGCCGTAGCAAAATCCAGGGGATGAATGATTACTTTTCCTGGCTGTTGTTTCTCAATTTCATCATACACTGCTTCCAGCTTGCCCTGGGAACGCCCCAGCAGGATCACCGTGGCGCCGTGATTGGCGAAGCAGGTCGCACAGGCTCTGCCGATGCCATCGCTGGCGCCGGTAATGAGAATGGATTTGCCTTCCAAGAGATCTGCTGGAGCTAGATAGTCAAACATCGCTTAAGCGAATTTCAGTAAGTTGAGTAGGGATTCGGTTTGATCGGCTGAGTGCAAGATAAAATCGGCATACCACTCCTCAGCCTTGGCATCAGTGGCAAGATATCCATATGCTGCTGCGATGGCGATGACATCGGCATTCTTCGCTGCCTGGATATCACGAATATGGTCTCCAATGTACACCGTGCGCTCTGTAGAACAACCCAGTTGCTGGCAGGCTAACAGGATAGGTTCCGGATGTGGCTTGCGATTCACTACATGTTCTGGGCAGACCAGCGATTTGCAACGCGATAAGAGGTTTAGCTTTTCCAGTAACACCGTGGAGTACTTCTGAGGTTTATTGGTCACTATGCCCCAGCCAATCTCAGCATCATCGAGCTTGCTCAACAGGTCTCCCATGCCAGGGTAGAGCAAGGCCTGCGTGTCTTGTAGTTGCTCATAATATAAACCCAATAGCCGCTGACTCAGTTCAGCAAACGATTCGTGCTCTTCGGTAATGTCAAAAGCGAGTTTCACCAGGGCTCTGGCTCCATCGGAAACTGTCTGATAAACCAGTTCAGTATCAATGGGCAGTTTGTCATGCTCAGCTAGAAGCCGGTTTACGACTAAGACAAAGTCTGGTGCCGTATCGACTAATGTGCCGTCCAGGTCAAATAACACGCATTCTATGGAAGTTCGCAGCGACATGATTGCTACTCGGGTTTGCTGTAACAGGCAATATAGTTCACGTCTATGTTGCTTTCCAGAGCATAGCGGCGATTCAATGGGTTGTATCCTATGCCTATTTGATCTGTCAGCTGCAAGTTACAGGCTCGGCCCCACAGAGCCAGTTCTGATGGCTTGATAAATTTACCATAGTCGTGAGTGCCCTTGGGCAGCAGTTTGAGCAGATACTCGGCTCCCAATATCGCGAACAGATAGGATTTTGGGTTGCGATTGATGGTTGAGAAAAACACCAGTCCGCCAGGCTTTATCAGTCTGGCGCACGCCTCTATAACCGATGCGGGATTGGGTACGTGTTCGAGCATTTCCAGGCAGGTAATGACATCAAACTTATGTTTGCTTTTGGCGGCCAGCTGTTCTGCGGATGAGTTAAGATAGTCAATATCGAGCCCGCTCTCCAGTTGGTGCAATCTGGCGACTGACAATGACGCTTCGGCGAGATCGATCGCCGTCACCTTCGCACCATGGTGCACCATAGCCTCAGCAAGAATGCCGCCGCCACAGCCAATATCGAGAACATGCTTTCCCGCCAGGTTCACCTGCTGGCTGATGTAATTCAGTCGTAGTGGATTTATCTCATGCAGCGGCCTGAATTCGCTATCGGGATCCCACCAGCGCGCAGCGAGAGATTCGAATTTCTTGATTTCCAGTTCGTCGACGTTTTCCATTATTTTCTCTATTGCTCTGAGTCAGCAATTTTCGACTGCCAGGATCGCGCTGTGGTATGCAGTAGTGCGCTATCCAGTGTCTGTAGATTACCCTCTTCCAGTATTGCCACACCACCGCACCAGACGTGGGACACTTGGGATGATTTGGCAGCATAGACCAGGTGTGACTGGGGATTGTTTTGTGGGGCCGTATTCAATTCATCGAGATTTACTGCTGCGATATCGGCGAATTTGCCGATCTCAATACTGCCGATTAGATGCTCTATTCCCAGTGCCTTCGCACCGTTAATGGTAGCCATCTCCAATACCTGTTGTGCTGGCACAGCGCTGGCATCGTCTGCGACAGCCTTGGCCACCAATGCCGCCGTGCGCATTTCGGAAAACAGGTCCAGGTCATTATTGCTGGCGGCGCCATCAGTACCCAGCGCAACGTTGACTGACTTTCCTAGCAATTTTGCCACCTCACAAAAACCGCTGGCTAACTTCAGATTGGATTCTGGGCAGTGAATGACACTCGCTCCCTGTTCATTAAGCAGGTCCATTTCTGCATCCAGCAGCTGGGTTGCATGCACACACAGTAAGCGTGGCGTGATTAATCCCAGCTGATTGAGTCGTTGTAGTGGGCGCCTGCCATCTTCTGCCACGGCGTCTGCCACTTCCTGTGCCGTTTCATGCACATGCATATGGATCGGTACGTCCAGTTCTTCTGCCAGCATGGCGAGTTTTTGCAGGGGAGCATCAGAGACTGTATAGGGCGCGTGAGGTCCGAATGCGGTATAGATCAAGTCACTGCTACGAAAATCATCGTGCAATTGAGTTGCCTTGAGGATGTACTCATCGGCATCTTGTGCCCATACGGTTGGAAAATCCAGGATAGGGCTGGCCAGCTGAACACGTATATGTGCATCCAGCGCCGCCTTTGCCACTTCACCAGGATAGAAATACATGTCGGCAAAACAGGTAATTCCCCCACTTATCATCTCGGCGATTGCCAGGCTGGCGCCCTCGTGAACGAACTGTCGGTCGACCAGTTTGCCTTCCAATGGCCAGATGTGCTCTTCCAGCCACTGTTTTAGTGGAATGTCATCGGCTACACCCCTGAACAGAGCCATCGGCGCATGGCCATGGGCATTAACCAGACCTGGGATGAGAACGTGCTGAGGTAGCTCGATGGTCTGTGTTGCACGTATAGTTTTCCGGGCCTGTGCAGTGCCACACACGGCTATAATTTTTTTGTCTTTAACTGCAATTGAATGGTCATCCAGAACAAGCCCTGCAGGGACCATGGGAAGTGTCCATTTGGCGTGAATGAGCAAGTCTGCTTCGAGTGGGGTTTTAGTGTTCAAATTTACTTCTCTTGTTATTCTCTTTTGCTTCTCTGTAAATCGCCGTTCCGGGCCTTTCAGACAGCCTGCATGGGGTCACACCGGGTCGAAATCAGCCGCCCGGCAGGGTCGCGATTATACCCTCAAATCCTTAAAATAGCGCCCCTTTATCTTGCTCGGCAAATGTGATTGAACATATTGAAACATAAGGGCTTTTTTGGTGCTAAAAAAGCCTGGAAGAGTGTCTTTTCACGGTGGATTCATGTTACAATCTGGCCTTTCGGAAAGTGGTCATTTTGGTGCTAATTCACGATCGATTTGCAACATTATAAGCCCCCTCATCCAGGGCCGATTCTCGGACCAATATTTAATCACCGAGAGTGCAAGAAATACGCCTAATCAGCTGCTAAATTAATTGATGGATCATAGTTATTCGTTCAAGGAATTCACAACAAATTGTTGCGCAGTCGACTCCGCTTTACCGCCTCAAT
>PBYU01000075.1 GCA_002730035.1 Gammaproteobacteria bacterium | reverse complement strand
TTGTCTTGCAAAAGTTGGGAACTCATTGTGTCTTGCTTCCTTCTATCTGTCACAAATTAGTATTAGGAGCCTCTGAACAAGTATATGGCCAGTCTGCGGGAGTCTATCGCGCTCTGCCGCTAGGCGTCGTGCGCCGGTAATGGCATCGTCCTTGGCAAGTACGACAACGACGCGGCGGGGCACGACAGGCCCCGCCCGAAGGGGCCTACAGCCAATCCCGCTCTCGGCGTTGCACTGACTTGAAAGGTCGACACCTGACTGCGCCAGTGCGCCTTTATAGCGACATTGGCTGTAGGCCAGAGTGGTCATATACTTGTTCAGAGGCTCCTTATGCCTTCTCGATCAATCCTCTGGCGATGACCTTCAGCGCCAGCACCTCTTCTGTGCCTTCGAATATCGATAGCACCCGGGCGTCTACGAAGTAACGGCTCACCGCACTCTCTTCGGCATAGCCCATGCCGCCGTGTATTTGCATTGCTTCTCGGGATATCCATTCGGCAGCCCGGCAGGCGAAGAGTTTTACCAGGCTGGCTTCCATCTGGCCCTCACCCCTATCCATCGATTCAGCCACTTCATAACTGAGCTGCCTGCAAGCGGTAATCGTAGCCAGCATCCTTGCCAGTTTGATCTGGGTCAGTTGAAAATCGGCTACCGACTTGCCAAACACCTGGCGTTCCTGCGCATAACTCAGCGCAGATTCAAATGCGGCCTGCATGACACCCGTGGCACGCGCCGCTGTCTGCAGCCGACCGCCAGAAAATCCAGCCATAGTGTAATAGAAACCCTTGCCCTCTCCGTCCTTTTCACCAACCAGATTTTCTGCCGGCACAAAAAAATCTTCAAAAAACAGATCGTAGGAATGCATCCCCCGATAACCCAACGTGGCGATTGCTTTGCCAGTTAACGTACCGCCCGTTTCCTGTTGGTACTCGAATTCTTTGCCGGCATAGGCAGGTTTCTCCAACAGGAACATGCTCAAGCCTTTGTAACCAAGCGAGGTATCGGGATTAGTGCGAGCCAGCAGTACGATAAGTTCGGAACGACCGGCAAACGTACACCAGGTTTTACTGCCATTTAGAAGCCAGCCCCCGTCTACAGGTTTTGCCTTTAAAGAAACAGCCGCCACATCGGAACCGGTATTCGGTTCGCTTATGGAAATCGCACAGAGCATTTCGCCGCTGGCCAGAGGTGGCAGCCACTTTTGTTGTTGTACGCCCGTACCTCCTGCAAGCAGTGCACGAGCGGCAATCTCGGGACGGGTTATCAGACTACCGGCCGCTCCGAGGGAGCCACGGGATAATTCTTCGGTAACCACGATCATACTGAGGCTGTCTGAGTGATCATCCGGTTGCAGACCGCCGAAACGTTCGGGAATGCAGGTACCAAAGCAACCCAGCTCGGCTGCCGCCTTAATGATCTGTTCTGGAATGTCTGTGTCTTTGCGGTGAATCTCTTCCGCCAGCGGTGCAACAACCTCGTCGGCAAAGCGCGAAAACGTATCGCGCACCAGTTGTTTCTCTTCGTTCAGCGAACTGGGAAGTGCGGTGATATTTTCCTCAACGATGCAGGCACCCAGGCCCGCCGCGGTTGGTGCCCAAGAGTGGAAATCGAGAAATTCCAGGGTCTGGGGATCATCGTAAATAGCCTGTGCTCGCTTTCGATGCACTCCCAGGTCCGTGCCATAACTCAAGAAACGGTTTAACACTGACTTGAGTGTGTCTGCACAGAACATCAGCACTATCCCGCGTACCAGGCCCTTGTCGCGATGCTTACTTACATAGTTCAATGTCGCGCGAGCCGCGGCAATTTCGGCTTCGCAAAAAGCCAATTCATAGCAGCCATTCTGAAAACGGTCCAATCGCTCTGCTTGCAGTTTTCCGTCTCGTGTACAGTTAGCTTTTATTACCGTAACCGATTCATCGGTCAGTTCTTGCAGACGATCGAAGAGGCTGGATGCGACTTCGATGTGACCCGGCGTAGAGTCACCAGATTTTATTTCCATTCTGGGTTTATCGGTGTCAGGCACAGTGTTGAGCTTTTATAACGGCCCTACTATGGAGATAGAGCAGATGTTCTGATGGGGAAAGCCACCCAGGTTATGGTTTAAACCAAGTTTTGGATTGTCAAGCTGACGCGCACCGGCACGACCCTGTAGTTGCAGGTAGTTTTCGTAAATCATACGCAGTCCGGATGCACCGATGGGATGGCCGAAACACTTCAATCCACCGTCGATCTGGCAGGGAGTGTTTCCGTCGGCATCGAAATTGCCGTCGAGAACAGCATTAACACCCTTGCCCTCGTCTGCCAGCTGCAAGTCTTCCATGGTGACCAGCTCGGTAATAGAGAAACAATCGTGCACTTCGGTCATGGTGATCTCTTCGCGGGGTTTGCTGATGTCGGCTTCGGTGTAGGCACGCTGCGAAGCGATGCGTGTAGTCTTCAAGTAGGAACCGTCCCAGCTTTCGTGACTCGCTTCGGTGCCATTAGAAACCGCCAGCTGCAACGCCTTCACCGAAACCAGGTTTTCCTTGCCGAGACTCCTGGCAATCTCTGGTGTGGTGACGATGGCACAGGCAGAGCCATCGCTTACCCCGCAGCAATCGAACAGGCCGATAGGCTCAGCGATAAAGGGCGCATTCACCGCCTGTTCTTCGGTAATCTCTCGTTGCAAATGGGCCTTCGGATTCTTTACCCCATTGGCGTGACTCTTCACCGACACGTGAGCCATGGCTCGCTTGAGGTCATCCTTGTTCAGATGGTGTTTGGCTCGGTAACCGGACGCCAGCTGCGCGAAGGCACCCGGTGCCGACAGATTCGGCCAGTACATGTCATTCTCGACTCCCCGGGTACGCTGCGGCAAACCGCCGTAGCCGGTGTCTTTAAGTTTTTCTACACCCAGCGCCAGTGCAATATCACAGGCGCCGGAGGCAACCGCATAGACAGCACCTCGAAATGCTTCGGTGCCGGTAGCGCACATATTTTCCACCTTGGTCACGGGGATGTAATTCAGGCGTAGCGCGATGGCCAGGGGCATGGCGCTGGAACCAACATTGAATGAATCGATGCCGGCACCAAACCAGGCTGCCTCGATCTGATCCCGCTCAATTCCGGCATCCCCGAGGCATTCCTCGAAGGCTTCCACCATCAGATCTGACGGGCTGGATTCCCAGCGCTCACCAAACTTGCTGCAGCCCATGCCAAGAATCACTACCTTGTCTTTTATTCCGCTTGCCATTTAATTCACCATTTCTATTCTTCTATTACTGCCTTCCAGAAATATTTTCTGAATCCGCGCTGCGGATCGAATTGCCTGATCCTGAAATGCACCGAGACCTTCGAGCCGGAATCGATGCTGCCTTCTTCAACTTCAGTGAAGTCCATCATCAGTTTACCCCCGCCATCGAACTGTACCATGCCAAAGTACGCCGGTGGATTCCAGTCAAAGGTTAGCCGATCTGCTGTCCAGGTCATCACCGTGCCAGTCTTGTCGGCAAAGCTGTAGTCATCCTGGCTGTCCAGGGCATTACACTCGGGATTGACGCAATACTTCTCCCGTGGAATTTGTACTGTACCGCACTCTCGGCACTTGCCTCCGATAAAGCTGGTCAGCAGATCCTTGCGTCTATTGTAGCCTGACAGATAGGTCTGCTTATCCACCTCACCACGTTTTCCGGTTTCCCGCTCGATCAGGTTGTTAAAGCTGAGAAGCTTGTTGTAGTTGGTTTCTTCGCGGCGTGCGGCTAATGCTCTGCTGACACCCTGTGCTGGCTTGAAGTCGGTTATGGCTTTGGTCGCCCTTAACAGAATGGCATCGCAGCCCTGACCGAATCCGGTGACGAGGATAAGATCCCCCGCCTTCGCCTGCTCTAGTGTTTTGACAAGTAACAGGATTGATTGGGCTGCTCCAGTTACGCCCACGTTCGAAATCTGATTATCGACAACCGCATCGCCATCGATGCCGAGTTTTCTAGCCAGACCCATCGGTGTGCGAGCCTGATCTGTCGGAAGGATAAAGTAATCGATTTCTTCGCTGCTTACAGAACACTTTTCAAACAGGGCAATGACGGCAGTCGGTACGGATTTCATGAATCCTTCATCACGAATCCAACGGTCCTCCCAACCGTAATCGAAACTGGCTTTATCTCCACGGTAATGATCCACGAAGTCCACCGCCAGAGTTTCGATCCCCAGTACCTCGGCGATGACATTGTCAGAACCTATCGCGACGGCGGCAGCTGCATCTCCCCATAACATCTCTGCGCGAGATCCGGCCTTGCTGCGCCGATGCTCCGAGGCCACCAACAAAGCACTGGTTTCGTCGCTGCCCTCTAATAAGGCAATCAAAGCAGAAGTAGCGGCACGTTGCGATCCGCCAATGTCCATGGTGCGCAAGGTCCTGTCCATATTCAGCGCCTCGGCAACCAGCACCGAATTCTGACGATCCAGAAATGGAAACGTCGTAGAGGCCAGGTAGAGTGCGCTAACCGACTGTTCTCCCATAGCCGCTCGGCAGGCGCTGGCGGCCTCGACGGCCATGGTGATCGTATCTTCATCCCAATTACAGATACTTCGCTCACCCTTGCCCAGCGACTTCAGGCCGGCATCGAACCATGCATTGGTTTCAGCCATTGACTGTTTGCTCAAGCGCGCCCTTGGGATATAGGCGCCATAGGCGGTAATACCATTCATACTCTGCCCTTTCCAATAGCTGTGAATGCTCCACAATCTTAAAGGCGGTGGCTTCAGATTGCGGCTAAAAGCCGGATTGATCGGCCATTCGGCCGATCAATAGGTCTAAATAGTTCTTCCAATCACTAACTTCATGATCTCCGACGATCCACCGTAGATTCGTCTTACGCGTGAATCTACAAACAATCGGGAAATCGGGGATTCTCTCATATAGCCATAGCCACCGAAGAATTGCAGACAATCATCGACAATCTTGTTACCAGTTTCGGTAGTCCATAATTTCGCCATCGCGCCTTCTTCCGGAGTCAACTTGCCCGCAATGATCCTGGCAAGACATTGATCCAGGTAAGCCCAGCCTACCGCAAGACTGGTTTTCACTTCTGCCAATTTGAATTGGGTATTCTGAAACTCGAAGATCTGACTGCCGAACGCCTTGCGCTCCTTCACATACTCGCAAGTCAGTTCGAATGCTCGCTGTGCCTCTGCCAGGGCGCGGCAGGCAATAGTAATACGCTCCCGCGGTAGTTCATTCATGAGTACCGCAAAACCCCCGCCTTCCTGGCCCAGCAGATTTGCGGCAGGAACTCTAACATCGCTGAAAAACAATTCTGAGGTGTCCGCGGCTTTCTGGCCGATCTTCTCCAGATTGCGGCCACGCTTGAAACCATTTCTGTCGCTCTCAACGATTATCAGACTAATGCCTCTGGCACCAGCATCCGGGTTCGTGGAACAGGCCAACAGGACAAAATCGCAATTCTGTCCATTGGTAATAAAAGTTTTTTGACCGTTGATAACATATTCATCACCGTCTCTCACAGCCGTGGTTCGTATCGCCTTGAGATCGCTGCCACAACCGGGTTCGGTCATGCCGATTGCGGCTATTGCCTCACCGCTGACCATTTTGGGCAGCCAGTACTGTTTCTGTTCTTCGCTACCGCTGTGCAGGATGTAATAGGAAACGATGTCTGAGGAAACTGAAAATCCCACGCTGGCACCGCCAATGGCGTAGCCTACTTCTTCCGACAGCACCATGTTGTACAGGAAATCCGCACCGGGTCCGCCATACTGTTCCGGAATGCCGCAACAATGGAAACCATTCTCGCCAGCCTTGAGCCAGAACTCCCTGGGCAGAGATCCGTCTTTTTCCCATTGATCGATGTTTGGTTCCAGCTCTTCGCGAAAGAAGCGGCGGGCATTACTCCGGAACAGTTCATGATCGCTGTCATAGATAGTGCGGTCGTGCATTTCTACCAGCCCCCGGCTGATGTCTGTCATCGCTGTAAATGGATTGGTGATTCTATTCCAATTGCTGGGCAATTGCGATGCGCGACAGACAGAGTCCACCGGAGTAGAATTCCTGCTTCTCGAGAGTCCCGAGGCAGCATGAACAGAGCAACAAAGCTCCCCAAACCGAAACGCGTACGTGTGTTTGTCGGCCTGGAATTTAACTTGCACGACGAGATCAAACCTTTGATGGTTGATCTTGCCGACTACGCCGCGGTTACCAGCAGCAAGCTAAGACTGGCTCCACCGGAAAATTTGCACATTACCCTGAAGTTTCTCGGCTCGGTTCTGGAGTCGAACCTCGGTCCACTCGACACATTTTTGGGCCAGGTAGCTGGCCAACATCAATACATGGAACTACAAGTTAAAGGCATTGGCTTTTTCAAGAATTCAATCTGGATTGGTATGGCGGAAAGGCCTGAGCTGACTGCACTCGCGCTGGATCTGGATCAGGGCTTTTCGGCACTGGGCTTCCAACCCGAGCAGAAAGGCTTTGTACCTCATGTCACGGTGGCGAGATTTGGGCGGGAGGCAAAGATTAAACTCTCTTCACTGACACAGAAATATGCAGATCGGAATTGGGGGTCACTGTTATCCCAGGATATTCAACTCTACCGTTCCGACACGCTACCGGAAGGCCCCGGGTATTCTGTTTTAAACAATCACAAGCTGATTATGACGGGGTCAGAGTAAATATACAGTAGTTTTCCTACGGTATGCCTGATCAGATCCCGCCATTCCAAAACTACTGTATATTTACTCTAACCCCATTATTACTTGCTGTTTACCAGTGCGTTAAGGACGTGATCCTCCCAGCGGCCATTTATCAGCAAATACTCTTTCGCATATCCTTCCCGTACAAATCCCAGGCCCTTCAACAAGTTTGCCGATCGTTTGTTATCAGGCATGTGATTAGCCATGATGCGGTGCAACTTAATCTCATCGAACGCAAAACTGATTGCGTGGGAAACAATCTGCTTCATATATCCTTGTCCCTGATAGCGTTCTGCGATGGAGTAACCCATATGGCAAGCCTGGAACACACCTCGAACGATATTGCTGATAGAACAACTGCCAATGACAAGGGATTCTTCTTCGTCGATGCCAATGAAATGTGCCGACAAGCGATTTTCAAATTCTATCTCGCGCTCGTCCAGCCGCCGTTTCCACGATTCGATCGAATGATGTCCGCTGGGTATGATCGGGCTCCACTTCTGCAGATGTGTTTCATTTACTGCGAAATAGTTGGCAAGTATTGTCTCGTGGCCGGGTTGCGTTCTAATAATTTTCATAAGTACGGAATTGCTATACACAGACAAACGTTGTCGTTCGCGGATTGTTCAGTCATGAGAGTTTTCTGATCATCAACAGAGTATCTTCATCTCGAACATTAAACAGCTGCACCGGTTTCCAACCAAGCTTGCCATAGAGCCCACCATCCAGATCGAGAGTTTGCAGATACAAATGCGGCACGCCCTTTTGCTCTGCCAACTGCACGATCTTCATACACAGAGCCGAGGCAATACCAACTCCTCGATAAGTCTTGTCGACAAACACACTCCCCAGCCAGTATTGCTTGTCGGGAAACAGGTCTTCCACTTCCTGCTGTTTCAAGGCGGCGGTTCCTACAGGTCTTTCATGGAGCATCGCCAGTATGTTGATAGGCAGCTCATCTTTGCTCAGCGAACTACGCAGTTGCTCGGAAGCTCTCGCAAGATCAGAACCTATGCGGTCACTCCACACCGTCCGCCACCAGTCAATTACCAGCGGTACACACTCCGGATGATCGGCGAGATATTCAAACTGTATTTGCATCTTGTCCATCGTCAAACAAATGGAACAGATGAGCATCTAATTTAAGGGAGTGTTCTGCTCATCGGTTTTCATCTTACGCAGCATGCCGTTGATAATGCAAACGACGT
>PBYU01000074.1 GCA_002730035.1 Gammaproteobacteria bacterium | reverse complement strand
GTTCCTTTTTTTGTAATCGCTTGCGGGTATAGGAATCCATATCGCTGACTTCACTGGAACTACTTCCTACAAAAAGTTCGGCACTTCCTGCCGCCTGAGCCGGAGGAGTAACATTCTCACTAGACTCGATGATCTTTGGTTTAGAGCAGGTATTTTCCGGTAAATGATAGTCTAGAGCATCCTGTACTTCTCTATGAATTTCCGCAAAAGCAAGACCAGGTAGCATCAATATAAGACAACCTAAAACTCTAGTTAATTTCACCTTCCAAATCCCTCTCTTTTTATTGGGCCTTTCTGTGCAGGAGTATAGCTTTGGCCCGTGCGAATGCAATGGCGTAGTCCCGTTCATCGATACGGAACAGCTCATCTCCTTCGGCTACCTGACCACCCGCAGCAAGACTATCGCTAACCCAGGTAATCTCACCTGGCACTTGCGTGGTGAGTTGAAGAGTTTGTCGCGGAACCAGGGAATCATAAGCTGTCACAGAGTTTGCAGCAACTGTGCGTTCGATTTTGCTAACCGAGATAAGAGGCTTGCTGTGAGGAACACTGACCTCAAGCGGCTCGGGACCGCTCAGTACAATGAGGATACACACAACAATACCGGCACAACCAGCCAGCAATATCATCAAACGAGATCCTTCCATACTCACACCACCCGCTCAAAACGGCACACAGCTCAATACTCTGGCAGCCCTGGCAAACCAAATGAGTATGGTACGAGGTAAGAGGTAAACGTTAGGTTAACGCGACGATCAATGCGGCCAGAAATGAACAACAGTGACCCTGCCACGCGGTCTTTCTTGAGTGGAGCAGTGCCAATCAAAACGTTTGCATATGAGAGCTACCAGTTCGAGTCCCAGGCCAAATCCGTAGTCTCCGTCAGACTGTATGACGTCGTCCGTGCCCAGCTCACCAGAACTTGCGTTTTCGATGCTGACCTCGCCTGGACCAAGGGTAATTCGCACATCACCATCAGCCATTCACACCATCTCTGCTAACGTACAATATTCGTGGCTTCCAACGATTCTCAAAGGTTGGCCAATCAGCCTGAAAATCCCCGTATCGGTGCCGAATGCGGACCAGTCATTGCAGTATTCCAGTACCGCTGGAACCAGCAACCCTATGGTATCGAGTTTGTTTCTGACTAGGCATCATTGATATGACAATTTTGTTTCCGATTACCGTGCCACTAAAGGTCTTTCATATTCTTAAAGTGAGAAGAACCTAGGAATTTTAGAGGTCAGAGAAGTTTTAGCGTCAGAGGAAATTGCGCCTAGTGACCACGAAGCAACGATGCTGGCTGTAGTTTCAGCCTTCTCATCAGGTAACTCGCACCGCCGTACAGACAAACCGAACTAACACCAAACGCGGCAATGACTGGTGGCCATACCGGGAATGTCAGTGGCAATCGCAGCTGGAAGTGCAACATTGGCAACGCAATAAGAATCCCCAGCACCAACGCAAACACAGAGGTGACTAGCGCCAGCAGCAAATACTCCATACCCAGGCTGAGACGAATAACGCTGAGGCGCGCACCAATGGTATGCAAGATGGTGGAGTAGTAGACCTGGCGCGAGCGATGGCTGGCCATGACACCGGTCAGCACCAGCAGGCTCACACTGAACGCAACGCCTGAAACCATCGCAAGACCCACAACAGCTTTGCCCAGAAGATCTTTGGCGGTTGCAACGATAGTTGCTGTCCTGACAGAAACCACACTGGGCGCTGTCGACGCAATTTCACTTTGTGCGGCAATTGCACTGTCGCCGGGCAAGTAACTCGCAGCAACGTATCGGGAGATGAACGGGTCGAGCACACCGTCTGACAATATCGCCTCAAACCAGAACCGGGTCTGCAAGCCCTGCTGCTGGTAGATGCCTGTAAGTTGCGCCTCTAGTTCTCGACCTTCGATATTGAACGTCAAAATATCGCCAACGTTCAATCCAATCTGATCTGCCTCTCTGTCCTCCATCACAACATAGGCTCGATCATCGACGATATCAGATGGCCACCAGTTCCCTCTAACCATGGTGACACCGTCCAGGTTGTCCGCTCGGTAGGTCAGTTTATGTTCGTCTCGCGACTCCCGTTGTTCTTCCAGTGAGCTTTCCATTGTAGCTGACCGGCCGTTGAGCGCGGCAATTCGACCTTGCACCAGCGGCGCCATATCAATCCGCGACGCACCGGCTGCAACCAATATCTGTTCAACTTCTTTTTGCTGGTATGGCGCAATGTCATACAGGACAAGGTCCGGCGACTCCTCCGGGATCGTACCAGCGATGGTGTCCAACAAAGAGGTAATCAAGACAGTGCAGGCAACGAGCAATGTCAATGCAGAACCCAGGGTTAGTAGCGACACTCTCAATGCAGACCCATGGCGATGCATATTCGCAAGGGCGAGGTGGAGTGCAAAGTGACGCCGATTGTCCATTGCCAGTGCGGCATGCCTGATCAGGCGCACGATACCTTCCAGCATCAATAACAACCCAAGAACAGTGCCGACAAATGACAGTGCAAAAACCAGGTCTGGCAGAACAAAAAGCACAAGAAGGATAACCAGCATCGCGCCAGCTAACGTTGCCAGCCACCAGCCCCGTGGTGTACCTGTTTCGACACCGTCCAGGCTGCGGAACAACACCGCAGGATCAACGGACAACGCGCGACCAATGGCTGGTGCCGCAAACGTGACCGCGGTCAGCAAGCCAAAGACAGCGGCTAACAAGCTTGGCAGCAGCGCGCTGGTCAAAGCGGTATTCACCTGCACCTGGGTTGCGGTAAACATTGCGCCCGCAAAAGACAGCCCAAACCCCAGCAGGCCGCCCAGCGCGCAGGACAATCCGCTCATAATCAAAACTTGCAGCAGATAGACACGTGCCAGTGCCCGGTCTCGCAGACCAATAGAGCGCAGCGTTGCAATAGTACCCAGCTTTGCCTGCAGATAAGCCTGCACGCTATTGAACACTCCAAGCCCGCCAATAAACAACGTACTGAAGCCAACTATCAGTAACGCTGATCCTGCCTGGGCAAGCCGCTCACCAATGCGGTCGCTGCGGTCCAGAAATGTACTGACTTCCCAATCAGTGCCTGGAAAGGTTGTAAAAAATTCGGATTGCCAGTCATCAGGATTCATTGTTGTGCGAATACGGTATTCATAGTCGATGCGACTGTTTGGTTGTAGCAGTTCGGTGGCGACTAGTGCATCTTCCGAAATCATCACGGGACTACCTCGCCAGTTAGCTGTCAGGCTTCGGTCAGGTTGGGCTCTAATCACCGCCCTGACTTCGAACACAAGCTCGCCAATATCAACCAGGTCTCCGGGTTCGAGCTTAAGGCGCTTCGCCAGTACAGGATCGATTGCAACGCCAAAACGATCGCCTCTCAATTCTGTCGCCCGGGCAAGTGGCATTGGCGGGGACAGGGTTAGTTCGCCGTATAGCGGATAGAACTCATCCACACTTTGAACTTCAACCAATTCAAATTCATCGTTGGCTGTCCCCATCATCGTATTAAGTTCGATTAGCAAGGAGACCTGACCACGCGCCTGCATCCAGGCGATGGCATCCGCTGGTAATTTTTCGCGGACATCAACCTGCAGATCGCCACCCGCCAGTTTCCGGCTGTCCGATTGCAGGCCCTCATGTATCTGCTGATACAGACCCCCAGTGGCGGCAACCAGCGTCACGCCCAACACCAGACATGCGCAAAGCACCCACAGGAAATGTCCGCTGCCACGCAGGTCTTGCCATGTGAATTTAAGTAGAAAAGGCATCGACCCGCCCTTCTATTAGTGCGCCACCATCAAGCCGCAGTTGTCGATCACAGCGCGCGGCGAGCGTTTCATCATGAGTGACCATAATCAGGGTGCTGCCTAAATTATCATGCATCTCAAACAACAGATCACTGATTGCCTTGCCAGTCGACTTATCCAGGTTTCCGGTAGGTTCATCTGCAAGAATCAACGGCGGTGAATGGACCAGTGCGCGGCCTATCGCAACGCGTTGTTGCTCTCCGCCGGAAAGTTGCATTGGGTAGTGCATTTCACGATGATCAAGACCCACTCGTTTCAGGACTTCCCGGGCTCTCTCTTCTGCATTTGAATCACCTGCAATCTCCAGTGTCAGACTGACATTACCAAGCGCTGTCAGGCTTGGAATCAGGTGAAATGACTGGAACACGATGCCCATACGGTCACGACGCAGATCGGCAAGCTCATCCACAGAAAGTTGGTCAAGCGCTGTATCCAAAATTTCAATTTTTCCACTGTCCGGATGATCCAGGCCAGCAAGCAGAAGAAGCAACGTGGTTTTGCCCGATCCTGACGGCCCAATCACGGCCACGCTTTCACCTTCATTGATCGTGAGGCTGACATCTTTTAACACAGAGACCCGGGATTGCTCTAACGGGTAGCTCATGTCGACGTTGCTAAGGCGGATCATTCAGATGTCCTAAAGTTATTGGGGCGTCAAAGTAACATGGCGCGGTCACAAATCGGCGGCCCCCATAGTTCTTGCCTGCCAGTCTGCATCCGCCAACTGCCAGGCGTTGAAATTGGAGTTGCCGATTGCCCGGACCTTGCCAGCTTGAACCAAGTCATCCAACGCACGCAGCGTTTCTTCGATCGGCGTCTCACGATCGGGAATAGCTGCTGGTACAAGTCAATGTAGTCCGTTCTGAGTCGCGACAGGCTGGCCTCGACGGCGGCGACAATGTAGTCACGGCTGGCACCTTTCATCGCACCATCATCTGACATGGGATTGCCGAACTTGGTTGCGATGATGAGTTCAGACCGGTTCCTGCCCGCCATCGCCTTGCCAAGGATCTCCGCCGAACGACCACGACCACCATAAACATCGACAGTATCAAAGAAGTCGATACCGGCATCGAACGCCGCATTGATGACCTCAAGGCTCGTTTGTTCATCTGCGAGCATTCCGAAGTTGTTGCAACCAAGACCGACCACTGAGACAGCCAGTTCTGTACCGTTAATGTTTCTGACTTCCATGCTTACCTGACTCCTTTGCTCCGATGAGTTGTACCGATCAACCTGCCGCTCACTATCGCTTCACAGCCAGTGTGAGGCCATCGCCAATCGGCAACAGATTCATATCCACACGTGGATCTCCGTGCACCTTCAGATTGAGCGCCCGGATCGAGACGGTATCCTCATCCTGGCGCGCGTCATCCACCACCGCGCCGTGCCAGAGGACGTTGTCGATTGCCAATACACCACCGGTTCTGACGAGCGTCATACAGCGTTCGTAATAGGCGTCATAGTTGGCCTTATCGGCGTCGATAAATGCCAGGTCAAACGATCCGCTTTCACCGGCGGCAATGAGCTCGTCAAGGGTTGCTACTGCAGGCTGAAGCCGCAGGTCGATTTTGTGGGCGACTCCCGCTTCCTGCCAGTACCGACGACCGATTGAGGTCCACTCTTCACTAACATCACACGCGATGATCTTACCGTCGTCAGGCAGACCCATCGCCACCACCAGCGCGCTGTAGCCGGTGAAGGTACCGACTTCCAGAGTTTTGCGGGCGCCGATCATGCGCACCAGATTCGTCATAAAGGCACCTTGTTCGGGTGGAATCTGCATGCGCCCCCGAGGCATTGCCGCGGTTTCATCACGCAGCGCCTTTAATATCGGCTGGTTCCGCTGACCGGTCTCGAGGACGTAGCGAATGAGTTTCTCGTCGTTGGTGAACATTCTGAACAGTCTCCATGATTGGTTTAAGCAAAGGTGTATCAACGCGCATTCACTACTCCGGTCATCCGACAGCCGCGCGTTCCTGCAGGATCTGTGAATGCATCCCAGACCCTCGCGGCAAGCAGGAGAAAACCAATGGTTGCGGGAGCAATCAACAGGATGTCTGTCGAAAACTTCAACAGATAAAAGTTCACCAGCATACTTGCCATGAACACGCCAGGAACCGGCGAGGAGTAAACCAGGATTCTTGCTGTGGGGATGCGTTCTTCTTCGGTAGCGTTCATCGTCTTACGGGGTCCTCTTCTGGCGCGCGCTAACCTTGCAGATCCGGGCGCACGAGGTACTTGGCGCTGGTCGATCGCCTACTGAACGCGCGGATCGCATCCGGATCAAGCAGGCCGGCAAGCGGAATCTCCCTGGCATACGCGGTCTTGAAGGTCGTTGTGATCTCTGCCGCGACACGACCGCGAAGTTCATCGGCCACATCAGTACCGATGTTTTGCAGGTACGGAGTCAAACGCCACTCCCCGATAGCCCAGGATGAGCCGAAGTCAGCTTTCCGGAAGATCGTTGGTGACGGATCGAGGCCACCATACAGGTAAACCTGCTTGTAGACATTGGAGCCGTATTTCCTGACCTCGCTGATTGATCTGCGTGCTGCTGATTCCATCGCTTTCAGTAGTTGGCCCGCCAACGGTCCTCCACCTGTCGCGTCGAACCCTATGGTGGCGCCGGTTTCGACAACGGCGTCGGCCAGAGACGCTTCAAAATCCGGTGAGGAGGTGTCACAGATGTGAGTGGCCCCCATGTCACGCAGCAACGCCTCCTGCTCGGGCCGCCTGATGACGTTGATGAGACTGATGCCATCCATGAGACAGACCCGATTGAACATCTGGCCAAGCTGCGAGGCAGCCGCTGTATTGACGATCGCGGTATGGCCTTCCCGGTGCGCCGTTTCAATCATCCCGAGCACCGTCAGCGGATTGACGAAACAGGAGGCGCATTGCACCGGATCAGTCCCATCCGGCAAGACCAGGCAATCAGCAGCACGCACGTTACGGAACTCTGCATACATCCCGGCACCGGTAGCCGCGACGATTTTGCCCATCAGTGCCTTCGCATCCGGATCACGCCCGGTTGCCACCACAATCCCTGAGCCTTCATGCCCCGTTCCGACCGCTTTCCCCAGCCGCGGACTCAGCGCCGACTGTGCGCTTTCGGGTACTGGCAGTGAGACCACCGTGTTTTCCCCATTGCCCGCGACGCGCATTCGCAAGACATCGCCAGGTCCCAGCATCGGGCCGAGGTCGGACGGATTGATGGGGGCTGCACCCACCCGAATGGTCACTTCATGATCACGTGGTTCGGTGAGCGACACACGCTGCAGGCTCAACTCGATGTCGCCGCCATCGGTGGCAGTGGAAACAACCTGAATCCCCGTATCGGGCAAAGACCTCAGCATTGGCGACTCCTGGCAAAAATTGGGGGACGGGCTTACCCACCATCCCGGTTAAGAACATGCTGGATCCTACTAGGTGAGAGGTAACCGCGAGGTTAACGTGAAACTGGCGAAGCTTCACAGCGCAATGAGACACACTCACTGACAACCTGACCTGCAGTCAGCCTGCGATCAGGCTAAGCACAACAGGTTCTGGCCACAACAATATCTGCCTAGTGCGGGCGCTGATCTTCTTCACCCCCAAAAGTGTAGGGATCGATCCCAATACTGTGCTACGAGACTGTTGTCTCATCGAAATCGATGAAGACGACCGGGATGTCGCAAGGGGGGCGACAAAAGTCCAGCCTGGCTCTGGACGACTCAAATATCTCATGACGGACCGCTACAATCTGGTGATCTTTGATGGGTTCCCGGATTATGGCGACCTCTTCGATCTGCAAGAGGATCCTCACGAATTGAACAATCTGTGGGATACCGAACCAGAATTGCGCGCTAAGTTGGTCGAGAAGCTACTCTTCGAAGTAGTGAAGCAACAATCGTTCTATCCCAAAAAGCAGGTGATGGCCTGGGCGCTATTCGGTATTCGGAAAATGTTGTCGCTATCTACTAGATCGTACTCGGGGGAAACCTTAAACGAATAATAATTGGGGTCAGTGAATAATTGGGGTCAGTGTAAAATTACATTTGGCTTTCGCTATCATCCATAGAATAAAATCAAAAATTGCAATCGTTATCGGATTCCGATAATATAATAACATGATTGAATCGTTTGGAAACCAACTTGCAGAAGATTTGTTCGACGACAAAATCAGTCGGGCAACTCGAAAGTTTCCGAACGAGTTAAGACGTGCAGCAAGAAGAAAGCTATTGTATCTACATGATGCAGTTGAATTGAGAGATCTAAGAGTCCCCCCTGGCAACAGGTTGGAATCATTAAAAGGAGAGCTTGCAGGATTTCACTCGATCCGAGTCAATGATCAATGGCGAGTTATTTTCATGTGGACTGGCGGTTCACCCGAAGAAGTGCAGATAGTTGACTACCATAGTTAGGAGCTAATATGTCAAAGCAGCCAAAGAACCCTTTCCATCCAGGTGAAATGTTACTCGAAGAATTTCTCGAACCAAAGGGCATGACCCAAGCTGAGTTTGCGCGCCAACTTGGCTGGACCAAAGCAAGGCTGAATGAGCTGATTCGAGGTAAGCGTGGCATTACAGCAGAATCAGCACTGGATCTTGCAGATGCCCTGGGAACATCACCAAAGCTCTGGATGAACCTTCAGGCAACTTATGATCTTGATCGGGCAATTTCCGCAAGAAACGTGGCATAGCGTACTACCCACATCTGGATACGAGCTCGCCGAATACCATTGTGACTCGCCAGCTTAAAAGCCAGGAGTATAGGAACCATTAACGCCCTATTCTGAGAAATCTGCAAGTATGATTTGATAGCTACAGGTCATTCTCTATAGCACGCGACCCGGT
>PBYU01000073.1 GCA_002730035.1 Gammaproteobacteria bacterium | reverse complement strand
TTCGGTTCTTTAGCGTCTGGTGCCAGCGTTCGATCTTGCCTTGGGTCTGTGGATGATACGGCGCACCGCGAACATGACTCATGCCGTTGTCGCCAAGCCCACAGATTGCGCCCCCTCCATGAGTAATGGCGGGTCATTGGTGCCTGGATTTAATCGACCATTACACTTTGACTACAGCCCTGATACTGATTACTCTTCAACACAGATCAGTAAGCCCATGACAATCGGGCAATGGGAGAGAATTATGAGTATTCGCCGATGCTTGGCAGCCGCCGCAGCAGTAATCACCGCAGGATTCGCACTGTTGTACGGGCCTGCATTCGCACACCATTCCGCCGCGCCATTTTTCGATCCGGAAAGCCGCGTCGAGGTCGAGGGCACGGTGACCCGCTGGATATTCCGAAATCCCCACGCAATTCTGTTCATAGATGTGACCGATGACAGTGGTGCCACCGAAGAGTGGCAGATCGAACTGGGAGCGCCGGTGAGCATCCGGCGGGCTGGCTTGTCACCTGACACACTGGAAGTCGGCCAGCGGGTGAAGGTATCAGGCCAGCGCTCTCGAGCAGAAGGATCACGCGGCATATGTTGCGGGCCAATAACCTGGCCCGACGGTAGCCCTATCAGATAAGGCGGACGTGTCGAGGAAGCACCAGCACGCCGCTAATGCTGCGATACAGGAAGCCATACTAAAAATAGAATTTGTTGTAGGAGGAGTCATGAAACCAGTATCAAAGACGGGAGTGTTGCCGAAGGGAAAGGCTGCTTTGGCAGTATTATTGTCACTCGTTTTGGGATATGCAATCCCGCAACTCAGTGCTCAGCCTAGCAACCAGGTCCCCAATTTGGAAGGATTATGGGATGGCAGTTTCGGCATACGGCCAGTCAATGGTATGAATGTTCCCTGGGGGGAAGATAACTTTCCCGTATTGAATGAGCGCGCCATAGCCTATCAGCAAGTCTGGGAAGAAATCATCGCGCCCAAGTACGATTGTCAGCCTGCATCATCCCCAGCCATTCAATATGATCCCTATCACATGAGGGTTACACAGTGGCCGGATCGAGTGATGTTCAGGTATGAGAAAGATGACCAGCTTCGAACTGTCTGGCTCGATGGTCGGCAGCCCAGCGCAATGGACTTCAGCGTCCAGGGATTCTCTGTGGGTCATTACGAAGACGGTGCTCTGTTGATCACCACTACAAATTTCGTCTTCGATGTAGCGGGCTTCGATGACTACAACGGTATTCCGTCTTCATCTCAAAAAGTCGTTACCGAGCGCTATTGGCGTGAAGGCGACGAATTGCGCGTGACACTGACGGTAACAGATCCTATGTTCCTACGGGAGCCGGCGTCTTACACAACACGCTGGTTGCCCGCCAGAGAAGGCTATCAACTGAAGGCATATGATTGCGATCCGGAGGCGTCTAGATCTATGGTAAAATTCTTCCCTTCAAAATACGACTAGGGACCCTCTCTCTTTGTCCGCTACCTGATTCCCGTTGGCAGATTAACCTGTGCCCACGTAAGGAATCAGGCGCCCGAATAGCAGTACTCCGCCCCATGCCGAGAGTGAAGTTATTGCAACAATCTTTGCAACTGGCGGCGTGTCGGCATTTGTACCCCAGCTGTGCATGACCGGTTTTATCTTCCTGTAGTAGAAAAGTGTATTCAATCCAGCCAGTACCACCAGAACCATCTTGATCTGAAAACCGATATTTACAGAGTACCGCAACGGATCGCCATAAAAAAACAATATGCCCGTCACAAGATTAAGGCCAAAACCGATCAACACCAATGGCACTAACTTGTGGGTTGCCGTGGGCCGCATACTCCTGAACAGTCCTGCCAGGCGCAGATCAATGATAATCAATCCACCGAGCAGCAAGGAAAGACCGACAAAGTGGACTATCTCCAGGACCGGCCACAACCAGTAAGTTTCCACAATCCATCGATTCAAAGAGCCGTCTACTATGGATAATGCAAATGATTCCAGCATGATTGGCTCCGATCAGAGATACGCAGTTAGTCGGCCGGCGACGATCGCACCGATCCAGACACATAATGAGCCCAACGCCAGCAACTTCATCGAATTGCCAAGCGGCTGCCCGTAGTCGGCTTCAGCCAATTCTCTTTGCAACTTGCCCTGAATTACCACCGCCAACAGCATGCCTGCCACAACACAGCTAATCTTCAATAAGAATGGGATACTGCTGATAAAGGTCATTGCCTGGGAAGTAAACAGGAAACATCCAGAAATCGCGTTGATAGTGAACCCCGTCCACGCCAGTTTGTTCAGCGACAGGTATGCCGTGGGCTCAAGTCCTCCAACCACTCCCAGGAGCCGCAAATCACGCATGGAGAACAGGCCGACTACTATGGCGAGCCCGATAACGTGCATACTTAGCAGCATGGGGTAGCCCCACAGCGACAATCCAACCCATTGAGCGATTTGGGTACTTTCCAGCCAGGCAAACACGATCTACTTTCTTCCCTAAAATTTCTGTTATGAGATTAATTTTAATACCTGAGTCAGAACAAAGATACAACGGTTCAGTAGTAAACTACTGCCTCATTACTCTGACCAGCCTTTTCTATTTACCTCTATTTTCCTACAAAATTTCCTGCTCGATGTTCAGAGACAGCCTGCACTCCCTCTTTATGATCCTCGGTGCGAGTCAACCAGAATTGCTCCCTGCCCTCAATATCGGTAGCTGCCCGCACGGCCTCACCGAGGCCTGGGCGCAGCTGTTCTCTTAATGAAATGAGTGCAAGCGGTGCATTCTCGGCAATCTCCTGCGCCAGTTCAATCGCAGCTTCCCTTATCGAGCCTGAAGCGGCGAAGATATCGGCCGCACCCCAGTCTATGGCTGTTTCACCATCGATACGACGCCCGCTGAAAAACAACAGATTAGATTTTTGAGTGCCAATAATGCGGGGCAAGGTGTGGGTCAAGCCGAATCCAGGTGTGAATCCGAGCTTCACAAAGTTCGCCGTCATTCGGGTGTTTTCACAGACGACTCGAAAATCCGCCATCATGGCCAGCCCGAGACCACCCCCAACTGCAGCACCTTGCACTGCTGCTACAACGGGCTTTTTGTTGCCGAACAGCCGTACGGCTTCTGAATAGAGCGGATTACTCTGATCGGCAGAACCTGCAGCGAGCACATCGCCCTCCGGTTTCTCACCGGGTGTCACAAAATTGGCCCCGGCACAGAAATGTTTGCCATTGGAGCACAGCACGATAGCCCTACAATCCGCTGCTTCATCCAGATCATCAAAACAATCAGCCAGGTCTCTGATCAAATCCAGATCGAAGAAATTATTCGGTGGGCGGCAAATTTCACATCGAACAACGTGGCCAGGTAGCGATGTTACCTGGATATCGCCGTAATTATCTTTCATTAGATTTTCCTATAAGCCTTCAAATTTCGTTATAGTTGATTTACTTTGTGTAATCCACTCTGCAGGTTAGAAGTGCCCTATGTCAATTTCTTTTGCAGATATTCAAGCAGCAGCCGAGCGTATCGACTCGTATGTGATCAATACGCGTTTCGAAAAATCGAGGATACTCTCTTCTATCCTTGGAACTGAAATTTATCTCAAGTTTGAAAACCTGCAGTTCACATCGTCATTTAAGGAACGGGGCGCACTCAACAAACTGTTACAACTCAGCGATGCACAAAAATCATCTGGGATTATCGCCGTGTCTGCGGGCAATCATGCCAAGGCAGTTGCCTACCATGCCCAGCGCCTGGGAATTCCTGCCACTATCGTGATGCCAAAGCACACACCGAATGTGAAAGTGCAGGACACGAAAAACTTCGCTGCCAGAGTGATTCTAGAAGGAGCAACTCTTGCCGAGGCTGCCGTTTCTGCGCAATCCATATCCGAAGAAGAAAAGTTGGTATTTGTCCATCCCTATGATGACGAACAAATCATGGCAGGTCAGGGTACCCTCGCCCTGGAATTACTCGAGGCAAATCCAGAGTTAGATGCCATCGTAGTTCCCGTGGGTGGCGGAGGGCTTATTTCGGGAATCGCAGTCGCTGCCAAGACGATAAAGCCCTCTATCAAATTAGTGGGTGTCGAGGTAGCTGCCTTTCCCGGTGCCTACAATGCATTTCATGCTGATGAGCAAGCGATTGATGAAACCGGTGTCTCCACGATCGCCGAAGGTATAGCTGTCAAAACACCCGGCAGACTCAACATGGAAGTCATCAGTAACTTGGTGGATGACATTGTTATCGTCGATGAAGAAGCTATCGAGGAAGCGATAAACCTGTTGATCATGATCGAGAAAACAGTCGTTGAAGGAGCCGGTGCTGCAACCCTGGCCGCGATACAGGCTCATCCACAATTGTTTCAGGGCATGAAGACTGCCGTAATTTTGAGTGGCGCCAACATCGATTCCCGAATTCTGGCATCAGTATTAATGAGGCGCCTGGTACGAAAAGGTCGCATCGTGCGCTATCTGGTCAAGATCTCGGATTCTCCTGGCACCCTTTCAGATGTATCTGCCATGATCGGTGAATTAGGGGGTAATATTCTAGAAGTGACCCACCAGCGCATGTTCGCCAGCCTGCCAGTCAGGGAAGCCGATCTCTACATAACAGTTGAGACTCGGGATGCTGAACAAGCCGAAGAAATTCTGCAACAGCTTCAGGTGAAGGGGTATCTTGCGGAGCTAGTGCAGGAATAAGATTCCAAAAGATAAATGGGGTCAGAGTAAAATTTGCTTTGATGCCATTTGATATGGGTAGGTAAGAGAAGCAATTTTTACTCTGACCCCATTTATCGAACAGATCTCTTAACTCGCTCTTAATAGCAATAGGATGCTGACGACTACCAACGCCATACCGGAATATTCCCGAGCCGAAATTCTCTCTCCGAAGTACAGGTAGGTAATTAGCAGCGTAACCAGAAATTCCATTTGACCCAATGTTTTTACCAGGGCTGCTTCTTGCAGACTGATGGCCGTAAACCACCCGACTGAGCCAGCTACACTGGTAAATCCTATAAACGTAGAAGCTCGCAGGTTCTCACCAATCAGCCGCAACTGCTCCCGCTCTTTCACCACGATCTATGCCAGACAGATTGCTGTTTGCAGCATGACCATGTACAACAGCGTCGCTGCAGCGCTGAGCAACACCGGCATTGTCAATTCAAGCGAAGCCTCTCGTAGCCAAAGTGATGCCAGCGCGAAACCCAGGCCTGCTCCCAGCCCGTACTTGATGCTTTTATTGTCTACCAGGTCTTGCAGGGTGATCTTCCAGTTGCTCGCAACCAATACTCCTACAACACCCACAACCACCGAGACATAGCCCAGAAAGCTCAATGCTGCCGAGAAAAACCAGACACCGAGAATTGCAGTCAGGATAGCCTCAGTCTTCGCCAGAGCAGTGCCCACTGCAAAGTTCTTGACTGTAATAGCATTCACCAGACAGACAGTAGCGAATATCTGGAAGATTGCTACGAGAGTGGCTGAGAGAAAGAAATAGGATGTTAGTGCAATCGGCCCGACTTCTATCAAATAGGCTAGCGCCAGAAAGTACAGCGCAGCAAAAGGTAGCCCGAAAAGAAATCGCACCAGCGTGGTTGCCTGAATGGAGATGCTTTGTGCTATCTGTTTTTGTCCAGCCGTGCGAACCGACTGCATAACAACTGCAAGCAAGGTAAATGCTATCCAACTATCCATCGGTACAATATGCCCACAATTGGATTCTCTATAAACGGCAAGCCCCCCATTAAGTGATCCAAATGCTCATTTGAGCTACACTAAGCGCCTCAATCAGTGCTGCCCAGTGCAAAGTTTCTAAGCAGCACAGCCACAGAGGGAAACAACTTCTTGAGTGTAGTCACTTTCAAAAGGCCTCAAGACAAGGCGTCAGCGCCTGCAACCAAGCAGGGCTGGTTGCGGTTCGTGACCGCGGCGAGCCTGTTCGATGGCCATGATGCGGCTATCAATATCATGCGCCGTATCTTGCAGGCCAGCGGTGCCGAAGTAATCCACCTGGCTCACAATCGATCGGTGCAGGAAATCGTGGATGCTGCTGTCCAGGAAGATGCAGACGCCATCGCAATCAGCTCTTACCAGGGTGGGCATATCGAATACTTTAAATACCTGGTCGACAAACTTGCTGAACTGGATGCAGCTCATATCAAGATATTTGGAGGAGGCGGCGGAGTCATCATACCGGCGGAGGTCGATGAACTGCATGCCTATGGGGTGACTCGACTCTATTCTCCCGCCGACGGACAACAACTCGGTCTGCACGGCATGATAGATGACATGTTGCAACGATGCCTCGAAGGTGAGCAACGTCCCGCCGCTCCTGATCTGGCAACGCTTTCCTCTGGGGATAGGTTAATTCTGACGCGGGCTATTACTGCGATCGAGAATAATGAATATCCACAATCACAATTGCAATCTCTTGCAAGCGTGGCTGAACAAACCACTCAAACACCCATCCTTGGAATTACCGGTACCGGTGGCGCTGGAAAATCCTCTTCCACCGACGAGATCATTCTTCGATTTCGCCAGGATAGCGAAGACTCATTGAAGATCGCTGTGCTGGCTATCGATCCAACTCGGAAAAAGACAGGTGGCGCCTTGCTGGGCGATCGAATTCGCATGAATGCCATTAGCCACCCCAATATTTTTATGCGATCGATTGCAACAAGAAATGCTAAAGTTGAGATACCCCAGCAGCTCAGCAACATCTTGCACGCTATCAAGGTAGCAGGCTTCGATCTCATCATCGTCGAGACTCCAGGTATTGGACAGGGTGACGCCGGCATCGTCCCTTATGTGGATACGTCTCTGTATGTAATGACGCCGGAATTCGGAGCGGCCAGTCAGCTGGAAAAAATTGACATGCTGGACTATGCCGATGTCTTTGCGATTAACAAGTTTGACCGCAAAGGCAGCGAAGATGCACTAAGAGATGTGTCCAAGCAGGTGCAACGAAATCGCGAAGCCTTCTCGCAGATGCCTGCCGATATGCCGGTCTTCGGAACCATCGCCTCGAGATTCAACGATGACGGAATCACGGCGTTGTACCAGGCCTTAGTGCCGGAATTACGCAAGCATGGACTCACTGAATTCAAATCTTGCCTGGCACGAGTCGACACAAAAATATCATCACAACGCACCGTGATTATTCCTGAGCAGGAGCAGCGTTACCTGGCAGATATAGCAGACGTGGTGCGAGACTATCACCAACAAGTGGCCACCCAATCTCAACTCGCGCGCGAGAGACAACAATTGCTCGCCAGTAAGAACATGCTAGAAAACGCCGACAGCGATGACGACGCTTCTGCAAACCTGAGCGCTATTGACTCGCTAATCGCCAGCAAAGAGGAGGCACTGGACAGCAGAGCAAAACGCTTGTTGGAAACCTGGCCGCAACTACGGCAGGATTATTCTGGAGACGAGTACGTCGTCAAAGTACGAGATCGGGAGATTCGCACCGAACTGACTCGTACTTCCCTGTCAGGCACTCAAATACCAAGAGTCGCACTACCAAAATTTGAAGATCACGGCGAGCTTCTTAAATGGCTGTTGCTTGAAAATGTACCGGGCCGCTTCCCCTTTACAGCCGGTGTGTTTCAATTCAAGCGGGAGACTGAAGACCCAACACGCATGTTTGCCGGTGAGGGTGATGCGTTCAAAACCAATCGTAGATTCAAACAATTATCTGAGCATTCCGATGCGAAACGGCTGTCCACTGCTTTCGACTCGGTGACCTTGTACGGCTTCGAGCCGGCACTACAGCCGGATATCTATGGCAAGGTTGGCAACTCGGGCGTATCGATCGCCACTCTGGACGACATGAAAGTGCTCTACGATGGATTCGACCTCTGCAGCCCTTCTACGTCGGTATCCATGACAATCAATGGCCCCGCCCCAACCATTCTGGCGATGTATCTCAATGCTGCCATCGATCAGCGTGTTGAGTCCTTTATTGGGGAAACTGGCAATCAACCGACCGTGGAAGAACTGCAAGAAATTCAGAACTACACCCTGGAAAACGTGCGCGGCACGGTGCAGGCGGATATTCTGAAGGAAGACCAGGGGCAGAATACCTGTATTTTTTCCACCGAGTTCAGCCTGAAGTTAATGGGAGATATTCAGGAGTATTTCACTGCAAACAGGGTGCGTAACTTTTATTCTGTGTCGATCTCGGGTTATCACATTGCCGAGGCAGGAGCCAATCCAATCTCCCAACTGGCCTTCACGCTTTCCAATGGCTTCACGTTCGTAGAAGCCTATCTGGCGCGCGGTATGCAGGTCGATGATTTTGCCCATAACCTGTCTTTCTTCTTTTCCAACGGCATGGATCCGGAATATACCGTGATGGGAAGAGTAGCGCGTCGCATCTGGGCTATCGCCATGCGCTTCCGTTACGGTGCAAACGAACGCAGTCAGAAGCTTAAATACCACATACAGACCTCCGGTCGCTCACTACATGCCCAGGAGATGTCGTTCAACGATATCCGCACGACACTGCAGGCGCTGATTGCCATTTACGACAACTGCAATAGCCTGCACACCAACGCCTATGATGAGGCGATTACCACTCCCACAGAAGAATCCGTCAGGAGAGCCATGGCGATTCAGCTCATCATAAACAAGGAATGGGGCCTGGCGGTCAATGAAAATTCCAGTCAGGGTTCGTTCATCATCGAAGAACTGACTGAACTGGTTGAGGAAGCCGTGCTGATTGAGTTTGAGCGTATCTCGGAGCGCGGCGGAGTGCTGGGCGCCATGGAAACCGGTTATCAACGAGGCAAGATCCAGGACGAATCCATGTATTACGAGCATCGAAAACACGATGGCAGTCTGCCGATTGTCGGCGTTAATACTTTTCAGAATCCACAAGCTGATACTGCGGTAAATATAGAACTGGCTCGCTCAACCGAAGAGGAAAAGCAGAGTCAGCTGAGTCGGCTCGATGCCTTCAAGACAGAGCATGCCAGCAACTCAGAAAAGGCACTGATCGAGCTTAAGAATGCCGCCATCGATAATGAGAATGTATTCGCCGAACTGATGAATGCGGTGCGTTATTGCTCGTTGGGTCAGATTACCGATGCGTTCTTTGAGGTCGGCGGTCAATATCGCAGAAACATGTAGCAAGGATTAGCAGAGAAGCTCTACCCTCCTTACTGATACCCCTCCGGGGTATAGCGCACAGCGCCTGGAAATTCCATTTTCCTGACATCGGAGTGCCCCACATAGACTCCGTCATCTGCCTCTCTTCTACTATTGTAGGTGCGCATGAACTCATTTTCAGATTCCCGGTCGGGAACTCCGCCTGATAAGGCAGTGCGTACAATCTTAGCTACCGCTTCAGGATTGTCACGTTGGGGGTAATGACCCGCTGTGGGTAGTATCCAGAATGAACTTTGGGCCTCACGCTCATTGAGGTAGGTAAGCCAGACATAGTTGGGGATGCGAATCGGATTGACGTTGTCTTCAAGACCCCACAAATAGGCAACCGGCACCGAACTGCGCGGCAGGTTATCCAGCCAACGGAACTCATTCTCTGCGCGTTCCAGTAGATACTTACCAACGTGAAGCAGCGCACTGTCTCCATCGTTGAATTTGAAAATATCGGCGTAGCCCACTGACACCGGATCGCCCTCGATCACACGCGGTGCAGCCCTACGTGCCGCGATCATTTCCGGGCCTCGCTCCGGGTCCAACAAGACAAATTGAAACGGCACCAGATTTGCCAACGGCAGGAACATCCCGCTATTGGACAGGAAGTGATAATTAAGCGTGTAGCCAGGAGAGGGGTTATCCAGATAGTGACCTAGAAATGCCAGGCCTATACTCACGCCACGGTCGTGGGTAAATAGGGCAAAATCATCGAACTCGACCACTTCGCGCACGAAATAATCGACCAGCCGGGCATTGTCTTCCAGCATATAGGAGAACCCATTCAAAGGTTTATCCGAGAAGCCCGAGCCTGGAAAATCCAGCACGGCGATGTGGTATTCATCTTCCAGCAATGGAATCAGGGCTTGGAAGTCAAAACTGGAATTTGGGAATCCATGCACGATAAGCAGCTGTGGATTGGAGCTGTCGCCGAAGGTCCTATAGAAGATATCGAGCTTGGCGTTATTGTTGTTAACAGTAGTGGAAGTCCATTCGAAGTAGTCTCCCCCACGATACCAGTCCTCGGCTAACTCCGAGTAAAAAGTGAACTCATCATCCTGGGCCAGCAGGGCACCGGTTGGTATAAAAAGCCATGCGGCTAATAAGCTGACTAATTTAATCTGTCTCATAGCTTCGAATCACAATAGTTGGTAAAGGGATTTTATAGTACCACATGCTGAAAAGCCGCTAGAACAGGCAGCCCTGCACAAGCCACGTAACAGTGGACACCCACATATTGAGGCAAGAATAATCCATGACTGAGGTAGATTTTTGTGGGTGTCCAGTGTGTTCGTATTGAAAGCGATAAATCTGGATTTATTATAATGGGGGATCAGAACCACTGTATTTTTGCTCTGATCCCTCAGTTCTTGGAAAGACATCAATTGGAAATACTATGCGCGCTTCGTCTGATTCAAATGGGATGGAATAGTGCATCAAAGAGGCAGGGAAAAAGACCAAATCCCCAGTAGCTACATCAATGATTTCATGTGGGTGTTTTTGTGCCCCCTTCGCGTCTTTTTCATCATCCAGGCAAGCAACAAATTTGCCGGCGTCAGCCTTCAATTCCGAGGGCACATTTATGTAAACGGCACCAACGAGCCAGGCTGATTCATGAAGATGGGGGGCTATATAACCACCTCTTTTCATGTTAACCAGCCAACCATAAGGACTGTAGTTTGTTGGCCAATTTGTTAAAAATCCCTCGTCGCTAGCTTGAAAACGAACTCGATAGTTTTCTATTTCTGAATGGATAACCTTTTCAATTTCGTGAAGGGAGTCGCTACTCTTATCGAATAAGTTACCTGCTGTTTGATGAGCATTATTTAAATGGCCTTGGCTCTTATAGGGAACGGAACTATCAGTTAGGAGGCTTTTGACAGTCTTTACAAATAGTTTGTCGAAATCACATCGCTCAGTTAAGTCGACTTTTGAAACATATTCGAATGGATCGCCGGCAAAAGTATTAAATCTTTTAATTTCGTATCTAATTTCCGCACGTAAAGTAAGTGAGCCAATCGTAGCATTGATCTCACCTTTGTCTATTAACGAGTCTAAGTGGTCATAAAAAACGGATGGCTCATCCAGTTGATAGAGACATTTCAATAGATAAGTATCACTATTCTCATGATTACTTTCTTTAAACTGTTGCGCGGCTTTATCGAATCACCCAGCTCCAAATAGCGTTTCCCCTAGATTATATTGAGCATCTGCATAGTCTGGCTTGAATATTGTCGCTCTTCTTTTGTTCATCTCAGCATCTTCCAGTCCGCCGAGTTTTTCAGTGTCAGACCCAAGCTAGCATGTGCCTCGGCATAGTCGGGTTCCAGTGCTATCGCTTTTGCATAGCTTGCTTCAGCCTCTTCTAACCTGCCAAGTGCTTGCAGCGTGTTACCCAAGTTACTATAGGCTTTGGCGTAGTCTGGTTTCAGTGCTATCGCTTGGTTGAAACATGCTTCTGCCTCTTCTAGTCTGTTTAATGCTTGCAGCATGGAGCCCAAGTTATAATAGGCTCCGACAAAGTCAGGTTTCAGTGCTATCGCTTTTCTGTGACTCGACTCAGCGCCTTCCATTCAGCCGAGTTCTTGCAAAGTGTTGCGCAGGTTACTATGGGCTTCGGCATAGTCAGGATTCCGGACTATCGCTTTGCTGCAGCTTGCTTCAGCCTCTTCAAATCTACCGAGCGCTTGCAATGTGTTACCCAAGTTATTATGAGTTCCAGCATCTTCAGGCGCTAGTAACACTGATTTTTGGTTAGCATCTAATGCTTCAGACATTCTGCCGGTTTGCTTGAAAAGCACTCCAAGCACTTTCCAAGCAAATGGGTGGTTTGGAAATTTCTCAACAAAGATTTTTGCCAACTTCTCGGCATCCCCATATCGTCTGTTTTGATAATGCGCTAATAGGGTGTGGATCGCTGCCTGAGGAGGCTCTGAATTTGTTTCTTCCAACGTGATTTGTCCCATTGATTAATCGTAAACGCTGCTGCATTGTTACTGCGGTTTTCAAATGGTGTGGGATGTTACGAGCAGGGGGTGCCCAGTTACCACTTAAAAGCTAGGCCTTCGTTCTAGAACCTTGCTAGACCAGATACCTATAGTTAGGATTGTACAGATATCAACCTTTAGTGTATAGGCAGAATGAACTGCTGCGATTCGGGATGCCTGATACTAGTTATAAGGTAGATTGGACATGCCATCTCTGGTGCGGCTGTTGAGTTCTTCTTCGGCCCCAGCCCGGCCATGACATGCATGGACGCATTAATGCCGCGGGCGCAGGACGCGCAAGAGCGGCCCTTGGCGGGTCGTTCGGCCAGCATGAAGCCAAACTTTGCTCGGAATACTGCCATTCCAAAACTTATGACAGTGCCTCTCGGCGGTCTGCATGCCATCCCTGGCGCGGTTGCTGAGTTCTTCTTTGGCCCCAGCCCCGCCATCCCTGGCGGGTCGTTCGCCCAGCATGAAGCTTCGCTTCAGAACTGCTGGGCTCACCCTACTCTCACAGCATTTCGGCAGGGTAGGTCATTGTCAGGCATCCAAATAAAAAAGGCTCGCCCCCTTCGGGGCGAGCCTTTTTTATTTGGATGCCTGACAATGACCTACTCTCACATGGAGAAACCCCACACTACCATCGGCGCTGAGTGGTTTCACTTCTGAGTTCGAGATGGGATCAGGTGGTACACACTCGCTATTGTCGTCAGGCAATTCTGTTGCAAAAATGGGGTCAGAGCAAAATTACTTCACTTATCTGTAATCTTACTCAGGTCAGCAAAGTATTTTTACTCTGACCCCAATTTTGCTGATTCTTAAAAATTCGATGAATGAATAATATACGTGTATCTGCATTTTTCGTACAAGTTGTACAAGTTACTGTACTGAAGTCTTTCGAGTTGCTTTTCGCATGTAATCACGAGATCAAAAATCCATGATTATATGGTCAAGCCTCACGTGCAATTAGTATTGGTTAGCTCAATGCCTCACGGCACTTACACACCCAACCTATCAACGTCCTCGTCTTGAACGGCACTTCAGTAGGATCAAGTCCTAAGGGAGATCTCTTCTCGAAGGAGGCTTCCCGCTTAGATGCTTTCAGCGGTTATCCTGTCCGAACGTAGCTACCGGGCAATGCGTCTGGCGACACAACCCGAACACCAGAGGTTCGTTCACTCCGGTCCTCTCGTACTAGGAGCAACTCTTCTCAAATCTCCTGCGCCCACGGCAGATAGGGACCGAACTGTCTCACGACGTTCTAAACCCAGCTCGCGTACCACTTTAAATGGCGAACAGCCATACCCTTGGGACCGGCTTCAGCCCCAGGATGTGATGAGCCGACATCGAGGTGCCAAACACCGCCGTCGATGTGA
>PBYU01000072.1 GCA_002730035.1 Gammaproteobacteria bacterium | reverse complement strand
GTTCGACCGCACCACTAGCCAGATATCTACGGACAGTATTACGAGAAAGTCCTGTTCTCTTGGCGATCTGTCGAATACTGATTTTGTCGCGCTGTCGACACCGCCTGATTACACTCAATAATGCCACGTCTATCACTCCTTTTGTCTCCTGCTAGTTCGTCAGCAGGGCAGGGTTACACGTGGGTCACTTTTGGATGCAATTTAACATTGCGCTAGGTTAAGAAATAGGTGAATTAGGACGTTAGAGCAACTAATATGTAACATAATGTTAGCACTGTATCCTGCATGGTCAAGAAATTGAGAATACCTCGAGTTATCTTGTTTGTCCTCCTTGTATCCCAAGCACTGGGATCCACCGCCTATGGAGCGGAGATTCAGGAGCCCAAGAGAGTACGGATAATCTTTGGTTTTGAGAGCCTTGGCTTGTGGGAGCAGGAATTTACCGCATCCATTAACCAAGCCATAATTGCCGACCCACGCGTAGTATTCACTCCTGAATTTCTCCCTCTGGATGCCCTCGAATCTGATACATTTACGCTTTTTTCATGGAGCGAATTGTCGCAAAATGCGCTTTAACTTGTCAGTCCGTCAGGGAAGCTTAGGAGCTGGCGCCCGAAGGCGGTGAAGCTGGAGTTTACTCGCCATCCGCACACTGAAATTAGGAGGACATGTTGTGAATCGTGAAAAGGCGGTAGCCCTGTTAAGGCTCACGGGGAATCCCGAGGAGCGGGAAATTAGCGCGGCGTTCGAGGCATTGGCTGGCGAACTTCACGGGAAAATCAATTCCGCACCTGATGAAGCGTCAAAAGATGAATATCGCAAACGGCTGGGAGAGGCCCAAGAGGCCCACGATGCGCTTCTGCTTGATAATCTCCCATTAAGCAAACCGACTATTGCACCGGAAAAAGAGCCTTTCAAGAACACAAAAGCACACCCTGAATCCACGCCTGAATTCACAGAAAACATGGTTTTTTGTTCGGGGAGGTGTGGGACGCGGCTCCACTGGGAGGTCACTAGATGCCCAAAATGCGGAACGCCTCAAAGAGGGGTTCGATACAGGGATAGACGTGTGGCTGCTCTATTGGCGTACTTTCTTGGTGGGCTTGGCATACACCGATTCTATTTGGGTCTACCGCACGGATTAAATTATTTGTCTTTTATCTGGACGTTTGTGCCGATTGTAAAAGCTATAAAAGAAGGAAGAGCAATCGCACGTTTCGATCAAGTACGGTGGGACGAAAAATACAATAAGGGAAGAGCGTCGCATCAAGGTAAATCAGCAGGGGTTGGTGAGATTGTGGTGATAGTGGCATTAGGGATAGTCATTTACTCCCTTCTTGCCGTTTGGTTTGCATTTCTTATAGTAATGTTCATTTTCTTTGTTGACCAATAATAGTGTGAGTGGGTACTGGCTAGTTAATCACTCAATTTGACAGAATGAAGATTAACTTGTCACTGCCGTTTGTACTTGCATAAATTTTTGTGCTCCTGTAACAATAGCCAAACCAATCCTCGAATCTAAGCTGGAGAACTACAAATGCTAAAACCTATCATTTCAATCCTGGCGGCCCTGGGCTTCACGGTACTAGCTGGCACCGCCATAGCCGCCGACAATGCGGCGATAGTGGGCGCCTGGAACATGGAGATCGATTTTCAGGGTCAGGGCTTTGCGATGGATCTAACCATTACCGAGTCCGAAGAGGGGCTGGCCGGCAGCCTCGGTGCACCGGAATTTGGTAACATTCCCTTAGAGAATGTCTCCTTCGATGGTGAGAACCTGAAATTTGAAACCGATGACCAGCAGGGCGGCACTGCCACCGCTGAGCTGAAGCTAAACGACAATAAACTTGACGGCAATATCTCAGGCTCGATGGGAAATATTCCTGCATATGCCAGCCGCAGGAATTGACAAATTAACTTCACAAATCGATAAAAACCTCTGTCAATCCACGCCTATATCGCCACTGCCTTTTCCCAAGGCGCAAAGGCACGCTTGTGGAAATACCGATAGTTTTCTGCTGATACCTGATGCCGACGCAGGTTGAACAAATTGTAACCGGTGGGTATTGACAAATTATGGCTCAAGGCGAGTTCATTTGTCAGTACCCTAGTTAGGTGCTTTGAATTTTAGTCCGCTTCCATTTCAAGCGCGTAAGCTGTTGCACGCTTTGTTATGTGTTCTGGATACCCCATATTCGCCATCAATTTAAGTGCGTTTCTGGTCTCGCATACTCCTGAATGCAATTTGAATTCGAATGGATGTGTCTTACTGCCTGTCTCTTCGAAATGCCACATTTCATATTTACTGCTGAGATAACTTGCAAGTTCAATATCGTGAGTTGTAACAAATACAATACTATTAGTTGCCAACTCCTGCAGCACAGATGCTGCTCCCGCTATCCTCTCTACAGTATTAGTTCCTCGATAAATTTCATCAATTAACAACAAACAATTACTACCTTTCTCTGTTAACTCCAGAAATGTATTTAACCGTTCAAGCTCCGAAAAGTAGAAACTCTTGCCTTGCTCTAGTCCATCTTCCGTTTTTATGGAAGAGAAGACATTGATCACTGGTAATTGCGCGCGAACAGCATGGCAAAGCCAAAGTGTTCGAGCGAAAATCAAATTGACACCTATAGTTTTGATGAATGTTGTCTTTCCAGCCATATTTGAGCCGGTAATAAGCGCTGGCGGACCTTCCGTGCTAAATGAATTCTGAACGCAATTTTCTACGAGCGGATGATAGGTGTCTTCGAGCTCTAATATATGATCGTAGTTTAGTTCGGGATTGCATAGTTTCGAGTTGCGTTGTATGTACGACGCGGTAGATATAATTGTATCAATGGCCCCTATTGAAAAATAGCAGCTCTTGATGACTTCCTTTTCTTTAAGGATTAAATCTATGGAAAATGCGTAAACAATTAGATCATACAGAAAGACAAAATTTAGCAAATACATTGCGTTATTAATCAGCATGCTTTCATGATTTTTACTTACTGACATGAACTTCAGAACTTTCCTGACTTTCCGAATTGATTTTCTGTGTTTTCTCAAATCTTCACATGCAGACATGTCCGGCAATAGGTTCATATTCGCAATTAATTCAGAGGCCGATAACAGATTGTAAAGATAGTAGAAAACATAAGTTATTTTATCTGTAGCGTTCTAGAAATATCTTGAAATTGAAAAATTTGCAATGACGACAGGTAGAATTAGGATGCAAAAATGCCGCCAGATAACAATGCATAAAATATCGTAACTAACGATAATACAGACCACAAAATTATGGCTATTTTCGACAATTTTATTATAGGGAACGTGCCAAATAGCATTCGCGTAACAGAACTTGCATCTCCTTCTTTCATTTTTTTTTGGAAAAAGCTGTAGTTCCTCTCGTAAATTTCGATCTTCTCGTAAAAGGTCCGCAGCTCGGTAGTCGTCTTCTAAACTGCTTTTTGGCTTTTCTAGTAGCCGCATTTTCCGATACAAGTATTGCTGTCCTACGCTTGTCAGAGTCGTATCAACTTTCCAGAAAATGGAATTCATATCCAAATCATTCCATGTTTTACCATCGACGATGCCATGCTCAAGATCAGAGCAAGTCAATTCAAATAGGCTGCTAATTGATGAGAAGTCCCTTTTCCAACTCGTGGGGTTAATCCATTCTTCTCTTAGCTTTTTCACCTGCTTATTTTTGAAATAGTTGAACATGCTGGATTTTCCTCAGCCGCTGTTTTGGAGTACCAATGCTCTCACGACTCCATCCTCCCTATTCTACTATCTTATCAGATCCCCCTCTCTCTCCAGGCAGATTTACGGATTTCCGAAGGTTTCCAGCGCTAACAGGACAATAATTTCGTCAAATGACTGTGGGCTCCAATTGACATAGCTTTAGTCCTACTTATTACTCGATATGCAACACATTAGGAGGCTGGACTGAACGAAATTCTTGCATAAACAGCTAGCGAGTGATGCAATGATCGCACCTCTGCAGCCGTGGCCCTGATCAGGAAGTGTGGGCAGTACAAATACCTTCTTTGGAGGAAGTGTTATGGATTTTCTGTTTGCTCAAGGTTGTTCCATTATTTCCAACAAGCTGTCGCTAGTCTGCGTAATATTAGCTGCGTGCCTCGCGTCGTCGCTGATCACCGCCGCAGAACCAGGCTGGATTCCTCCTCGAACCGCTTCCGGCGCACCAGATCTGCAGGGTTTATGGTCCAACGTGTCGCAAACGCCACTGGAACGACCGCTGGCTCTGGGAACCCAGAGCACCTACACCGCAGACGAAGCCGCTAAGCTGGAAGCCCAAGTCACCCTGTTGGACAGCTTGCGAGCCCTACCCAGTGATCCCGATCGTGAGGCACCCCCGGTGGGCGATATTCAGGAATTGGCCTCGGACCTCAACTTCATACCGGTACTGGGAAGCAGGATCGCCGAATTCTTTGGCGAGTACCGCACCTCGTTGATCATCGACCCACCCGATGGGCGCTTACCGCTGCGTGAGAACAGCATGGATATCTATGATGAGTGGCGCGCCGCAGGTTTTGGTGATTTCGATGGTCCCGAGATACGACCAGTGAGTGAGCGCTGCATGGTGACGGGAGCGCCGATCCCACACATGATTCGGCTGCAGGGCGACAATATCCAGATCGTTCAGAACGATGACTATGTGATGATACTCAACGAATATGGCTACGAGAGGCGCATCGTTCGGTTGAACAGCCAACATCCCGCTAACGCCTTTAACAAATGGATGGGAGATTCAATCGGGCACTTTGAAGACTATACCCTGGTGATTCACACACAGAGTTTCAGGCCGGAACAATCCATGGCTTGGGGCGACCTATATCCTTATCTGAAATCCTCGGAACAACTGGAAGTCACCGAGCGCTTCAGTGTGATTTCCGAGGGTGCCCTGAAGTACAGCTACGTGGCTTCCGATCCAAAAATCTATACCGCGCCCTTCACCGTGGAAATTCCATTGGAGCGAATGCCCGAAGGCCAGCACTTCTATGAATTTGCTTGCCACGAAGGTAACTACTCGATGCGCAACATCATGTCCGGTGCGAGACGACAGGATCTGGACCGCCAACAATAAGCAGGGACTGATTTATTTTATTGTTCTAGTTCACTGCTACTATGGATTCATCTAGTAGCCATAGGGGATACTGAAGATAATTAAATAACCAAATTTTCGTACTTCTAGCAAAAGGCGGCTTCGGAAATTTCCATCATTGATATTTGCTGCCATTCTGTCATTTGTGCGCATTTCTCTTTTATCAAAATCCACACGCGGTAAAACAAGGGCAGAGGCTACTCGCGATTGCTCAGAGCTACCCTAACGTGGATTTGCGTATTTGTTGACCAGCGCCATCACAGCCTGGTTTCCCGGCAAGATCCGCGAGAGACTCGACAGATAAGGAAGTAATTCAGCACCCCTGCCTTCCTGATCCAGGTAGTTCACCAGCAACAATAACGACTCCGGCTGATTTGGCCAGCGTGATTCTGATTCCATGAGCACTTCGATGGCCGCTTGTTTTCCCCCATCGGATTCCAGTGCGACTGCATATACATAGGAATGCCGCGGTGTCGCATCGTTCATTTCCGTCGCTCGCCGGAGTGACTCCAATGCCTGTGCAAGTTCTCCTGTGCGTACGTCTAAAAGCCCAAGTGCGTGATGAGCCGCACCACTGTCGGGTGCGGTCTCCAGCGCCCGGCGCAGATAGTCTTCTGCCGCGGCTTCATTCCCTTTTTCCCGGCGCAGGTCAGCCAGGTTCAGCAGTGCTGGTAAGAATGTGGGCTCGATGGCGAGTGCTCGCTGATATGCGCGTTCTGTAGCAATTGGATTCCCACGGCGATAATAAAAGCTTGCCAGGTTGAACTGGGCGCCGGGTGTATCCTGGTTAAAGAGGAGACTCTGTTCGAATTCTGCATAAAGCTGCAGTAGCTGCGGCCTCGCATTCTCCGGTGCTGATGGGAATGCATCGGCTAACTGATTCGCCACCGCCAGCCTGACCGATTTCACTTCGTCGGTGATGAGTGGCTGCAGAATCTGCAGCCGACCCTGTGGCGGTAAAAATGCTGTTGCCTCGACAGAGGCCCTGCGAACCAGCGGATTGGCATCCTGTAAATTCTGCTGAATACTCTCCAGAGTGATTCTCACCGGGAAATTGGCGGCCTGGCTTAACAGGCTAGCCCTGCGTATGGACGGCACGCTCGAGTCATTTGCGATAGCCAGGATGTCAGGCAGAGCCAGTATATTGCTCCGATTCGCCTCATAGTTGACCTCAGCCCAGGCGGATGCCGGTTCGTCTCCGAACAGCCTGACATAGTTCGCGACGACTTCCGTCGCCTCCCAGTCGTCGTGACAGTTGGCACAGGCGTTGGGGGCATCGACCCTGTTGGCGAGTGCTGGTCTGGGGATAGAGAAACTGTGATCGGCACGGCTATCGACCTGCATGTAGATTCGCTCCGGCATATGACAGGCGACACACTGCGCGCCAGCAGAGCTGGGTTCATGCTTGTGGTGCGCAGTGGTAAGAAATGTGTCAGCCTGATGACAGGATTGACAAAGAGAGTTACCTGGCGCTTTCAATTGGGAGGTATGAGGGTTATGGCAGTCGGTACAGGTAACCCCGGCCTGGTGCATCTTGCTTTGCAGGAATGAACCATAGACGAATACTTCATCGTTGATCTGACCATCGGCGAAATACAGATCCCGGTTCAGCAGGCTTAACTGAAACTGTTCGTGGTAATCCCGGTTAGCTGCGAAGCCACCGGTCACTCCGCGACGAGAATGACAGATGGCACAGGTATCAAGTTGTGCTGTACTGTCGTTGCCAGAATTTTCCGCAATAGGCGAATCACCGCTGAAGACGAACTGGCTCTTGTCGCCAATATCTTTTTCGAATCCAGCCTGGCCACCTGAAAAGCTTCCACTCTGTGCCATCTCAACATGATCGCTGGCGGGGCCATGACAGCCTTCACAGGACACGTTGATTTCTGACCAGCGAGTGTCGTAACTGCTCGTCGCCGGATCGTAATTACGTTGAACATCAGTCGAGTGGCAGTCCGCACAACGACTATTCCAGTTCTGGACATGATTGGTCCAGTAGAACGGATGTTCCGGTGTAATATCTTCTTCCGGCTGTAGATGGAACCAGCGCTGACCACCCTGGTCTGCCGGTCGGCTGTCCCAGGCCAGGTTGAGTACCTGAATATGACCGTTTTCCAGTTCAATCAGGTATTGCTGCAGGGGGTCATAGCCGAATGTGTACTTCACCTGAAAGCTGCCAGCTTCGCCATTTTTATCCAGTGTATCCACATAATACTGGTTATCAGTGATGTACAAGCGTGATTCGATACCATGAAAGTTGACCGTGATATCTGCGAAGTCTGCCAGTACACTCGCTGCAGATGCCAACTGCATGGATTTGTCGTGGTCAGAGCCGAGCCACTGCTGGAATTCCTGCAGGTGGCAGTTCTCGCAGTCAGCATTGCCAACGTACTCAGCAGCAAACACAGCACCGGTACTGCAAAGCAAAAACAGGGTCAAAAATAAGAGGCTATTTCGCAACTAATTACTCTCTGTTTGTTAGTAAATTGAAACACTATTATCGGTATTGACAAGTTAACTGTTTGAATCGATGGTAAAGCCAAACTGTATATTGAATGATTTCAGAAGGGAATCTGTATCTTTTGTCCATTTTTGTAGAATTCAGCTAAGAATTCTGACAGATAGAGAGTTAACTTGTCAGCACCGGAGCTTGAGCCTATGATCTCGGGTAGTACACAAGTGCTTACGCAGCAACTCTAGTGATTCGACAAATTCCTTATCTGGGTTGTTGTATGATTTTGTCAACGTCCTTAAGGTCTGCCCAATCCCCGGTTGGTGAGCAACTGAGTCTCGTGCAAGCTCGGGATGGTCACTATATCAGCTAGTGTGAGCACATTGGTGATTTACATAGGATCAAATAGTGAAACCAATCTCGAGGCCGACAAAACTTTTTTGGGGATTGCTGCTCTCTGGGCTATGTGCATCAGCCACTGCGCAGCTCGAAGATCGATCTCTTCCTCGTCTGCTGGAGGCTGCCGCGCCACTTCGCGACGTGGCGCCCGATGGTCAGCCCAATATTCTGTTCATCATCGTGGACGACCTGAACACTGCCTTGGGATCCTATCTCGGGTCGGGATCGAGGCCACAGCACGCCACTACGAAAACGCCAAACCTGGACAAGCTTGCAGCCCAGGGCATTCGATTCGAGAATGCCTTTGTGCAGAACCCTCTCTGTAATCCGTCCCGTGCATCGCTTTTAAGCGGGCTAAGGCCAGCCACTGTCGACGTGCACACCGGAACAATCTGGCCGCGCCACAAAATTGGTGATGAGCTGCGTATGTTGCCTGAGCACTTTGATGATCACGGCTACTTCACGGCGCGGGTCGGCAAGGTGGGGCACAATACCTTTGAGCATGCAGTGAGCTGGGGTGTTTCCAATTTTGCGTTGTCCCGTGAACCCGGGACTATACTGCACCTTCCAGGATACCTACCTGGCCAGGATCTGTCGGAAGTGCGGGACAACACCTGGATCGACGGCTCGGAAGAAGGCATGTCGCGCCAGGAAGTGCTTGCCGCCGTTGGCAGACGAGCGGGACTGCCATTATCCTGGCGCGCAACTCACGAATCACCGCGCATGACACCGGACGGGACCACAGCGCAGCGTATCATCCAACTCATGGCCGAGAATCGCGACAAGCCATTCTTCATTGCAGCGGGCTTTCATAAACCTCATCAACCCTGGGTGGGACCGGCGGAGTTCTTCGAGCAACACCCTGTTGATCAGATCGAGTTACCTCCTACACGGGAGGGTGACACTATTGATATTCCCGCGCCCGCAACGGAGGTCAGGGAGGATGATGCCATGCACACCGAGCGGCAACGTAAGCAGGCTATCGCGGCCTACCATGCCATGGTGACTATGACCGACTCATACGTCGGTCAATTGATGCAGGCACTCGAAGACCTCGATCTTGCTAAATCCACCATCGTGGTGTTTACCAGCGACCACGGATTTCAGCTCAACGAGCATGGTGGGCTTTGGCGTAAGCAATCACAGTTTGATGAATCCATACGAGTCCCACTCATCGTGCGACTTCCCGATGGCAGGAACGCCGGTGCGGTAGTGCCAGGGTTGGTGGAACTGGTGGATCTGTATCCGACATTGACTGAATTGCTTGAGCTGCCGGAACCGTCACATGATTTGGAAGGCTTGAGTTTTGTACCTTTGCTGGAAAACCCAACTCGCCAGTGGAAGTCGGCGGCCTTCTCCCAGTCAAGACGCGAAAATTATGATGGCCTTACCATTAGAACGGCTCGATACCGTTACACGGAATGGTCTCCGCTCGAGGGAGATGGAGTGATCCTGACGGAGTTATACGATCTGGAGCAGGACCCCATGGAGTTCGAAAATCTCGTGGATGATCCCAGACAAGCGGATAGGGTCCCTGAACTCTCACGAAGACTCGTCATGGGCTGGCAGGAGGCACTGCCACCTCGCTAGCCTGAATAAACATGGAGTAGATCCAGGAGAACGACATAAAGCCACAGGGGGAAAGCCATAGGAGACACTGAAGATAATAAAATAACCAAATTTTTGTACTTCTAGCAAAAGGCGGCTTCAGGAGTTAGAAGCCAAAGGAAAACCAAAAAACTAACGCGCTTGATTGTTTTAGAGTGCCAATACCCAAAAGTTTGGTCACTGAGATTAATTCGGTGCTGGAACCAAATCCTATTTGAGTGCTATTTGTTCGCCATGGGAACCGGCAATTGCAAAAGCTGGGCAGAATCCGCGCCAGGCTTAGGCACAAATTTCTGCGAACGCCCCAGCACGTTATCCGCACCATACCAATTTCCATTCACATCTACACCGAACTCATGCAGCTCTCCAAATTCGCCTGGTCCATTGCCATGCGCATCCCAAGAGAACAATCTATTCCCGTCGGTATCAAACTTGATAATCCGCACTGGCTGATTATCAGATACCCACACATCCTGATTCTCTGTGATCAAAATATAGTTCGGAAAATTCAACTCTGGCCAAGTTGCCAGATGCGTTCCGTCAGCATCGAATACCTGTAGCCGATCATTGTTGCGATCGGCGACATAGATACGATCCTGTTTATCAACAGCTATTGAATGTACTGCATTAAACTGACCCTCAGCGGCCCCCTTGCTTCCCCAGGCAGTCAGGTAATGTCCGTCTTTATCAAACTTGATTACTCGCGAATTCGTCAGACCATCCGCAACAACTATGCTGCCATCGCGCAGAAATGCAATATCTTGTGGCGTCCCCAGGTGGGTTTCATCGTTGGCGGTCTCATTCTCTATTCCCAGTGTCATCAACAACTCTTTGCCATCATTTGAGAAAGCATGAACCTGATGCCGTCCAGAATTGACGACCCAGACTCGTCTCTCGGGATCGTAAGGACTAATCGCTATCATGTGCGGCCCACCTGTGCCTTCAAATAAATAGTCCCATTGATTCCAGTTCTCAATTAGCTTGCCCTCATCATTCACGACGAAGATGACATTTCTCATTTCGCGTATTGTGCCCCTTGGAGGTGACAGTGCAGAAAGTCCTTCGACAGAACCATAGAAATAGTCGAATCCAGCTGGCAATGGACCAGGAACATGAAGTTCGCCTCTCTGAATGACAAATATCCGTTCTGGTGACTCTACGAATAGCCCAGGATGCGAACCCCAGATAAAGCCCGGTTCTGAAAATGGTTCAAGCCACTCAGGCTCTGCTATATAGGGCGAGGTGCCGTGGTTGGCAGTAGGAGGATATTGATCGGTCCAGGATTGAGCAAAAACAGAAGTTGCAGCAGTCGCTATCAATAAGATGCCTATAGCGGTGAGAAGTTTAAGTAAGCGCATGGTCGGTTCTCTAGTTGGTCTCCAGTAATAACTGGCCTGGGTTACTATTTGTTAACTCCTCCTACTCGCTTATCTTGAAAGGAATTAATAGTTGATTTCTGATCATCTCATTAAGCTACTCCTGACCAGATAGAAGTCAATAAAAACTAAAAGACTAACGCACTTGATTGTAATAGAGTGCCGATGCTTTCTCGACTCCATCCTCCTTATTTTACTATCTTCAGTGTCCCCTTCTCTTCCCTGAGACGGTATATTGGATGACTTCTGGTGGAAATAGATGACACTTGTATATAGATTTTGATCGTTTCATGGCACAATTATCGCTCAGCGCGAGTGAACTTGACGGTACCCGCTGGCGGACTACGAAGCTTCTCAGCAAGCGATGGCGCAAAACTCAACTGTGGGTTTTGTAGCGGAATCCAGCTGGCCCACTAGTTTCAGCAAGTTAGGTGCTCAATCCGTCCGCATCAAGAACGAGGGAATATAGTTTGAACTGGAGGGCTTCTTTGCATCCGAGAGTGGCTTATTCGTTCCTGGCGCACATTTCTCAGTCGAGGAGAGTCAGGGCACCGATCCACCCTACAAGCAGTTGTCAAATAATGACTATCAATACTCCATCGCTGGATAAGCCTGACCAGCACAAGCAATGTGCGCCTACGTCGCGGGCCTGGCATGTGGCCAGCCCCTGTTGTGGGCGTTAAGTGACTTCAATGTCCAAGGATTCTCGGCCATACACCGCATCCAATATTAAGGTTTTAGTTCTCCTTGTAGTTATTCTCCTCGGCCTGACCTTTGTAGCTAACCTGCTAATTACATCATCAGACAATCAGGATTTTGTAGACAGGTACGAGGAGATTGAACTTGGTATGCCGGAATCTGCTGTCCTCTCCCTGCTAGGGACACCGAATGATCGTTCATCCGAGTTCTATCTGGGCGAAAGAGAAGGCTTTGAGAATGCCTATAGGCGGGCCGCAGGGAGTGGGGCGACCCGTTATCTAATGTGGCATAGAGATTCTGATGTAGTCTACGCCGTCGGCATTAACGAGGAAGGAAATGTAGCGATTGTTGAAGCAGGTGGCTCATAGTAGAATACACTTTGTGCGCACTTTTTTTCGGCACCTAACCAGCACAAGCAAGAGACGTTTGAGATGGTCAAGGAAATGCAACCGAATTTTCTGTTGAAATGTTGTTTCGGGCTTGGCATTACAACTCTTGCCGCTAAAGGACTGCTAATTTGGGCCACTGACCGTTTTTATGATTTGTCAGACTCACCACTGGAGAACCTCCCACAAGAGGCTATTGACCCAGCTAATATTTTGGTTTCCGTCATGGCAGTAATTGGCCTTGCCGGTGCCACAGTGGCATTCAAGAAGGGTGCGCGCGGACACTTGCTATATGCCTCCGCAGCGTTTAACAGTGTTGCACTTTTAGTCAACTAATCAACCGGGAGGTAACGTAAGACCATGATGCTTCTACTTATTGTTCTTGGCTTTTGTGCCCCTGTCATATTGGTGTTTGCCTACTCAGTTCGGCTTAATCGCCGTCGGCGGTCTCGCGACACGACAAAATCTGACAGCGACTCGGAGAACGATCCATCTTGAGGGTATTGACAAGTTAATCACTCAAATCAATAAAATCTCCGATTAGGCATTGCTACATTGCTACTGCCTTTTCCCAAGTCGCAAAGACACGAATTCTGAATTTTGTCCGTCGTCAAACAAATGGAACAGATGAGCATCTAATTTAAGGGAGTGTTCTGCTCATCGGTTTTCATCTTACGCAGCATGCCGTTG
>PBYU01000071.1 GCA_002730035.1 Gammaproteobacteria bacterium | reverse complement strand
TGAAAGATTATCACCTGTTTCAATAGCGGTTCCACCGACAGTAACACGGAATGTTGCCGTTGTATCGGTTGTTGCACCACCTGATGTCAGCAGTACTGTAGCCACACCGGTGTTGGCCGCATTGTTATCAATGTTAGGGATGTAATCCAAGTCACCACTGGTCAAAGCAACACCCCAGGTTGCGCCGGTCAGCGTAAATGTCGCGTCAACAACTGTGGATGCAAGCGGCGTCGCAGCAAATATGTAGCACGCCTCATCCGTATCGAGAACCGTTGACGAAGACCCGGTACCAAAAAGTTCGGTAGCAAAGTCTGGGGCCGTTGCAGTCACACAGGTAGTACCGGCAACCCCAACTGTTCCGGCTGGAAACCATGTACCTGCCAAGGCAGCTCCCGAAAAGGTTGCGGCCGCGACTGCTGAAGCTAAAAGAGTCTTTTTGAATTCCATATATCAAACTCCAAATTGTTATTAGTAAGCTCCCCTCAACCAAGAAAAGGAGCGGCGTTTTGGTTGATCTTACCATATATATAGTAACTGCCAACCTGCCATTTCCACTGGCGTAAGCCGGCAGTGGCTGAGAATCTACCCTAGCTGGCCTAACAGTTCAAGTCTTTCTCGCAAAAAAACTTGGTTAAAACAACAACTTGATTACATCTAGTCAGGAATCAGATTAGATTTGAGAGGGGTCTTGTGCCGCCAAATGTCACTCGATACTCAGTTTTTGTCTAAAAGATTCTGTTAAATCAATGGCTTGAGCGTTGGTTTCAATCACATACGGCACCACAAGAATCAGTAATTCGGTCCGATCCTCTTTTAAGCTATTTGTCCTGAAAAGTTTGCCCAGCAAGGGGATTTTCCCTATCCCAGGAATACCTTCTTCACCCTCGCTTTGTGAGGAAGAAATCAATCCGCCCAGAAGGACAGAACCACCGTCCCGAAGTGTCAGTGTTGTTTGGAGTTTGCGGGTCAGGATGATGGGGGAACCTGTGCTGCTTGCAGTGGCCAATTGCTGCTCACTGAGCTCCTGGCTTATGTCGATATCCACGAGTCCACTCGCCTGTACCACGGGTTTAACTGTTAAAAGAACACCCGTTTTGCGGTACTGAATGGTCTGAATGACAGGCGTATCATCGCCATTGATCGATTGGGTATTGGATGTGATGATAGGAATATCGTTACCCACCTCAATCGAGGCTTCTTCACCGCTTTTTACCAGTATCCTTGGGGATGATCGAATCACAGCCCTGCTGTTTCTGTAAAATGCATTGATTGCTGCCCTGGTGGTCCCTGCACTGTCGAAAGTCAGTGTCAGACCACTCCCGCCGAGATCGAGAGCGCTAAGAGTTCTGCCTGTCAGATTGTAGTCATCGACTCCCTCACTTCGAAACAGCCACTCGACGCCCGAATCTTCCTGGTCATTCAGCGTTACTTCTGCCAAAAGGACTTCAAGCAGCACGGAAGGCACCGGTCTGTCCATTTCCTTGATCGTTGGCAGCAGGTCAAGCCAGGCCTGTCCGCTGCCCTTGAAATACAGATAGTTGAGGTTCATATCAACCACAAGGAATCCATCAGCGATTTTTGTCTGGGCAGTTTGCTCAACCTTCGGTTCCCTTGTAGATCCCTCTTCCTGGCGGACAGCCGCATTGTTGCCCGCCAATTGACCCAACAGGCTTGCAATGTGAGTTGCCTGTACATTCTGGACCTCATATCGAAATACGCCCTCGGAAATCTCTTTTTGCTGCTTCTGGTCGAGAAGTTCTGCCCACTCGATTACATGAGCGAGAATCTCTTCGGATCCGGCAAACACCACGATTCGCTTTGCTTCTTCGAGGGGTAGTACGATCAGGCTGCCCATAGGCGGGGTTTCAGATGCGGCATAGCCCTCGGCGGAGAGCACTTTGACCAGCTCTCTAGAGAGTTCCTTGACGGGGCTAAAGGCGGGTGACAGTACTTTTGCGTGCTTACCTTTCAAAATGGGCTGATCGAGTAGTTCAATAGCGTCAATTGCCTGCTGAACCGCATCCATTGGCCCCCTGATTAGAATTGAGTTGCGTTCCGGATCCTCGAATACTGACACTTCCTTACCCTTAAACAGCTCCTTGAGCCACTTGGTAACCAGTGTGTTTCTAACCACGGTCAGTGGAACAAGACTGAATACCGGACGATGGCTGGCTGGCACACTGGGAAGCGCTCTTCCCGTAACCATGAGTGGGATTGAACTGCCCGATGCATCCTTATCAGCGGTGAATCTTAATGTCTCACCTCGCTGTCTGATACTGATCCCATAATCTGCAAGCACAAATCTGGCAGTTCGATACAGATCAGATGGTGACTGGGGTTTCGCCAGGCTGAGGGTGACGAGATCCTGCTGAGCATTCAATCTTGGATCGAGCGTATAGGAAAGTTTGAGCAGTTTGCCAAAAACCTCGTTAATGAAGGCAGGCAGCGGTAACTGGTTAAAGTTTACTGCGATATCTGGCCCCTTCAGTTTCGATCCCAGATCAGATTCCGCAATGGCTGCCATGGTCGGTTGTTCTGCAACCCGGGGAGTATCGGAAACGGTCAGAGAGGGCGCGGATTCATCTGAGTCAGCGACTGCCTCCGGATCAGTTAAACTGGGCTTCTCGGAATTGGATCTGAGCGGTTCAGATTTCTCAAACCCCTCACTGGATCCTGATTTAATATTGTTAAAAGTACTGCAGCTCGTAGTCAGCGCAGTCAACAGCATGAAAGAAAGCATTGCGATATGTGGGCGAAGTGATATGTACATAGTTGATTGTGGTGCCGCCTAATTAGATTTTGGGAATAGAGCCAGTCTTACGTCGTTACCGTCAGTTGACAGAATCATAAAGTCTTCTCCCAGTGTCACTACTCTTTCTCCACTCGGTAGACGATCGCCGCTTCTTATTGCATCGATGTACTCATTACCATGTTTCAGAACTGCTTCAGTGCCGTTAACTGTACTGATTAGTCCGACGAGGCGCCAGTTGGCATCTTCCTGCTCGTCCGGGGGGCTATCTATCTCAGATTCTGCTGCGGTAGATTCGTTAGATTGGTTGTTCTTTGCTAAGTTACTGTTCCAGATACCTTTTTCTCTTATATACGTTAGCTTTGACGTCATATCCTGTTGAATCACACCGCCTGTTTCGCCGGATGGTATTGCGCTTGATATTTCGCCGAAATTGTCATCGAGGGATAGAAACAATGGATTTAACCCTGACGCAATTACAATTGCTATCAATATTTGCCATCGTCTCGGTAAGTTGATCAGGTCAGTGAACTGCATTTTTGTCATCAATTTTTGTCATTGTTGTGCTAGCTTGGTCTGAATAACATCAGTATTGTTATTTTTGCTCGATTATTTCGAGTCCCGTTTCTGATGGAAATCCGCTCAATTTTCAATAACGGCGTACTGGATTCAAGGGCGTTGATAAAGTCCAGTACTCTGTCACTCACGTACGCTGCATCGAGTTCGAGTATGACAGTCTCGACACCTTCAAGATCTCCATGGGGCTGAAAAGAACCCACTCGCATATTGAACGACCGAAGGTCGCTCATTTCTGCATACTGCGTGATGCGCGACTGCAGGTTAGCTCGAGCCAGGCCTTCGCTATCCGCCTGCCAGATAGCAATCTGATTCTTTTCAAGATGAACCGCCTGTTCACTGACGCGTTGTTGCCAGACATCATGTGGTTCTAATGAGATCAGTTCGTGTTGCTGGCTGGACAGTTTATGGAAATCTGCCAGGAGAACATCCTGCATATCGTCCAGGACCAGAAAAAGATAGATCAAAGCCAGTACCGCAATTACAAAAATACCAAGGCGAAGGCGCTGATTTGCTGAGAAATCTTGTTTGAAATGCAGATACTGACGCTGCAACCAGGTCATATCGACTCCAGTATTTCTGAACGGATGACAATTTGCCCGTTTGTTTTCTGGTCAATACGAATATCGGATAACCATCCAAGGGCTTCGAGGTAACGAACATATCGATTAAGGTCAGGGGATGAATCGGTAAGGACGATTTCAAGTTCATTGTTTTCAACTTTCCACTCGATCAGTGTGATGTTCTCAGTGGATAGCAGATCTGCAACGTCAGCCATCATTTCCAGTTGTCGTCGACCAGAAAAAGACGACAGGTGCAGATTCTGTCGACGAAGCTCAAAATATTCGTCACGGAGGATAAAAGCCTGTTCAACCTCGGGTGTTAGAGATTGGATCTCGGATTTCAACATGGAATTGTGCCAGCCGATCCGGGCCAGTCCCACGAATTGGAACAGGAGAACTAACGCAAACAGCGATCCCACGGATGCCATGACGGTACGCTCATTGGTGATGGAGAATTGAAAATCCGATCTGCTGCCTTGCCATCTGATTCGATCTGTGACAGCAAGGTCCAGTGCTTGTGGTGCTTCAGTCGGCGGTTGAGAAACGGACTTCAGAAAATCAAGCCAGTCGGCATCAGTTGGTTGTGTTCGCCACCATGATTCACCGAGTAACTTGTCTTGGCGCCAGAATTGACCGATAAATCCGTCTTTTGATTTCCACAGCTGCCGTTCATCAGATCCAGGTTGAGTGTAGATACTCTCGGGTACTGTCTCTATCACCGTAGTCGCAGAAAGCTCTGTGATTCCCTGTCTCATGGAATCCTGTCTCTTTTGGTCCCATAGCCAGATGTTCGCTTTACCCTGTTGCCAGTCAACCCAGTAGCCAGATTTGTCAAAGGGTGAGATCAACGGAATCCTGTTATCTAACGCAGCCTGTTGTTTTGCCCTGGGTATCTGACTGAAATCAAGCCGTTGAAATATGCAACAGCTGCGAGCGACTATCCACGAAGATCTTCTTCCCGGGACTGTTGTCGTCGTTACCTGATCACGCGTCTGCAAATATTGCTTAGCGGAAAAGAGCCGATCCAGAATTTTCAATATTGTTTGCTGCATTGGTGGTATTGAATGAAACCTCTCGTTTCAAGCTATAGTCAATTTGCCAAGGTGCGAACCTCGAGCTAGGTGTCAATGTTATGCCAACCCATTGCACTTGTCTCTGCCCCTCTTGCACTATGGTTAGCCGTAGAAACTTTGAAGGAAACAGCTGCACTGACATGGGATCAGCGGGAATCAGAGTGCCAGTCAGATGGTTAACCTCCGACAGGTTCCCAAAATGTTTGTCTTTTTGATTTTCAAGAATTTTGCTGATTGAAGCCTCATCTATGCCTTCAAGACCCAGGGTCTGCATTCCTTTTTTGGTCATTGTGTTGAAATTCTGTCGACTGCCCGGGTAGACACTGACTTCATGCATAAGCGCTGACAGCTGTTTCTCGTTCAGTTCATTATTCCAATCAATAACATTCAGAAGTTGCATCGGACTGACCAGAAACCGGTTTAAAGGTCGGATCAATCCCTTGTCATCGTACTCCCGAAGCTCGGCACCATTTAAGTTAACCAGGTTGTCTCTGTCGCTGTAGTCTTTCAGATTGGCGATGAGCTTCTGCCGCTTTTGTCGTTCGACACCCAGATCCTCGAGAAGTCTCTCAAGTCTTCGGAAGTTCTCACCCCGCAGGCTGATTAAGCTTCCCGCGTCCTGTAACCGAAAAATAACCTGTCCTACACCATGATACCCTCTGCCATCCAGCCTTATCTCGTTTCCATTGGGTACAAATGGGGCCTGCCCGGTTAATGGATTGATATTCTGTGGGCGGGAATACTGCTCCGTTGTGAGGCCAGCATAATTCATGGGCCGCGTAGACGAGAGGTACAGTAGTGTGGCAATCGTTGCCTGTTGGTCCAGATTACTTTGAAGCTGCTGTCGGATGGTAATTGCCTGCGCCTGACTTTCGGCAACAACGGTTGAAAAGTAAGCCACGAAAAGTGTCATGGCCGCGAGAACCCAAAGGGTCGCAACAAGTACAAAGCCGTCTGACTGATATCTCATAATCCTGCCATCAACTTGTAGCGGGGCTACAATAGGTCACGGTAGTCGAATACAGGAAATTGACGTAGTTTTGTTGCCATCAGAACTGCCTGTTCTTCCTGTGATGACCTGTCCTGAATCGTCAGTTCAATCCTCCAGGGTAAGGTTCCCGGTCGGACTTGCTCGACAGGCCATTGGTTTAGCCACTGGCTCCTGCGGTGACGATATTTGAAAAACGCCTGATCTGCATTCCAGCTAGCGACTAACATCAATTCCCCTTCGTTCTCCTGGTACCATAAATCCTGTTTGTCGTTGCCTCCGCGAATAGTCCACTCCGCCCTCACTAACGAGCCGGGTTTCGAAAAAACCGGTGCAAGCGAATATCCTTCAATGGAATTTTCCGAACCAAGAAATGCAAATTCAGGGTCATGAGACGCCATCATGTTTTCAATGGATGCTCTGAACCAGTTTAAACCCAGGGTTTGTGCCTGGTATTGCTGTTGAAAAACACGAGATCGTTGATAGCTTGCTAACGAGAAGCCTATGGTTTGCAGCAGGATTGTTGAGATCATACCGGTAAGGACTATGACAACGAGCACTTCGAGCAGGGTGATACCGTTTTGCCGTTTTGCCGGATTTCTATTCATTGCTTCTATTCTTGAAGCTTACCGTTCTGGTTTTGAATTGCCCCACTTCTCGGTTGTCTTTTGAAACGATTGCATCAATCTGATACAGGCCCAGGATGAAGTTGCTGCTTGTTCCCATGGGATGGCGTCCAAGTTGCTTCGGTTCGACCAAACGAGCCATCCAGTCGACCTGATATCCATTTAATGTTAGTGTTTCTTCGGTCTCGTTTTCTATGGTAACCGTGCGGAAGTAGGCGCCAAGATCGTCGGTTATCAACTTGATAGTGACGGTGTCATCTACCCGTCTCAAGCCGTCGAGTGATGTGCTTAGCCATGAGTAGATCGCAACACAACTGGTTGACAGAATGACCAGGGCGACAATTGACTCGAGCAGTGTAAAACCTCTTGATTGTTTTAGAGTCATTGGGCGATCTGACAATAAGGAGCGGATAGAGACGAGGTCAGTCTTGGTGTTCCCTGGTAGAAAATCTTCAATTTCCCACCTCTGCAGGACCCGTTAGGCAGGTACTCGATTGGTTTTTGTACATCGATTTCCCATCCATTCGGGATGCTGATTGCGGCTACTGAGGTTGAATCAGATGATAAGTCATTCAGTGTATAGGCGCTTCCATTTTCGTATACCTTGTATCCGATGCCGTTTACCTGCCCTATGACGTCATCCAGAGTAAGAGCATCCGAAAAATTCTCATAGAACTTAACCAGATTCGGCATTGCAATTGCCGTAATGAGAGAAACTAGGCTAAGTACAACCAGTAGTTCGATGAGACTGTAGCCGCGGTTCAGAGTAAATTCACGCATCACGAATTAGGTAGATAACCGATATCAGCGTCTAATCCGTCACCGCCTGTCTGATTGTCTGCACCGAAAGAATATAGTGCAAATCCCTGCAGATTATCTACTCCAGCTTCATAGATATACGGATTGTTCCATGGGTCGCTGGGGAGTTGATCCTCGAGATAGGGACCCTGCCAGTATTTGACGCCTGAGGGCTTGCTAATGAGTGCGCTCAAACCTTCTTCTGTGGTTGGGTATTTCCCCACATCAAGGCGGTATGATTGAAGGCCGGCTTTAAGCATTTTTACCTGGGTTTGTGCCGTTTTCACCTTTGAGCTGTCGACTTTGGTAAAAAGCCTGGGACCAACCAGTCCGGCTAACATTCCCATAATGACCAGTACGACAAGAAGTTCGATTAAGCTGAAACCTAAATTTTTGTTACACATATTCAGAGTCCTACATTGTTAATCATTAAAATGACACTTCGTTCACACTTGTTATGGCGAGAATTACCCCGAGTATAATTGTACCGATAACTGCACCTATCAATAAAATCGCGAGTGGTTCGATCAGAGCCAGTACGGTTTGCATCCTGTTTCTGCTGCTTTCATCATAAAGTCTGGCGAGCGATCGCATCATCTCTGGTAATCTGCCAGTCTTCTCCCCTACCCGGACTAGATTATACCCGGTAGGAGTCAATACCTGAGCTGTTTCCAGTGCTTCGGCCAGGCTTTCCCCACCACGGACAGCACTGATAACTCTGAGGTGTTTTTCAAGTCTTATTGTTGTGTTGACACCCTGGCGAGCTAGTTTAAGTGCTGACAGCAAATCAACTTTACTGGATAGAAGGGCAGCCATGACCGCAGACCACTTGGCCGTATCAGACTCGGTGATCCAGTCGCCAAATAATGGCATCTGTGAAACCAGATCCAATGCTTTTTGCTGAAAACCAGGTTGTCTCGCTGCTGAAAACACACCGGCAGTGACCGAGATACCGATGGCAAAGACCCACCAGATATGATCGTTGAACCAGATGCCTCCCTTGAGTACAAATTCCGCCAGAAACGGCAGGTCCGAATTTCTTTCAACCAGAGATGCAAACTTTGGGACGACGAAGACGAACACTAACATGACAGCAAGGATCCCGGATAAGACCAGAATTGAGGGGTATATCAATGCGGCCTTGAATTCTGCTGTCAGTTTTTGGCTGTATTCCATTTGATCAACCGCCAGTCGCAGGCTGCCGCCCAGATTCCCGGTCAGTTCTCCCGCTTCAATCAGCTGGTGCACGTAATCAGGCAGATCCAGCGACGTTTTTTGAACCGCCTGAGTAAAGCTGTCACCCTGGTTCAGGTTCTTTGCGATGGCAGTAAAAGCCTCGTGGAGATCAGTTGGGTAGTCCGCCAGCGCCTGGGATTCGATGGTATCGGCTATCCCTATTCCTGATTCCAGCAAGGTAGCCAGCTCGTGCAGGGCCAGCAGTTTTTCCTGATTGCTTGACTTCGCTTTTCTGTCAGAATGAGCTGACTGGCTTGCTTCGTCAATATGGATTGCTGTGAGTTGTTGCGCATTGAGTTTTTTTACAGCGGCAATTTCGCTGTCCGCCTCCAGATCTCCTGTGACGGTTGCTCCGCTACTGCTAATAGCCTCGTATCGAAACAACATGATTAATAGTCGCCTTTTGCTACTCTAAGGACTTCTTCCACGGTAGTGACACCCTGTGAGGCTTTAAGTAAACCATCCTGGTAAAGGTCTCGATATCCCTGGGAATCTGCGAGAGTCTTCATCTCATTGACGGATGCACCGGAGGTAATCATATCCTGCATGGTTTCAGTCACTGGAACCAGTTCATAGATACCAGTTCTGCCTTTGAATCCAGTACCAGAGCACTTTTCACAACCGACTGTTTTTACCCAGTTGTTTCCAAGGAGCGTTTTCGGCAGATCCTGGATCTCCTTTTCAACGGCAGCTGAGATTGTCGTTAACTCATGGCAGGCTGAGCAGACTCGACGAACCAGTCGCTGAGCCTGAACGCCTTTGATCGGTGAAGCAACCAGGTAAGGTTCAACACCCATGTCAATGAGTCGGGTGAAGCAGGATACAGCATCATTGGTATGAATAGTGGAAAAGACCAGATGGCCCGTTAGGGCAGACTGGATTGCGATCTCAGCTGTTTCAAAATCTCTTATCTCACCAATCATGATGACGTCAGGATCTTGCCTGAGAATTGCTCTTAGTGCTCGTGCGAATGTATAACCGATTTCGGCGTGCGCTTGAATTTGAGTGATACCAGGTACCTGCATTTCGACAGGATCTTCGACCGTGATGATCTTTTGCAAGCCGTCATTGGAGGCTACCAGTGCACTGTATAGAGTCGTCGACTTCCCTGAACCTGTGGGTCCGGTCACCAGCACGATGCCATTACTGAGCGTCATCCACTCCTTCATGAGAGCGAGGTGGTCAGTCTCCATCCCCAGGTTATCAATTGACAGATCCTCGCGGTCCTTGGGTAGCAATCGCAACACAATGGATTCACCATGCACACCAGGTGCCGAAGATACTCGTATATCCATATCCTGTCCGCTGATCCGTGTGGAGTTTCGGCCATCCTGGGGCAGGCGACGCTCTGCAATATCAAGTCCGGAGATGAGTTTGATTCGAGAGGCAACTGCTGCGTATCGTTCGATTGGCTGACTCATGCGTTCTTGAAGTACACCATCAATTCGAAGCCTTACGACAAAGTTTTTTTCCAAAGGTTCAACATGGATATCCGAGGCATCAGCATCGACAGCCTGCGCCATGACATTGTTCACCAGTTCAATAACGGGTGCTTCTTCTGCCAGCTCTTTCAGGTGACGAATATCACCGTCATCGCTGATGAGATTGTCGACGGCATGTTCTTTCTCCAGGAAATCCAGAAGTCGGTCCAACTGAGCATTAGTCGCCAGGTGAAAATTGATGTCGAGATTGGCAAAGTGATAGCTCAGCACTTCGGTAACCTGCATGTCGATGACATCTCTGCCGATACAGACCACGGATTCATCAACCTCAGACCACATCACAACACCAGTCGAAAGAAACCATTCAAAGTTAACTTCGCTGTTTTGCATGTCGCTGTAAATTTTAAGCGGGTCAGGAATTTGTTGGCTTGTAAGCACCGGATAGGCAAGCTGGCAGGATATTACAGGCAGCAACACATCCTCAGAAATGGCGCCTAACCTGACCAACAGTGAGCCCAATCTGCCACCCACTGAGTCTTGTAGTGTCAGGGCTTTCTCAATGTCCTCGGGCTGAACCAGCTTCTGTTCTAACAGCAGGTCTCCAATCAGTTTTGGGCTCAAATCTAGTCCTATTAAAGCGAGAGTCCAATTCTACTAGAGTTGACGCGATGAATACTATTACCACCTATCCTTATTCTACTTCGATACCATCGGTAGCGCATCAATTCTCACTCGTCGCGATTCAACCTTAAACCCTGGTCAGTTGGAGTTAGAGAGTGTGAATTGTTGCGTAGTTTTGTAGCCGTTGGCACATTTCATATCTTTTTGTAAAGCCCGTGAGATCCACAGATTCAGAGTTGTCGCATCTGCTTGAGCTGGCTGCGGCCCATTTTTGCGCTCAAAAGGGCACTGCCCCTGCCGCCATCGCGATATCGGTACCCTATCTTGAAGTGACCTTTTGGGGAGTGCCGGGGGTTATGGGTTACTTTGTGCTGTGTTTCTTGGCCGAAGGTCCGGGATTCACAAAGCCGGCGATGCTAATTGTAACTACCGTTCTGTTGTTAAAGATCCCAACGAACTACATCCTGATTAATGGATTGTTTGGATTACCCCAACCGGTAGGAGTAGGGTGCGGTTATGCCACAGCGATTGTCATGCGGTTTCGCTTTGTGCCGTACTCAGATTGTACTGGATGAGTAACAATGAGCCGCGAATAATCCTGTTGTCGCGGCGTTGAGGAATGAGAATGTTCCGGAAATTGGAAACGATAGAATAAAGGGGCGGATTATTAGCTAAGTGGTGCTAAAATGAGATGCTCATTCGGTTCCAGTCGGGAAGTGTCAGGTTGCTACAAGGTCGAGAATTAACAAACAGTAAGCTTCAGCTTGATGCCCTTGACGGTTTGAGGGGGCTTGCCGTCTTTCTTGTTTTTCTGAGCCACACCAGTCTTCGCGGCGACAATCTGATTCCCTATGCAGATTTTTCCGGATTTGGAAAGAGTGGAGTATTTTTGTTTTTTGTTTTGAGTGCGTTTCTCCTGACAAAGCCGTTTCTTATTAGGAACGCCGAGGAGATCACCCTTAGGTTCATTGTTAATTACGGATTTCGTCGTTTTTTGAGAATCTACCCTCTGTATGTCATTTATCTTGCCGTAGCGTTGGTGCTGACAGCAGTGGTACCTGAACTGTTTGGAAACAAAAGTCGCGCATATCCTCTGCCTTTGGATTTCTCAGGGTACTTCCGGCATTTGATCTTGCAGGAGGGTAGAGGCGTCACCTGGAGTATTCCGGTTGAGTTCAGTTACTATTTTTTACTTCCTTTAATTGCCCTGACCTATTCGCTTCTACTAAAGAATAGAATTGTTCCCTGTACGATATTTACTTTGTTGCTGATTTTTGTAAGCCAGTATTTCTGGCCCCAGGCAGAATCTCTGGTTAATGATATTCGAGTAAGATCTTATCTGCCCATCTTCTTCCTGGGTTCCTTTCTCGCGGTCCTCCATCACCAGACGACAAGTGGAGAAATGGTATGGTCGAAAGAATCAAAAACACTGATCGAGGCTTCCGGCATTGCTGCCATTTTGCTTCTCTTTTTGATGATACCCACGGTCACCAGTCTCTTTGTTGAAGGGGGTGTGTCAAATAACATTTTTCACAAACAGTTTATCATCTACGGAGTTTTGTGGTCCGTGGTTTTGTATGCCAGTATCTGTGGCAGAGGGTGGTTACAGCGTTTTTTTGAACTCAGGCTGGTTCGCTACTTTGGTTTTATCAGTTTCAGTTTCTATTTATTTCACGCACCGGTTCTCGATCTGATCTATTCCCAGGTTGACGTACCTGGTGTGTTGTACCCCTGGCTTGTACTGTTAATTTGCGTAGCTTTTTCGCATGTCAGCTGGATCCTGCTTGAGAAACCTCTTTCCAGGATGAAATTAAAAAGCTGATAAATACATCGAAGTGCATGTGGAAAAAGTTTCGCATGACTGAAACCCTGTGTGTGGAATCTTCCTTTTACTATAGACAGTAGCAAGTAGGGATTCTTGCTAGTATGAGGGATTACCTTGAAGAACCTTGACAGCTATTGGGTTGTATCGGCATGCTCTCGGTATATCGAAGTCTGCAGGAACGAAAGAGAAGCATTGATATGAGTGAACGATTTGCCAGACTGCTCGAGAAAGCAAAGAAACATTACTTTGATGGCAACTACCAGAAAGCTTCGTCCAGCTGCAGAAAAATACTTTCGAAGAATCCCAGAAGTTATGGTGCGCTGTTGTTGACCGGATTGATCGCCAATGGGGAATCAGATTACTGGAAAGCAGTAGAACCATTGAGGAAGGCATACAAGATTCGCAGTGATAGTGATCTGGTGTGCAGTTCCCTTGCAATCGCCTACCTGAAAACTGGTGACTGTTTTACAGCTTTGCAGTATTGCCTTGAGGCGATTGAAATTAATCCCGATCTTGCCAATCACCGTAGAAATCTTGCTGTAATCTATGAACATCTTGGGAATTGGGAGAAGGCAATAGAATCCTATGAGTCTGCTCTGAGCCTGTCGTCCTATGATCTTGACTGCATGAGAGGCCTTGGAAACGCACTCAGGTTAATTGGTGAGATCGATTCTTCCCGGGATCTCTTTTTGAAGATTCTGCAACAGTCCCCCTTCGGCCCTGTCGCTGTCGAGAGTTTGAGTTCTATCGGGTATTACGACAAAGGTGACAGAGTCGAGAAGCTGGAAGAAGCCTTGAAGAAAGCAAGGCTGTCCAAGGATGCTGAAATTGCCGTTAATTATGCACTTTTTTCTGTATATCAGAAGAAGTCTGAATATCAAAAAGCATTCGCGTATTTACTTAGTGCCAACAGAAAGATGCGTGAGCTTGTTGACTTCGACAGCAGGGTTCATGAAAGAGAAATTGCAAACCTCAAACGGTACTTTGGTTCACTCCCAGACCGTAAGGATATTGATGGTCTGAATAGCAAACGGCTTATCTTCGTCGTCGGGATGCCGCGATCTGGCACATCTCTGGTTGAGCAGATTGTTGACAGTCATTCTGAAGTTTATGGTGCAGGAGAACTTGATCTTTTAATGCAATCCGTGGCGAGATATGAAAGTACGGAGGAGGGCTACTCGACATTCCTGCAAACAGCCACACATGAACACTTTGGCAGTGTAGCGAAATATTATGTCAGGACGATTGCAAAATTTTCTCCTGAAAGCAGATACGTTGTAGACAAGAATCCAAGGAATTACCTGAGGGTCGGCCTCATCCGGCTGCTATTTCCTGAAGCGAAGATTGTTCATGTGCAAAGAAATCCAATGGCAACATGCTTTTCCTGCTATCAGACGAAGTTTGCCGGGGCCTACGGTTTTTCTTATGATTTGGAAAAACTTGCTTGTTATTATCGAAGCTATAAAGATCTAATGAATTTCTGGAATGAGAAGTTTCCGGGACAGATCTATCATCTGGATTACGAAAGTCTTGTGCTGAATTTTGATCGGGAGCTGAAATCTCTACTGGCATACCTGGACCTGCGCTACGAGGAGAGTTGTTCGAAGTTTCACCAGAATACGCGAGTGGTGAATACAGCAAGTAATGATCAGGTTAAAGAGCAACTCTACAACAGCTCGTTGGAATCCTGGAAAAACTACGCAGCCGAGTTGGACCCTCTCGCTCATGCTCTTTTGTGATACCGAATATTTGAACTGATAGAAAGTGTTTACGGGATCTCAACACAGCAAAAGGTCTATTCTTTAAATCACAGTACAAGAAGGCTGAGCAAATCTGCAAAAAGGTGCTTGCGAGGGACTCAAACAACTTTGATGCCTTGCTGCGCTTGATTAAAAGGAACCTGGTATCTACCATCATGTTTATGGCGATCTGATGGTGTTCTGAGAACTTTGGTATCCTGGGTTTATGCCTGAGGTTCAGTATGAGCAGGTGGTGCTTGATTTTGATTCGTAACTGGCAGGACTTCTTCGCTACTGTGTACTTGATTCCGATGAAGCTTATAAGGTTTTTTCCAGAATAGGCGAGTGAGTGGTGAAGATAGCCAGTAATGAACAGGGAACGCGCCTAATGTACAAAGCATCACTTGAGCATTGGAAAAGCTACAAACCCCGGTTGGGTTCGCTCGCGACAGCATTAAACGGTTAGATAGAGCTAAGTTTAGCTGACAGTGCTGTGATCGGAGGAGCTTTGTTGTCTCTTCCAAGAGTCGTCTGACACATCTGCTCCCCGATCAAACCCGGGATAATGCTCAGTCATACAACCCGGACACAGGCCGTGAGAAAAAACCCGCATTTGAATGATCGATGATGTATTGCCCAATCTGTTCCCAGTAGCCAGTGTCATCACGGATCTTTTTGCAACCGGGGCAGATTGGCAACATCCCCTGAAGAGTATCAATTCGTTTAGATGCCTCTGTTAATTCCTGATTTATCTCGCGTTCACGAATAAGATGGATGAACGCGACATAATGAACCTGTTGTCGTTCTCTTTTCAGCAAGTGTTCTCTAAATAGCTGGTTCACACCCCTTGCATTCTCACAGAGTACTTTATCCGATAGAGCATTATCACCGAGAAAAGGAGGCCGGGCGAGTTCTCAGCCAATCATTTCGTTGTAAGCGGTTCGGCTCGATTGAAAACGTTCAAATGGAAATTTGATGGGCGCCCCCTCTATCGCAGCAAGCAGCATCATCAGATGTGCTTCCCATCCGGCACAGGAACGAGCGACATCCTCCTCTTTTGGCACGCTGAGGATAAGTGTCAACCGCGTCCCGTCTTCAACACCAGCCAGTTCCCAGCGAACCGGACGAAGTGGCTCATCACCGCTGCTCCATGAATATTCAAGCAGGGTAGGGATTTCACATTCTGTGACAACACTGTCAATAACGATTCCGCTGTCCGTGAAATTAAGTTTCGCGGCGCCACCTTTGGACAATTCAATTTCACC
>PBYU01000070.1 GCA_002730035.1 Gammaproteobacteria bacterium | reverse complement strand
TTCCACCGGAGCTGGCTCTGGTTCTACTTCTTCTTCCTCAGCAACTTCCACCTGAACTGGTTCTGGTTCAGGTTCAGGTTCAGGTTCTACTGCTACTGCCTGTTCTTCTACTGTCTCTTCGACGACAGCAACAGCTTGCTCTTCAACGACTGCCTCCGCCGCCGGTTCGGCAGTTTCCTCTTGCGCCAGATCTGTTGGCAGGATCTCAGGATCCTCAATGAGCGCTTCAGATTCCGGGATAGGTTCTGAAATAACTTCTTCCGGTTCAGACCTGAGGTCTTGCGGCTGCAGCGCGGGTGCTTCGATGATTTCTGGTTCGAGTATCGGCTGTACGGATTGTATAGGAGGAGTAACCGCAGGTACCGCCGGCTCTACAAATGGCTGATCCGGTTGTGTCGCCGCATCAAGCCGTTGCGAGACCGGGCTGATGGGTGTGCGAACAGAGGCGGTAGCTTGCTGGTCATCGAACACTGGCAAATCCAGCAATACAGTGTGTTCACTGAGTAATCGACCACTGGGCCAACGGGTCTCAAGAATAAAGCTCAGGTAGGGTTCGCGAACGATCTGGCTGGAAATCAGGGTGTCGAAATTACCCTGGGTTGTTGCTTCGACACTGAAGCGAACGTTTGACAGGAAACCAACCCGCTCGATATTGAAGCGTTGGAAGTCATCTTGCGACGCCATCTGTATATTGACGTCCTGTAACCGAGTGTCGCCGAGTTGAAGGATCTCGATGCGCACACGCAATGGCTGGTTTAGTGCAGATTCAACCGAAACTGAGCCGAGTCCCAGGGCATAGACCTGTGTCGCCATGCTGCATAGCAACATGGTCAGGATGACAACGGATTTACGTAGCATATTCCCTGTTTCTCTCAATCGGCTCGACAGTCGTTCCTGCCTACAGATAGCTTCCTGTAGACGGCTTCAGTATTTACACTTTGCTGATTTAAAACACTGCTGATTGGATGAAAACAATCTAAGACTGTTTCTTCACTACAGCTTGCAAGTATTCATTATAAGTAGCTTTTTATCAACTCTTCAGCAATCTGGACAGAGTTCAATGCTGCTCCTTTTCGGACGTTATCGGTCACCACCCAAAGATTTATACCATTGGGAATGGAGATATCCTGCCGGATTCGACCCACGAAAACTGAGTCCTGGCCCGCAGATTCGTGCACAGCAGTCGGGTAGCCCCCGTCTTTTCGCTCATCCATTACCGTAATCCCGGGGGCGTTGGTCAGCATTTCACGAATTTCTGGCTCACCGATGCGCTGATGGGTCTCGATCTGAATAGCCTCAGAGTGCCCATAAAATACCGGGATACGCACGCAGGTGGCGCTCACCTGGATACTGTCATCCTCGATGATCTTGTTAGTCTCCCAGGCCATCTTCATCTCTTCCTTGGTATAGCCGTTATCCATGAACTCATCGATGTGCGGTAAGGCGTTAAACGCGATCTGGCGGGGATAAACCTTACACTCGGCTTTTCGGCCGTTCAGCAACTCAGCAGTTTGACGGGCTAATTCCTCCACAGCCGCCTTACCTGTGCCTGATACAGCCTGGTAAGTGGCTACGCTGATGCGTTTGATGCCTACCGCGTCATGTATCGGTTTTAGCGCCACCAGCATCTGGATAGTGGAACAATTGGGGTTGGCGATAATATGGCGGTTGCGGTAGTCGGCGATGCGCTGGGCATTGACTTCGGGTATCACCAGGGGGATATCGTCGTCGTAGCGGAAATGGGACGTATTGTCGATGACCACACAGCCCGCTGCCGCGGCCTCTGGCGCAAATTGCGCGGATACACTGCCACCGGCTGAAAACAAACCGATCTGCGCGCGTTTGAAATCAAATTCTGCCAGATTTTGTACCTGAACAGACTTGTTCTTGTACATGACCGTCTTGCCAGCAGAGCGTTCGCTGGCCAGCGGGTAGAGTTCATTTACCGGGAAATCACGCTCCTCCAGGATACTGAGCATGGCTTCCCCCACCGCTCCTGTTGCGCCTACTACGGCGACGTTGTAATTGCTCATAGTCATTTCCGTGCGGTGTTTAAACCGCTATTCTCCTGTTACTAATTGAATTTACGTTGATTGCTGTGGATTTGGTGAATTAAAAAACCACGGAGCCTGATCGCGCCAGCGCGTCTCGAAGGCCTCGATCTGGGCGGCATCCTCCAGTGTAAGACTGATGTCATCGAGACCGTTCAGCAGACAGTTCCTGCGGAATGGATCTACCTCAAAATCCAGGCTGGAGCCATCGGGTTTAACGACCTTCTGCTGACTCAGATCGACTTCCAGCTGATAGCCTTCGGTGTGTGCCACTGCTTCGAACAAACTGGCGATTAACTCCCTATCCAGCACTATCGGCAGCAAGCCGTTCTTGAAGCAGTTGTTAAAGAATATATCGGCGTAACTGGGTGCCAGGATAGCCCGAAATCCGTAGTCCTCCAGCGCCCAGGGTGCGTGTTCGCGGCTGGATCCACAGCCAAAATTATCCCTGGCCAACAGTATGGTCGCGCCCTGATAGCGCGGCTGATTCAGCACGAATTCGGGGTTCAGGGGGCGTTGACTGTTATCGGCGTCCGGCTCACCCCTGTCGAGGTAGCGATGCTCATCGAACAGGTTGACCCCGAACCCACTGCGCCTGATGGATTTTAGGAATTGCTTTGGGATGATGAAGTCGGTATCTACATTGGCCCGATCCAGTGGCATCACCACGCCTTTTTCTATGCTAAAGCTTCTCATGTTCCCTCTGTAATATACTGTTTTTTCTATCTATTCTCTTAGATGTTTTTAGACCAAATCCCTGACATCCACAAAATGCCCATGGATTGCAGCAGCCGCCGCCATTGCCGGACTCACCAGGTGGGTACGGCCTCGGAAGCCTTGCCGGCCCTCGAAGTTACGATTCGAAGTCGAGGCGCAGTGTTTACCTGGACCCAGCTGGTCCGCGTTCATGGCCAGACACATGGAACAGCCCGGCTCACGCCACTGAAGGCCGGCACTGACAAAGATTTGGTCGAGGCCCTCCACTTCTGCCTGCTTCTTGATCAACCCCGAACCTGGCACCACCAGCGCCAGTTCTATGTTTTCTGCAAGCTGCTTACCCTCCACAACCCGCGCGGCACCACGCAGGTCTTCGATGCGAGAATTGGTGCAAGAGCCGATAAAAATACAGTCCAGTTTGATGTCCTGTATCGGTGTACCCCCTTCCAGCCCCATGTAGTCGAGGGCCTGTTGGATATTGCCTCGTCTGGTCGCGTCCTGTTCCTGTATTGGGTCCGGGATCAGACCATCTACCGGGGCCACCATCTCCGGTGAAGTGCCCCAGGTCACCTGGGGTGCTATGTCTTCGGCCTGCAGCTCGATGACCCGATCGAACTCGGCAGCCTCATCGCTGACCAATCCTCGCCAGTTGGCGGCCGCCTGCTCCCAGAGCGCGCCCGTTGGAGCGAATGGGCGCCCCTCGATGTACTCCAGCGTAGTGTCATCGACGGCAACCAGCCCGGCGCGCGCACCTGCTTCAATTGCCATGTTGCAGACGGTCATGCGACCTTCTACGGACATTTCCTGGATGGCCTGGCCTCCAAACTCGATCGTATAACCGGTGCCGCCGGCTGTACCGATCTGGCCGATAATTGCCAGCACCACATCCTTGGCGGTCACTCCAGTGGACAACTGGCCGTTAACCTGCACCAGCATGTTCTTCATCTTCTTCTGCATCAGGCATTGGGTTGCCAGTACATGTTCAACCTCGGAGGTACCAATGCCGTGAGCCAGCGCACCGAGCGCCCCATGGGTGGACGTATGGGAATCCCCGCAGACTATCGTCATACCCGGCAGGGTGGCCCCCTGCTCGGGTCCTACAACGTGCACAACACCTTGACGTTCATCATTCATTTCAAGCTCGAAGATACTGAATTCTTTACAGTTTTCATCCAATGTCTTGACCTGCAATTTGGACACAGGGTCCTTGATACCCGCCAATCCCTGGCTGCGCTCTTCGCTGGTGGTAGGAATATTGTGATCTGGTGTCGCGAAATTGGCGTCGGTCCGCCAGGGCTTGCGCCCCGCCATACGGAGACCTTCGAAGGCCTGGGGTGAAGTTACCTCGTGGATCAGGTGTCTATCGATATAGATTAACGCCATGCCATCATCCCGCTGTTTTAGCAGATGCGCTTGCCAAATCTTGTCGTACAGGGTCCTGGCCTTCATAGCATTACCAACTTAAACTAATTTAGTGCAATTATATTATAAGGTACTGTTTATATTTATAAAATATTCAGAAGAGTACTTCATCTACTAGGGGGTAGACGAGGCTTTTCGCGACAGTCCGATCTGGGCTCGGTCTCTCAGGAAATGATCCATGAGTACCAGGGCCAGCATAGCCTCTGCAATGGGGGTGGCGCGTATGCCAACACAGGGATCGTGACGGCCGGTGGTTGTCACTTCATCCGCCTTTCCCTCGGTATTTATCGACTTTCCCGGAATACGTATGCTCGAGGTGGGCTTCAGGGCGATACTGGCCAGTATATCCTGGCCGCTGGAAATTCCGCCTAATATCCCGCCGGCATTATTACTGAGGAAGCCCTGAGGCGTAATCTCATCGCGGTGCTCGGTGCCTTTCTGAGTTACCGAGTTGAATCCGGCACCGATTTCCACGCCTTTGACCGCATTAATGCTCATCAGCGCCTTCGCTAGATCGGCGTCGAGCCGATCGAATATCGGCTCGCCCAGCCCAGCGGGTACATTGCTGGCCTGTACGGTAATGCGCGCGCCGATAGAGTTGCCTTCTTTGCTCAGCGCCGCCATATATTCTTCCAGTGCGGCGACCTTGGTCGCGTCCGGGCAGAAGAAGGTATTGCGCGCTATTTCGGCAAAATCCACCTTCTCCACGGCTATGGGGCCTAGCTGACTCAGGTAGCCGACGATTTCCGTGCCACAGTGTTGTTTGAGGTATTTCTTGCCGATCGCCCCGGCTGCCACACGCATCGCCGTTTCCCGCGCCGAAGCACGACCACCACCGCGGTAGTCGCGTATGCCGTATTTCTTCCAGTAGCTATAATCGGCGTGGCCCGGACGAAATTGATCCTTGATCTTGCTGTAATCCTTCGGTCGCTGATCGGTATTTTCAATTAATAAACCGATCGGTGTACCGGTGGTCTTGCCTTCGAACACACCCGATAAGATCTTGACCGTATCGGCTTCCTGCCGCTGGGTTGTAAAGCGGGATTGGCCTGGTTTGCGTCTGTCCAGGTCCCTCTGCATGTCTGCTTCGCTGAGTTCCATGCCAGAAGGACAGCCATCCACCACGCAGCCGAGGGCAGGCCCATGGCTTTCGCCAAAGCTTGTCACCGTAAATAACTTACCTAAAGTATTTCCTGACATTTGAAAGCTCGAGTTGCGGAGTGCAAAGCTGGCAGGGGAACAAAAAGCAGAGCATTGTACACTAATTGAGGCTATCGCTGTACTGTCGTAGCTGCGCTGCCTGCAGGGCGAAGACCCCTTCCCCGCCATGCTCGAATTCAAGCCATAGGAATGGCACATCGGGTAACCGATGTACTAGTAATTCGGCCGAATACCCTACTTCCATAATTAACAGACCGTCGCTGCTGAGAAAATCCCCCGCCCGCTGCAGCAGGGTGAGCGGTATTTGCAGCCCGTCGTCGTGGCTGAGTAAACCTGCTTGAGGTTCATGCCGATACTCGGCGGGCAGCGCTTGGAGTTCCTGTCGTGATACATAAGGCGGATTGCTCACAATCAGATCATAGGTCCCGTCCAAGCCACTGAAGAGGTCTGAGCGAATACAACTGACACGCTCGGCAAGCTTGTGCAGCCCTACATTGTCCGCCGCCAATGCCAGACAATCCTCGGACAGGTCCACGAGATCTACCTGGCTGTCTGGAAATTCATGTGCGCAAGCAATGCCGATACAACCACCACCACAGCAAAGATCCAGGATGCGGCGTGGGGGTGACTCGATCAACGCTTGAAATTTCTGCGTAATCAACTCCGCGATTGGCGACCGTGGAATCAATGCACGTGCATCGCAGTTGAATTTGTGACCAGCAAACCAGGCCTCGCCTACCAGGAAAGCTACCGGTGTTCGTTTCTCGATGCGTTGTGCGACTTTGCTCTTTAGCAACTGCAACTCTTCATAGCTAAGCGTTCGTTTATGTGACTCCGGATCTTGCTCAAAATCGATACCAAGCAGGCTGAATATCAAGTACACCGATTCATCATAGGGATTGTCCGTGCCGTGCCCGTAGTGGAGATCTGCCGCAGCAAAGCTGTTCGCGATGTCATTTATAACTTTGTTCAATTTCATTCGGTGGCGCTACTATTGTAGCCCTCAAGTAGCAAAAAGACTTTACCATTGTTAAAGCTTATCGTAGGGTAGCTTCCTTATTTTAAGTACTCCCAATCAAGCAATTGGCATTCAGGCCATAGGTTTACGACAGCTGCACTGTATGGAACAGTCTTACTTACAAATCCTCAAGGAAATCGGTGAAGATCCTGCTCGAGCCGGACTGATCGATACTCCGAGACGTGCCGCCGAGGCGATGCGTTTCCTGATGCAGGGTTATGACATAAATATCGACGATGTCATCAACCAGGCTCTGTTTCCTTCAGATACAGACGAGATGGTAATCGTCAAGAACATCGAATTGTATTCGATGTGCGAACATCACTTGCTGCCATTTATTGGAAAGTGCCATGTCGCTTACTTACCAAACGGCAGGGTAATAGGTTTATCAAAAATCGCACGCGTGGTTGATGTTTTTGCCAGAAGATTGCAGATTCAGGAAAATCTCACCAATGAGATTGCCAATTGTATTGTCGACAAGACCGGTGCCGCAGGCGCCGCTGTTATAATTGAAGCACAGCATATGTGCATGATGATGCGGGGTGTCGAAAAACAAAACTCCGTGATGACTACCTCGTGCATGCTGGGGGCTTTTAGAAACAGTCACAGCACGCGTAACGAATTCCTTTCGCTGCTGAAATAGCCTATTGCCTGAGCACTATCTCAATCCTGTCACGGCAATCGGCCAACCCACAGACTGGAGCCAGCGGTCCCACACCTCGAGCAATGACGCGATCTGCAGCGATACCCAGATTCTCCAGCTGTCGCTTTAACAGCTCCGCCCTGGCCAGAGAACGGCTCATCAAGGTATCCAGCGGCTCCGCTCCTCCCAGGTGCACCACCAGGTAGACGTTCACCGAGGGATCGTCGCGTAGCATGTTGGCTATCGGCGTCAATTCACTCTCGGCAGAGAGCGTGTTATCGGCGACGAAACTCAAATTGGGTGCAATGACGCTTCCCTGCGCACGGAGGCTCTCCAGCAGATTGTTCGTCTCAATGATATCGAAGCGAATCTGGGTGCCACCGACTTCGACTATTTCCAGGTAAGCATAAATCCGACGATTGCCACGGGTGATAATATAAAGAGCGATATGCGGAGGATTTTCCAGCCCGTTGTCCGCCCGCATCGCCAGGTAATACTGATTCCTCTCCGGCCCATACAGAATACGGTTTCCGAAGATATCATTCGCCCAATAATTACTACTTCCGCAACCGCGGCCAGTGCAGCTGAACAACTCAGTATAGTTTTTCTCCTGAACTTGTTCGCGGAAAAACTGAAATACATCTTCGCCAGTAAATTCCTGCGATATCTCGTAAACCACCTTGGTGACATCGCCTCGCAGGCGTTCGGAGTCTTCCGGAGTAACCAGCCCTCTGGTGCGCTGCAAGCCGCTGAGGACCAGCTGGTAGTTCACATCTTCATCGACCTCAATACTGGTGATTTCCGAGTCTGGAAAGCGATCGATTATGGGGTGATCCGTATAGCTCGTAGTCACACCGACTGGTTGGGCAGAAGCGATACCAGGTATCAGCCAGACCAGTGACAAAATGAAGACTACCTTGCAATCCTGCGGCCAAATACTATTCATGGTTCGAGTATGTATTTAACCTCGCCGCAACCTGGTGCCACAACATCCATCAGTATACAGACAACCGTACTGGTGTTGATCTGGCGAGCTGTTTCGATGGTGCCATCCACCAACAGAGAGAGCAGCTTCGAAAGTAGTGGATTGTGGCTGATCATTATCAAATTGTGTTGCTGATTTTCATCCATAAAATTCATTATTGCATAAGGATCGCCGTTAGGAGTAATTAAATCGCTAACCTCGAACTCCAGGTTGGGAAATGTTAAACCGAAGTCTGCTGCCGTCTGCCTGGCCCGCTCATAGGGACTCACGACGCCCTTTGTCAGGGCCGGCGATTGTAGAAAGAGTTTTTCCACCACGCAGCGGTTTTGCGCAACACCAACGGGTGTCAGTTCACGTTCGGGATCAGATAGTGCCCTCCTGTCTGCAATGCCGTGACGTACCAAGTAAATTAACATTGTAAAAGTTGCCTGCTAAATCAGACCAATCTCAGGACAGATGGATTATTTTAATCCACCTTTATTCCGGCCCTTTGTCTGTAGCGCCATCTCCAAAACTTTCAGATTGTTCTTGCTTCGCAGCTGCTTTTTTTGGCGCGGCCTTCTTTCTGGAAGCTTTCCTGGATGGCGCTTTTTTCTTTACGCTCGAAGTATCTCCTGCTTCCTTCTTTGCGGCTGATGGGGGATTGAATTCATCATTATCAACTTTCGGAAAATCAGAAAATGGAAAGGGCTTTGTATTCGAGTTGTAGGAAAGAAATTCCAAGACTTGGAATATGTATTTACTGAGCGCTGCCCCCAGAAATCTGAGATTACTATTACTATCACCGGTAATAATTACGAACAAGGCCTGCACTATCATCAGCACGAGAATGACTGGCGCGATTACCAGGTAAAGGACGATCGCGAAGGCGAGCATAAATATTACACGAATCCAGGCCGATACTTGCATGGCGTTATCAACAATACCATCTAACTTAGTTGGCTCTTTTGATTCTTCTAACCCTTCTGGCATAACTAATCCTCTATTATCGGGTCAGCACTTTTTAGTGCTGCCACTGTTGCATTCTTTACTCTTCTACTATTTTTCGACGAGTATTTTCTCTTCACTGGCTGCAAATTCTACATCCAGCGCCTGTTCACTCAGCATCAATGAGGAAATAATATTCTCCATCGACTCATTCTCATAAATAATTCTAAACAAACCGCTGGCCAGGGGCATATAGACGCCAAGTTCATCGGCTTTTTCCTTGACCTGCTTGACAGTATTGACTCCTTCGGCCACCTGTCCGACCTCTGCCACGGCCGCATCGATTGTCTTTCCCTGCCCCAGAGCGAGGCCGATACGATAGTTTCGACTCAATGGTGTGGAACAAGTAACAACCAGATCGCCCACACCGGCCAGTCCAAGAAAAGTCATGGGATCGGCACCCAACTCCTTGCCAAATCGGGCCATCTCGGTAAGGCTGCGCGTCACCAACATACTGTTGGTGTTGTAACCCATACCCAATGCCGCCGCAATGCCGGCGATAATGGCATAGATATTCTTCAGCGAGCCGCCGAGCTCGACACCGAACATATCATCGTTGGTATAGACACGAAAAAATTCTGATTTTAATACTTCCTTGACGCGCCCTCTCACTTCTTCATGATTACTGGCAATAACGGTGCCAGTTAAGTCTTTGCTGGCGATTTCCTTGGCCAGGTTGGGCCCACTGAGCACCCCAACCCTCGCTGCAGGAGCCTCTTCTATCAGGATCTGGCTCATCAGATCGAATGTGCCACTCTCAATTCCTTTGGTTGTACTGACCAGAATCACTTCAGCAGGCGCATGCTCAATCATGTTCTTGACCACCTGGCGAAAAGAGGCGCTTGGCACGGCCACAAAAATAACCTCGCTGCCACCGACTGCTATCGCCATGTCATGGGTTGCAACCACAAGATGATCGAGCGGGTAACCCGGCAGGTATTGTGAGTTCTCGTGGCTTCGATTTACTTCATTAGCCAGTTCTTCGCTGCGCATCCAGAAACGCACATCGTGGCCGTTCAAGGCGATAATGTCCGCGATAACAGTCCCGAAACTGCCACCACCGATTACAGAGATTTTACTCAATCGTCAAAAGTCCTTGCAGGCAAAATAGAGCGACGTCATGATAGTCTGATTGTCCTCTAATACCAAGGCAGTCCGGGTGGTCTGTGATTATTTTCGACCCACGTACAGCGTCACCGGCCAGCTTACCTTTTTAGTTGCTGCAGCACCCCAGACTCTGGTCAACTCATCCGTAACCAACTGCAGCGGATTCTCATCAAGAGCCAGCATGTAGCGCTGTACTGCCGACCAGGACATGAGGTAGGCAAGCAATTGATCGAGGGACCAGTTCACCTCCAGTTCGATACCCGGTGCATCGATCGCCGCGCAAGGGAATTGGATGTCCTCGTAGCCACGCTCGACCAGACAGCGTTCTGGTGGCCAGTAATCTCCCAGTATTTGCTGGTACAAGTGATGTACGATAGCGTCAACTTCTGCATCGACTTGATGTAGCCCATAACTCCAGACTGCCAGGATGCCCTGCTTTTTCAAAACCCTGTCCACACCTGCGAAAAAGCCTCCCACATCGAACCAATGCAGCGCCTGGGCGACGACCACCAGATCCAAGGTCGCTTCCTCCAAGCTGGGTGCTTCGGCCCTCATCACGGCATAGTCGATGTTGTCACTGGGTGTGGCTTGGGCGATCTGTTGCTCGCTGGCATCGGTGGCAATCACCCGCTTGAAATAAGCCATCAAAGACCGGGCAGCCTGCCCGTTTCCAGTCCCGCAGTCCCAGGCCAGACTGCGCTCTGCACACGCGTTGGCGAGGAAGGCAAACAATTCGTCAGGGTACTGAGGTCGCGCCGCTGCATAGGACTGCGCGTGCCCCGAAAAGTGGTCCTTGAAACCCAACTAACCTTCTCCCGCCATCAGCACAATGCGGTTTGACTGAAAGAACACGAGCGCATCATAAATCCGGTTAGAGACTGTCTTCGGTGTGATGGAAGCCCCAACAAATTGATCATATTCATTGTCGGAAGTAATGGCCTTCCAACTGACTCCCAGTATTTCGCGCATCGAATTATCGGTGAACTCTTGCATCCATTTCGACTGAATAACATCCAGAACGCCATAGAGTTCGTCAGAACCCAGATCGTCGATGACTCGGGCGGCGCGAATTCTCCCGTACATATCTACCGCGATAAGCAACTCGACACTGCCATTAAAGCCATCTTCTGCCGTAGCTGGCACGGCGATGGCGGTCACCTCATCTCCCCGCCTCGCGATATAGGCAAGCCGATCTCGCTCTAATCCCAATAGCTGAAGATTGATCAACGTTTCATGCTCGGCACTGGCCGGGATGAGAAAGGAGTCCAGCAGCGGATCATTATCGAAACTGCCAGGGTCGAAAAGCTGGTAGAGATTCTGTCTGTCGAACGTCTGCTTGCTGTCCAGCAATGCCGCATCACTTAGAAAACCGAAATATGCCAGGCCCACTGCCAGCAGCAAAATAATGATGAATAGCCGCGCCTGTCTCATAGTCTGATTGACCTGGGCAGCCCGATCGATACCGACCCTGGACAGTGAATTATATGAATGCGGAGATCGTCTCGATAATCGCCATTACCGGTGCGGGATAAACACCCAGTACCAGGAGTAAGACAAACAGTATCGCCAGTACACTGTGTGAACTCAGGCTCTCAACCCCGGAGAACGGTAAGGGCGTCTTGTCTGTGGCCGGGGTTAACATGCAATAGACGATGCGCAAGTAGTAATACAGACCTATGCCGCTACCAATGACCAGGGCCGCCAGCAGGACCCATAGTCCGGACTCGACACCAGCCATAAACACGTAGAATTTAGCGATGAAGCCCACGGTAAGCGGAATACCCGCCAGAGACAGCAACATGCAGGTGAAGATTGCAGCCAACCAGGGAGCTCGCCAGAACAAGCCCTGGTAATCGGCGATGTCATCGAATTCGCTCTTACTGGTAGACACTACAGACGCGACTCCGAACGCACCGAGTGACATGATGACATAGGCCAATAGATAAAACGTCACTGCTTCGATACTGATGGTGCCTTCGGCAAAGAAACTGGCGATCACCGCAATCAGCAGGTAGCCCATATGGGCAATCGAAGAATAGGCCAGGATGCGCTTCAGATTATTCTGCAGCAGCGCCAGCAGGTTCCCGGCCAGAATGGATAGCACGGCGATGAGCGAGAATACCACCACCACCGATGTAAAGTTTAATGCACCGGAAATTTCAACAAAGCGCAACAGCACAACAAACATGGCTGCCTTTCCAATCGTGGCCAGATAGGTAGTAGCCGGCAATGGCGAACCTTCGTATACATCCGGTGTCCACATGTGAAACGGCGCCAGGGATAACTTGAAGGCGATTCCTGCCGAGATCAATAGCAGTGCCGCTATCGAATAGCCCTCTGAAATACCTGCACCGGCGCTCAACAGACTGCTGAACGCCAGCGTGCCAGTCTGGGCATACACCAATGCCATTCCAAATAACATGAACCCTGAGGCAGCCGCCGATAACACCAGGTACTTAACCGAAGCCTCCAGCGGATGTGTCGCGGAATTTTTACTGTGCAGCGGATACGCCACCATGCCATAGAGGGACATACTGAGTGTCTCCAATCCCAATACGGTGCTGATAAAATGGGTGCTGCTCACCATAACCACCGCCCCAATCGTGGCGATGCCGAGTAGCAGAAAATACTCCTCCTTGTCGTCATCCAGGTTTGACAGATAAGGAAAACTGAAGATGGCGATAAACATCGCCGCTGCACAAATGATTACAGTGAAGAACAGGCTGTACTGATCGATGATCAGCAACGGTGTAACCTGTCGATTGGTACCGGGCATCAGGATCGCCGCCATCACAGCAGCTAACAGCAAGCCTGTTATGGTAATAGACGCCGTCATCGCATAGCTGCGACGTATACCGATGACCACCATGGCCAGCACCGCCGTAGCGGTGACGAGCAGTATCGGCATTAATGGAAGCAGATCGTTAAACGTCATATTCATGTTAGTTCTGTACCACACTCGTTACAAGCTCTTGCGAGCCAGCCAGCAATCCACCCAGCGCCGCCGCTGACATGTCGAGAAAGGTCTGTGGGTACATACCCATCCACACCAGGCCCAGCATCATGGCACCGAAATACACCATCTCCCGCCGACTGAGGTCGGTAAGCTGGCTATCATCAAAATTAGTACTGGCAAACTCGCCGTGGAAAATCTTCTGAATGACCCACAGCGAGTAAACCGAAGCGAAGATCAGCCCGAACGCGGAGATCACGGTCAGCGTGATATTGGATTGGAAGGCACCCAGCAAGGCCAGGAATTCTCCGATGAAATTACCCAAACCCGGCATCCCCAACGCGGCGATAGAAAAGAACAACGCGACCGTAGCCATATGCGGTACTTTAGGCCAGAAACCACCCATGTCCTGCATGTTGCGTGTATGAATGCGGTGTTGCAGACTACCTGCCAACATGAACAGGGCCGCGGCGCTCAAGCCATGGGCTAACATGGTCATCACCGCACCCTGCAGGGCCTGTTCGTTCCAGGCATAGATACCGAGGGTGACAAATCCCATGTGGCTGACACTGGTGTAGGCAATCAGGCGCTTGATATCAGATTGTGCGAAGGCGACCTTGGCACAATAGAGAATGCTGATCGCCGCCAAGGTCATCGCTACCGGGGCAAACGCCAGAGAGGCTTCCGGAAACAGCGGCACCGCAAAGCGAATCAAACCATAGGCGCCGGTCTTCAATAACACTCCAGCCAGTATCACACTACCGGCAGTCGGCGCCTGGCTATGGGCATCGGGCAACCAGGAGTGAAATGGAATGCTGGGCAATTTGGTCGTAAAGGCAATAAAGAAACCGAGCATTACCCACATCTCGAGCTCACCGCCAGTGCTTACAGCGAGTAAATCATGGTAGTTGAAGCTGAAGGTCCCGAACTGAATATAATGAAAATAGGCCAGCACCAGGATCGAAATCAGCATCAACATGCCGGAAACCTGTGTGAAGAGAAAAAACTTCATGGCCGCATAGTTCTTGTTCTCATGGCCCCAGATAGCGATGATGAAGTACATCGGTATCAGCATAACTTCCCAGAAGAAGAAGAACAGGAACAGATCGAGCGCTGTAAAGACACCCAACACTCCCGCCAGTGTCCACAGTAAATTAAAGTAGAAGAAGCCGGGTCGATCCTTAATTTCATCCCACGCAGAACCGACGGCGATCACACCGAGAAATGCGGTAAGCAACAGTAACAGGCCGCTCAGGCCATCTGCCGCCAGGTAGAAGGAAATGCCGAAACGTGGCATCCACTGGGCGTCGATGCTGGCCAGCCACTGCGCCTCTGAACCTGCGCTGCCGCTTAACAGGATCACCATGAGCAGCAGATCCAGCAGCACGGCGACAAGGGCGATCAAGCGCGGGTAGTCAGGATTGATTCGCTCTGATATCCAGGCGATGACACCGCCGACAAACAATACACCGATCAGTACTACCAGAATCATAGCAGTACCCCCAGGGTGAGAATGAGTACCAGACCGGTGGCGACGCTCAACGCGTACCAGCGCAGGTAACCAGTCTGAGTCTTGACGATCATGGCATGGGCCGCGCGAGACAGCACGACGACGAAGGCATACAGCTTATCCACCAGGTCATCTTTGTTAATTCTTGCCAGCCACAGGAATGGATAGACGAACAACCAGTTATACAGCGCATCCATTCCCCAGCCGCTGAACCAGAACTTGTGAAGACTCTTCGCCAGCGGGCTGGCCATCAGCTTGTCGACGGAAAAGGTTTTCGAGTAATAAAACAAATAGGCAATGCCGATACCCAGCAGCGGTGCTGCGATCATGATGCCGTGTATCAGGGCGCTGACATCATGTTCTTCCTCGCCATGGCCACCAAATACTGCATCCAACGGCAAGCCGATAAATCCTGCCAGCAAGGCGCCGACCATCAGCACAAACAAGGGCCAGGACATGTTCCAGCCGCCGACTTCCTGCGTCGGCTCGTGGCCCTTGTTGTCGCCGAAGAATACGACGAAGAACAGGCGGAAGGTATAAAGTCCAGTGAAGAAGGCGCCCAGTACACCACCCATCCATAGCCACAATCCGGGGCCATCCAGCTCCAATGCCGCGAGCAGAATCTCATCCTTGCTAAAATAACCGGAGGTAAATGGAAATGCCGTCAGCGCCAGGCTGCCAATCAGGAAGGACCAGAACGACACCGGCAATTGCTTGCGCACACCACCCATCTTGAAGATATTTTGCTCGTGATGCAGGCTCAATATCACCGTGCCAGAGGCCAGGAATAACAGCGCCTTGAAGAAGGCATGGGTCATCAGGTGAAAAACCGATGCGGACCAGGCGCCCACGCCCAGAGCGAGAAACATGTAACCGATCTGGCTCATCGTGGAATATGCCAGGATGCGTTTAATATCGGACTGAGTTAGCGCTGTGAAGCCCGCCATCAACAGTGTGATCAGGCCGATCCATGCTACCAGCAATTGAACAGTAGGTGCCAGTTCGAACAGTATATGGGTGCGGGCAACCAGGTAGACGCCCGCAGTCACCATGGTAGCAGCGTGTATTAATGCGCTGATTGGTGTCGGGCCCGCCATGGCATCTGGCAACCAGGTCTGTAAGGGCAGCTGCGCCGATTTACCGACCGCTCCGCCGAGTATCAGCAACGAGACAGCCACGGCCAGGCCAGACCCTACCGCCCATTGAGTTTCGGCTGCGTACATCAGGTCCTGAATATTCAGGGTGCCAAGCTGGGCGAACAGCAGAAACAGACCGATCGCCATCGAAGTATCGCCTACCCGTGTCACCACGAAAGCTTTCCGAGCCGCATAGCCATTTTCCGGGTTGGTATACCAGAAACCGATTAACAGGTAACTGCACAGACCCACGCCTTCCCAACCCAGGTAGAGCAGTATCAGGTTGTCTCCCAGTACTAACATCAGCATGGCAGCCACGAACAAGTTCATGTAGGCGAAGAAGCGGCTGAAGCCGGGATCGTCGTCCATGTAGCCCGTGGCATACAGATGTATCAGAAAACCAATACCGGTGATGACCAGCATCATGGTGAGTGACAGACCGTCCAGATAAAAGCTGAATCCGGCGTTTAAACTGCCCACCGACATCCAGGTCCAGACTTCCTTCACGAAATATTCTTCGCCGCTACCCAGGAACTGGATGGCGATAATCACAGCCACAGCGAAGGAAAGTCCGACAGAGCCGGCTCCGATAATGGCGGCAATGCGTTTCGGCAGTGTACCAGCAGTCAGTACCAGGCTGAGGAAGCCCAGTAACGAAAAAGTTGGTAAAAGCCAAATCAAATCAAGCATGTCTATCGGTTTCCTGTCGGTCCTGGTTAGCCTTTCATCTCACTCAGTACATTGATATCCACAGTCTGGTAGCGACGATACACCTGGATAATAAGCCCCAGACCGACTGCCACTTCGGCCGCCGCCAGAGTAAGAATCATCAGAAACATTACCTGTCCTTCGGCATGCCCCCATCGCGCCGACGCCACAATAAAGGCCAGGCCACTGGCGTTGAGCATGATCTCCAGAGACATCAGCACAAAGACAATGTTGCGCCGCGTCAGCACACCAATAAGCCCCAGCGTAAAAAGAATGCCGGCGAGAATCAGCCCATGTTCTATTGGAATACTTTCCATTTTTTTCTCTAGTTTCTAGTCTCTTGTTTCTTGAACTATTTCTTGGCCAGGTGATATGCCGACACCAGGCCAGCCAGTAACAGAATAGAGGCCAGCTCTACCGCCAGCACATAGGGACCAAACAACAGTGCGCTGACTTCCAGCACCCCAACCCTGACCGGTGTCAGCTCCTGGTCATATTGGCTGAGCACGTTGACCAATTGCGCCAGCAGGATAGCTGCCATTATCGACGGCGCAATCCATACCTGCATCGTCATCCAGCTGCGTTCCTCATCACGGGTATGCTGTCCCAGGTTGAGCATCATGATGACAAACAGAAACAGCACCATGATCGCTCCGGCATAGACGATGGCCTCCAGCAAGGCGGCAAAGGGAGCGCCTAACACATAAAATATAACTGCGACCGCCAGTAGTGACAAAATCAGGTAAATAAGCGCGTGTACGATATTTGTCTGCACTATAACTGCCGCCGTAGAGATCACGGCTATGGCAGCAGCAAGATAGAAAAGCAACATCATGGCAGTAAGCTCCTCACGTCTACCGGAGCCGCCTCGTTAAGCGCTTCGCCCTTGTCTTTACCGTCGATTTGCATACCGGAGACACGGTAGAAATTGTAATCGTGATATTTGCCAGTGCCGTTGATCAACAGATTTTCCTTCTCCCAAACCATGTCCTGGCGAACGTACTCTGCCATCTCGAAATCAGGAGTTAACTGAATGGCGTTGGTCGGGCACGCCTCCTCGCAGAATCCACACATGACGCAGCGGGAGAAGTTGATGCGGAAGAATTCCGGATACCACCTGCCGTCGTCCTTCTCAGCCTTCTGCAGAGCTATGCAATCCACCGGGCAGACAACGGCACACAGGTTGCAAGCCACACAACGTTCCTCACCGTCCGGGTCGCGACTGAGAATAATGCGTCCACGCCAGCGTGGGAACATATAGGGCTGCACATCCGGATACTCAACGGTGTCGGCCTTGGTAAAGAGCTTCTTAAACACCAACCACAGGGTTCGAACCTGGGTGAGTAAACTGTCTTTAATTAATGTGAACATAGCCTCTGCACAAATCTCCGTCTTATTGTGTGCTCAAGATAATAGCGCCAGTAACCAGCAGGTTAACCAGGGATACCGGTAACAGGAACAGCCAGCCAAAATTCATCAACTGGTCATATCGCGGCCGAGGAATGGCGGCACGCAGCAATATAAAAAACGCTATAAAGGTAAATGCCTTGGCCGAAAACCAGACAATGGGTGGCAGAAAGGCCGGGCCCAGCCAACCGCCAAAAAACAAAACTGTTATCAATGAAGAGACCAGCACCAGTCCCACATATTCAGCGACGAAGAACATGCCGAACTTTATGCCTCCATATTCGGCATGGTAACCGGCAGCTATTTCCCCTTCGGCTTCTGGAAGATCAAACGGCAAGCGATGGCTCTCAGCGATACCGGCTATGAGAAAGATGACAAAGCCAACGAACTGGGGAATGACATACCAGCCATCGGCCTGGGCTTCCACGATTACTCTCAAATTGAAACTACCCGACAGAGCGACAACACCCAGCAAGGAAATTCCCATGAAGACTTCGTAACTCACCATCTGCGCCGCGCAGCGCAGGCTTCCCAACAGGGCATACTTGTTGTCCGATGACAGGCCACCCAGCATGACGCTGTAGGCACCCAGGGATGCCATCGCCAGCACGAACAGGACGCCCACGTTGGAGTCGACGACACCGATATTGGGAGCGAAGGGAATCACCGCGAAACTGAGTAGCACTACCGTCATGATAATGGCCGGCGCCAGCACGAAGCTAAATCGGTCCGCGAAGCGCGGAATCCAGTCTTCCTTGTTGAAGATCTTGACCATATCGGCAACAACCTGCAGCAGGCCGAACCAGCCTACCCGGTTTGGACCCAGCCGCTCCTGCCAGAAACTCAGTAGACGCCGTTCTACCCAGATCAGCATCGCGGCTACCACAATGACCACTGCCAGCACCAAAATAATGGTAAATATCGATCCGACCTGGAGGGTAAACATCTAGTAACCCTCCTCGTACAGATCGCTGACAATCAAACCGCTGATACCACGATCATCGGAAATCGTTTCTGACTTGCTTAAGGTCAATGTCGCCCCCAGTGAATGGGGATTAATCTGATTGTCGCCACAGTAGACGGCGGCGGTTCCTGTCCTAATTCTGGAGCGGATACACAGCGTCGCGAGGGTGCCATTGCCATCCAGACTTACTGAATCACCCTGCTTGAGCCCCAAGCTGTCGGCATCTTCTGGAGATATGCCGACATAGGCATCGGTCATACGCTGCTGAATAGCATGTGACCTGGCACTTAGCTCATCACTGCCGAAAATCTGATAGGCTGGCGCCACCTGTAAGACACCCTTAGCCGACTCTTGTGCAGCAGCTTCTGGCGTGTAGAAAGAACTCACGGATTCGGTTCGCTCGATGAGCAGCGAGCCGGTATGACCCTGCTTGAGCTCACCATTGATCTCATTCTGGAACTTGCTGATAGCCTGGTTGGAATTCCAGCCTGGTGCCCAGACCGATCCCAGTACCGTTGCATTACTCGCAGAGGGAATGCCCTCCATCGAAAACGACATCACGGACTGACTATCCACCGGTTGCTTCGGCTCATGAACATTGACTTGGGAGCGCATCGCGGTACGGCCACTGTACCGATGGGACTGACGGGGGACTTTCATCCCGGCGACAAATTGCTTTATATCCGGCAGCAGGTCATCCAGTTTGTCGAAACCCTGCGCCTCCTCTGCGCAGCGATTAATCATGGCTTCCACATCACCGGGCTCTGAATCATTCAGCCAGCGCCAGGCCGGTAGAGCCCGATTGTGATTGCGGTGCACCTGAAAGCTCAGCTGTCCCCGACCCTCGTAGTTCACATAGGTAGCTTCATGCTCAGAAAAAGCCGTGCTGGGCAGCACGATATCCGCCTGAGACGTAGTCGCCGTTGGCAGCTGATCGATTACCAGCAGTTTTTCCAGCCCAGACAGTGCTGCAGTAACTGTTTCGCTGTCGGCGCGGCGATACAAATCGTTTTCAAGCACAATGGCTCGCCTGGCAGCTCCACTGGCTAATTTGGAGAGCGCCTCGCTCAACTTGTTGTCATTGTTGGCCAGCATGCTGACACCCAGGGTGTTGACCTCCGGAACCAGCAGGCAGAGATCGATCGCTGCTTCACTTCTGGCGCTGAGGGCACGGGCAATATTAGCCGCAGCCTTGATAAGGCCGGTCTGACCTGCCGTGGTACCGGCGATAATCAAGGGGCGTTTCGCAGCACTGAGCTGTGCGGCAATACGCTCAGCCACTGCATTGTGTTCGGTCGTTGCGGGCGCACCAGAGAGGTCGGATAAGCTGGCGGCAATCGCGAAGCCGGTATCGACCAGGGCAGCCGGTACATCGACTACGCAGTCGGAGGCCACATCGTCCAGCCGGGTTGCATAGCTACTCAGTATCGCCAATGGACTGCGGTCGTGCTGTGCCAGTTCTCGAACTGCCGCATCCTGCCATTGCGGGATATGACAGCCTGCAGCCAACTCTTTGGCCTTGTTACGCACGGATTGTCTCAGTGCCAGGGCTATTCGCGGCGCCACGTTGGTGACGTCTTCGCCAAGGATTACCACCGCATCGGCCTTCTCTATCTCCCTCACACTCGGGCTATGAAATACCTTATCCCGTGCAAGCTTAAGAACTAACTGCGTGGCCTCCTGTGACCTATCGGACAAGCCGGAATAAAAATTTTCATCTCCTACCAGGCAACGCAGCGCGAAATTCGACTCATTACTGGCACGCGGTGAACCGATACCGATTGTGCCTCCCTCACCGCTATGAAATTCTTCCAGCACAGACTGCAATTCCTGCTCGGCGATCGGCACCACTTCAGCGTCGAATTGCTGGCTGGGTTCGGTAAGCCGGGCGTCGCTGTTGACGTAATCGTAGCCAAAGCGGCCGCGGTCACAGATGAAGTAGCCGTTGATGTCACTGTTATAGCGATTGGTGATACGCCGTAGCTGGCGATAGCGTTCGCCTGGAATGGTATTACAACCAACCGAACAACCCGTACACACACTAGGAGCGGTCTGCAAATCCCATTTGCGGCTGTAGTGTTGGCTGAATGCCTGGTCGGTAAATACGCCAGTCGGACAAACCTCTACCAGATTGCCGCTGAATTCACTCTCCAGCACACCGTCTTCATGTCGCCCGAAATAGGTGTGATGGTGGGACGCCTGCGCCGCCAGATCGGTGCCGCCTGCATAATCGCCATAGAAACGCACGCAGCGATAGCAGGTGATACAGCGATTCATCTCGTGATTGATGAATGGCCCGAGGTATTGATTGCGATGGGTAACTTTTTTCTTGTCGTAGCGGCGATAATTATGGCCGGACATGAGCGTCATATCCTGCAGGTGACACTCGCCACCCTCTTCGCAAACCGGGCAGTCGTGGGGGTGGCTGATCATCAGGCTCTCGATAACACGCTCACGCATGTCTTTCGCCTGCTCGTCCTCTATCGAGATGATGCTGCCATCTGCCGCCGGTGTCATACAGGACATTACCAACATGCCCACCTTGTCGTCGGCGTCCTTATACTGCTTCACCGCACATTGACGACAGGCACCTACCGATCCCATGCAGGGGTGCCAGCAGAAGTAAGGCAGGTCGAGGCCCTGCGACAGACACTCCTGTAACAGATTGTTATCGGGATTTACTTCAAACTCGACCCCATCAACAACTATCTTAGCCATCTAAAAGCTTACTCCAAACTTACTTCAAGGACTCCACGTCCCAACTCATCAACTAATGCCTGTATGGACACCGTTTGTCTTTAATATGCTGCTGAAAATCATCGGCAAAATGCTTCAGGCCGCTACCTAATGGCGCGGTCGCACCCGGCGCCAGTGCGCAAAATGTGCGACCTGGCCCCAGATATTCCACATGTTCGTGTAATATCTGTAGATCTTTTTCATTGCCACGACCATTTTCGAATTCATTAAAAATCCCATCGACCCACGGCAGCCCATCTCGACAGGGTGTGCAGAAACCGCAGGACTCGTGTGCAAAAAATTTCATCAGATTTCCAATCATCCCCACCGGACAAGTCTCATTATCCAGGATGATCATAGTCCCGGTAGCGAGGCGGCTACCCACCTTGGCGATCTCATCGTAGTCCAATGGCAGATCCAAGTGTTCCGGTAGCATGAAATCCGTTGAACCACCACCGGGTAGAAATGCTTTTAGTTGCAGGCCGTCCCGCATGCCTCCAGCATAGTCTTCTAACAATTCTCGTATTGGAGTGCCTAGTGGCAATTCCCAACATCCCGGCGTCTTTACCTTGCCGCTCACGCCATACAACTTGGTACCGTGATCATTCCCTTTGGTCAGTCCGCGATACCAGTCCACACCGTAGGTGAGTATGCCCGGCAGATTGCAAATAGTTTCCACGTTATTGACGATAGTTGGCTTGCCCCACAATCCACTCACTTGCGGAAAGGGCGGCTTGGCCCTGGGGTTGGCACGCTTGCCTTCCAGGGCATTCAATAATGCCGTTTCTTCACCGCAGATGTAGCGGCCGGCACTGGTGTGTACGATTATATCCAGATCAAAACCGCTGCCGAGTATGTTCTTGCCAAGGTAACCCTTGGTGTAAGCCTCGCTGATGGCCTTCTTCAGCGCCCGCTCCGACACCTTGTATTCGCCCCGCAGAAAGATATATGCCTTACTCGCCTGGATGGCAAAACTGCCGATAATCATGCCTTCGATCAGCAGGTGGGGGTCACCCTCCATCAGCAACCGATCCTTGAACGTACCCGGTTCCATCTCATCGGCATTCGCAACGAAGTATTTCTGAGCAGGCGAATTCTCACCCTGGGGTACAAAACTCCACTTCAGACCGGTTGGGAAAGCAGCACCACCACGCCCCTTAAGGCCGCTGTCTTTTACAAGCTGCATCACATCGGCAGGGCTCAATCCCCTGGCAATAGCCTTCACAGACTGATAGCCATCCGCCGCTTCGAAGGCCGCAAGCTGCTTCGGGCCGCGCGTCATGTCGATGTTCTTTGTTAAAGGTTTGTTAACCACTGTAATTTTGCACGCCGTCCTATTTGTCTGTTATTTCTTGTTTCTTACTTCTTGAATGATTTCGTCAATTTTTTCCGGCGTCAGGTTGCGATGTAGCTCCTCGCCAACCATCATTACCGGTGCCCGATCGCAATCACCAAGACAGGGTACCGGGATCAGTGTGAACTCACCGTCCTCACTGGTCTGACCATAATCGATAGCCAGCTTGTTCTTGATGTCGTCCTTGATCCCCTCACAACCCATGATCCAGCAGCTCACGCTGTCGCAGAACAACATCACGTTCTTGCCTACCGGCTGTCGGTAGATCAGGTTAAAAAATGTCGCCACGCCTTCCAGGTCGGCAACTGGAATATCCAGATACCGGGCGATGGCTAACAGACTCTCATCAGAAACCCAACCCTGGTGTTTCTGCACGATCTTCAACGCTTCCAGTCCAACCGCCTGCTTGTCGGGATAGAGCGTCATCTCATGCTCAATCTCGGCAATCTCGTCGGCGCTTAATTTCCGCGCGAGGGTTTCGCTGCTGGCTATGACGTCTGCATTACTCATCGGTCTACATCCGCCATCACAAAGTCGATGGCCGCCACGATGGCGATTAGGTCCGCCACCATAAAGCCCCTACCCATTGCCGGAATCTGCTGCAGATGTGCAAAAGTAGGAGTACGAATTCGCGTTCGGTACGAAGTTGTACTGCCGTCACTCACCAGATAATAACTGTTAACACCCTTGGCAGCCTCTATCGCCACGGTTGCCTCATTCGGCGGAATCACCGGACCCCAACTGACGCTCAAGAAATGGTTTATCAATGTCTCGATGTCTTGCTGGGTTTTCTCTTTACGTGGTGGCGTGGTCAGCGGATGGTCAGACTTGTAGTGGCCGCCCGGCATGTTGTCCACGCACTGCTTGATGATGCGCAGGCTCTGGCGCATCTCTTCCACACGGATGGCGCAACGATCATAGCAATCGCCGTTCACCGCGATCGGAATATCGAAATCGAAATTCTCATAACCACTGTAAGGTCGTTGCTTGCGGAAATCCCACTCCATCCCGGCAGCGCGAAGTCCGGCACCGGTAACACCCCAGTCGAAGGCTTCTTCGGTGCCATAGACACCGACACCCTGAGTACGCCGCTTCAGAATGCCGTTGTTCAGCACCATGGAATCGTATTCATCGAGGCGTGGCGGCATGAAATCCAACAGCTCATGTATGAGCTTATCCCAGCCATTGGGAAGATCCTGGGCGACGCCACCGATGCGGAACCAACCGGGATGCATACGCGCGCCACAGATGGACTCGATGATATTGAAGATGCGCTCCCGCTCTACAAACATGTAGAAAATCGGGGAGCCCTGGCCCACATCCTGGGCGAAGGTTCCATAAAATAGCAGGTGGCTGCAGAGGCGAAACATTTCCGCCAGCATGACCCGAATGGTTTGTGCCCGAGGTGGCACGGTAATGCCCGCCATCTTCTCCACGGCCATGACATAGGGCAGGTTGTTCATTACGCCGCCGAGGTAGTCGATGCGGTCGGTATAGGGAATAAAGCTGTGCCAGGTCTGCCGCTCCCCCATCTTCTCGGCACCGCGGTGGTGATAACCGATGTCAGGCACGGCATCCACCACGACTTCACCGTCCAGTTGCAGGGCGATACGAAACGCACCGTGTACACTGGGGTGGTTCGGACCGAGATTGAGGAACATGTATTCCGAGGTTTCGGATTTGCGCTGCATACCCCAGTCTTCCGGCTTGAATAGGAGCCCTTGCTGCTCGATTTGCGTCTGCTCGTCATCCATGGAGAAGGGTTCCATCTCCGTGGCGCGGGCCGGGTGTTCTTTTCTCAGCGGGTGGCCCTGCCATGTCGGCGGTGACAGGATTCGACACAGGTTAGGGTGGCCCTCGAAGTTAATGCCGAACATGTCCCAGGCTTCCCGCTCGTACCAGTTAGCGCTGGACCACAGATCGATGACGCTGGGCGTGTTGAGATCGCTGTCCATGAGGGGAACCTTGACGCGAAAGTCACAGTTTCCAGAGAAGGACATGAGATGGTAGACCACGGTAAATTCGCTGGCAGGCTGACCTTCACGGTGGGTACGCAGGCGTTCGTCGATGGCGGTGATGTCAAATAACATCTCAAACACCGGCGTGGTCTCCCGCTTGAGGGTATGCAGTAAGTCTTTGATGTGCAGCCGGTCTATCCAGAGCGTCGCAATACCGTCACAGGTGGCCTGCTCCGCCTGGATACGATCACCGAATTGCTGGCGTAACCCGGCCAGTAATTCAGGATTTTGGCTCTCCCCTGCTGCGGTTTGTTCGACGACTTGCATTTATTTGTATCTATGTTTTACTTAAATTAAATTATATAACTATCTGTTTTTAAGATATTTTATCTAAACATCATCAGGCGATCTCAGCTCAGTTGCCGCGATCCTTTCGATCTGGCGCTTGTCTCGTTGTACCGGTGTGGCCTCGCGTTGGATGATGCCCTGGTCATTGATCATCCAGCTCAATGGGCGGCGTTCCCGTGCGATCTGTTCCTGCAACAGCACGAGCCCCTGTAGCAGGGCTTCCGGGCGCGGCGGACAACCGGAAACGTACACATCCACCGGCAGAAACTTGTCGACGCCCTGCACCACAGAGTAGCTGTCATACATGCCGCCGGAATTAGCACAGGAGCCCATGGAGATCACCCATTTCGGCTCCAACAACTGGTCATACAATAACTGTACGACCGGTGCCATCTTGCGAAACACGGTGCCTGCAATGACGATCAGGTCGGCTTGCCGTGGCGTGGCTCGGATGACTTCGGCGCCGAAGCGGGCCAGGTCATGGCGGGCGGTAAACGCCGTAGCCATTTCCACGTAGCAGCAGGAAAGCCCGAAATTAAAGGGCCACATGGAATTCTTGCGGCCCCAGGCCACCAGGTCTTCCACCTTGGCCATCACCACATTGCGGCGAATGAATTCGTCGAAGGCACTTCCTCCCGGTTGGGGGGAGGTTGCCTCATCAGCGGGTTCCAATTGCCAGCTCATAGTTTGAATTCCTTCTTTTTAACCACCCCACCCGGTCCCTTCAGAAGGGTGAGCTGATGTTTTTGGGTCTCAGTACGCCAATCCAGTGCGCCGATACGCCACAGGTAGAACAGTGCTGCCACCAGAATGGCGATGAAAACGGTAATCTCGATAAAGCCGGGCCAACCCGCCTCTCTAACGGCGACTGCCCAGGCGAACAGGAATACCACTTCCAGATCGAAGATGATGAAGAATATGGCTGTGAGGTAAAAAGGAACGGAGATACGAAAATGCGCACTGCCAACCGAGATTACGCCGGATTCGAAAGGCGTGTGCTTGTATTTTCGATTGATGCGCTGACCGAGGAAGAAACTTATGCCCAGCATGGCTACTATGACCACCAGCACCAAGGCAACGTAAAGAAGCAAAGATCCCAGCCCTCCTTGAAACATATTTAATATCTCCAAGTTCTACTCCAAGGATTCTGATTCGAGATTAAAAAGAAGTTCACAATCCAGCACCAGGCGCTGCAGTAAACTTTTCAATAATAACGGGAAAAATGCTGCTTGTCGGTGCGGCGTAAATTCGGGAGAGTTTTGTCCCCATGCAGAGTCTGCGTGCCGGCCACGGCAGAAGGCATCAGTTGCCAGGGACTGTATGTCACTACCCATTGAGTACGCCCACTCATTGCTGAGAGCTTGTTGTAGTACCCAGATTTGTGGCAACGACGCCTGTCTGCCTTCCCACGATCAAGGTAAAGAAATCAACTCTCGTTACGTTGTCCAGTAGTTCGTTTTTGCGCTTTATCTGGTGCTTCGATCCGGCCCTTTACCACACGCTCTGGCGGCGCATTTCTATGCTCCGAATCAGCCATTTTTGGCGGCTGAAAATGTACACGGATAGCCTCTCGATAGCAAGTGTTTTATCCGATGCCAAGCCCCGTCGTGCCGTCGTCTTGAGCTATCTCAATAGTGTAGCTGTTGTACCGATTCGAACCGCCTCCAGGTATCGGTTTACGGCATGCCAGCGGACTTTCTTTAGCGTCCTAGAAAATACGATTTAATCCATCCAGTGCTGCCGTGCGATAGGCTTCGGCCATGGTGGGATAATTGAAGGTAGTGGTCAGAAAATACTTCATCGTATTGGCGCCAGCTGGCTGACGCATGATTGCCTGCCCGATGTGTACAATCTCCGAAGCCTGATCCCCGAAACAATGAATTCCCAGTATCTGCAGCGATTCGAAATGGAATATCAGTTTCAACATGCCCACTTGCTCACCGGTTATCTGCGCGCGGGCCGTGTTCTTGAAAAACGCCTTGCCTACCTCGTAGGGTATTCGCGCCTCAGTCAGTTCAGCCTCGGTTTGCCCCAAGGTGCTGATCTCTGGAATTGTGTAAATGCCGGTTGCCACCTGTTCCACCAGATAACACTCTTTCGGCGCCACGATGGCATTGCTGGCAGCGCGTCCCTGGTCATAGGCAGCACCAGCCAGGGAGGGCCAGCCGACTACGTCCCCGGCGGCATAGATATTCTTAACCGAACTCTGGTAGCGCTGGTTAATCACGATCTCTCCGCGACTGTTAATTGAGATCCCGAGGGCCTTGAGCCCCAACTCCTTCGTGTTACCGGTTCTGCCATTGGTCCACAACAGGATATCGCTCTTGATCTTTTTGCCGGATTGCAGGTAGGTGACAATGTAGTTGTCGTGGTATTCGATACGCTCGTATTCCTCATTGTGACGACTGCGGACGCCGACATTTCTCAGATGGTAACTGAGTGCATCGCTGATCTCATGATCCAGGAAGGAAAGCAGACTGGCAGCGGGGTTGATCAGCTCCACCTTGCAACCCAGCCCGCCAAATATCGAGGCGTATTCACAACCAATGACGCCGGCGCCGATGACCGTCACCTTGCGGGGAGAATGGTCCAGGTTGAGGATCGTGTCGCTGTCGAATACCAGTGGGTGACTGAAGTCTACCTTCGGGGGATGGTAGGGCCTGGAGCCGGTGGCGATAATAAAATAATCCGCTGTTAGCTTGCGACGCTTACCGATTAGCTTGATCGTATGCTTATCGATAAAACTGGCCTTACCCCGAATTATCGGAATCTTGTTGCGCTCATAAAAATCCGTACGCATGCGCACCTGTTCGTACATCACGCGATCGGCATGGTTGAGAATCTGCTGGAAACTCAACTTCCTGGCGTCACCAAAATCTCGAAACATCGGATTGGTATTAAACGCCATGACCTGCTTCACGGAGTGTCGGAGCGCCTTCGAAGGAATGGTCCCCAGATGGGTACAACTACCACCTACCTGGTCCAGGTCACAGATAACCGCGACACTGCGCCCCTTCTTGCGGGCGTTCATAGCGGCCGCTTCGCCAGCGGGCCCGCTACCAATCACGATGATGTCGTAATGATTCCGCTGCGATTTCTTAGCCATATTGCTTCCCGGCCGTGGCGTTTAGCTGCGCTGCCATCAGCTCAAAAGAGTCTAAGGGACTGTGCTGAGGTATTTCCTAAAATCACCGCTGAGGCTATCGCCGAACTCAGCATTAGTGTCCCGGTAGATGAAGTACGCCGCCTGTCGATTGCGCTCGGCAATTTCGCTGGCCTCCTCTACTCCCAAAATCATATAGGCCGTGGCGAGGGCATCGGCTCTCGCGGCGGATTGATCGATTACATAGGCTGCCGCCAGGTTGTGGGTAACGGGTCTGCCGGTGCGGGGATCGATCTCATGTGAATAGCGCATCCCGTCCTGCTCGAAGTAATTTCGGTAGTCGCCGGAGCCCGCCACGGCAATAGTCTCACCCCTGCTGTAAATGATTTCATAGATCTGGGGTGCCGTATCCAGCGGAGCCTCGATGGCAGGCACCCAGCTTTCATTGCCCGGCTTGACGCCTTTCATCTTCAGTTCGCCGCCGATCTCCAGGAAGTAATTCTGCACCCCTAGGGAATCAAAATACACGGCGATGCGATCGACAGCATAGCCCTTGGCAATGCCACTCAGGTCGATAGTGATGTCGGCAGTCTTGACGAGTAATGATCTAGCGGCATCGATCTGCAGGTGCCGGAATCCTACCCTGTTCAAGGCTGCCTCGATGGCTGCGTCTGCCGGCACGTCAGCATCGACTGGCCAAATAACGGGACCGAAACCCCACAAGTTCACCAGCGGACCCACGGTAATATCGAAGGCACCACGGGTCTCGATGGAGATCTCCTGTGCCAGTTCTAACACTTCGATCAGGGATGTAGAGGCGATGAAAGGCACATTTGCCGAGTGCTGATTAAAACGCGACAATTCAGAACTCGATGCAAAGGTTGAGAAAATACCGGTATCGAGCTGCATCAACAGCTCGTTCACATCAGCTGAAATCTCCTCAGGAGTAAGGTCCGATGGCATGTCTACCAATTGAAATTGGTAGCTGGTTCCCATTGTGAAACCCGATAACTGCTGAATATCGTCATCGTCATTGCCGGATAGAAAAAAGAAGCCGATCAGAACGATCAGGAAAGTTATCGAAAAACTATGGCGGCGCAGAATCTCGTTCATGAGCTAATCAGCTTCTCGCTACAGATTTTGTCCAAACAGTAAAACGCTCCGTTGCATCGATCCACCAGGACCGGTGCCGTCATTCGTCTACTGGATAGTTCTGATAGCGCACTCCAGTCATCTTGTAGACCATTCTACCGACCTGACAGCAGTAACCGAATTCATTGTCGTACCACAGATAGAGCACACAGTGTCTGCCGTTTACTATGGTGGCATGGGAATCGACAATGCCCGCTTCTCGCGTGCCGACAAAATCCGATGAGACCGCATCGGGGGATTGGGTGTAGTTGATCTGGTTCTGCAGCTTGGAATGCAGGGCGATATCGCGTAAAAACTCGTTGAGCTCATCCTTGCTGGTCTCACTTGCGAGCGTCAGCATCATGATCGCCATCGACACATTCGGGGTGGGTACTCGGACCGCATTGCCGGTTAGTTTTCCGGCCAGCTCAGGTACAGCCTTGACAACCGCGCGGGCAGCTCCGGTCTCGGTCAGCACCATGTTCAGCGCCGCGGCACGCCCACGTCGACTGCGTTTATGATAGTTGTCGAGCAGGTTTTGGTCATTGGTATAGGCATGCACTGTCTCGATATGACCGTGCTCGATGCCGAAGCGGTCGTTGACGACCTTCAGCACAGGCGCGATCGCATTAGTAGTACAGGAAGCCGCGGTGATGATCTTGTCATCGGCGTTAATATCATCGTCGTTGATACCGAAGACGATGTTCTTCAGGTCACCCTTGCCCGGTGCCGTTAGTATGACCTTCGAAGCGCCCTTGGCCTTAAGGTGTAAACCAAGACCTGCTTCGTCACGCCATTTGCCGGTGTTATCGATTATCAGAGCGTCATCGATTCCATAGGCGGTGTAGTCAATCTCCTCTGGCGAGTTCGCATAGATCACCTGCAGCACGTTGCCGTTGGCAATCAGGCACTGGTTTTCTTCATCGACTCGCAGTGTGCCCTGGAAGGCGCCGTGCACCGAATCGGCAGTAAACAGGGCGGCGCGCTTCTCGAGATCGCCTTCGCCACCGGGTCTCACAACGATGGCGCGAAGCCGCATGACTTCACCCGTACTGGTTCTCTCGACCAGCAGCCGGGCCATCAATCGACCGATTCGGCCAAATCCGTACAACACTACGTCCTGGGATTTCTCGATCGGCTTCTGCTGCTTTCCATCGAGATAAGCCAGCTCTTGCTTGACGAAATCATCGACATTCTGCGCTGCCGATCCTTCGGCCTCCAGCTGTTCCATGAATCGAACGGTGAGCTTACCCAGATCTATCTGGGCATGCCGTAGATCCAGTTTGGCCATGGCTATCAACACAGGATGGGTTTCGAATTCCGACATCTCGTTACGCTCGACCTGCCTGACGAAGCGGTGAGATTTCATGATGAAGGTTACTGATCTGTTATGCAGGGGTCTGCCATAGATAAAGATGCCAATGTTCCGCTGACTAAATAAACGGCCGATGACAGGTATCATTTCCTGCACTAATGCTTCACGCTGTTTCCAGTCACCAAAGTAATCATCTACGCTTGGACGGTCCACAAATTCCCCTTTTACTAGCTGCCGGATTTTAGAAGGCGGGTATTATCTTTCGAAAGGAAGGTGCTTGCAACACAGCGTCTAAATAGATAAACAACTGAGCGACGGCAGAGCACTCGCTGCTGAAAAGTCGGTTTTGAGATACAATTCGCGATTCTTTTTTAATCCAGGCAATGGCTGTGACCGACCAGTAGCCTGTCACGGTGAATCCTGCCCCATGGCCAACATCTTCTCCCCTGCATTGCCCGCCGACAGCCCGGCCAGCTGTTACTGGAAAGACGCCGCGGGCTGCGCCAAGAGTCTGGCGATCTGCAATGCGGCGGCAAATGCAGCCGGCCCCATACTGTTGGTATGCCGGGACAACGAAACGGTTGAGCAGTCGATTCGCGAATTGCGCTATTTCGCGAGCAATAAAACACTAGAGGTATTCAAGCTGCCGGATTGGGAAACGCTTCCCTACGACAATTTTTCACCCCACCAGGACATTATCTCCGAAAGACTCAGCGCGCTGCACCATCTGCCCCAACTCGAGCAGGGCATTCTGGTCGTCTCCATAACCAGCCTGATGCACCGCTTGCCTCCACAGCAATACATCGCGGCCAACAGTCTGAACTTGAGTGTCGGGCAGGAACTCGATATTGAACAGAGTCGCCGAGAGTTGGTTCTGGCAGGTTACCAGTCGGTGGATTCCGTCTTCGAACATGGCGAGTTCGCCGTGCGTGGATCGATCATCGATATTTATCCCATGGGTTCTCCCCTGCCTTACCGTATCGATTTGTTCGATAACCAGATCGACACTCTGCGAATTTTTGATCCTGAAACGCAGCGCTCTGCAGCAAAAGTCGAGGAGATTCGTCTGCTGCCGGGACGGGAATTCCCCCTGGACGAAACAGGCATCTCAACTTTCCGCAACAAGTTTCACGAACTATTCGATATCGACCTGCGTCAATGCCCACTCTATCAAGATGTCAGCGACGGTATTAACTCTCCCGGGCTGGAGTATTACCTCGCCGTGTTTTTCGAGAAACTTGACTGCCTGTTCGATTTTCTCCCACCCACTACAACGATATTCAGGGACAGCGATCTGAAACAAGCCGGCGATAAATTCTGGCAGGATATAAAGAGTCGCCATGAGGATCGCCAGATAGACCGCTTTCGACCCATCCTCGAGCCGGACGCTATCTTCCTGCGTATCGACGAGATACTGGCCAGGTTTAAAGATTACCAACAGATAGAGATCAGGAACCATGCTGATGCAATGAGCCTGGGTAGCACCACAATGCCCGATCTCGCCAGCAATGCACGATTACAGAAACCCTTCAGTGCCGTTCAGAAATTTCTTGAACAACGCCATGGTCGAGTTTTATTTTGCGCCGAAACTGCGGGTCGCCGGGAGACACTGCTGGAAGTGCTGAAGCATATCGGCATCGATGCCCAACCCGTGGCACATTGGGAAGACTTTCTGGAGAGTGAGGCATCGCCCTGCATAACTATTGCATCGCTGGATCAGGGTCTGTGGTTAGCGGATGAAAAACTGATTCTCATCAGCGAAGCTCAGCTGTTTGGGAACCGCATCGCGCAGCGTCGGCGCCGCCGTAAATCCCAAAGCAATACCGATCTGATCATCAAGAACCTGACCGAACTCAGAGCCGATGATGCCGTTGTGCACATCGATCATGGAGTCGGCCGCTATCGTGGACTACAGACCATCACGACAGATGGACAGACTACAGAATTTTTGACACTGGAATACGCTGACGACGCGAAACTCTACGTACCGGTTGCATCGCTTCATCTCATCAGTCGTTACAGTGGCGCCGATCAGGAAGGTGCCCCACTGCATCATCTGGGTAGTGATCAGTGGCAGAAGACCAAGCGCAAGGCGGCTGAAAAAATTCACGATGTCGCAGTAGAATTATTGGATATCTATGCCCGCCGTCAGGCAAAGAAGGGATACGAATACAGCGTTGACGCAGAAGAGTATGAAAAGTTTTCTGCTTCATTTCCTTTCGAAGAAACTGCCGATCAGGAAAACGCCATTGAAGCCGTAATTGAAGATATGCAGAGTAAACGCACCATGGATCGACTGGTATGTGGTGACGTGGGCTTTGGTAAGACCGAAGTTGCGATGCGCGCTGCGTTTGTTGCCGTGCAGAATAATAAACAGGTCGCCATTCTGGTCCCTACGACGCTGCTTGCTCAACAACATTTCGAGAGCTTTAAGGATCGGTTTGCCGACTGGCCAATTTTGGTGGATGTGATCTCTCGTTTTAAGACTGCCAACGAACAAAAAAAAAGCCTGCAACGGGTAGTCAATGGCAAGACTGATGTATTGATCGGCACCCACAAGCTCCTGCATACGGATATCGACTACAGTAATCTTGGCTTGCTGATTATCGACGAGGAACATCGCTTCGGGGTTCGACAAAAGGAGAAACTCAAATCGCTGCGTGCCGATGTGGACATTCTGACGCTTACGGCGACACCGATTCCCCGAACATTAAATATGGCGTTGTCGAGTATCCGTGACTTGTCCCTGATCGTGACGCCACCGGCTAAGCGCTTATCGGTAAAGACCTTTGTCCGGGAGCAGCAGGACAGCCTGATAAAGGAAGCCGTGTCCAGAGAATTACTCAGGGGCGGACAGGTATTCTTCCTGCACAATGAAGTGAAGACCATCGAGCGAGCTGCGGAGCATCTGCAGGAGATCATTCCCCAGGCACGCATCTGTATCGCCCACGGACAGATGGCGGAACGTGAGCTGGAAAAAGTCATGGGTAATTTTTACCACAAGCGTTACAACATTCTGGTCTGTACTACGATCATCGAGACCGGCATCGATATACCCAGCGCCAACACCATACTTATTCACAGGGCCGACAAATTCGGTCTCGCCCAATTGCATCAGTTAAGAGGCCGGGTTGGTCGTTCCCATCATCAGGCCTATGCGTATTTGCTGCTTCCCGAGCACAGCCGGCTGAGTTCTGATGCGCAGAAACGCATCGAGGCAATCCAGACGGCTACCACCCTGGGTGCGGGCTTCACCCTGGCCAGTCACGACCTGGAAATCAGGGGTGCCGGCGAATTGCTGGGGGATGAGCAGAGTGGCCATATGCAGAAGATCGGATTTACACTCTATACAGAAATGCTGGAAGAGGCGGTCGCAGCGATCAAGGCCGGCAAGGCTCCAAGCCCGGAGCTCGATCTGAACAAATCGATCGAGGTCAATCTGCGAATTCCGGCGCTCATTCCCGAGGATTACCTGCCGGATGTGCACACCCGTCTGATCATGTATAAGCGCATTTCATCGTCGCTAGACGAGGACGAGTTGCAGGACCTGCAAGTGGAAATGATTGACCGCTTCGGCCTGCTACCGGAAACTCTCAAGCTGTTGTTCAGGCTTACCCGCCTGAAACTGAAGGCAGAGTTCCTGGGAATTCGTAAAATTGACGGCAATGTGAGCGGTGGACGTATCGAATTTATTAGCCAGACCCAGGTCGACCCCATGTCCCTTGTGCAGCTCATCCAGGACGAACCCCTGCACTATAAACTATCCGGGGCTAATCAATTACAATTCAAACACAGCAGCGAAGATGCTAGCGACAAACTGGACTTCATCGCTGAGTTGCTGGATAAGTTCAAGCTACTCGATCAGCAGGCGGCTTAGAGTCGAATGTCTATGCAGGTATTTCGAACAACCCAATCAATAGCGGGTATCGCTACTCTCTTGTCTGCGCTGTCCACGCGTAAACCGGGGGTGAGCCTCGCTGCATTTACCTCCCTGCTGCTGATTGCTGGTGAAGCCACCACGCAGGACAGGTGGTTCCAGATAGAGGTGTCGGTATTCAGCAACGAGTCTCCCGCCGACAGAGCACAAGAACGCTGGCAGGCCGAGCGTCTGGAACTGGCTTATCCGGAAAAACTACGCAGGCTGGATCTGCTGTCGGATCTACTCCTAACCGAAACCCTGCGAGTGACCGATTCGCCTGAAACAGAAATCGCCAGTGAGCAAGCATTGTCCGTAGCCGAACTGGCTGAGGTCCAGCGCAACGCGGCAATCCTGGCAACCGGACCACAGGCGGCGCAAGCAGCCGGGGAATTCCGATTCTTCGACCTGGCTCGGGACGATTATGTGCAACTCCCCCCTTCCACCAGCGACTTCCAGCAAACCAATCGAGAGCTGCAAAGGTCGGCGGACCACCGGCTGTTATTTCATGGTTTGTGGCGGCAGGTGGTAACTGGTGTTGCCCAGGCTGAGCCCGTCTATGTGCAGGGGGGCCTGGCTTACGGAGAGCACCACGAACTGGAAGGCAGCCTGACGATACGATTCAACGAAAATCAGGACCGGGTTGTGGTGGATGCCGATCTGTGGCTGAACGAATTCAGCATCGTGGAAGATCGTGACAACGATTGGAATTTACCCGCCATCCCGGCGGCGATAGCGGACTCGCAAGGCAACGACGCTACCGGGGGTGCAGCGCTCATCTACCATGCTATCAAGACCTATCACATGCAACAGGATCGGGAGATGCGCAGCACCGAATTTCATTACCTGGATCACCCGGCCCTGGGAATCGTAATTCTAGTGGTTCCCTATGAGTTGCCTGATCTGCCACAGCCGGAATTCGGCTTCTAAGAGGATTTCTAACGGCTGCTGTTCCCGGCCTGGCTCTGAACCAGCGATTGCAACACACAGACTACGAAGTCCATGCCCTCTTCGACCACGGCGGTAATGTCCTCCATGGAAATTTCACCATCGGACAATCCGGCTGCCCAGTTCACCGACAAAGCCAGCATGGCGTAATCCATGCCGAGTTCACGGGCTAACGCCGCCTCCGGCATGGCAGTCATCCCCAGCAGATCGCATCCGTCCCGCTTCAGCTTGCTTACTTCCGCGGCGGTTTCGAGTCTCGGACCCTGCATGCAGCCATACACCCCGCCATCCATTATCGGACATGCCTTGTTGGCCGCGTTGGCGCTATCCAGCAAGGCCCGGCGTAGCGTTTTCGCAAAGGGATAAGTGAAGTCGATGTGTGTAACCGACTCTATATCCTCCTCAAAATAGGTGGTCGACCGGCCGTAGGTGTAATCGATGATCTGATCAGGAATGGCGAAGCTGCCGGGCGCGAGATTCTCGTGGATTCCGCCAACCGCATTAACCGCGACGATCTGTGTTACACCCAGCTTGTGCAATGCCCACAGATTGGCGCGGTAGTTGACCTTGTGCGGAGGTATGACATGGTTCTTGCCATGTCGCGGCAGGAATGCCAGCGTATTGTTGCGATACTGCAGCAGCTCAACCCATACCCGTTTCTCGGCATAAGGCGTGTTGAGCCTCTTGCGCCCGGCCGATTCGAAACCGTTCACCTCCGCTAAACCGGTTCCCCCTATTACTGCTAACATTTAGTTTACCTCGATTGACCTTGCTATCGGCATGTCCTGGCAAGACCGTGATCCTTACACCAGCACATAGGCTATATCACATCCGCAAGATTTCAAGAAAATGATTTAGAATGGGCTAAATGAAGCACACATCAAAGCTTGGGATTGGAACTGAACATTCGAAGCGAAGTCAATGCTTGGAAAACAGGAGAATGTTCAGCAAGGAGTGAAAGTCGCCGAAGAACAAAACCAAACTACTGCTCTCCGGCGGCCGATTCGAAATCTAAGCTAGCCAGCCAAGGCATGGCGAAGATGGGCACTAACGAGTAGCTGGCCTTATTATTGCCGGTTTTTTCGAATTTACCAGTCTCAACCACCCAGGTCTGTCCAGAAATGCAATACACTTCACAAAACGCCCGGTTTTCTCGTTGTCGACGCTATCGCTACAGCCTCGAGCGGGGCTGGCCGGGCGGCCATGGCAGGGTGCTGTTTATTGGCTTGAATCCATCAACCGCCGATCAGCACCAAGATGATGCGACGATTCGACGTTGTGTCGGTTTTGCAAAATCCTGGGGATTCAGCAGCATGGAAATCGTTAACTTGTTTGCCTACAGAGCCACGCATCCCAAAGACCTGAAGCGCGCCGCAGATCCAGTGGGTCGACGCAACCAATTCTGGATCAGCAAGGCCTACCGGGCGGCCGATCGAACCATCGCCTGCTGGGGCAGCGAGGGTAATTTTTTGTCCAGAGCAGACCAACTACGACAACAGCTGTCCGATCTTTATTGTCTGAAAATTAATCAGACTCGACAGCCCGCACACCCACTCTACCTGAAGGCTGACCTGGTCCCTCGACCCATTCCCACTGTAGAGCACACAGATCATCGGAACCGGAATGAGCCTGGCGCATAGTTTTTACCGCGTGCTGTGGCGGCAATCCTGGTTGCGGCCCAGGCTCCGGAAGTCGGTCTATAAAAAGCTTTGTGCACGCGGTGACCAGCTTGACTTTCCCTTCAGCAAAGACTTCTACGGGCTACGCTTTGAAGGCAACCTGAATAACAGCATCGAGTTCAGTATCTATTACTACGACGCCTTCGAGAAACCCTTGCTCTATTTCCTGGGTGACACACTCCACAACATCAACTCCTCCCAACCCGATTCCGATCGGCTCACTTGCTTCTGTGACGTGGGTGCCAACATCGGGCAGCACAGCCTGTTCATGTCACGGCTTGCAGACCAGGTACACGCTTTCGAACCGTTCGCCGAGGTCAGCAATCGACTGCGGCGGCATATCAAATTGAACCAGCTTGAAAACGTAGAGCTTCACAGGATTGGCCTGAGCGATGCTACTGAAAAGCTCACCTTCTATGCCCCTACCGGAAGAAACCAGGGAATTGGCTCCTTCGATGCCAGCACCACCGGCAAAGGCAATCAGGCTGCCGGTGAACTGGCGCTTGCCAGGGGTGATGAATACTTCGAAGAATTTCCCATTGGGCGAGTCGACCTGATGAAGATCGACGTGGAAGGGTTTGAAAGCAAGGTGTTGGCGGGTCTTGAGCAAACCCTGCAGCAATACCGGCCAATCATCGTCTGCGAAGTGAGCTATTCAGGCGAGATGTCATTCGACTCTGTCGAATCATTGCTTCAATCCTTGCCGGCGGACTATGCACTATTCACCTTCAATACTCGCAAGACTGATGGCAGCAAGGCCCGCAGAAGAGGCGCCAGGGCCAGGAAAACCGGAGGCTACGAACTAATTCCCTGTACCGATTGGCGGGAGTCCGGGCAGGATGACATCATCGCCTGCCCCACTGAGAAGAAAAGCATCCTGCCGATGCAAGGCACCGGCAGGATACCCGTGCCGTAAAGTAAATGGCCCAGCGACAAGAATTCAATCCTGACCTGGGCCGAAATACAACACCTTACGTTAATTATATCGGGGAGCTTACTAACATTCTTTAGTAAATTGTTGTTTTTTATAAATATGTGAAAGATTCACATTATGAGAAAAGTGGCGCGCCCGGCAGGACTTGAACCTGCAACCCCCGGCTTAGAAGGCCGGTGCTCTATCCGGCTGAGCTACGGGCGCATGAAAAGCGGGCAGTATTGTACACCAACTATCGGAAATCTTTGGTTTCTATAATGGACGCTTATCGGGCTTCTTACCGGAAGGGTCTTCTTCATAGCTATGGTGGGTATTCGGAGTACCTCCGCAACTCAGCCCGGTATACATTCCAGCCAGCACCAGCGAGAGGTTTCGGTAGGCGCTGGCGAGGCGCCCACGCAGTCCCTGCTGCCTGAGATCCATGATGGCCGGCACATCGGTATTGAGCTCGGCGACCGTGGTGCGCGCAGCATCGATTGTTTTCACTTTATCTGAGGACATAAACTTGGGACCAGGGCTGTACCTGACGCCCTTCAGCATACCGCAGCAAGCGAGTGTATTAACAGCTTTGCAGAGAATAGTGGGGTGGCCGACGGGGGTTGAACCCGCGACAACCGGAGTCACAGTCCGGGGCTCTACCAACTGAGCTACGGCCACCATCGTTCGGTTTGAATGCACGTCGTTACTACAAGAAGTACGACGAACTACTGGAAATTTGGTCGGGGTAGAGAGATTTGAACTCCCGACATCTTGCTCCCAAAGCAAGCGCGCTACCAGACTGCGCTATACCCCGCTATATCCCAAATACATCAATTTCAGGAGGACGGCATAATACCGGCGTCGATTAGGCCAGTCAATGCGGCAATCCAATGCTGCCCCCGTTGATCTCTAGTCTTAAATCCTTCCCGTAAGTGCTTAATTTTTCGGGTCAATATAGCCGGGCGCAGATTATCGCTCTATGCGCCAGCTGCTGCCATCCGCACCATCCGCCACGACTACCTTCATGGCCGTGAGCTGGTCGCGGATCTGATCAGCCTTGTGCCAGTCTTTATCGGCACGGGCCTGCTCTCTTGCGCCTATTAGTTGCTCAATTTCTGCTGCGTCAATATCGACGCTGACCGCGCTACGTAAAAACTCTGCAGGATGTTGCTGCAGGATACCCAGATATCCTCCCAATTTTACCAATAATGCCCCGACCTGATTGGCGCTGTCTGCATCCTCAGCCTTGAGCTTATTTATCTCTTTAGCCATCTCGAACAGGACACTGAATGCCTCGGGCGTATTGAAGTCATCATCCATGGCACTGAAGAATGCCTTCTCGAAACGGCTATTGGTCAATGATTTGGCTCCGCTCAGGTCCAAATCCTGCAACGCGATATAGAAGCGCTCCAGTGCGCTGGCCGATTGCTGCAGGCTCTGCGGTGAATAATTAATCGGGCTCCGGTAATGACTGGCTATCAGCAAGTGACGTACTACTTCGGCGTCGTAGCTCTTGAGCACTTCCCTCACGGTAAAGAAATTTCCCAGTGATTTGGACATCTTTTCGTCGTCAATCCTGAGCGGGCCGTTGTGCATCCAGACATTGACAAACTTAGTGCCAGTCGCCGCCTCAGATTGAGCGATCTCATTCTCATGATGTGGAAACAACAGGTCCGTGCCGCCGCCGTGAATATCAAAATTATCACCCAGCGCACAGGTCGACATCGCCGAACACTCGATATGCCAGCCGGGACGGCCATAGCCCCAGGGAGAATCCCAACCAACCCCATCATCCGGGGAGGACTTCCACAACACGAAATCTCGCGGATCCCGCTTCAATTCACCCACTGCGATACGCGCACCTTCGAGCAATTCGTCCAGTTTCTTCTTCGACAGTTTGCCGTAGTCAGGAAAGCGTGTAACGGCGAAGTAAACATCCCCATTGTCGGCCCGGTAGGCAAAATCCCGGGCGATTAGAGTCTCTGTCATGGCGATGATCTGTTCGATGTGCGCAGTAGCCCTCGGTTCCAGATCGGGAGGCAGGATAGACAGGGCAGTTTCGTCCTCATGCATGGCGTCGATAAAGCGGGCAGTCAGGTCCGAGAATAGTTCATTATTCTCCGTAGCCCGCGCCAGTATCTTGTCATCGATGTCAGTAATATTTCGCACATAGGTCACCTCAAGACCACGCGCCCGGAGGTAGCGCACTACAACATCGAAAGCCACCAGCATGCGTGCATGGCCCAGGTGACAGTAGTCGTAGGTCGTTATGCCACAGACATAGATGCGAACTCGCCCCGCATCGATCGGTTTGAATTCTTCTTTTTGCTGCGTCAGGCTGTTATAGATAACTATCATGTAAACCTTGAATCAATCACTTTGATGACCATGAATCTCGCAGGGTGATAGTACGATTGAAAACCGGCAATTCATCGGTGGAATCGATCGCATCGAGTCGGAAGTAGCCTTCCCTCTCGAATTGGTAGTTTGGCGAGGCACCCTCAGCCACTGCGGAGGGCTCGACCATACACTCGTTTAACTCGATCAGGGAATCCGGGTTGAGTACCTGGCGGTAGTCCTGCACATCTTTTCCTTCCGGGATTTGGACATTAAAGAGCCTGTCATACAGACGCAGCTTTGCCTTTACCCCATGTGCTGCCGAGACCCAGTGAATAACACCTTTGACCTTTCTGCCTTGCGGGCGTTTGCCGAGTGTGTCTTTGTCGATCGTGCAATTGAGCTGCTGAACCACTCCTTTACTATCTTCGACAACCTCATCACAACGAATGATATAGGCACCGCGCAACCTCACTTCCCCACCGGGTATCAGTCGCTTGAATCCTGGTGGTGGCTCTGCTTCGAAGTCAGACCGATCGATGAGCAGCTCCCGGCTAAACGGGACTGTTCTTCTTCCCATCGACTCATCTTTTGGATGTCTGGCAAGCTCTAAATGTTCTGCCTGACCCTCATCGACATTGCTGAGCACTAGCTTCAATGGATTCAGCACACACATGGCACGCGGTGCGCTGCTGTCCAGATCTTCCCGAATGGCGTGTTCCAGCATACTCATATCCACCACGCTTTCGCTGCGACTCACACCCACACTCTCACAGAAGTTTTTGATCGAGGCGGGCGTAAATCCCCGCCTACGCATTCCGGCAAGTGTCGGCATGCGGGGGTCATCCCAGCCATTGACCACGCCGGACTCTACCATCTCCTTCAGATTGCGTTTGCCCATCATCGTGAAATTCAGTTTGAGTTTTGCGAATTCGGTCTGTTCCGGTAGCACATAATCGAAATTGCTATCTGACAAATCACTAACCGACCGCAAACTGCCACTATCAAGCTTGTGAAGAATCCAGTCATACAAGGGGCGGTGATCTTCAAACTCCAGTGTACATAATGAATGTGTTATGTTCTCGATCGCATCGGAAATGCAATGCGTATAGTCATAGGTCGGGTAGATACACCATTTATCTCCAGTCTGGTGATGATCGATATGCCTGATTCGGTACAGTACCGGATCTCGCATGTTGATATTCGGTGAGCCCATATCGATCTTCGCGCGCAGGCTATACTCGCCCTCGGCGAATTCACCCCCTCGCATTCTTGCGAACAACTGCAGATTCTCTGCAACGCTCCTGTCCCGATCCGGGCTATTCCTGCCGGGCTCGGTCAGCGAGCCTCGATGTTCTCGCGACTCCTCAGGGCTGAGACTGCAGACAAATGCCTGGGATTTTTCTATCAACTGCACCGCAAAGTCATACAGATAATCGAAATAGGACGATGAATAGCGCACCTCGCCATGCCAGTTGAATCCCAGCCAGGCAATATTGTCTTTAATGGCATCTACGAATTCCTGGCTTTCCTTGGCCGGGTTGGTATCGTCAAAGCGCAGATTGCAATGACCCCCGTTCTCCTTCGCAACGCCGAAGTTCAAACAGATAGATTTCGCGTGACCGATATGCAGGTAGCCATTCGGTTCGGGTGGAAATCGTGTATGCACGCGACCCCCATGCTTCTGTGAGGCAAGGTCCTGGGCAATCATATTGCGGATAAAATTCGAGGCTGCTGAACCCGCAGACGGGTCCTTGCTATCCGAGTCGGAATCTGTCATTGCTTAACTTCTATGTGTATGAAACCTTGTGAGGCGTGACTAGCGTGATCGGGGCTTTCTAGGGAATACCAAAACACTTATTATAACCGTTCGGGAACAAAGCATTAACAAAAAATTGTGCAGTATCTGCAATGGAATTCTAAAAGGTAATAATGATGATCGTGCTCAACACCAACTACGGCCCTATAACTGTCGAACTGGATTTGGAGAAAGCCCCAAAATCAGCCGCGAATTTCATGCAATATGCACAAGATGGCTTCTACGACGGTACTGTTTTTCATCGGATTATCGATGATTTCATGGTCCAGGGCGGCGGTTTCGAAACGGGAATGCGCCAGAAACCCAATGGCGATCCGGTCGAAAATGAGGCCGACAACGGTCTCGATAACCTGACTGGCACCCTGGCAATGGCACGGAGTTCGGACCCACACTCGGCAACTTCGCAATTTTTTATCAATGTTGGTGACAATCATTTTCTTAATCACCGCAACAAGACAGACCAGGGCTGGGGCTACGCAGTATTCGGACGCGTCAGCGATGGCATGGATGTTGTGAACAAGATTAAGACCTGCGACACCACTTCACAGGGCGGTCACCAGGACGTTCCCGTCAACGAAGTGATCATCGAATCGACTCAAATAGTGCAAGAAGACTGATCTTGCCCGGCCGCATCCTGTTCATATCAGATCTGCACCTGGAAGAGTCCAGACCCGACATCAGCGCCGCGCTACTGCAGTTTCTCGACTCCAACCAGGGCGATTGCAGCGCCCTTTATATCCTCGGAGATCTATTTGACGTGTGGATCGGCGACGATGAACAGAGCCAGCTGATTACCGAAATTTCAGCAGGATTGCGGGCATTTACCGACACAGGCCCCCTCATTCATATCCTGCACGGTAACCGTGATTTCCTGATAGGCGAGGCTTTTGCTTCGACCTGTGGTGCGCAGCTGATCTTCGAACCATTCCTGCTCGACACCGATGCCGGGACCGTAGTTCTGTTACACGGCGACAGTCTCTGCATCGACGATGTGGACTACATGCAATTTCGAGAAACGGTTCGGCAATCATCCTGGCAGCAGGAGTTTCTCGCCAAACCGCTAAAGGAACGGCGGGCATTCGCCGAGCAGGCGCGACAGCAAAGCCTACAAGCCACAGCGCAGAAAGACACTGCCATCATGGACGTGAACTCCGAAGCAGTCCTACAACTCTGCAGAGAAACCCGCCAATCCATACTCATTCACGGGCACACCCACCGGCCCGCCGTTCACAAACTCCACTTCGATGATCCGGTCAACGGCAGCGACAGGGGAACGCGTGTCGTACTGGGCGACTGGGACACGCAGGGATGGTATGGGGAGATCAGCGGCACGAGAATTCAGTTACACACGCTTGCCTTCTAAAGAGTGTTCAGAGAGTTCCTAGGCCAGATCGCTGGCTTTGGGAACCTCATAGTAACGGTCGAAGTGCGCCTCACACAGGAGCAACAGTTCCTGTTCGATGACTTCACTCAGCCTAGCCATGCTCAGCTCAGTAAAGCCCGGTAGCGCAGTCACACCATACTCCCGAATATCTTCGATCTGCTGATGGTGTTTCTTGAGCAAATTGTGCAGCCAGCAATAGGGCGACAGCAGGGGATCGTAGCGAACCTGTGCCCGCTCCAATCCAGATTTCAGATTCGGTACCGAAAATATACGCAGCTTGTTCTCCAGAATCTGACACACGAGTTTTTCGATACGATTCAATACCGCCGCTTTCGCCTCCTCGTCATAGCCGTTCCACTGAATGACTTCGAAGGCATAGCGCTTGCATCCACGACACACCGAATCACCGAGTGAAGTCGTCGAGCAAATACCGATGCAGGGTGTCTTTACGGATCTCATAAAATGGATTTTTCTGGGCTGCTAGAATTCTAAATCGGATTTTAAGTTGCAGACTTTAGCAAGTCTGCACAAATTTTACACTGCCCTGGGCGACCCGATTTTTGATGGGAATTATTGCAATTGCTCAGCACTGCCTCTCGGGCCAACTGGATTTTTACGTGAATTTACAATAGAATACGCACACGATTTACCCGACTGCTATGGCTCACTGTGCATTCGCTGCACATGAATACGTGGCCGCAACCTGCGCTAAACAGGTTCAGAACCACACCCATAATAGTTCGCCAATACACTCCATCTGAAAGTGATTCCGCACACTTAAGGCGGCATCAAGAGCCAGACAACACTCCCTGGTTGTTCTCTTGAGCTTGCAAAGGCACACCGTACTCGATTCACCTTCAGGTTCAGCTCACGAGGAAAACTTTGTGTTAGAAGCCTACAGAGAACAAGTTGCCGAGCGCGCCAAACAAGGCGTCGTCCCAAAACCCCTTTCCGCCCAACAAGTTGCCGAGCTGGTTGAACTGCTAAAGCAACCTCCCGCCGGTGAAGAAGATTTCATCGTCGATCTGATTTCGAATCGTGTACCGCCAGGAGTCGATGAGGCGGCTTATGTAAAAGCCGGATTCCTGTCTGCTGTTGCGACAGGAGCTGCCTCGTCACCACTAATCGACAAACAACTGGCGGTCAAACTGCTTGGCACCATGCTGGGAGGGTATAACATTTCTACCCTGGTGGAGTTACTGGACGATAGTGAATTGGCCAATGCCGCTGCCGACGAGCTATGTCATACACTACTCATGTTCGATGCCTTTCACGATGTCGCAGAACGAGCCAGCCACGGCAACGACCATGCCCAGCGAGTAATGCAGTCCTGGGCAGATGCGGAATGGTTCACCAATCGGCAGGAGATTCCACAGCAACTTACCGTGGCGGTGTTTAAGGTCCCCGGCGAAACCAATACCGATGATCTCTCCCCTGCCCAGGACGCCTGGTCACGACCCGATATCCCGCTGCATGCCAAGGCGATGTACAAAAACCCACGGGAAGGCGTCACCAACGCCGAGCAACAAATCAACGAACTCGAAAAGACCGGTCATCCGGTAGCCCTGGTGGGTGATGTCATGGGTACCGGATCCTCCAGGAAATCTGCAACCAATTCCGTGTTGTGGTTTATCGGTGATGATATTCCCCATATCCCCAACAAGCGTGATGGCGGAGTCTGTATCGGCGGCAATATTGCGCCTATCTTCTTCAACACCATGGAGGACGCCGGCGCACTGCCATTCGAGTGCGATGTAGAGAGCCTGAATACCGGCGACATCATCGATATCGATGTGTATGCCGGCAAGATTACCCGGCATGACGGTGGCGAACTGGTCACGGAATTCGAACTGAAAACCGAAGTCCTGCTGGATGAAGTGCGTGCCGGCGGGCGTATTCCCCTGATTATCGGGCGCAGCCTCACACAAAAAGCCCGCGAAGCACTGGATCTGGAACCGAGCGAGGTATTTCGCTCCCCAGTTACCGGCCAGGATTCCGACAGGGGCTTTACCCTGGCACAGAAGATGGTGGGTAAGGCCTGTGGCGTAGAGGGCGTACGCCCCGGTAGTTATTGCGAGCCCGCCATGACTACCGTCGGCAGTCAGGACACAACCGGTCCCATGACCCGTGATGAGCTGAAAGACCTCGCCTGTCTTGGCTTTTCGGCCGACCTGGTGATGCAATCATTCTGTCACACCGCTGCCTACCCGAAACCGGTGGATATCGAAACTCAACACACCTTGCCGGACTTTATACAGACGCGTGGAGGCGTTGCGCTGCGTCCCGGCGACGGCATCATCCACTCCTGGCTCAATCGCATGCTACTGCCAGACACGGTGGGAACCGGCGGCGATTCCCATACGCGCTTCCCTATCGGTGTTTCCTTTCCTGCCGGCTCCGGACTGGTCGCTTTCGCGGCGGCCACCGGCATCATGCCACTGGATATGCCTGAATCGGTACTGGTGCGATTCAGCGGAGAGATGCAGCCGGGCATTACGCTGCGGGACCTGGTTAACTCGATTCCTTATGCGGCGCTACGCAGTGGTGAGCTGACACTTGAAAAGAAAGGCAAGAAGAACATCTTCTCCGGACGCATTCTGGAGATAGAAGGACTGCCCGATCTCAAAGTCGAGCAGGCATTTGAAATCTCCGACGCCTCGGCCGAGCGTTCCGCCGGCGGCTGCACGATTCGACTCGGCAGGCAATCCATCATCGAATATTTCAAGTCCAACATTACTCTACTGCGCTGGATGATTGCCAATGGCTACCAGGATGCAAGAACACTGGAGCGGCGTGCCCGCGCCATGGAAGAGTGGCTGGAAAATCCGGAATTGCTGGAAGCGGATGCCGACGCCGAGTATTTTAAGATCATCGACATCGATCTGAATGAAATAACCGAGCCCCTGCTGGCTTGCCCCAATGATCCGGATGACGTCAAGCCACTGTCAGAGGTGCAAGGCACACCAATCGATGAGGTATTTATCGGCTCATGCATGACTAACATCGGCCATTTCCGTGCCGCCAGTGAAGTGTTGAAGCAGGTAGAGGGCGCCCTGCCCACCCGGCTATGGATCGCACCACCGACTAAGATGGATCAATATCAGTTAAGCGAGGAAGGCGTTTACAATGTCTTCGGTGTCGCCGGCGCCCGCACCGAGATGCCGGGGTGCTCATTGTGTATGGGGAACCAGGCCAGAGTCGCGGCCGAATGCACGGTGGTTTCAACCTCCACCCGAAATTTCCCCAATAGACTGGGGCAAGATGCCAAGGTCTTCCTGGCTTCTTCCGAGCTGGCAGCGGTGAGTTCCGTACTGGGCAAGATTCCCACCATGGGCGAATACATGCACTACATGACCAGCATCAATACTATGGCGGATGACATCTATCGCTATCTTAATTTCAACGAGATCGAGGACTTTATGGAGGCGGCGGAACGCGCCAGGGATATCCCGCTGACCGATATCCAGGAAGTATCCTAGGGAGCCTCTGAACAAGTTTTGGCCATTCTTTCTTGCTGTCGGACCACGTTTGCTTACAGCGAGACTACTGGCGGCAGCCTATCAGTTTTAGATTGCTGTGCTTTTTACCACCACCTCGAACACGTCTTTCGAGAGCTCGGCTTCGGCTTTGATGCGCTGCAACTGTTCCTGCATCATCGCCTGACGGGTGCTGTCGAATTTTTTCCAACGCGTCAGTGGCGTGAGCAGCCGAGCGGCGATCTGTGGGTTGAGCTTGTCCAACTGCAGCACCCGATCGGCCAGGAATTCATAACCCGCTCCACTGACAGCATGAAAGCCGGTGAAATTCTGACCGCAGAAAGCGCCGATCAGCGAACGAATTTTATTGGGATTTCGAATGTCGAAGGCCTCATGCTCCAGTAGTTGATGCACCTTATCTAGCGTCTGGGGTAACTGGCAGGTGGCCTGCACGGCAAACCACTGGTCTACTACCAACGGCTCATGTTGCCATTGTGCATAAAGCGTTTGCAGTGCCAGGGTGGCCAGCTCTCTATCGCGGTCCGACTCGGCATTGACCAGGCAGCGTAAGGCAGCCATTCGATCGGTCATATTGGAGGCATTAGCAAACTGTGCATCGGCGGCCTGGATCCATTCATCCCGGCCCGTTCTCATCAGGTAAGCCAGCGCCAGGTTTTTTAATGCGCGCTGTGCTATCGACGCTGCATCTGCCTGGTAGGGCGCATCGCTGCGGTTCGCCTCATATACCACGGCGAATTTGTCCACCAGCCGTAGCGCGAGGGTGTCGGCAATAGCTTCTCTTACTCCATGAATAGCGTCTACATCCGCAAGCTCCGCCAGCTCAATCAGAGAACCCTCGGTCGGTAGCACCAGTAGATGAGCGATCATCGCCTTGTCCAGCTCGTTCGGCGCCAGTACCGAATCCAATACGCCGCTGTAGGCGTCTATGAGGATTTGTGGGACCTCGCCTTGTTGACCGTCGAGACGGCATTGCTGCAATTCATGAATCACCTCGATGGCGAGTAATTGAGCCGCATTCCAGCGGTTAAAACCGTCGCTGTCATGCACCATCAGGAAAAACAGCTCTTCTCGTGAGTAATCGAAGTTAAGCCTTATCGGTGCACTGAAACTTCGCAGCAGCGAAGGCACGGGTTTTTCAACGACACCGGTGAATACGAACTGCTGTGACTGCTGATCCACCTTCAATACTCTATTGATAACCGGCCGAGCAGCGTCTGGCTCGTCCTTCAACTTGAGTGTAACTGCTTCGCCTCGCGGATCGATAAGGCCCACACCCAGCGGTATCTGAAATGGCTGCTTATTATTCTGACCAGGAGTATCCGGGCAATGTTGCTCTACTGTCAGGGTATAGTGCTTGTGCTGAGCATCGTACTCACCGGTGACATTCAGTACCGGCGTGCCCGCCTGGCTATACCAGCGTCGGAATTGGCCGAGATCGACACCGCTGGCATCTTCCATGGCCTTAACGAAGTCTTCGGTGGTGACGGCCTGCCCATCGTGCCTGTCGAAGTATAGGTCTGATCCCTTTCGGAAATTTTCTGCACCCAGAATGAGACTTATCATCCTGACAACCTCGGCCCCCTTCTCATAAATCGTGACCGTGTAAAAATTTGAGATCTCCATATAGGAGTCAGGTCTCACTGAATGGGCCATCGGCCCGGCATCCTCAGCAAACTGCGCAGTCTTCAAAAAATTTACTTCTTCGACGCGTTTAACTGTACGCGAGCCCATGTCTGCAGAAAATTCTGAATCGCGAAATACTGTAAAACCTTCTTTCAGGCTTAGCTGAAACCAGTCCCGGCATGTCACCCTATTCCCGGACCAGTTGTGGAAATATTCATGAGCTACGACAGCCTCTACACGTTGAAACGCCAGGTCAGTAGTCGTATTGGGTTCGGCCAGTACACACGCCGTGTTGAAGATATTCAGCCCCTTGTTCTCCATAGCCCCCATATTGAAGTCATCCACCGCAACGATCATGAAGATATCCAGGTCGTATTCGCGCCCATAGGTCTCTTCATCCCAGCGCATGGCATTTTTCAGGGACAACATAGCGTGATCACATTTATCAATCTCTTTCTGTTCAACAAAAATCTGCAACTTGATGTCTCTGCCGTTACAGGTGGTGAAGCTGTCATCCAGGCTACGTAGGTCACCAGCCACCAACGCGAACAAATAGGCGGGTTTCTTGAACGGATCCTCCCAGGTCACCCAGTGCCGACTCGCATCTTTTTCAACCGTACCACTGGCAATGTTGTTGCCATTGGACAGCAGTACCGGATACTTATCCCGATCGGCCTTGATGGTCGTGGTAAAGGTAGACATCACATCCGGGCGATCAAGGTAATAGGTGATGCGTCGAAAGCCTTCCGCCTCGCACTGAGTGCAGAACATCTTCCTGGATTTATACAGGCCCTCCAGGGCGGTGTTATTTTGAGGCTCAAGGCGGGTATGGATCTCCATGGTAAATTGCTGCGTCGGTCCACCCACGAAGAAACTCAACTCAGGAATAGTCAGCGTGTCATCGTCCATCAGGAATTGATTGGACTTCAGCCGTTTGCCATGCACGAACAATTTTTTTAATTCCATGTGCCGTCCGTGCAGCACAAGCGTGTCGGTTTCACTCTCAGGCGACTCTTCGTTGCGCTTAAACAGCAGCTTGGCAACGACCAGCGTTTCATTCTCGTAAAGGTCGAAAACGAGATCGGTTGTCTCGATAGTAAAAGCAGGCGGCCGGTAATCTTTCAGATAGGTCGTCCTGGCTTGGGCGTTTCTCATCATTGCCTAACCTGGTTTGTCTTAGTGATTGAATTGAATGTCATAACCTGAGAAGCGCCGCAGATTAATGACTCCCTTATCGAGTATCAGGTACTGACCCTTGATTCCCAGCAGGGTTCCCTCGACGACAGGATCTTTATCGAAATTGAAAGACGTGACCTTCTCTGGGTATTGCACAACAGGGTACTCGATATCGACGACTTCGATTCCATTAAGCACACTGATCGCGAAGAAGCCGAATCGATCCTCAAGCTCTTTGATTTCATCCCTGCAGGCCTGTATTAGCTTGCGGCTCTCCTCTGCCATATCAAGAGGTGTAGCGTCGCCCTTGAGCATGTCACGCCAGTTCGTCTTATCGGCAACGTGCTGTTTGAACATGACTTCCAGCGAGCCGGACTGCAAGCGGCTTCGAACTCTGATGATAGCTAGTGCCTGTGTCGCACCCTGGTCGATCCATCGGGTCGGCACCTGGGTAGCGCGGGTAATACCTACCTTCAACCCGGAAGAATTGGCCAGATAGATGATGTGATCCTGCAAGCAGTAGCGCTCACCCCAGTCTGGCTCGCGACAGCTGCCCTGGTCGAAATGGCATTTTTCGGGGTGAATAATACAAGAATCGCACTGGGCAAGTTTCTGGAAGCAGGGATAGCAGTAGCCCTGACTGAAACTCTTGTTGGTTTTCCTGTCGCAGTGCACACAGAAAATAGCGCCGCTGTGTTGCAGCCGGATCGTTTTCTCAAGGTATTGGTTCAGAGGAATCCGAGCCTCCCCGAGTCGAATCCGGTAATCGACCGGCTGCTCCAATCGAACTTGCATCTTACGCAACGTGCCCTGCTCCACCAGCTTCATGATTCATCCTCCAACCGCACTGGACGAATTGCCAGCGGGTCAACTCCCTGGGGATCACTGAGCTTGTGGGACTTCAGATTGGTTCCGGTGCGCTGTTGCGCGGGCAGGTGCCTTGCCTCATAGAGAATGATGGCCTGCAGGCAATACTCGGTCTGTTCCGGCACAAGACGATTACCATCGGGCCATTTGCCCAGCTCGACCGCCAACTTAAGCGCCTCATAAATAACCGGTGTAATCGCCTCGACGAGTTGCTCCACCGATTGCGGTCGGCTCTGCAACAAGGCCTGCATAGCAGGTGCCGCCGCATCTTTGTTGGTATCTGACCCGTTCATTACTCTAACTATTCTCTGTGCTCTTCACTCGAGCCACATGTGTTTTGTTACAGTCTGCCATCGAGGCGGATCGGCATAATTTTCTTTGATCTTGGCCGGTTTATCATCTCGGCAGGTTAATCATCTCGACCGGCCGATGATCTGGCGCTTCAATATCAGCCGATAGTAAAACACGACTACCACCCCAAAAAGCAGCCCGGACAGCAAACCACCGACATGTGCCGCAGTGGCTATCCATGAAGAGGCAATGATCTCCATCAACACCATCGCTACGATGAAAAATGCAAACATGCTGTTATTCAACAACAGGTAGCTGCGCGGCATGAATGTATGAATGACCCAGGTATAACCCACCAGGCCGTAAACCACACCCGACACGCCACCAAAATTATTGTAGTCGATAGAAAGGTATTGGGTAGTATTACTGATGAAAGAAGTCAGGATTATCAGCGACAGGAATACCCAGGTCGGCTGAATCGCTTCCAATTGCTTGCCGAAATACCAAAGCCACAACATATTAAACACCAGGTGTAATTCGCCGAAGTGCAGGAACATCGGTGTCAGCGTACGCAGCAAGACCAACGGGCTGTCGAGATCACTGGCGAGTGCCTGTAAGCCATCGGAAGCGATAAGCGGGTAGAACAGGAAACTCACGCGGCCAGGCTCGCTGCCCAGCAGGCTCACGGCTGCCACCAGCAGGCAGGCCAGAATAAGCAGCAGCGTAACGGGGCTGGCGATGAATGCTCGCAGCATGGCATTGAGAAATTGCGTGCCCCAGTTTGTGCCAAACTTGTTTCCCGAGTGCTTCCCCGGGGCAGCCCGCTCTAGAGCGCCGCTGGCGAGCTGTTCGAGAAACACCGGCAATGATCCGCTGACTAACTGTACTTCGACATCGGAACTGACCCAGATGACCTGCTGCCCCGACTCTTCGATAATGCGGTGATTAACGCCCTTGCTGTGGAGGAATTGGCTGTATTGAAACAGGTTGATGTCAATCCCGAGACTGGCGGCTCTAATCATCGGTCAGCGCTTCGCTCGATCCAGAGAGCTTTTGGACATCGGACTTAAGCACCGGATTTGGTCAGCCGGCTGCCCCAACCTAGCTTACTGTGGCAGGCCTGGTAGAAGCTGTACTTCGGCGGATGAATTAATTGCAGGGGTACCGCCTTCTTGGTCACCAGCAGCTCGTCACCGGCGGACGCCGTGTATCTGACCTCACCATCGCAACTGAGTTGTGGCTGCAGGGACTCCTTGGCCGCAACCACCAATCTGATCTCACTATCCCCGTCGATCATGATCGGCCGGCTGGTGAGTGAATGAGGATACATGGGCACCAGCACCACCGCGTTCAACGAGGGGTGCATGATGGGCCCACCGGCGGATAGCGCATAGGCAGTCGATCCGGTCGGTGTCGCTACTATCAGGCCATCGGACTCCTGACTATAGACAAACTTGTCATCGACAAACAACTCAAATTCGATCATCTGTGCTGCCTTACCCGGATGCAGGACCACATCATTCAATGCCGAGCCCAAGGCCGATTCTTTGCCGTCGCTATGGACGACGACATCCAGTAAAAAACGTTCCTCTATGCTGTAATCCCCCGCCAGCACCTCGGCGATTTTTGCTTCGATCTCATCCGGAAGCACATCGGTAAGAAAGCCGAGGTTACCCCGATTGATACCAATTACCGGTACCCGATCTGAGGCGACGTACTTGGCGACGTTTAACATGCTGCCATCGCCGCCAACGACGATGACTAAATCGCAATGCTTCGACAATTCTTCTCGCTTGCATTCGATGACGCCTGGATTCTTAATCAATCCTGCGGTCACATCGTCGAGCACAATCGAAACATCCTGCTCGCCGAGAAAAGCCAACAGGCGAGTAAGTGAGTCCACCACACCACTATGGTCTGGTCGACCTACCAATCCGATACGTTTGAAGTCTGCCATTACTACACCTTGCCGTTATAACCTACGACCTATTGTTGCAATGTTGTTGAATTTCGGGATTTCGATTTTGATCGCGGCATATCGCGACATAGTATAGCACGGGCATCTCGACGAAATCAGAGATTACAATGACCGCAAGCGTTGCTGTGGGTCGGTTGTCAGGCTCCTGGGGCGGCGAATTTTAATCGATGGTCGTAGATCACAGGGCTAATCGAGTAGAATTAGCCCGGTTCGTCAAATAATTTCTGAACAGGATTAGCTGAGTGATCACTCTCAACGCCGATACAAAAGTTGCCGTGCTCGGGCTGGGTTATGTTGGATTACCCCTTGCCCATGCTTTTGCGTCCCGCTATGCCACGGTCGGGTACGATATTAACCAGGCACGGGTTGCCGAGATAAACACCGGTAGCGACAGCAATCTGGCATTGACTAAGGCAGAGCTCGAGGCACAGACAAACATCGTCTACACCAGCAAAGCCGATCAGCTGAGTGAGTGCCAGATCTACGTCATCACCGCACCGACTCCTGTGGATGAGCAGAATCAACCCGACCTGCAGGCAGTGAGAAATGCCACTGCGCTGGTGGCCAATTACCTGCTGCAAGACGATATCGTCATATTCGAATCCACCGTCTATCCAGGTGCCACTGAAGAAGAGTGCGTGCCCATACTCGAAAAGAATTCCGGATTAACGCTTAATACAGGATTCTATGTCGGATACAGCCCCGAGAGGGTCAATCCAGGAGACGACGTCCACTCCCTGACCAACATCGTTAAAGTGACATCTGGCTCGTCTGAAGATTCGGCGTGCCTGATAGACGAACTGTACGGCAGCATTATAAGTGCAGGCACCCATCTGGCCAGCAGCATCAAGGTAGCCGAGGCGGCAAAGGTGATAGAAAACACCCAACGCGACTTGAACATCGCCCTGGTAAATGAATTGTCCATCCTGTTCGAGAAATTGGAGATAGACACTCATGACATACTCAAGGCGGCTGGCAGTAAATGGAACTTTCTGCCCTTCTCTCCCGGCCTGGTAGGCGGCCATTGCATTGGTGTCGACCCCTATTACTTGACTTACAAGGCTCAGCAGGTTGGGCATCACCCGGACGTTATCCTTGCCGGTCGTCGTATCAATGATTCTATGGGTGACTACGTAGCCGAACGGGTCGTACGCTTAATGTTGTCCAAGCGGATTCATGTGATCGACGCCCGTATCCTGATTATGGGATTTGCCTTCAAGGAGAATTGCCCAGACACGAGGAACAGCCGGGTCAGAGATATCATCGCTACTCTGCAGTCATACCAGAGCGAAGTAGAAATTTATGATCCATGGGTAGACCAGCAGGAATCGGAACTGCTGATCGACTCACTAAAGCCATCGACCTACGATGCAATCATCATCGCCGTGGCACACGACCAGATCCGGAAGATGGGCATCGACACAATCAAACAGCTTGGCAAGGTAAACTCCGTCGTGTTCGACGTAAAACATGTGTTTTCCAGCCAGTCAGTAGACGGCAGTCTCTAGTGGAAATCCTATAACGATGAAGATCCTGGTAACCGGCGCGGCGGGATTCATCGGGCACGCCTTGTCTCTCAAACTACTCGCACGCGGCGACGAAGTTGTCGGCATCGATAACCTCAATGATTACTACGATGTCGAACTGAAAAAAGCCCGCCTGAAACAGTTAACCGAGCAGGACAATTTCACAATCCACCAGTGCAGCCTGGAAGATGCAGACGCGATTGCCGGCGCATTTAAGCAGCATCGACCCCAACGCGTGGTTAATCTCGCCGCCCAGGCCGGTGTGCGGTACTCACTGGAAAATCCGCAAGCCTATGTGAGCTCAAACCTGGAGGGATTCGTCAATATCCTGGAAGGCTGCCGTTACCATGAAGTCGAACATCTGGTCTACGCCTCCAGTAGTTCCGTCTACGGTGCCAATACCTCGATGCCCTTCTCGGTTCACCACAACGTGGATCATCCCATCAGCCTGTATGCCGCCAGCAAGAAAGCCAACGAACTACTGGCCCACACCTACAGCCACCTGTTCTCTCTGCCAACCACGGGACTACGCTTCTTTACTGTCTACGGCCCATGGGGCAGGCCCGACATGTCGCTATTCAAGTTCACCCGTTCGATACTCGCGGGAGAACCGATCGATGTGTTCAATTTTGGTAATCACCAACGCGATTTCACCTACATCGATGATATCGTCGAGGGCGTCATTAGGACGATTGACAACGTCGCCGAGCCGAATGCGGCCTGGAATTCTTCCGAGCCCGATGCAGCCACCAGTTCTGCCCCTTATCGGCTGTATAACATCGGCAGCAATAATCCTGTTGAACTGATGCATTTTATCGAGGTATTGGAACAATGCCTGGGCAAGACTGCCGAGAAGAATTTCCTGCCACTGCAGGCCGGTGATGTACCCATGACCTACGCCGACGTCGATGCCTTGATCGCGGACGTTCATTACCAGCCCTCCACGCCAGTTGAAGTGGGCATCGCCAACTTCGTCGCATGGTACAAGGAGTATTACCGGGTCTAGGGGCACTCTGTCGAGCGAGAAACTGGTCAGGTCGAGAGTAGCTAACGGATCTGCAGCACCAGTGGGTTAGCCGTGTATACCAGGTCGCCAACTCCAGGCAGCTTATAGGCAACATAGATAAGCAGATCCTGACCGACCAGAGCTTCGTCGAAGCGATAGCCGTTGACGATAGAAAACAGCTCCTGCTCTCTCAATTGATGTGTCCCTGAGGCAGCGTAGAGACTGCTCAAAGAGCCGTCCCACACGGTTAATGCTCCCGTTTCATCAATCTGATACAAGTCGCTATTGCGCAGTGCAACCAACACATGGAAGCTTCCATCGCTACCGACATGGCGATCATCAACCTCAATGTTCGCTACGATATCCACCTCATCGCTAGTGGTGATTATCTCGCTATAAGACAGACCGTCATCACGAGAAGCAGCAATTGCAATTGTGGCAGTCGTCGATTCCCCGCTGAAAGTTGCCACCGCAGTCGTCGGAAGGTCGGGCACGGTAACGGCCGTGTAGTTAGCAATCTGGTGGCGCACCAAATTCAGGGACAGTGCCGCATCGGCACCAAACTCCGCATTGGCATCGACGCCGCAGACGAATCCGAGACAATCGAGTCGCGGGTTCGAGAACTGGGCGAGTCGGTTGTCCGTATTGAATGCGGCGGGGTAAGCCATTACTGTGACAAATTGCGAATCGACTCCGTAGCCGGTGGAAAAATTAAAGGTACCGCCAGAACCGTCTTCGAAATGTGAATGGGTCAGGCCCATGTTATGCCCTAACTCATGTACTACGGCGATATCGGCTGGACAATCGATGGCGATATGTGAGTAAGCGTAGTCTCTCTCAGTCTCGGCAGAGAAGTCACCTGCGGTATTAAATCCTCCTACCGGAGCCAGACCACAGCGGCTCGCGACAATCTCCAGTGGGCGGAACAACATGACCAGATCGGCGCCGTAGCTGGCGCGTAATGTATCGACATCTGCAAAGGCAGGATCAGTTTTATTGATCAGGTGATTCAGGGCCGTGTCCATGTCATCGACATCGTTGTAATCGAGCAGGCCGTGAAATACCGGACGCAGGCTAATCTTTACATCACTGTCTGCATAGATCTGGTTAGCAACACTGATTAACTGATTAATTCTGGTTTCGACTCCGTAGGGAAACAGCGCCTGTGCGCCCACGGTATAGAACGCCATCACATCGATGACGGTATTACTCAGATCGACCGATGCCGGGTCACCCGAATCCGTGCCCGCCAGGGCCTCGTTAAAATCACTGATGCCGTCACTATCGCTGTCGACGCGCACATCGTCCACCACGTTGATTATCGAATCGAGTCGCAGATTACCAATGATGGGTGTGCTGATGATCATCGGCTTGGAGGCTGCACTCGTCGCCAGTTCGAAACTGAAGTTCTTAATCTCTCCCGCTGCAAAATCACCGATGTCGCAATACAGCACTTGCTGCAAGGATAAGCTGAGCTGCTGCGTGCACTGCACCGGTGCCTGCAGCAGACTGCTGTTTTCCAGCACGAAATAGAACTCAACGTAGAGCTGTTGGTGTTGCTGGGTGCTGATGTTCTCTAAACTCACCCGTACTTCGACGTTGTTGCCGGCAATGACAGGATTTCGGGAGAAAGTCTGGGTGATGCGAAAATTGTCAGGGTCGATGCCGGCGGTACTGACATTGGATGTATCTGTGCTACTTGAACTCGAACCTGCTGCAAGCTGTAATGGCAACGTCGACTTGATCAGCGGGGCTGGTTTCTCCACCGTAGTCCCGGTTTCCTGCTCGATTATGATGTAATCGTTCTGCAAACCCCCCGGCCCGCCGGCTAATTGGCCCGGGCTATAGATCCAACCGATATAAGCACCTGCACCACTAACGGCATCACCAACGGCATAGACCTGCAGATTCAGTTCGTTGGCGATCAGATGACCAAACAGGTTCTGCTGACCAATGGTGAGCACCAGCGAGAAATTAGTCGTGGCGCTGGCACCATGGGCACTCAGCATGCGGTCGCCGTTCAGATAGGAACTGACTTCTTCCACCTCCAGGGTGGCGAAATCGTTTTCATCTATCTGTATCTGAAAGATCAGGCCGGGCTCAGCCCGCAGTAGCAGACTGGAATCGATGGAGACGAGAACCGCGCGTTCGGCAAAAGTAGGCGGGCTGAAATCGAATGCCTGCTCCTCGGCAAAGGCAATCAGAATTTCCTGTTGGGCTCGAGCCTGCCCTGCTGCGATAACCATCCCAATAAGGAATCCGGCTAGCGGCAATACTGGCCTAAGGCCTGTTCGGATTCGGGCGGCTGAAATCATAGCTGTCGGCTCATGGAAACTTTAGTGGGCTCCAGTCGATGAGCTATTTTACGATTTTGTGGGAATTTTTACCAATAATGATTATAGCCATGTTTTACATTGTAAGTCGTCAGATGATCTGGGACCAATGCCCTCTAAAACTAAAGGAGACATTTGCAGTATAGCTTTCGGTTAATACGTTGAACAAGTCATAAGATTT
>PBYU01000069.1 GCA_002730035.1 Gammaproteobacteria bacterium | reverse complement strand
GTTAGAAGTAAAGAATGACCGGTTAAAGCAATTAGTTGTTAATTTAACACTGGATAAGGAGATCTTGAAGGAGTCGGCCTCAAAAAACTTCTAAGCCCGGCTAAGCGACGAAAGATGATAGAGAATATTCAAGAAAAGTATTTTTAATATGTTATGAGGGATGATGATCCCATTCTAACTAAGAGGATCATCGAGCTTGCAGGAGCCTATGGGCGTTATGGCTATTGGCGGATTACTGGTTTGTTAAAAATAGAGGGTTGGCAGGTTGGCCGCGACCGTGTTTAGCGGATATGGCGTTGGGTCTTGTTTAAGGCTTCGTCCATTAAAACCTAATCATGTATGGAGCTATGACTTTGTAGCAGAATTGATGAGTTTACCAGGGAGTGCTTTGTCATAGAGGTACAAAGGCAAATAAAAGCAGATGATGTTCTTGCAATTTTAGCTGAACTATTTTCAATCAGAGGAGTTCCGGAGAATATCCGCTCAGATAACGGATCAGAGTTTAGAGCAAAGGCGGATAGAATATAATCAGGCCTCACAGCTCACTGGGATATAGGCCTCCAGCACCAGAAACGTTTGAACCTATGCCCTCAGTTTCCGCTACGTTTCAACTGACGGCATAAAATCATCACTCTAAGGGTGGTACTAAGATTTAGGGTAGGTCACTATCAAGGGGCTGAAGCAGTACTTTGAAAAGTACAATAAAGAACGGCTTCATCAATCATTAAACTACATGACCCCATATGAGGTGTATTGGCAGGAAAGTGGTGAAGTGGCTACTTGCAAACCATTAGTACCAAAAATAGAAAAGGGGGGGACATGGCAAATTTTTGCAACCATGGGCAGGGAAACTCCACTCCGTTTCCCTGCCCATGCCTCTACATCAGGAATCCACCTTAATTAATGGAGAAAATAGTCTTGACATTTGGGGAAGGTTCAGGTGATCTAAAAATGCCCTAACGGTGTTTTTAAATACAGAACCATTCAAGATGCGCAGTCCGCGACGCAGAAAAATGGTTGCGATTGCATTAGAAAAAAGGCGTAGTACATACAAGCACCAAACAACAAATAATTTCTAATGAACTAAATTCCAATCACTAAATGAAAAAGATGTTTGGAGTTTTAAAAATAGTTATGTTTATAATTGGATATGTAATGCTTAGGATGGAATCTCTCAAATGGGCTGTATAATATTATTTTTTGAAGGCTCTTATATTATGCCTTATCAAAGTAATAAACGTAAAGAAACATAAGTATGAAAAAGAATAAAAAGTTAATTATTTTTGGCATAGGCGAATATGGGGAACTTGCAAGTTATTACTTTACTAAAGATAGCGAATATGAAATAGCAGGGTTTACAGCTGATGACAAATTTGTGAATAGTGATACTTTTTTAGATGTTCCTCTGGTTCCGCATAGTAAAGTAAAAGAAGCCTATCCACCTTCTGAATATTTTGCGCATGTAGCATTATCATACAATAAATTGAACAGGAATCGTTCTGATAAATATTTTGCAATGAGAGAAAAAGGCTATACATTAGCGAGTTATGTTTGTTCAAAGTCTGTTTACTGGCCCGATTTGACCACTGGTGACAACTGTTTTATATTAGAAAATCAGACCATACAACCAAAAGTAAAGATTGGCTCAAATGTAATGATTTGGAGTGGAAATCATATTGGTCATGGATGTGTTGTTAGAGATCATACGTATATAAGCAGCCATGTTTGCATAGCGGGCCATGTTAATATTGGCTCGCATTGTTTCTTGGGTATAAATGCATCAATAAGGGATTTCGTAAAAATAGGCAACAGAGTGTTTGTTGCTATGGGGGCTGAGGTCACAAAAAACATTAAGGATGACGCTGTTGTTCTTGGAGCAAAAAGTTCGGTTATATTGGCGGAAAATCCTTTAGCAAAAAAAATAAAGCGAAAATATTTTAATTTATAACCATAACCAATGTAACACTATATTTAGTATTCCTTGAGAACAAATAATTGAAATACAAAAGAGATTTGAACAATGATAACAAAAAAAACTCATATAAAACACATTATCCTATTGTATTCAGAGCGGAAGTTTCGCGAAAGTTTGGGTTTGGCCATATAATTCGTTGTTTAAGCTTTGCAGAAAGCTTGCCCGTGCCTGTTTCTCCTTTTTTGGTAATGCATTACGATAATGAAAAGGATATTAATACAAAAATTTTAGTACAAAAAGGATGGACAATCATAATGCATCCGGAAAATATAGATGATCATACTGATGCTGTTCTTACCGTAAAATTAATTAGAGACTTGGGTGCAAAACTTTTAGTTACGGATTTAGTTCACAGTGAAATGCTAAGACAACCCTCTCGTCTGGTTAATTATCATAGAGCCCTTAAAGCAGAAGGAATCCCATTTTTATTAAGTATCGAGGATTGTAGAATGGCTGGATTTGCAAGTGATACGGCTATAGTTCCAATCCCGTGTTCGCAACTCGATTTAACGCAATTAGCCTTAGATGAATGCCACGTTGTGGTTGGTTTTAAATATTTTATTTTTCATCCAAAATTTGTTGTCGCAAGTAAAGTTCATCGAAAAATACGCAAGAAAGCAAATCGAATATTGGTAAGTATAGCTGGAACAGATACATATAGAATTACGCCAAAAGTTGTTCGTGCATTGGCTTCATTTCCAAATGAGACGATTGAAGCAAAAATTTTATTGAGTACAGGATCAGCAGCAGATTTGCTGCAAGAAGTAACCAATCTGTGTAAGCACAGAGGCGAACTAGATTTTTTGCACTTTAGGAATGATATGGCAGAGTTATTTTTATGGGCTGACCTGTCCATAACAGGTGAAGGGTTCGTAAAATATGAAGCCGCAATTACTGGAACACCGAATCTGATGATATCACAGTTTGACCATGACAGTTTACCAATTCAGAGTTTTTTAAAGATTGGGAGTGCAAAATATTTAGGACCCGGTGAAAATATTAGCGAACATGATATTGCTGCTGCTATAGACACACTTTTAAATGATTTTGAAGCGCGTTCAGCTTTATCAAAAGCAGGGAAAAAAGCTTTGGATGGTCGAGGTATAGAAAGAATATTCAATGAAATATTGAAAAATATTTTTCAATGAATATTAAAATATGTGATCTTATTTAAAAAAATTAAAAGGAAACAAAATTATGCATTGGATAAAAAAAGGCTTAATTTTTAAACCTACTTATGGATTCGATTGGATGCATGCTTACGCGTGGGTACCAACAATAGAAAAAATTGGAGAGAATCTTTATAAAGTTTACTTTGCAAGTCGTAACAAGGAAAATTTTAGCCAAACAGGCTATTTTACATTTAGAATGAATAATCCTTTAGAGATTCTGACCGTAACAGAAGAACCAGTCATAAAATTGGGGCCATTGGGTGCTTTTGATGATAGTCTTGTCGTAGCAACTACTTTTGTTGAGATGGAAGGTCGAAAGTATATTTACTATGTAGGTTGGATGCAGGGGAAGCGGGTAAGGTATTATCCTACCATTGGCCTTGCAACATCAGATGATGGAGGCAAAACTTATCAGAAATATTCATGTGTGCCGATAATGGATCGAACAAAAAGTGATCCTTTTGGAATGGCGTCCCCATTCGTTTTGACTGATAATGGTGTTTGGAGAATGTGGTATGCCAGCTATAGGAGATGGGATCTTCGCAACGGAGAACCTTGGCCGCAATATGGAATAAGGTATGCGGAGTCAAAAGATGGAATTCATTGGAAACGATGCGATATGTTTTCAATAATATCCGAAAAAGAAGAAGCAGTTGCCCGTCCATATGTGATTAAGGAAGATAACAAATATAAAATGTGGTACTCTTATAGAGAGCAGTTTTCTGAATATCGTATCGGCTATGCAGAGTCTTCCGACGGAATCAGTTGGGATCGGTTTGATGACAAAGTTGGCATTGACGTCTCTTCTTACGGTTGGGACTCGGAAATGATAGCATATCCCTGCGTGTTTGATCATAATGATGATAGATATATGTTATACAATGGGAACACTCTTGGCAAAGACGGTATTGGTTTGGCTGTCATGAAAAAATAATAAGAAAATGTTATGGACTAAAATATTGCAATAATGCGAGCAGTTTATTTCTTATGAATTGATTATTTTGATCTAAAGGTAAAGAGTTAATAAAAAATATTTAACGACCTATAGATGTCCGGTTAATCAAGAGCAACTGACACTTTCAGATGAACAAGCTGCTATTGAGCAAGAGAAAGTTAACGGCACTATGAAATCTCTCTAAAGTCTAAAATATCAAATTGACGATGGCATACCAGGTTTTACCTATCCTGAAATATTGGGCGAATCAGACTCTCGTTCCAAAGAAGAATATGATTATACGGCTGAAGATATATATGACAACGCTATAGATTGGCTATTTGAAGTCTTTTATGAAAATGAGAAGTCATTACGTGAAAAGATGGTTGATCTCCTTGATATTCGCAATAACTCACGTGTATTAGAAATTGGCTATGGAACAGGCCGTGATACATATTTATATTGCTCGGCAATTGAATAAAGGCGAATTCTATGTTCAGGAGTTGTAATTGGTGATAAATCTATAACACCTTGGCTTAGAGAAACAGAATATGGAAAAATTCTAATCAATAATAACCGCCTTTTAAAACATGAGGTTCCGATTAAATTATTACCTGATAATTAACGAGAAGCGAGTTTACGCTGGATTTTTGGAAATGGCTTTTACCTGTTAGATTATAAGGTTGGGGATGGGTTTTCAAAAGCAAATCTTGATTTACCGGTGAAATGGAGACGTGGAGGAACTTGTAGATCACGCTAATTCGGTCAGTTGGAGGGAGTTACTATTGAAACAAAACAATTAGCTCCACGCGCTGCTCAAGCATCTGGTTTAAGCATGCATGAGTGGCTTGATAAAGTTGTTCAACAAAGTACGAAAGATACTCTCAATAGTAATAGTTAGAGTACGAAACAAGAATAAAAGAAAAGTGTCATTGTTTCCTGCATATGTTAGTTAGAGAGGTTTAACTAATAGCGCTTATCTGTCGAAGTAAATATAAATTCCTCATTGGGGCCTATATAATATTTACGCTATCTTTTTTCACCGTCAGAATTTAACATTAATCTTGATTTTACATAGATTATTGAGATACAGGGCTATAAGAAGTTAGTTAATTAAACTCAGCCTACAAACTACGTAACTACCGGTTACTTACATATTCAATGAGTTAGAAAGAGAAAAAGCCTATAGGGGTATTTGGGCACTAAGAGAGTTTATTGGAAAAATAAGCGAATATTTATAAATTTAAAACGGGAGAATACAACAAATGTCTTCTATTCTTATAACAGGCGGGGCTGGCTTTATCGGGTCTGCTGTTGCCAAAGAACTTATTTCTCAAGGACACAAAGTAAAAACCTTGGATCTGGCTGTGTTGAAAAATGTCGGCTATCATAAAATGGGTAGTATTTTAGACCCTTACTCGGTGACTACACAGATGAGAGGAAGTGATTATGTTATTCATTTGGCTGCGGCATTAGGTGTAAAACGAACGGAAGCAAGAAGGCTCGAATGTCTCTATATAAATATTCAGGGAATGGTTAATGTTCTTGAAGCATGTGTAAAAAACAATGTGAAAAAGATTGTATTTACATCTTCTTCTGAGGTTTATGGTAACCAAAAAAAAGTGCCCATTTCAGAAGAATCACCTGTAAACCCTATCTCTAATTATGCCATTACTAAGCTTGTGGGAGAAGAATACCTGAGGGCTTACCATGAAGCTTATTCTTTGGATTACTCGGTTGTGAGGCTTTTTAATATATATGGTGAAGAGCAAAGGGATAATTTTGTAATTTCCAAGTTTGTCCGGGCCGTATGTCAAAATAAACCCCCGGTTATTTATGGAGATGGTCAGCAAGTACGTTCATTTTGTTATGTTTCTGACGCGGCAAAAGGAATTGTGAATTCCCTATTTTGTAAGGAAGCAAACGGCAGAGTATTTAATATCGGCAATGATAGCGAACCGATAAGTGTTAAAAAATTAGCGGAAAAAACTATAAACTTAATCGGCAAAAACGGCATTAGTCCCCAGTATGTTGCTATGGAAAATTCGGACCGCACAAAAAAAAGAGAGGTATATAATAGGATACCTACTATCGAAAAAGCAAGAAAAGTCTTACAATATAGTCCAAAAGTGAGTTTGGATGAGGGAATTACTAATGTTATCAATTATTGGAATAGGAACGAATTAAAAGTTTAATTCTTGCTTTAAAGATTTCTGTAATTGCCTGGATGATTATAAGTTAAAAAGTACTTTCAATGTTTATTATTAATTAGCTGCTTTTTTACAAGATTTTCTAGAATTTCATTATCCTAATAAGCTTATCTTAATTTGGCTACTGCCCTTGGGCGCTCTGTTATCATGAAATGTTCAATCATGCAACCCACATATTTGCCTTGGCTTGGATATTTTGATTTAATCGATCAGGTTGATATATTTGTTTTTTTAGATAATGTCCAGGTTGTGAAAAGAAGTTGGCATGTTCGAAATAGGATAAAAGCGTCACAGGGAGAGTTAAATTTAACAATCCCCATAAAAAAGACGAAATATAGAGATAAAACATTATTTTGTGAGACCCATTTAAACAATGAACAGAACTGGAGAAACAAACATGTAAAAAGTATAGAATTAGCTTATAAAAAAGCCCCCTTTTTTAATGAGGTTTACCTATTTGTTAAAGACCTTATTGAATGTAGTGAGTCAATTCTTTCAAAGTTTAATATAAATATCATAAAAAAAATATCATCAAAGATGGGAATATGTAAAGAGTTGATTAATGCATCTCAACTTGAAAATATTTCTGGGAAAAAAGATACTTTATTGGCATCGATTTGTAAGGAGATAGGATGCGATTATTACCTTGCTGTGAAGGGTTCAGCCGGATATCTTGAAAAGAACTCACCTGGAGGGGAACTTGTTAAAAATGGATTAAATCTTTCTTATCAAAATTATGACCACCCTGTTTATAACCAACCTTATGGTGACTTCATACCGTATATGAGCATTATTGATTTACTTTTTAATCATGGTTTTGAAAATACTCTTGAAATTTTGAAGAGCGGGAGAAAAAAATCTATCGATTATTTATCGTTTAGAAAAAATCACTTATGACTCTACCCCAAAAAACTGGTCCACCCTTAAAGTTAGTATTGTGATAAAAGATTAAGCAGAAGTGGGGTAAGTTTATGTGAAAGAAGGGTTTTCGAGCAGAGCAAATAACCAGGCCTCACAGCTCACTGGGATATCGGCCTCCAGCACCAGAAACGTTTGAACCTATGCCTTCAGTTTCCGCTACGCTTCAACTGACGGCATAAAATCATCACTCTAAGGGTGGTACTAAGATTTAGGATAGATCAGAACTAAATTTTCAAACAATTGAAGAAAGTTTAAATACCTAATCTATAACACCGCACAAATATGAATTTTAAAGAAGCTTTTTTAATTTTTTTTTGCGAGTTGGAATATAACATCGGCTACCCTGTTATAGAAAGTAAGATTATCAGTGGGTAAATTCCTATTCAAAAAATTTCTTTGTATTCTTATTCTTTCCTGTCTGAAAGTTTTATCAGAACACAATTTATTCAGTATAGGCAATAACTCGTCTGGCTTTGAGATATTAATAGCAACGCCTTCCGCGCTAATTGGTAGAAAAGAAGGATTAGAAGGTTCGCTATATACGATGACAGGAGTTTCATAAAACATTGCTTCAATGCCTATATTAGAATGTATAACAACCACAGCATCGGAAGCAATTAAAAGATCATTAAGGTTATTTCTAAAGATCACAACGTTATCCATATTATTTCTCTTGATAAAATCATCCACTAACAAATCAGAAATATCGGACATCTTGAGTTTTAATACTATTTTTGATTTTTTTCTATTTAAAAACAGTTTAAGAAATTCTTCATATAAGCATTTCGTTTTAAAGGTGGAGTTATGGTGTCTCGACTTTATCTTGTCATAAATTATTCTAAATTCTGCTCCAAGAAATATAAGAACAATTTCCTCATCTTCTGAAAAGCCAAGTCGTTTTCGGGCATCATAATACATTTTCCGGCTTTTTCGCTCTTGGTTTCCGAATCTTGAAAGCCCTGTTAAAAATAATTTTTCTTTACTGATCCCTCTCATCACTTGCATTTGCTGATGATATTTAAGACTTGAAACTTCATGGGTTGGGTAAAAAGGAAAGTGAGCAAGATCAAAAAAAAGGTGAGGAGAATGAATTTTATCCCCATCCTTAAATCCAGCCTCTACACTGTGTGGAATATGCAATACAGGAATCCCGTTTTGTTTTGCTATTTGCGTTAAGGCAACGCGATTAGCCCCCCACCTTTCGCTGATTAATACTATATTAATATTATTTTTATTTATTACATAATCAGAATGCAGTAATAAATTTATTAACTCTGGTATTTTCCTTTCAATAATGTAATTTAAATATTCATCTATAAAATTAATAAGTGGCAAATCCTTAAACACCCAACGAGGATCATTCCTTTCCATCTTTTTTGATCTTTCAAATTTGAATTTCAAATCAGATAAATACTCTAATTTTTTATTATTTTTTGGTAAGGAAATATTTTTTTTCGGAACACAAATAAGTCGTGAATCAAAATAGCAATTGTTTTCACTATCAAAGTAATAAAGCTGATTTCCTTTTCTCAAATAACTTTTAACTAAAGCGCTTCCAAAATGCATTAGGTCAGTCGCAGACAATGTAAGCACCCTAATTGAACCCAACTTATTTACATTTTTTGTTAACAATAACTTTATTCGATCAACCGTAGTAACTGTAAGTTTCTTTATAAAGCGATTCATAATTACAGGGCAATAATAAGTAATTTTCCCTGCCAGAATATCTTGCCTTTCAAAACGTAAATGTCTTGAAATATTTTTAAGTTTTAGAAACAGCGCATGAATTTTTGCCTTGTCAATATATACATCGTATTTTTTATCTTTTCCCATAAACTGAAAAACTTTATTATGCTGAGAAAAATGGCCTTCCAAAAATAAATTATTAGATACTGTGTAATCACTTACCAACAGAACTTTCTCTGGATTTTCATATTTTAAAATATTAGATACATCAAGTATCGCTTTGAGAAGATAGTTAAAATAATCAAATGTTTCCCTTTTTAGACATTTTCCCAGAGAAATACCTTCAAATTCAGTTAAATCATTTCCTTCACTATCAATAAACCACTTTCCGGCTAATTCCACAGCAGAGAGCTCAGCTTCTTCATATTCTTTCTGATTTCGATAATCATCTAATGCCCTGCATTTTATCCCATTATTTCTTAAAGCTGCTAAAGCCAATGCGTCACCCGCAATACAAGTTGTGTCTCTATCAATACAGAATTTAAAAGTTTTCAGGAATATTTCAACGTCATCAAAATTATCCACAAATGCTATAGTTTTAGGCATTTTTTAAATGAAATTTGTTTGTAAACCGTTTTTGATAAACTTAATGGTTAAAATACTTACATTCATATTCCTCAACCAGATCATCTAATATTTGTAGGCATTCCTTGGATGCTCT
>PBYU01000068.1 GCA_002730035.1 Gammaproteobacteria bacterium | reverse complement strand
CTGGTTTCTGTTTCATCTCAACTCCTCACGTTAGGATGAACAAAAACTCTCCTTTAAACCAGTGCTATATCTGTTCCATAGGTGCTGACGGGGTACAAAATGGATGGCCGGTTATGAATTCGATCTCGGTGATCCGGCTGTGGTGCACCATGCCCGAATATTCACTCAGGATAAGTCCTACAGCGGTGAGCAAGCGTTGCTGGATATGGCCGCCTATGCGCCAGGCAAGGCAAGCATTTCCTATCCAGAAGGAATCGCACAAAAATTTTCCAGTAATGACAGGCTCGTCATGCAGATACATTACACTACCAATGGACTGGCCACGACGGATCAAACCCGTCTGGGTCTGCATTATGCCGAGCAAGCGCCACAACAAACCCTGATGAACCCTATTACCGTGAACGAGGATATCTATATTCCTGCAGGTGCACACAACTACCAGGCCAGTGCCAGCATTGTCTTAAATGACGATTCCTATCTGTATGCGATGTCGCCCCATATGCGCTACCGAGGTAAGAGCATGAAATACACGGCAGTGTATCCGGATGGTAACAGTGAGCAGCTGCTATCCGTGCCTAACTTCCAATTCCAGTGGCAGATGGATTACTGGTTGAAGGAGCCCAAGTTTCTACCGGCGGGAACCACCATCGTCACCGACGGTGTGTTCGATAATTCCTCGGCGAATCCGGGTAACCCGAATTCGGATATCGATGTCGGTTGGGGTGGGCAGTCCTGGGAAGAAATGTTTATCGGCTGGATGGCTATCGCTGTCGATACTCAATAGCCCTGAGGATTCCAAATTTTCTGAGTAGTTTCGTTTAAAAACTCGGTTCTACTCGAGCGATCGGTGCTGCTTGTCTGTTAAACATCGTACTCAACCGAGCCGGTAACGCTAGCATGGCCGGAGTTACTATCAGGGTAAGTATGGTGGCGAATGACAGCCCGAACACTATGGTAGAGGCGAGACCTGCCCACTGGGAAGCGATCGGGCCACCGATTTCTATCTCGGCCCCAACCAGATCAACGGACATGTTCATTGCCAGCGGTAACAGACCAAAACCCGTGGTAAACGTAGTGAGAAACACCGGGCGAAGACGTTGTACACCGGTGTGCACGATGACTTCTTTCAGGCTCCAATTGGGATTTTCCGCCTTGAGCACATTGAACGTGTCTATCAACACGATATTGTTGTTTACGATAATACCCGCCAGGGCAACGATACCGATGCCGGTGAGCATAACACTGAAGGGCTGACCGGTTGTGAGCAATCCCAGCAGTACACCGGTTGTGGATAGTAGTACTGAAGAAAGAATGAGCAGTGCCTGGTAGTAACTGTTGAACTGCGTAACCAGCAGCATGGCCATCAGCGCCATGGAAAGGGCAAATGCCAGCACCAGAAATGCGGCGGATTCTTCCTGTTCTTCATTGGCGCCACGGAACTGGAAAAACACACCATTGAGGGGCGGGTTGTCGCTCATGTAGTTCTCAAGTTCCTGCAGTTTGCTATCGGCGAATACACCGGGCGCAGGATTGGCTCGTATATAGACTACACGATTGCCGTCTACGCGTTGAATTGAGCTGACTTTTTGCCTGGCCTGCCGTGTTACGAAGCTGCTGATCGGCACCGGGCCGTTGCTGGTGCTGATACGTATCGAGTCGAGTTGATCGATGCCGCGATATTCCATGGGGTAACGCACACGAATATCGACTTCCGTTTCGCTGTCATCGGGACGGTAGTCGCCCATATAGATGCCATTGGTGAGTAACTGAATGGCGGTGCCGATTTCAGTCATGTTGGCACCCAGCATAGCCGCTTGGGCTCGGTCCACGTCGATTTGCCATTCGATACCTGGAATAGGTGCCGTGTCATCGATATCGATGAGGCCGGTCATTTCGTTTTCCATGAAGTATCGAATTCGGTCGGCCTCAGCGAAGAGTAGGTCCAGGTCTTCGCCAGACAATTCGATCTGAATTTCCTTGCCGACAGGGGGTCCTTGTTCGATTGAGACTATTTCAGCTCTGACGCCGGGTAGCTGCGAGATGGCCTCTCGATACATGTTCTCAATCTGAAAGCCATCCAGTTCCCGCTCGCGGCGATCGGTCAATTCGATGAAGATGGTGCCTATCAGGTCGGGCGCAGATTGCTGTGAGCCGCCCATCTGTTGCCCAGCACCGGATTGGGTCATGATGCCGGAGTAGAAACCAATCTCCTCAATTCGTGCTTCGGCATCCAGCATGATGTCCCGGAGCTCAGCCGGTGACAGATTTCCCCTGGCAAAAACCTGTACCTGAGTCTGCAAAGGCTCCGATGACACGAAGAACTCGATACCGGATCCCCAGCGGTCATAGGCGAACACGATTGTTACCAACGATACGATGCTGAGGGTGAAAACCGTTATTGGAATTCGTACCGCAAATTCCAGTACTCGCGCATAGAGACCAGTCACACCGATTGCTTTCTCAGGATCACCATCTTCGAGATTCTTCAGGTATACCCTGTCTGCGTCGCTGGACTTACCGATTAAGGCACCGATGGCAGGCGTGAATAACAGGGCATAGAATAGTGAGCCAGTAAGGACTGCGAATACGGTTATCGGTAGGTAACTCATGAATTGACCAGATACACCCGGCCAGAACATGATCGGCAGGAAAGCTGCCAGCGTAGTAGCGGTGGATGCTGTGATTGGCCAGAACATGCGCTGCACTGAGGCCTTATAGGCTTCCTTGCTATCCAGGCCTTCAGCCATTTTCCGATCGGCGTACTCAACCATCACAATCGCGCCGTCGATCAGCATTCCGAGACCCAGCAATAAGCCGAAGATCACCATGAAGTTATAGGTGAAATCCAGCAGGCTGATAACTATGAATGCGAAGAAGAAGGAGAAGGGCACGGCCAGCGTGACCAGCAGTCCGGATCGCACTCCTACCGATGCGATCACGACAATAAGTACCAGCACCATAGCGGTTGCCATATTGCCGGACAATCCGGAGTTCTGTTCCAGCACCATCGGCACGCTGTTATTGATATAGGAAAGAGTGACAGCGGGCGGCAGGCTGGGACGCACCTGTTCCACCAGTGCATCGATCTCTTCCATGGCCCCAACAAGATTCGCGCCCTTGCGCTTCATTACATTCAACGCAATCGTCTGGGTGCCATTGGCATATGAATAGCGAGTCGCGTCTTTAAACGTTCTCCTCACATCGGCAATGTCAGAGATAGTAATAACGCCTAAATCTGTGGAAGCCAGCGGTAAATTGAACAGGTCATCGGCGTTTTCGATCAGACCAGGAACCTTTACAGAGAAACTGCCCTGACCGGTGTCGATCTGGCCCGCTGCGATGAGTCGGTTGTTGCTGCTTACGGTCTGCACGATGGCGCTATTGGGAATGCCGTAGGTCTCCAGCTTGGAGGGATCGATGACAGCTTCAAGTAGTTCTTCACGATTACCTACCATGGGTGCCTCGAGCACCTGGGGCAGGATTTCAATTTCTCTCTGCAGGTCTTCAGCGATTCTCAACAATACCCGCTCGGGCACGCCCTGGCCGCCGATAGCGATCTGCACGATGGGCATCTGCACTGCAGACACCTCCTGGATGATGGGTTCTTCAGTGGACTGCGGAAAGCGCGCCTTGGCACGATTAACCGCTTCCCGCACTTCAGCCAGCGCTGTCGATGATTCGAAACTGATATCGAACTCGGTCATGATGGTGGCGGCGCCCTCGCTGGAGAAGGAGCTGATTTCTGTTATGCCATCGAGTGTCTTGAGTTCCAGTTCGGCAGGCTTGGCAAGCAGGCGTTCGGCGTCTTCCGGTGAGATGCCTTCATGAATAATAGTAGTTACTACATAGGGCACCTGAATATCGGGAAACATCTCTACCGGAATCGACAGGTAGGCTGCCAGGCCAGCGAGCATGGTGACCACGAAAATGCTCAGTGTGGTGCGAGACCTGGAAATTGCCGCGTCTATATAAGATTTCATGAAAGGAGCTCTTGGTTTACTACTGCGTCTACTTATCCCAATCGAAATTGGCTACTACAGTCTGACCGGGGAAGACTATCTCCTGCCCGAGTGTGACTAAGGTTACGCTGCCCTGAAGTCCTGTCACCCAGATACCTGGATTCAGTTGATTGGTGTTATCACCCACGATCTCAACATGTCGAAACAACACGCTGCCGCTGGAGTCGATAATTTTGACTCCGACACTGCCATTGTCATCGAGTGTCAGGGCAGAAGACGGGATCAGATGGGCGGCAACCTCATTCGCATCAACCAGTAGCTCAACTGTTATTCCTTCACGCAGGTTTTCATGCTTTGCGTCGACTTCGATTTCTATGCGGTAGCTGCGGGACATCGGATCGGCCGCGCGTGCAATGTAGCTCACCGTGCCAGAGACTAGTTCGCCACTCAGTAAACGACCAGACACGCTTGCACCTTGGGCCAGTGCGCTTACGTCCTGTTCGGGTACCAGACCAACCAGCAGCATAGGGCTGTCATCGAGAATCGATGCACATACAGTCCCTGCATTCAGAAGATCACCCATCTCTACGCTGCGAGTTTCAACGATGCCGTCGAAGGGAGCGACGATTTTAGTTTTCTGCAGCGCTAATTCCGCACGACTTACTTGCGCCTCGGAAGAATCCAGTGCTGATTTCAGTTGAGATACCGCGACGTCTGATTGTAGACCGCGTTCCTGCAGGTCCAGTGCGGCAGCATATTCAAATTGAGCCTGTTCCCGGCGGCTGGTTGCTTCTTGCAGGTCGGCGGCCCGATTGTCTATGGCAATCTCACATAATATATCACCCTCACTAACGCGGGCACCGCGGGCAACAGGATTGCTAACCAGGCGACCCGCCTGTTCGGCTCGCACTTCGACATGGCGATAAGCCTGAGTGCGACCTCTAACTCTGATTCGTGCTACGTAAGTCTGGGGGCCGATTCGTTCCGCACGGACAGTAATAGTATCGGCATTTTCCGAAGCAGGTTCGCCTTCGGGAATTGCGACGACCACCTTGGGAGTTTCCGAGGGTTTTTCTATAAGCGTCTCTGCGTTGTGAGGAACAACCATCCACAACACAACCAATCCGAAGATTGCTGCTGCTACCAACTGCTGCTTTTTCACTGCTGCCTCCAAAGTGCCACGTTTACTAAACTAGCTCTTAATTTCTTATGTTGCACATACGACCAAGCATCTGCTTTGAAGAGGCAAAAACTCTGGCTCTCCGAATGCAAATCAGATTATTTTTATTATACATGGGTGGTACGTCCTTGTTGTTAGAGCTTCCCGGTTCTGCGGGAATTTTGCTGTCAGGCATTCCGCAGTATTTACGGTAAGTGCCTGATAATTCTTCACTACTGAAGTGTTACGTATTGTAACGATCTTGCTCATAAATGCAACGCCTTTTTACTCGGATTATCAGAAAATTCGGGCGTTTCGGCTGAATCCGAGGAATGCAGGAATTTCATTGGAATTGTGCTAGTTTTGACCGCTCAATCCCTGATCGAAACGGAGATAGACAAGCGTGAAAGACTTAGCAGACAGAGTCGCCATAGTGACTGGATCAAGCAGTGGGGTTGGAGCGGCAACGGCACGATTGCTTGCATCTGAAGGATGTCATGTCCTTATCAACTACAACTCCAATGAAGAGGGGGCCAATGCTGTTGCGGGGGACTGCGAAGCCCATGGAGTCGAGACACTGGTACTGCGTGGAAATGTGGCGGAGGACAGCGATTGCATCACCATGGCAACGGCGGCCATCGATAAATGGGGCCGTATCGATGTGTTGCTAAACAATGCTGGGACTACCAAATTTGTCGATCACGCCAATCTCGACGGTCTTGATAAAGACGATTTTCAACACATCTATGGGGTAAACGTGATTGGTGCCTACCAGATGGTTCGCGCAGTCAATGGGCAGATGCAGGATCAGGAGGAAGGCGGCGTTGTAGTCAACGTTGCGTCGATCGCTGCAGTGACAGGTTTCGGAAGCTGCGTCGCCTATGCCGCATCCAAGGGGGCCATGGTGACAATGACACTTTCGCTGGCACGCGCCTTGGCTCCGAAATTGCGCATCAATGCCGTGTGCCCTGGCTTCATCGAGGGCGACTGGTTAAAAGATGGCTTTGGAGAAGAGCGCTATCAGGCCCTGCTGGATTTTAATCGCAAGAATGCGCCGCTAGGGGTTACGGCGACGGCAGAGACAGTCGCCGATGCCATACTCTATTTCATTAGTGGGCCACAGGTCGTGACCGGAGAAACTATGATTGTTGATGGCGGTCGGCACCTGAGTATGGCACCGCTTTCCAGGAGATAATCAGTCACTAATCGTTAACTGACAAAATCCATCCCTGCCTCTTATTTGTTGCTGTAAAAGGTCCATCCCTGGACTTTTACAGCTCGCATTTGCCTTCGGCAAATGGCAATACATCCCTGTATTGCTTAAGAGTAGTAGCTGCCACAGTAAATGCGAAATTTTTCTGAAAATCAGTGCCGCTTACTTCGCAACGGGGTGTTTCTGGAGTTTTCGCTGTAGGGTGCGGCGGTGCATCTTAAGTTGCCTTGCAGTTGCGGAGATATTGCCACCGTTCTCCTGCAATACCTTTTGAATATGCTCCCATTCCAGGCGTCTCACTGACATGTGTTCCATCGGGGACTGCTGCGAATCAATTTTGAGATGCAACTGATCTTCGCTGAGCAGTGCGCCGAGGATTTCGTCAGCGTCGGCGGGTTTTGACAGATAATTATCAGCCCCCAGTTTTATCGCTTCCACGGCTGTGGCAATACTGGCATAGCCGGTAAGCATCAGGATGCGTATGGCGACAGCGCTCTGTTTGAGCCGGGGTATCAGCTCCAGGGAGGTTTCGCCGCCCAGATTGAGATCCAGAATGGCGTAGTTATAACTACAGCTACCGATTAGTTGCTTGGCTTGCTCGTTGTCCTGAGCATGGGCAACTTCATATCCACGGTTGGAAAGCGCACGGCTGATTACCTCTGCAAAAACTTCATCATCTTCTACCAGGAGGATATGTGAATTTTCCATGTTTCGATTAAGCCTGTTGGTAGCTTGGAAGCGGTAGCTTGATCAGGGTGAGAGCGCCGCCCAGTTTCAGATTAAACATCTCGATAGTGCCCCCGAGTCTCTGGATAGTAGCATTGGCCAGAAATATGCCGAGTCCCATGCTTTCCCTGCGCATCGAAATAAATGGTTCTCCGAGCTGCTCCATTACTTCCGAGGGAATACCCGGACCGTCATCCTTGATCGAGATCTCAAAATGGGATGGATCTTCACTAACGATCTTGAAGGTGACTTCCACGTGGCTTTTTGCTGCCTTAATGCCATTCTCAATGATATTGATAACCGCATGCTTTACGCTGAGATTGGAGGTCACTTGCGAGTCTTCGCTTCCCCGCAGAGTGAAGGTAACAGGTGCTGCGGGATGAACATTGACAATGTAGTCCTGGATGTCATTAACGAAATCTGCCAGGGTAAGGTTTTCTTCCTGGTCAGGATTGTCCTTATTGTAGTAACGGGCTAATTGAGTCAGCGAATGTTTGCAGCGAGTAACCTGTTGTTTCAACACAGAGATATCGCCTTTTATCTCAGCACTGCCAAGTTCATTGGCGTCGAGTTTGTCAAGATCGGTTAGCAATACTGCCATTGTAGAAAGCGGTGTCCCCAGGGCATGGGCCGTACCTGCTGCCAAGGTGCCAATTGCCACTAATTGTTCACTACGCATTTCATTTTCTCGTGACTTGGCAAGAATGATTTCTCTATCTTGTATCGTACTTACCATGCGGGAAATAAGCACGCTGATCAAAATAGCACTTACCAGGAAGATTACCCACATCCCCACAAGGTGAAGTTGAAACGTGGTCTCTTGATTTATCGTTCCTACGCCAATGTCTTGTTCGGCTTGCAGGTCTATGAGTAGAAATGATGTATAGATGAGGATTCCCCCCACGGCGAAAGAATTCACATAGACACGAGGTAGCAGCGTCGCGGTGACGGCGAGCAGCACCAACAAATACGAGATCAGGGGATTGCTCGCACCACCTGTGTTTAACAACAGGATGATGAGAAACACCACATCGACCTGCAGGTGGCAAAACAGTTCCAGATTACTAACTACCCTCGATGACTTTAAGCGCCAATAGCCGAGTAATACTGAGATCATCACAGCGCCAATCAGCCATAGAATGAAAACTAGTGGCACCTCCAGCCTTGTCCTGGACTGGAAGAGCAACAGGCCGAGTGCGCTTAGGAGTGTGACAAAACTGCGCAATAACAGCAGAATCTGTAATCCCTGTCTGGCTGAGCCACTACTCTGGCCACGGCCTGGGAGTACAATATCGAACAGCTCCGATAGTCTGTTGGTATGATCCATGGCCTTATTCTACCTCAAAGCAAAGAAGAGCGGCGTCGGTCAGTGTAAAGGGCAATGCTGCGGGACGTCCTGTGGAAATTCACAACAGCACTGTAACCGGAATCCCCGCTCCAACACACTAGGCAAAGCAATGTCTCCGAGTTATATTGCAACGCCCTGATAGTAATTCGCGAGCGGCACTTAAGCATTGGTAGCAATTAACGCAGATCTGCTTCTTCCTGGACAGCGACTCTACGCAAGAGTATTCGAGTTGGAATTCGGTGAGTGCCGTTTTTTGAACTTCGGCCTGGGTGGAGACCGCCCTGCGCTGGGTGACAGGGCTGATTCAGAATCCGTACTCGAGATGCAGCGGCGCTTCGTCGAGTGTCTCTGGCAAGAAATATCCTCCGAAATTCCGCATAACGGCCGAGTCTTGCTGGCAGGGCATAGCCTGGGAGAGCTGGCGGTAAAATGTGCTCGACAGGGCCTGCAAACGACCTGGTTAAGCAGCGCCGGCAAATTCAGTGGGGCTACTGAAATCGGCAACAATCTGAATCTGCAGAAATCTGATTTACTGGCATCAAATCCAGGTGTGGATTTCGATGTAATAGTGGTTGAAGGATCCTATCATTATCTGGATCAACTGCTGATTCTGAACAAATGCCGTGAATTAATTCGAGGCGACGGTAGCCTGATTGTTTTCGGTGAGTATCTCGATGATGATTCTTCAATCGAACGATCGACTCTGCCTAATCTCAGTTCGTTTAAACAACTCTCCGATCGACTCGGCTACGATCTGGTTTCCGATCAGGAATTGACGCTGGCAGCACAATCCTCTCTGGCTGGATTTATTTCCCTGCTGCTACACCATGCAAGCACGTTGGTGGGCCAGAAGGCCGCCACTGAAAAGGAAATCGCAGCGCTGGAGAAACAACTTGAGGAGGTCAATCATGAGTTCAACAGCGGGCGTAGGTGTTTTCGTCTGTTTCGTCTGAACAAGGTGGCCAATCCTACCGGTGAATACGTCAATGCGGAATACAGTGATATTCATTCCTTTCAGCCACATGAAATTGCAGATCTGTTCAAAAAGAGTTTCGGTAAAGAGTTTGATCCAGCTCTGTGGCGTTGGAAGTATGAATTGGGTGATGGGAAGTGTGTAATTGCCAGGCAGCATCGGGGTGGCGAAATAGTTTCCCATTACGGTGGTGCGCCTAGAGAGATAGTCTATTTTGGTAGCCCATCCATGGCGATTCAACCCGGCGATGTGATGGTACTACCAGAGATCCGCAGGCATTATGGAAAGAGCAGCCTTTTCTTCAAGACTGCGGCAACTTTTTTGGAGCGCGAGATCGGCAATACCGTAAATCACCTGTTAGGATTCGGATTTCCAAATCAGCCCACGATGAATGTTGCGCTTCGATTAGGGCTTTATGAAAAGACCGATGCCTATGTTGAGGTTATTTATTCGCCACCGAAAGAAAATCCGAACCTGGATGAGGGGCATCACACTGTACTCGACATTGAAGATCCCGTTCAACAACAGGAACTGGACAACTTGTGGCAGCGGATGAAACCGGATTTTGCAGAGGGCATTATCGGTATGCGCCACTGGCAATACATGAAATATCGCTACTTTGATCATCCCTTTGGTATTGGTGGGCAATATCAATGTCTGGTATTACGACAAGGCGATGCGCACGAGGCATGGGCAATCGCTGTGTTGAAACGCGATAATGATCGCCACCTACTGATGGATCTGATTTGTCCACTGTCGTCGATAAAGAGAGCAATAACTCAATTAAATCAGATAGTTGCAGAAGATGGTGATGTTGCTGGTCTGAAAATGTGGATAACTAAATCCTGGCTGAGTTCGGTCGAGCTTGAAGGGGCGATTGTGAATGAATTGGGGATTGAGATACCCTGTAATAGTTGGAATCCAGGACCCAGCTCCGAGACTCTCTACGGTGCCTGGTGGCTTACTGCCGGAGACATGGATTTCATCTAGTTGAGCGAGATGCTTAGAAGAACACAAAGTACTACCAGTTATAGGAAGTTTTGCAGCCCATGAGCGCCACTAATATCTACGAACAGCACCTGGATCAGAACCAGGCTAACTATGCCCACCTCACACCACTGAGCTTTATCGAAAGATCTGCCAGTGTCTATCCTGACAAATTGTCGATCATTCACGGTGATACGCGTTATACATGGGCGCAGACTTATCGACGCTGTTGTTTACTGGCTTCGGCGTTGCAGAGATTAGGCATAGGAAAGGGTGACACCGTTTCCTTTATGGGAGCGAATACACCCGAAACCTTCGAGGCACACTTCGGTGTACCGATGACCGGCGCAATATTGAATGCGCTGAATGTGAGACTGGACGCGAAGGCCATAGCGTTTATCCTGGAACACGCGGAAACCAAAGTGCTGTTCACCGACCGGGAATACAGCGAGACCGTTAAGGCCGCCCTTGCACTGCTTGCACGCAAACCTACCGTGATCGACATAGACGATCCCTATTTTGAAGGGGGAGAGCTGCTGGGTGAAACCACCTACGATGAGTTTCTTAACACCGGCTCAGAACAATATCGCTGTTTTCAGGTGGAAGACGAATGGCAGGCGATATCTCTAAACTATACATCGGGCACCACCGGCGATCCCAAGGGCGTAGTCTTTCACCATCGTGGTGCGTACCTGGCCGCGCTATCCAATGTCGTGAGTTGGAACATGACGTCCCATCCGGTGTATTTGTGGACCTTGCCGATGTTCCATTGCAATGGTTGGTGTTTTCCCTGGAGCCTTGCCACAGTTACCGGCACCAGCGTGTGTCTTCGACATGTCAGAGACAAGGCAATTTTCGATGCCATTAAGGAACATCGAGTCTCCCATTTCTGTGGAGCACCAGTGGTACTGAATACGCTGCTGAATGCCGAGGACTCGCTGAAGCAGGGCATCGAACAGGAAATCAATTGCATGACAGCGGGCGCTGCGCCTCCTGCCGCGGTAATTGCGGGCATGGGAAAAATGGGCTTCAATGTGACCCATGTGTACGGATTAACAGAAACCTATGGTCCTTGCGTGGTGTGTGCAACCCAGGATGCATGGGCCGACCTGAGTATCGACGATCGGGCTGAGGTGCAGGCACGCCAGGGTGTGCGTACATCCCTGCAAGATGAGCTAATGGTGGCGGATCCGGAGACGCTGCAGCCCGTCCCGAAGGATGGCAAGACCATGGGTGAGATTTTCATGCGCGGCAATCTGACGATGCGGGGTTATCTGAAGAATCCGAAGACTACAGAAGCCTCGTTTGCAGGGGGTTGGTTTCACTCCGGTGATCTGGCAGTCTGGCATGAAGATGGCTATTGCCAGATCAAGGACCGCTCGAAGGACATCATTATATCTGGCGGTGAAAACATCTCGTCGCTGGAAGTCGAATCGGTGCTGTTCAAGCACCCTAAAATATTGGAAGCTGCCGTGGTGGCGAGTTCCGATGAGAAATGGGGCGAAGTGCCCTGTGCCTTCGTTTGCCTCAAATCTGGCGAGGAAATGTCAGCAGATGAACTCATAAGCTATTGCCGGGAAGAATTAGCTGGCTTCAAGATACCCAAGAAAGTAGCATTCGGTCCCATCGATAAAACATCTACAGGTAAGGTTCAGAAATATCTACTGCGTGAAAAGGCGGAAAATGTCGAATACGCAGTGAGTAAATGAGACGCGACAATAATAAACTACGAGGAGATACCATGAAGAAGTTGATTACCACCCTAAGCGCAGCGGCAGCTCTATTGCTTGCTGTCCAAGGTTTTGCCCAGGATATCCCTGAGACAATAACCGTCACCAGCTCAATCTTTGATCACCATGGCACTGTGCCAGAAGTTAATTCTGCCTATGGGGATAACACCTCTATCGATCTGGCCTGGTCGAACCTGCCCTCCGGTACGGTACAGTTGGCTCTGATTTGTGATGACCCCAAGGTCGTCGAGATCGGCATGATGCCTGAACCCTTTGTGCATTGGGTTATGTACAACATTCCCGCCGCGGCCGCTGGTCTGCCGGCAGGCCTGCCTTCCGATGCGGAAATAGCAGGTGTGTCTGGCCTTGCGGGCGCTATCAACGGCTTGAATGGTACTTCTCGTCCCGGCTATTTCGGGCCTCGCCCACCCGTCAATGGTCAGCTGCATTCCTATCACTTCCGTGTCTATGCGCTGGATGCTGACCTCGGTCTCGAGTCTGGGCTGAATAAGGCGTCCTTGCTCGAAGCGATCGATGGCCACGTGCTGGCGACGGGTATGCTAATGGGCCATTACGAGCGTAAGGAATAGCGTATTCTTTTGTTAGGCGCAAAAAAAATGCGGGCCTATGCCCGCATTTTTTATGTGCGTCTAAATTCTCCATAACCTAGTAGTGCTCGATGATTTCTCCCACTTCTGCACCATCGGCGATATTAAGGTCAGTCTGGCGATACAGATGAATATCGCCTCTTACAGTTGAGGAGGAATCGATGGTGATCTCAGGTGGTCGGCGGTTGAATCCAAACAGCCTATCCCACCAGCGGCGTTGTCCCTTGATGACAATATCCCCTTCAATGGTGCTGCCTTCACGAATTTCGATGTCCCCGTTGGACGGCTGTACGTCTCTGCCAACCTGAGTATTATGCAGTCGCACTCTACCATTTACAGTCACAATCCGATCTTCGACCACGGTACCTGCTTCGGTGTGGATTCCGCCGTTGACGGTTTCCAGCGAACCGTTGACGGTGATGTTCTCACCGACTCGGATTCCCCCGTTTACTGACTCGGCCAATACCACGACTACCCCGTCTTCCAGTTCGATGCTGCCGTTTACCGTGGCTACTTCCTGTGCATTGGCGCCGTGGTAGAGGCGAATACCGCCATTAATGGTAGAAACATCCCCGACACGATCTTCCGACTCGACAGTGATGCCGCCGTTGATCTTGCTGATGTCACTCACATCAGCGGCGTCGGCCGATGCCGAGTAAAGATAGCTACCCAGGATCATGGCCAGTGCCATAGCAGTGCTCAAGCTGATTTTATGATTAATTGCTTTCATTGGTTGTTCCTCTTGCCCGCTTTCCCGGCGGGCTGTGTTCTGGTTCGTTGAGTGATCGCGAAGTTATCGAATCTGACTCATCTAACTTAACTATCTCTACTATCTATACTGTCTATGTTGGCGCAATAAGCTTGCCAATTTTTAAAAAATAATAAAAACAATGACTTACCAATATTTTCCATGATTTTCTGCTACCGAATCTAGTAATTCTGACCACATTCCCTGGCGAAAATCATCAACTGCTAGCTTGCTTTACACTCTTTGGGCGGTACGCTAATGTGCTGTTCCGGCAGTAGCCCCACTGGTTGTGCTTCTGTATTGACTAATAAGACGTTCAATAGTGGAATTCGGTTACTTTAAAGAGTATTGCCCTGAAGTTTCTGGTCGCGCTCTTGCGAGAGAGGGTTTACTGAGACTAAGAAGGCCTGTCATAGCCATAAAAAATATCGAGATTAATCAAATGAAAGCAAAACTAAAAATCTTTTCCATACCATCAGTACTAATCTGCTTATTGTTATGGATTCCAGCACTGACCCTAGCCCAGGAAGGCGATGTTGTCGAAACGGATACTCATCGATTTGTAGAGGTTGCAGAAGGAGTCTGGTTCGTCACCGGTTCGGGTGCCGTCTTCACCATGAGTAACGCCATGGTATTGGTAGGTGAGTTCGATACGCTGGTGGTGGACTCCCATGTGACTCCGGCTGCGTCCCGAGCGCTGCTGGATTCTATCCCAGCGGTTACCGACAAGCCTGTGCGCTATCTGGTAAACAGTCACTACCATTTCGATCATGCCCATGGAAATCAATCCTTTCCTGAAGACGTAGAAATCATCGGACACGAATTCACTCGCGCCAAATTAAGTGGCGAGATCGGCAATGTGCTGGAAGAAACTACCTTCAAGAGTTTTTCCGACCCGGTCCCGGCGACCGTAGCCAACCTGCAGCGCCAAGCGGCGTCAGAAACCGATCCAAGAAGGAAGGCAGAACTGGAGCGGGCGCATGCTGTGCAGGAAGACTACATGAACGCCATCCAGGAAGTCGTACCGACGCCACCCAACATAACCCTGCAGGAGAAGATGACGCTGTTTCAGGTCGTGGCAGATGGTAGTCGGGAGATACAATTGCTGCATTTCGGTCGTGCCCACACGGGCGGTGACGTGGTGATTTACCTGCCTCAGGAAAAAGTCGCTTTTACCGGCGATATGATGCTACCTGGACTGGCCTATATGGGCGACGGCCATGTCGATGAGTGGCCCGTTTCATTGGAAGGCTTGAAGGCCCTCGATTTCGACGCCTGGCTACCGGGGCACGGGCCAATAATGCGCAGCAAACAACCGATCGAAAATTTCCAGGCCTATCTGCGTGATCTGTGGGACAAGACTGCGGTGATGCATAGCCGTGGTGCGGACTGGGAACAGGCGTCTAGAGAGATCGACATGAGTAATCACGCTGACAACTACGCGCAGATTCGTGGTCCGGGCATCGATCCCAGGGCGATCCGCAGAATATATCAACTACTGGATGAACGATAATCCACTTACCAGTAATAAAAAAGGGGCCACTTGGCCCCTTTTTTCAGAGGGTCCTCAGTCTAGAACTGGATAGCCGCGAACTGCAAAGGGCTTATTAGAATAGCTGTCGATGATCGACTGCATTGCAGTAACACCAAGTTCCTGTCGAACCGTCAGATGACTGTAGGAGGTAATCTGGGTCATCATGATGCCGATCATGTTTTCCACTGGATCGACCCAGAAAATGGTTCCCCAGGCACCACCCCAGCTGAACGTTCCCGGAGTCAGTGGATCCCTTGCCTTGCCGGCGTCGTTTACGATGCCGAAGCCGAGCCCGAACGTGTAGCCGGGACCTCGAATATACACATCGTGATCACCGCTATGATTGGAAATCATTAAATTCACCGTCTTCGGACTCAGTAATCGCACGCCATCGAGTTCACCACCGTTGAGTAACATCTGGCTGAAGCGCCAGTAGTCCCCCGCAGTGGAAAACAGACCCGCCACACCGCCGTAGTAGGCAGAACCGAAAAACGGCTGGTTGCTATATTCCGGAGTGCGTGACAATTCGATGGTCTGGCCAGGTCCGGATGGACTGTATACATTGGCGACGCGGTGTTGTTTGTCCTGGGGTACCACGTAAAACGTATCTTCCATCTGCAGTGGGTCGAAGATTTTTCGCTGTAGATAGTCTTTCAATGGCTCACCGGCAATGCGCTCCACCAGTAGCGCCACATAGTCGGTAGCACTGCCATATTGCCAGCTGTCACCGGGATGGAACGCCAGCGGTAGCGACGCCCGTTGTAACAATGCCTGTTCGAGTGTATCGGTCCTGCCCAGCAAGCGCCGTTCTTCCTCGCTCAGAGCAGCACGGCTCGGATCCAGGCCAGCGGTATGGGATAAGACGTGCCGAAAATTAATGGGTCGTGCCGACGGTACGCGATGGGTGCCGAACTCGTCCTGCACAATAACCTGCTTACCCTCGAGTTCAGGAATCCAATCAGTAATTGGGTCGGTTAGCAGGAAGTGTCCTTCTTCGTAGAGCATCATCAGCGCGGTGGTGATGATCGGCTTGGTCATGGACATGATGAAGAATATCGAATCATCTGCCATTGCTTGATCTGACTCCTTGTCTTTCCAGCCCTGGGACTGCAGATGTATTACCTTGCCGTTTCGGGAAATCAGGGAAACAGTACCTGCCAGCATATTGGTGTCTATATAGCGCTGCATGGCACCGGACAGGCGTTCCAGCCGCTGCGATGAAACACCCACATTTTCTGGTGTGTCAGTGGGAAGGCCATCGGCCATCGACATGGAAGCCAGGCTTATCAAACCGAGGCTTAGCAGCAGCTGTCTGGCTGAATTGCGCAGAATTTTGGGGAGGGCGTAAAGCATGCTTTGCTCCTTTGTTGTTATCCCGTAGGAGAGAGTAGAAGGCAGAGTATAAAGGAGCGGCGAGAGATTTGACCAGCAGGGGTGAGACACGATCGTACGCGTGAAGGTGTCCGGCAGGGCGTGATTTGACCAGAGGGCTGAATTGCTTCATTCTCTGCGACTTTTCAGCGATGCCACAAATCCGGCACTAACACGGGAACTAGCATGACCGAGGCAGCACAGAAGCAGCCGATCTTCTTGAAACCGGGGCACAATGCCGGTGATCTGGTGGAATCCTATAAATGGAAGATACTGCGGGAAGAACCCGGGCTGGTGGAGATCGATGCCCACCTGCCCAAACACCTGTTGAATCCAAGAAAACAGCTATTCGGGGGATTCACGGGCACCTATGTGGATATGATATCAATCTACACGGCACGCTCCCTGTTCGCCGATGCCGATGAGTTCCGGTGGGCTGCGACAGTGAACATGCGTATAGATTATTTTGCCCCGGTCGTCGGGCCGCGTTTTCTGCTCAGGGGTGAGGCTATAAATGACGGTAGAACTACCTGCATGATAGCGACCCATTTCACAGACCTTAAAGGCAACAAGCTGGTGTATGCCATTACCACCATGCGTAAACAGTAACGCCTGACCACTAAAAAAGCCGGCAACTCACAGGAGATGCCGGCTTTTTTGTGCACGCAATGCAATTACATGGAGTAACCCTTTTCATCGTGATCTGTGATATCCAGACCCTGCTGCTCCTGTTCTTCGCTAACGCGGATTCCTGAGGTCAGTACGCCTACCAATTTCAGGAGTATAAACGTCATAATCGCGGTATAGATGGCTGTCGCCAGTATGCCGATAACCTGCACCCCTACCTGTGAGCCAACGGTCATGCCTTCTGCCAGGCCGTTACCGCTGAATACGCCGAGGTTGGCAGAAACCAGGATACCTGCCAGGAAAGTACCGACCATACCTCCCACGCCATGCACCGGGAATACATCCAGTGAATCATCGATCTTGACGGTCTGCTTCAGGTAAGTCGTGGCGAAATAACAGATTACGCCGCCAGACAGGCCCACTAACAGGGCTCCTGCCGGTCCGACTGAACCCGATGCAGGTGTAATCGTAGCAAGACCAGCCACCATGCCTGTGATCGCACCCAAGCCGCTGGGTTTTCCGAACTTGATCCATTCGATAATAATCCAGGTTAGGGCTCCGGTTGCCGCGGAGATATGCGTGACAAACAGTGCCATTCCGGCGGCACCGTCTGCGGCAAGCGCGCTGCCGGCATTAAAGCCGAACCAGCCCACCCAGAGCATGGCAGCGCCGGTAAAACTCATGGTGAGATTATGGGGCAGGGTAGCTGCCGAGAGAAAATCTTTGCGCTTACCGATTACCAATGCCGTAACCAGGGCGGCCACACCTGCTGTGATATGCACCACCGTACCACCGGCGAAATCGATCAGACCCATCTGGCCGAGCCAACCGCCACCCCAGACCCAATTCGCGACGGGGAAATAGACGACCAGCGTCCATAGTACGCTGAAGATCAGCATCGAGGAGAATTTGATGCGTTCGACAAAGGCTCCGACCACGAGCGCCGGAGTGATGATCGCGAATGTCATCTGGAAAGAGGCGAACACCGTCTCGGGAATGTCTCCCGACATGGAGTCGATTGTGATCCCATTAAACAGCATCCTGCTCAGACCACCCCAATAGGCTGACTCAGAGGGGCCGAAGGTGATGCTGTAGCCCACTACCAGCCACAGAATGGAGATAGCGACGGCGATGGCAAAACACTGCATCAGTACCGATAGCACGTTCTTGGTTCTTACCAGACCGCCGTAGAATAATGACAGACCCGGCAGAGTCATAAACAGAACCAGTGCAGTGGAAGTTAGAATCCAACTGGTGTTAGCGCCATTCAGCTCCTGTGCCGATGCGAGTGAAGGGGCGAAGAGTAGTAGACAGGCTAAGAGTAGTTTTGTTCTTGCTGTTATATTCATTTCTTTTGCGTTCCCCTATAAGGCATCGTTACCGGTTTCGCCGGTTCTTATTCGAATGGTTTGTTCGAGGTTAGTGACGAAAATCTTGCCGTCTCCTATCTGTCCGGTTCCTGCTGCTTTACAGATAGCCTCGATGGCCTGATCGCACAATTCATCTGCTACCGCGACTTCCACCTTGGACTTGGGCAGGAAGTCGATGACGTATTCTGCGCCCCGGTACAGTTCGGTGTGCCCCTTTTGCCGACCGAAGCCCTTTACCTCAGTTAGCGTCACTCCGCTTACGCCCAGCTCCGTTAATGCCTCACGCACATCATCAGCTTTAAACGGTTTGACAATTGCGGTTATCAATTTCATTTTTATTCTCCTGCATTATTTTGGGTCGTTTTTGTCAGCGGAAAAGCCGTATGCACAGTTTGGGTACTTTTATCGTGCAATACGTGAACGATACCAAGGTCGGCGAAAAGCAAGCGACTCAATACGGCGAAACGCCACTAAAAAGACTAGAAAACTTTAACATGGGGAGGCTGAAAGCACCAATTATCACCAGGTAATGAGGCTGTCTATTTTCCATGTTGTTTCTCTATGGTGCAGCAGAGGCCGATTATGGGTATTCGGCGCACGAACAATGCTCAATCCCGGTGCATCTTCCGATGGTGGGAGTTGAAAAAAATGGGGATAAGCACTCACAGGGAGGGAGGTAAGTGAGTGCCTATCCCCGAGCGGGGGAGGGAGGATTATGCGACCACATGTCGCTGAATTGCCTTCACGGATTGAATCAGTGGAATCATCACCACCACGAATAAGGTGATGGATGAGATACCCAATAGATTCAATGCAGTAACCAGACCCTGTGTCTGGGCCACGTATCCAACCAGCGGCCCGGTTGTGATAAATGCCAGCCGAAACAGGAAGCTGGTGAATGAGTTAGCAGTTGCCCGAAACTCACTCGGAACTCGTCTGTTCAGGGCATTGACCAGGATTACCTGGTTCAGCCCCCGGCAGACGAACAATAAGAGCCCGATAACGATGCCGGTCCAGCCCTGGAACCAGGCCATACCGAAATGGCCCAGGATCGGTAAGGTGCCGATCAAGACCAGCAACGTACTGGCACCGAAGCGTCGCTCGATTTCGAAACCGAACTTATTAGCCAGTGCGACAGTCAGACTCTGGGCACACCAGAGAATTCCGAACACCGCCAGGGATAGCCCTTGTGATTCCCAATAGGGCTGCACCAGCCAGGCAACATGGAAGGTGGCCAGGCTGTACAATGGAATTGCCAGCACCACTCGTCTGAGTACCGGATCTCGTACCAACAGATGCTTGAGAATCTCGGTGATTTGCAGACGCGATTCCGCTGCTCCTGCTTTCTTGTAGGGAGGTTCGACTACCAACAAGGCCAGCAGCAGGCAAACCCATGCCACAGCGGACTGGATCAAGACCATTAAATCGAACGACCACAGTGCCAGCACACCACCGACAAGGGCGCCGAGCGCTTCGGCCAGGCTCTTTATAAAGCCAAGCTGGGCGATACCCTTTGCGGATTCGGAGTGGGTATCTTCTTGCAGCGCTTTCTGTGTGTCATACAAGAGCGCAATGTCCGCTCCGGAAATAAGGCTAATGGCGACACCGGCGGTTATTTCAAACACCATCAGGCTGGCCATGTCGTTTGCAAAATTCAGCAAGAAGTAGGCGAAGCCAAGAAATACGCTACTAATAATGAGAGCGAATCGGCGACCGAAAATATCTGCAAAATAACCGGAAGGTGCCTCGAGTAACACTATAGTGGTCGCGAAGACCGCCTGCAGGTAAAAAATTCCGCAAGGCTCAGTCCCTTCGACATAAAGAAAGGCACGATGACCGGTACGATAACCATGAAGCAGTGAAAGAATGCCAGGCCATAGATTACGGTTATGTTTCTGTGCAATTTATTTTTTTTAAGCACAATAGTCCCCCAGTACCCACATACTTATGCGGGTATTACATTAAATTAGGAGCAAAAAAAAAGACCTCTAGGCGTTGCGACTTAGAGGTCTTTTCTTTAAAACGGTTACTAATCGTTTAGGGTTCAGAAATCACTCCAAGTAGGTCTCCCAATTATTAATCACGCGTACGCAAAACTGATGACCTAGAAAGGACATAGTCGTCGGCATGATTGTTAGAAAGCTGTAAGTGTTCATTTTCCCCGCACAATAAAATTTTGGATGCGCGGATTGTATGCCTATTAATTTTGAAGTCAACATTTTGGACCAATTATTTGTGATGGGGGTCACTCCGCATTCGATTTGGCAAATTGGACAACAATTCAGGCTTCGTTTGGCGAGGGATAATTGCTTAGATTACTTGGGTTTGATGTGTTCCTGATCTTTAATCAGATATACCAATGAAGTGCGTTTCCGTCCCCAGTGTGAGGCCAGTATGGATCCACTGATGTTGTGCCATACGCTGAACAGAGCGCCCGGCAGTGCGGCGGTCGCTGAGAAGAATTGCAGGGCCAGCGCTACGCCTAATCCAGAGTTCTGCATACCCACTTCGATAGCGATCGTATGGCTCTGTTTCAGGTCGAAACCAAACAGGCGGCTGATATAGAATCCCCCGCTCAGTCCCAGCAGGTTGTGCAACATCACTGCCAGGAGAGTAAGCAGGCCTACCTCCAGCAGCTGTCCGGAATTCAGCGCTACGATGATTGCGATGATCAGCAGAATAATCATAATGGATAAACTGGGAAGCAATGCCTCGACACGCATTACAATGTTCCCGGCATAATGCTTTAACAGTACTCCCAGTGCGACAGGAACCAGCACTATCTGCAAGATACTCAACAGCATACCGAATGTATCGACACTGACCGTTTCAGAGAGATAAAAAGAACAAAGAAAAGGTGTTGCCACAACGCCGATTAGAGTGGAGGTCATCGTCATGGAGATCGACAACGCCACATCTCCCTTTGCCAGATAACAGATTACATTGGAAGCAGTGCCGCCAGCGCAGCTACCGACCAGCACCATCCCTGCTGTGAGTTGGTTGGACATTTGCAGCATGCTGGCAAGGGTAAGCGCCAAGGCTGGCATCAGTACAAATTGCAGCACCACACCGACAAATACCGGCCGAGGATCGCGGGAGATTCGCAGGAAATCCGCACCGCTGAGCGTTAGCCCCATCATGAACATTACCAGAGCTAGCAAGGGAACAATTGCCTGTTCCAGGCCGGCGAAAAATTCGTTGAAGATGAAGGCAGCTATCGAGAGCAGCACGGCCCATAAAGGGAACAGCTCATTAAATTTGTTCATGTCAGATCAGATTCTCATTAGGGCGACTGCGGTATTCTGCACTATCAATCGAACAGAAGGGTCAATTCCTTTAATCAGAAAACCACTGTGTGATCGCCAACCGTGATGATTCAGGCAATTCTGCCGCTAATTGAAGTAATCAACAGCTGCGTTCAGCTTCGATTCAGGCTCTGTGGCTAATATTCTATAGTCGAGCTGTAACCTATTTACATCCAATGCGTCGTATATCAGGATTGACGGCGTATCGTCTGGGTATTAACCATCTTGCAATCAATGAAATTATTTAACCGCGGGGAAAACTAAATGATCAAGAAATTACTGTTCGTAGCAATGTGCGTAAGCTTAGCCGGCTGTCTGGTAACAGTCGATTCTGATTCTCGGTCATTGCAAACGGTATGGAACGAAGGCGATGTTTCGCGTCTGCAAGTGGGTATCAGCAATCAGGATTGGGTACGTATATCGTTTGGCGATCCAGTTACCAAGCTGAGTTATGCCGATGGCTCTGAGATATGGAAGTACCGCAACCGCTCGGAAAAGGACACCGAAGTGGGCTTGTTCCTGATTTTCTCGGTTGATGTAGAAGAAGAACGCACCGAGACACTGTCCATCGAATTCACCGATGACGTCGTCACCAATTACTGGATCGAAGAAGACCGTTTCTAAAATAAACAGCAGCTGCCTCTTTTAGAGAGGTCGCTGCTGGATTTTTTCCAGCCAGGTTTGCAGATTCTCCCAGTCCAGGGGGAAGATATGCTTGGCGCCAGGAACTATCGCCGCGTCGACGTTGGCACCGGCGACCTGTAGTAAATCCACCATCGTGCCGAGGCGATTGTTCCAGCGAAAATTGTCTTTTTCTCCAATGCGCAGGTAGACCGGTAGACCTTGTAAGGTCTGAAATCTCTGTTCGTCCAGCAGACGTCCCGGTGTAGCCACGACACCCAGGTACCGTTGGGGTCTCTCGGCAGCTATTGCCAGAGCCGCACTTCCACCGCTGGAGATTCCCGCCAGAAGCGTCTTGCCCGGCTGTAGTTCATGCCTGTTGTGAAGATCTTCGATGATTCCAAGGAACAGGTCGGGGTTGTCAATGAAATACATTCTCCCCTCAGCTGAGATTGGCACAGCCACTGCCCAGCCGCGCTCCACCATCTCCTTTCCCAGCCAGAATTGCGCCCGGGCCATGAATTGATTGTTGGAGCCTCCAGCCAGCAGCACGGCCAGAGGGGGTTTATCAGCTTGCTGGGGCAGGAAGAACAATACCTCGATAGTAGTGCCATCCGCCAGAACCACACTCTCTTCTGCCGCACGCAGCCAGGTGGGTGCGAGAACCAATAAACCTACTAGCAATAGGAGCTTGAATTTTGCCATGGGCAACGAAATAGCTCTAGATTTTATTATTGCCAGCCAGTATAGCAATACAGGCCGAATTGGCGCACGGCAATGCGACAAAATACCACTTTAACCCGTTGATTTCCTGGAAAGAAAGGCGTTTCTATGCCAAGCCGGTGCAATCCTGTAACCTTTTCCCACTATTCCCGTCTTTATTATCAAATGCTACCTCAATACCGGCAGGCCGTAGACCAGCACAGGCAATGGCTATTTTCCTTTGCCCACTATAGCCTGCGCGCCAGGGAAGATGCTGAGGACGTCACCCAGGAAGTATTCATCAAGCTGTGGCAGCACTGGCAAAAGATCGATCACAACAAGCTGGGTGCCTGGCTAATGCGCGTGGCGCGCAATGCGGTGATTGATCATGTGCGCAAGCGCAAAACGGCACAAAATAAGATAGATGAATACGCAGATGTTTCAGAGCAGGCAAGCTATGAAGATCAGGTTGCGCACATCGATGAGCAGGGTTTCAGACAACCGCTGCTCGAGGCTATTAAGTCTCTCGATGAACCGTTTCGAAGCATTGTCATTATGCGCGACATTCAGGGCATGAGTTATGCTGAAATTCAGCAATCTCTGGATATGAGTGAGAGGCAGGTGAAAGTGTATCTGCACCGAAGCAGGCGCAAGTTAAGAGAAAATAGCGTGCTACGGCAAATTTTTGATAACTACAACGGTGTTAACAGTAACAATAAATCGAAAACTCCGTCCGATGTACAACAGGCAGGCAGTGAATAGATTGAGAAATCAAAGCTACCAAGAATTGGAGACAGAGACAGATGCCAAGTAATAGCGACTCACAGTGCTATTTCGTACAACTTCAGATAGACAGCTATCTGGATGGCGACCTTAGCACTCCTCAGCAGGAAGAGTTCAACTCACATGTTCATCAGTGTGACGCCTGTGCCAGGGAATTCCATTATGCACAGGCTGTGCAGGATACCATCCTGGATTTACCACAGATTGATTGTGATGATCACGTACTGGAACCGATTTACCGGCTGGCCGATGGGCACCCAATTACAGAACAACCGGCACGACCATCATTCTGGTCTCAGTTGAGTGATGTGATTACAGCGACACCGGTATTTTTCCGCTACGCCATGCCGGTTGCTGCGGTTGCGATTATCGCAATCGTCATTATGCCGACACTGACGAATCAACAGCAGGGCATGCCAATGGTGGCAGAGCAAACCACCCCAACCAATAGTGAACAAACCGAAGAGTATTCTCCACAAGATATTAGCCAGGCTTTACAGGATCTAAACCTGGCCATCGATTATTTGAATCAGGTCAGTCAACGAACTGAGGTAATGATTGGCGACCGGTTCCTAGTAACTCCCCTACAAGACTCTCTGAATGCTTCTTTCGAGAGAGCCAGCAACAGGAGCCAGGAACCGCTACAGAATGGCCCAATTTAGCCAGACAAGGCTCACGCCAGAATCTAATTAAGTTTTTCTTGCGAGGTAAGTGTATGAAAATGTTAAGACGACTATTACTACCACTGGTGTGCATCGGCATGATTCCAATTGCCATGGCCGCCGACAACCGTGTGGCAGATCATCCGGGTTATGTTGATTTCTCGGTCCTGACCACCATCGCCAATATTGAACCCAATGTTGAGGTGAGCCTGAAGGCACCACTACTGAACATGGTCACCAATTTGATACGTAGTGAGGATGAAGAAGCCGCTAACTTCATATCCAAACTCCTGCAGGTCACCGTCAATGTGTTCGAGAGCGATGCCATTGATGTCGATGAAATTTCCAGTTCGATGAATGTCATTGCTGATGATCTGGATCAACAGGGTTGGGAACGTGTGGTTCGCATCCGGGAAGACTCGGAACATGTGGACATCTACTTCAGATTGTCTGATGACGCCGATGTAATTTATGGGATTGCCATCATGGTGGCAGAGCCAGGCGATACGGTTCTGGTGAACATCGTAGGCGATATCAGCACCGATGACATCAGTGCCCTCGGACAACGATTCAATATCGACGAACTGGTGGATTTGGACGTTAACTGAGCGGACCTGAGAATGAAAATATCAATAATAAAAACGAAGACAATCGTTGCCGGCGTTGCACTACTTGTACTTAGCAGTTGTATGTCTTTCACCGACCGGCCGTTTAGACCGGTGCGTGATTCGATCACACAACAGATGCCGGAAATATCTCTGCAGAAAGAAGTAGGCATAGCAATGGGAGGTGGAATATTCAACTTCCTGGATGTGGTTACTCTCAATGAGGCAGATTTATCTGACGTCGATCATCTGCAAGTCGCGGTCTATCAAATCCATCCCCGCGGTGGCAATTTCAACTTCACAGATGACACTTTTGCCGAATCGCTGCGTGCCAAGAACGACAACCTGCTTTGGGAACGTATCGTCAAGGTTAAGGAGGAAGGCGAGCAGGTGTGGGTTTATGTCGGCTTGAACATCAACCAGAACCGTCTGGAGGCCGTTTCGGTATTCGTGCGGGAGCAGGACGAACTGGTGTTAATCAATATGGATGGTGATTTTACTGATATGCTGGAGTACGCCGTTTCGCATGCCAAAGGTCACCGGGGAGTCTATACTTCCGGATAAGGATTTGACTCAGACCGGATTCAGCCAGAGCTAACAGCAGCGACCTCGCACAGCTTGTCCTGTTGGCTCAAGTTCAAACTCTGATCGATAAGAAGCCTCTACCCCATCGGGTAGGGGCTTTTTTGATGCCCGAAGTACCCAGGGGCCGTGAAGGGGCGATGGACTTCATGCGGGATAGCTTTTATTCTTCAATAGCTTATCAATAGGGGTAAGTAGAGGTAAATAAAGGTAAATAGAGGTAAATGGAGATTCCATGAGACTACGTCTACTATTGTTGTCCTGTTTCACGCTTAGCTGCTTGATGACTGCGCCTTCCACTGCGGCGGCTGCCTGCGAAGCCGATGGTGCCGTACAGTTCGTCTGTGGACCGGTTAGCCCGGAAGACCTTGCGATAGTACCCGAATCTCCGTGGCTGATAGCCTCTGGCATGGAAGATGATGGCTATCTGTATCTGGTCGATACCCGAGACTACAGCTCTGCGGTGCTTTACCCGCTTCCATCGGCGCAACCCCGACACGATACGGTGAGCTATGGCGACTGTCCGGGTCCCAACATGTCCGCTTTCCGGCCACACGGAATCAATCTGACGACTGGTGCCGATGGAGCGCACCGCTTGTATGTCGTGCGCCACGGTGCCCGAGAATCCATCGAAGTATTTGACATCGACATGACCGGAGCCACGCCGTCATTGACCTGGATTGGTTGCGTGTTGGCACCTGAGGCAGTGGTATTTAACTCGGTAGTGGCTTTGCCAGAAGGTGGCATTGCCGCGACCCATTTTCAGATGCCCGATGGCTCAGTGCGGGAATGGCACTCCGGGCGGGGCTGGAGCCAGGTTCCGGGTAGTGAAACTGCCGGCCCAAATGGCATCGAAGTGTCAACCGACGGCCGTTGGTTCTACATAGGCGGCTGGGCCAATCGCAGCCTGATTCGACTTTCCCGAGGTCAGACACCGGTGCAGGTTGATACGGTGAACGTCAGTCATCACATCGATAATGTACGCTGGGCAGCAGATGGTTCCCTGCTCGCGGCGGGTCATGTCGGGCCGACCCCCGATTCGGTTTTTGCCTGTCTCGGTCAGGGGCAGTGCGATGAGGTGACGTCCCGCGTAACAAGGGTAAACCCGGACACACTCGGCGCGCAGCAGATAGTCGATTACCCTTCCAATGAGCTATTGATTCTGGGAACTGTTGCTATCCAGGTCGGTAGTGAGATTTGGGTAGGTGGTATTGCCGGGGGTGATCGGATCGCCCGCTTTGCCATTGAATAGTCGTTGAAAATTAGCCTAACAGCAGTAGAGCCTCTTAGTAAATCGAACTCATGAGTGAAGCGAGTAGCCAAGCTGATCATGCCGATTTAGTGTCGGACATCATAGCGGCCCACCAGGATCAGCCTGGTGCCCTGCTGCCGATCCTGCACGCTCTACAGGATGCCATCGGTTATGTGCCAGGCGATACGCTGCCCATTATTGCCTCCGGTCTAAACCTTTCCCGTGCCGAAGTGCATGGCGTCGTCACTTTCTATCACTACTTCCGTTCCAGCCCACCCGGAAGACACACGATTCAGATCTGTCGAGCCGAAGCCTGTCAGGCGATGGGGAGTCGCGCACTGGAAGAACACGCCAGGCGCTCGCTCAACGTCGACTTTCATCAGACTACCGGTGATGGGGAAATCACCCTGCTGCCTGTGTACTGTCTCGGTAATTGCGCCTGTTCCCCTTCCGTACGGGTGGCTGACAGGGTATTCAGTCACGTCGATGCCGAGCGCTTCGATGAGATTGTTAAGCAACTCGGTAACACCGCGGTGGAGGTCAAATAGAGGCCGCTATGATCCGAATTTACGTACCTCGAGACACCACCGCCTGCTCGCTCGGAGCCGACCAGGTTGCCGGCAGGTTTGCCACCGCAATAGCCGATGCGGGCCTCAACATGGAAGTTCTGCGCAATGGCTCACGTGGCCTGTATTGGCTCGAACCGATGGTAGAGGTCGATACCGACAGGGGTCGCATCGCTTTCGGTCCAGTCGGCGAGGCAGATGTCAGACAACTAATGGCAGATCGATTCTGGGAGGGAGCGACAGAACATCGTTTGGCGCTCGGCCTGACAGAAGAAATTCCCTTCCTGAAGAATCAGCAACGGGTGACATTTTCCCGAGTGGGAATCATCGATCCCCTGTCGCTAAAAGACTACTGTGCTCGGCAGGGCTTCGAGGGCTTGAATGCGGCGCTCTCTATGTCAGCGCAGGACATTGTAAGCTGCATCACCCAATCAGGTCTGCGCGGGCGTGGTGGTGCGGCCTTTCCGACCGGCGTTAAATGGCAGACCGTGCTGGACACGCCCTCGGATATGAAATACATCGTCTGCAATGCCGATGAAGGGGATTCGGGCTGCTATGCAGATCGCATGCTCATGGAGAGTGATCCGTTCAGTCTGATCGAAGGCATGGTCATCGCCGGATTGGCCGTGGGCGCCGAACAGGGCTACCTCTATTTGCGGGAGGAGTACCCGCTCGCCCACACTGTCCTGCGTGATGCGATCGAATTGGCCAGACATGGGGGATATCTGGGTAACAACATAGCCGGCAGTGACAAGAAATTTGAGATTGAAGTAAGGCTGGGGGCCGGCGCCTATATCTGTGGAGAAGAGACTTCCATGCTGGAAAGCCTGGAAGGAAAACGTGGCCAGGTAAGACCCAAGCCGCCGCTACCGGCAATCGAAGGACTCTTCGGCAAGCCCTCGGTAATCAATAACGTAGTGTCACTCGCATCGGTACCGACCATTCTGGCAGGAGGGGCCGCAAGCTATGAAGGCTACGGCGTTGGCAAGTCACGCGGAACCCTGCCTTTTCAATTAGCCGGTAATATCAAGCAGGCAGGCCTGGTTGAATTAGCTTTCGGGGCGACACTGCGCGCGCTGCTGGAAGAGTTCGGGGGCGGCACCCGCACGGGACGGGCGATGCGCGCCGTACAGGTTGGTGGGCCACTCGGCGCTTACCTGCCCGAGAGTCAGTGGGATACAACCCTGGACTACGAAGCGTTCCTGGCGATAGATGCCATGCTGGGGCACGGCGGAGTGGTGGTGTTCAATGAGTCGGTCAACATGCGCGAGCAGGCCCGATTTGCCATGGAATTTTGCAGGATTGAATCCTGTGGCAAATGTACACCCTGCCGCATCGGCTCAGTAAGAGGCGTAGAAGTTATCGACTCAATCCAGGGCGAGGCGGAAAATGAGCCTGCACGAGAACAAGCAGTGGCTTTACTGGAAGAACTCTGCGATACGATGGTAGCTGGATCATTGTGCGCGATGGGAGGCATGACGCCATTCCCCGTCAGAAGTGCACTGCAGCATTTCGCCGATGATTTCAAAATATCCTGAGGCCATACAGCTGAACCAGAAAGAGACTTATGTTGCAATTTTTTGACCCGAATTCTCAGCAGACCCTCGATGCCGACAAGGACTATGGTACGCCCGCCATTGCTGTTGATAATTCAAGCGAGAGGATCGAGCTGACTATCGATGGTCAGCAAGTGAATGTGCCGCGTGGTACTTCACTCATGCGTGCCGCCGCACAGCTCGACATCAACCTGCCCAGACTCTGTGCTAGCGATTCCTTGCAGGCTTTCGGTTCCTGTCGGCTCTGTCTGGTGGAGATCGCAGGGCGCAAGGGATTCCCTTCCTCCTGTACTGCCCCGGCCGAAGACGGTCTGGTTGTGCGAACGCAGACCGCAGCGCTGGCGAAACTCAGGCGCAACGTGATGGAGTTGTACATCTCAGACCACCCGCTGGATTGCCTGACCTGTGCCGCCAATGGCGATTGTGAGTTGCAGGATGCTGCCGGCGAGGTTGGGCTGCGAGAAGTGCGTTATGGCTATGCCGGCAAGAATCATCTGGATGCGCCCCTTGACTCCAGTCAGGCTTATTTCAATTTTGATTCCAGTAAATGCATCGTCTGTTCCCGCTGCGTGCGAGCCTGTGAAGAGGTGCAGGGTAGCTACGCACTGACCATCGATGGGCGTGGCTTCGAGTCCAAGGTGGTGGCAGGGCAGAACGGAGACTTCATGGACTCTGAATGTGTGGCATGTGGCGCCTGTGTGCAAGCCTGCCCGACGGCGACCCTTATAGAAAAGTCGGTGGTCGAAGCCGGCGTACCAGAACATAGTGTGCTGACCACTTGTGCCTATTGTGGTGTGGGTTGTGCATTCAAGGCAGAAATGAAGGGCGACCAGCTAGTGCGCATGGTGCCGTACAAGGGAGGCCAGGCGAATCGGGGCCACTCCTGTGTAAAAGGTCGTTTCGCCTGGGGTTATGCGACACACCGGGATCGTGTTACTGAACCGATGATTCGTGACAGTATCGATGAGCCCTGGCGACAGGTTTCCTGGGATGAGGCGGTCAACTTTGCGGCGCAGCGCATAAGGCACATCCAACACGAGAATGGGCAAGACTCGGTGGGTGGTATTACCTCATCGCGCTGCACCAACGAAGAAACCTACCTGGTACAGAAACTGGTCCGCGCCGCCTTTGGCAATAACAACGTCGACAACTGTGCCCGAGTCTGTCATTCGCCGACCGGTTACGGATTAAAGACTACCCTCGGGGAGTCGGCAGGTACCCAGAACTTCGATTCGGTGGGAAAAGCCGATGTGATCATGGTGATCGGTGCCAATCCAACCGATGCGCACCCGGTTTTCGCTTCGCGCATGAAGCAACGCCTTAGGCAGGGAGCGCAGCTCATAGTCGCCGACCCGCGCCGCATCGACCTGGTACGTAGCCCACATGTAAGCAGCGCCCACCACCTGAACCTGTTACCGGGTACCAACGTAGCTCTGATCAATGCCATGGCCCATGTCATTGTCACCGAAGGCCTCGAGGCGACAGATTTTATCGAAGCACGCTGCGAGTCTGAGGTGTTCGAGCTGTGGAAACGCTTTATCAGCGAACCCGGAAATTCACCTCTGGCCATGTCAAAAGTCACCGGCATCGACGCGCAGAAGATTATTGCCGCGGCCAGGCTGTATGCCAGCGCCAAGAATGCCGCCATTTATTATGGATTGGGCGTCACGGAACACAGTCAGGGCTCCACCATGGTGATGGGCATCGCCAACCTGGCCATGCTCACCGGTAATATCGGGCGGGAAGGGGTCGGTGTGAATCCGCTGAGAGGGCAGAACAACGTGCAGGGTTCCTGCGACATGGGTTCGTTTCCCCATGAGCTCCCTGGCTATCGACATGTCTCTATCGACAGCGTGCGCCAGCCTTTCGAAGAATGCTGGGGCGTACAGATCGATAGTGAACCTGGCATGCGTATTCCCAATATGCTCGATGCCGCAGTAGCGGGTCACTTCAAGGGCCTGTATTGTCAGGGTGAAGACATTGCCCAATCAGATCCTAACACTCAACATGTGGAAGCGGCACTGCGGAACCTGGATTGCCTGATCATTCAGGACATCTTTCTTAACGAGACTGCAAAATTTGCCCATGTGTTTCTGCCGGGAGCCTCATTCCTCGAAAAAGACGGCACTTTCACCAATGCCGAGCGTCGCATCTCGCGGGTACGAAGAGTAATGGCGCCAATCAGTGGCAAAGCCGATTGGGAAGCCACGATGGCCCTGTCGAATGCTTTGGGTTATCCCATGGACTACCGCCATCCTTCCGAAATCATGAATGAGATCGCCGCCCTGACACCGACCTTTCAGGGAGTGAGTTACGATCGGCTGGAGCAGCAAGGCTCGATTCAATGGCCGTGCAATGACGCTGCGCCTTGCGGGACACCCATCATGCATGTGAATGAGTTTGTCAGGGGGCAGGGCTATTTCGCCATCACCGAATTTGTCGCCACCGATGAGAAAGTAAACCGGCGCTTTCCCCTGTTACTAACCACCGGGCGCATCCTGTCACAATACAATGTTGGCGCCCAGACACGACGCACGGAAAACATGAGTTGGCACGCTGCGGATGTGTTGGAAATTCATCCACACGATGCCGAAGAGAGAGGCATCAACCGGGGTGATTCAGTTCAACTGCGCAGTCGTGTGGGGGATACTGTACTCAAGGCTGACATCACCGACCGCGTACAACCCGGCGTTGTGTATACGACCTTTCATCATCCGGAAAGCGGTGCCAATGTCATCACAACGGATAACTCCGACTGGGCCACAAATTGCCCTGAGTACAAGGTGACGGCAGTACAGGTGAGCAAAGTCTCGGGCCTCTCCGATTGGCAGGCCAAGTATGAAGCCTTCTCAGAACAGCAACTGGGCTTGCTGGATCGGGCCAAATCCTGACGTGGGGAACATGGACAAGAGACAGAGCCTGGAGAATGACGCTGCAGTAACGGCTGAAGACGAACAATCAACTTCCGAGCCGGGTATTGTTGAGGCCTCGGTCGATGTATGGACAGCCCATCAGCATTCCGCTGCGGACAGTCAGCTTGACGTGCAGACCATTACCGACAAGATTGCCGAGGAAACAGCGGTAGCGCTGGTTTACAACGACCTGTCCCACGCCGTAATGATGGTCAGTCCCACGGACCTGGAAGCCTTTGCCATTGGTTTCAGCCTTACCGAAGGCATCATCGAAAGCAGTAACGATATTTACGACTTGCAGCTGATACATGGTGCGGTTGGAATCGAGGTCAAGATATCCGTTTCCAATCAATGTTTTGCAGGGTTGAAAGACAGGCGTCGCAGCCTCACCGGGCGTACTGGCTGTGGCATCTGTGGTGCGGAATCCCTGCAGCAGATTCGCCTTCCCGTGAAACCGGTAACAGGCGATTGCGTAATTTCCCATGCAGCAATCCAGCATGCGACCCAGGCGTTGGCCGACAATCAACCAATCCAGTCGGTAACCGGTGCCGTACATGGTGCAGCCTGGTGCGATCCCGATGGTACTATCTTGCAACTCTGTGAAGATGTGGGCCGGCACAATGCGCTCGATAAACTGGTAGGCAGGATGTGTCAGGAAGGCTTGTCTGCCGCTGCTGGATTTCTGTTGATTTCCAGTCGCGCCAGTTACGAGGTTGTGCAGAAGGCTGCCATGGCGGGAATGCCCGTGGTAGTGGCGGTCTCCGCACCAACCACCATGGCACTGGAGGTAGCCCAACAGGCAAACATCAGCCTGGTTGGGTTTTCCAGCGCTGGCCGGCATGTTGTTTATACTAATTCACAGCGACTTACACAGGTGTAACGATGACCGATGCTGAACTAAAACACCTGATAAAAATGCTCAATCAAATCTCTGCCAACCTGGCACGGGGGGACAGCGAGGAGCAGGATGCTGCACGGGTCGCCGATCATATGAGACGCTTCTGGGCGGCCTCGATGCGCGCTAAAATAGCCGACTACGCAGCGCTCGACGAAGATGCTTTAGTGGATTTGAGCAAGCGCGCGATAGCTGTATTGCTTAGTCCTGAAGTCCAATGACCTCCATGCGTTCATCTCCGGCAACGTTGACAGTCGTTCCGTCGACGGTGACAAAGCTGCGTTGGTCCAGCTGGTACTTGTAGACCTCATAGGTAACCGGTGTGGCCTGACTATCTCTATGCAGGTTGACGGTGAGTATCCTGTGGTCGTCCTGCCAGCGGAAATAATAGAGTGCAGCTCCCAGGCCCACCATCAAGACCAGGAACATATAGGCTCCAATGCGCAAATCTGCCGCCAGGCTGCCATCTGCCTCCTTCTGATCAACGGCGGAGGCCGTTTTTCCTGCTGCAGCGCTCTTGTCAGCGGTCGGCGATTTGCGGGCTGGAGGCTGCTGGTTTCCGCTTTCCGCAATTTGGCGTTTTCGCAAGATGAAATACGCGATGCCAATAACCGCCAGGGTGAGAAGAATTTTTCCCAGCATAAGTAGGCTAAATCTTTTAAATCCGGTGATGAATTTTGGCAGATAATAGCATAGTCATCTGCTCCACCAATTGAGACACTCATCCGGGGGTGCAATAATGAGTGGCTTCTATCGGTCTAGTGAGCGATGCAATTCGCCAATACTGTCTTGAATACTCCGCCACAGGAAACTTCCCATCGTGCTCAACCTGGTATGCCACCGCTTGACTTGAGTGGCCGTACCACATCGTTCTTCGAGTTCTGGCCGATGTGGCTGATGTATATTCCCGTTGTCCTGCAATGGGTTTTGCTGGCCATTCGCTACCGAAGCCTCAGTCTGCCACTCATTGCGAATCCGGCAATTTCGCTGTCAGGTATGGTGGGCACGTCGAAGTCAGAGATATTCGAGGTGGCTGGTGATGAAGCTCGAAAATGGATATTACCCTGGATGACATATGAAGTGAGTGACGCCGATGTGGACACGCAGACTACTGACGTGTTGGTCGCTCTCAGATCATCTGGTTTCGATTTGCCGATTGTCGGCAAACCAGAGCTCGGTTGTCGAGGTGTTGGCGTAAAACTGCTAAAGAGTGAGAGCGAACTACAGGATTACCTGAAGAGTTTTCCAAGCGGGGGAGGAATACAGTTTCAGCGGCTCAGTGACTGGCATGCCGAAGCAGGTGTGTTCTATGTTAGGCATCCGGGCCAGGATGGCGGTGAGATTACATCGATTGCATTGAAGTACATGCCATATGTCGTAGGCGATGGCGTGAGCACATTGGCAGAACTGGTGGCGCAGGATCCTAGAGCGGGTGAATTGCTACATTTGTACCGCAACCGACACAACGACAAATGGCACGAGCCAGTTCCGGAAGGAGAGATATTCAGGTTGATCTTTGCTGCCAGTCATAGTCGTGGAGCGGTATTCCGAGATGCCAACCACCTGATCAATGAGCAACTGCTAAAATCGCTGGATCGAATATTCGATGATATCCCTAACATTAATTACGGCCGCCTCGACGTGAAGTTCAAGGATATTGAAAGCCTGCAACTGGGGCAGGATTTCGAAATCATTGAGATAAACGGCGGCAGTGCCGAGTCCATAAATATCTGGGATCGCAATGCCGGCTTGTGGGATGCGATAACGACGCTATTGCGGCAGTACAGAACGCAGTTTAAACTGGGGCACGCTAACCGAAATCAGGGGTATACCACACCTGGATTGCTGGCACTTTACAAGGCCTGGCGACACGAAAGCAAACTGGTAAAGCAGTATCCACAAAATGACTAATCCTTGCCGACTGCCAATCAAGCCTAGATTCGTCGCCGCTCTAGTGGAGCGGGTATTGGCCCTGAGCCCGCTAGCGAAGATTTATGATGAGCGTCCAAAACAGACAACATCTTACGAATTTCTGAGCTATTCTCTCGATGCTTTAGGGATCACTATTGAGATCAAGAATAGTCTGAATCTCGATGATATTCCGCGTGAAGGTCCGTTGCTGATTGTTGCCAATCACCCGCTGGGTGGACTGGAAGGCATGGCCATTGCCAAGGTAGTTGCCGAGCTTAGGCCGGACTTACGGGTACTCACCAATGAATTGCTGCGCCGCATCCCTGAAGTGGCAGATCTGTTTATTGGCGTGGATGTACTGTCCAGTAATGCTGCGGCTGGCAATGTCGGCGGCATCAAGCAGGTACACAAACATCTACTGAAAGATGGCGCCGTACTCATCTTTCCGGCGGGCATGGTGGCAGCCTATAAGCTAGGCCAGGGGCGCATCCTGGACCGTTGCTGGAATCGACTGGTGGGGCAGCTGGTTAAGAAATACCAATGCACCAGCGTGCCGGTTTATGTCGGCGGGCGTAACAGCTCCTACTTCTATGCCGCAGGCATGCTGCATCCTCGCCTGCGTACGGTCCTGCTACCACGCCAACTCGCCAATAAAAAGGGTTACACCCTACCGCTCACTTTTGGCCGGCCTATTCCTGCACAGGAATTGCGACTCCTGCAAAACCCCCGCGCGGTCACCGAATATCTGCGGGTGAGCACCGATGCGCTCGCACAGCAACCTGACAAGAGCCGTGTCATACCCACCCAGAACATCGATGAGTTCGATCTGCAGATAAACGCCACGGAGATTGATCTCGCCATCGCGGGGCTGCAGGAATTCAAGCTGGTTGAGCATGAGGTGCTGGATGTCTATTGCGCACCTTTTAAAAGCCTGGGTGCGATTATGGAACAGATAGCTATCGCTCGAGAGGTATCGTTCCGTGCGGTGGGAGAGGGTACCGGACTATCCAGGGACTCCGATCAATTCGACCCTCACTACCTGCATCTGTTTCTCTGGGATAAATCAGAAAAACGCATTGCCGGGGCTTATCGTGTCGGACTGGTGGATGAAATCGTCGCAGCACATGGTGTCGCCGGGCTCTATTCACGTTCCCTGTATAAGTACGATGAGGCCTTTACCAGGCGGCTGGGCTCGGCGATCGAGATGGGTCGGTCTTTCATTCATCCAGATTATCAACGCCAGCCGACTTCCCTGAATTTGCTGTGGAGAGGTATTGGCCAAATACTCGTGCAGAGACCCAGGTATCACACTTTATTCGGTTCGGTGAGTATTTCCAGAGAGTATAGCGATCTGGCGCGATCTCTTATTGCGGATACCCTGCTTACAAATTTCAAGGCACAGGAGTTTGCCGAGCTGGCCCAACCACTGACTCCTCACCGGGTGCGAAACCGAGTGTGGAGTGGGGAAATACTGTCGGAACTGGCTAATGTCAAGATATTGGGCAAGTTAATAGGGCGTTGTGATCCCGGTAAGGCAGTGCCGGTGCTATTGCGCCATTACCTGTCTTTGAATGGCAGGCTGGTGTGTTTCAATATTCACTCCAAATTCAATGACTCGCTGGAGGGGTTAATCATCGTCGATGCCAGGAAGACTGACGTCAAGACGCTGAACCGTTTTCTCGGAGCCGAAGGGCTGAAACAATTCCTGTCATTCCATAAACGGCAAGAGTCTGCCTAGGGACGCCAACTATTTGTTCAGAGCGTCCCTTGACTTGCTATAATCCGGTGATGGACAAGCTTGTCGCGATATTGCAGCTCGGTGCCGCTACGTTGATAGGAATCGTGGCTGCGGCCACGCTTGTCAATTTAGTGCTCCTTTCGAGTCGACCTGAAACAATTTCAGTCGTTAATGCCATGATTGGCCAGGGCCTGGTCATCATCTGTCTGATTGCGCTGGCAAACATCCTGTTTCGAAAGGGATTGAAGAGACTGCGAGCCCAGCGAGACGCCGGATAAATCTCAGACCAGGCTGCATTCCCGCTCTCATTGCCTGACTGGCAGAAAGCCGTCATTTGGCAGCAGGAATCCTGCACAGCTCAGGGAGAAAGGGGTATAATCCTGCGCTTTTAGCGGCACCCAGCCCCCCATGATCATATCTGAAGACACAAATCACTTTTCCCAGCTACAGCAGAGCTGTGTCGCCACCATCGGTAAATTCGATGGGGTTCACCTGGGTCACCAGTTGATTCTGGATCAGCTCAAGCAGAAGGCCGAGCAACTGAATTTGCCCTCACTGGTGATTCTGATCGAACCTCACCCGGAGGAGTTTTTTGCCGGTCCCGACGGCGAGTGCCCAACCCGTCTGACATCGCTCAAGGAAAAATTTGATCTACTGGAGAGTTTCGGAATCGACTATGTATTTCAGCTCAGTTTCAACAAAGCCATCAGTGAGCTTAGCGCGGCAAGATACATTCAGGAAATTCTTGTTGATGGCCTGGGTATAGCCTGCTTCATTGTCGGACATGATTTTCGGTTCGGGCATAATCGTAGGGGTGATTTTTCATTGCTGCAAAAATCCGGTGAAGAATTTGGATTTGAAGTAATCGAAACAGCGGCTTACGAACGCAATGGACAGCGTATCAGCAGTTCCTTCATTCGTGAGCAACTCGCCGAGTCGAATTTCGAATTGGTAGAACAATTACTGGGCAGACCATTCTCGATGACAGGTGAGGTGGTAAGCGGTCAGCATTTGGGTTCTGAGCTCGGATTTCCAACCTGCAATATCAACCCTCATCGACTGAATATCCCGCTACACGGAGTGTTTGCATGTCAGGTAAGGTTAGGTGACCGTTTTCATCCGGCAGCGGTTAACATTGGGTATCGGCCCACGGTAACTGAAGATGGTGATGCTCTGCTCGAAGCGCATATCCTGGATTTCGATGAGGTCTTATACGGTAAAAACATAGAGATTATTTTCAGGCTCAAGCTCAGGGAAGAATTGAAATTCGATGGATTGGATGCATTGAAGCAACAAATCAGTGCCGATGTTCAGCAGGTGCGTGAAGTCTTCGGCGCGGCACTGTAAGCGGTGAAGATTCGGGATAGCAATGACTGACTACAAAGACACACTCAACCTGCCTCACACCGAGTTTCCGATGAAAGCCAACCTGGCGCAACGGGAACCGGCCATGCTGGCGAAATGGCAGAAACTCGATCTGTATCGCCAGATCTGCGCCAAGAACGCCGGTCGCCCCAAATTTATCCTGCATGACGGTCCCCCTTACGCAAACGGTGAATTGCACCTGGGCCATGCCATCAACAAGACGCTCAAGGACATCGTCGTCAAATCCAGGCAGCTCAGCGGCTATGATGCGCCGTATATTCCGGGTTGGGATTGTCATGGCCTGCCGATCGAACACAACGTTGAGAAGAAGAAAGGCAAGGCGGGGCAGAAGGTCAGCTTTGCCGAGTTCCGTCAGGCCTGTCGTGACTATGCGGAAAAACAGGTGGACATTCAGCGGCAGGGTTTTATTCGTCTGGGTGTGCTGGGCGATTGGGATAAACCCTATCTGACCATGAACTTTGAGACCGAGGCGAATATCGTCAGGGCACTGGGTAAGATAGTTGCCAACGGCTATCTGGTGAAAGGATACAAACCTGTTTATTGGAGCGTCGTCGGTGCTTCGGCGCTGGCGGAGGCCGAGGTCGAATACCAGGATAAGACTTCTTTCGCGATCGACGTGCGATTTCCCGTGGTTGACAGGGAGCAATTTCTTGCGGTGTTCAATGCGGCTGAGCTGGAGAGTAATGTCGAATCCATATCCGTCGTCATCTGGACAACTACTCCCTGGACGCTGCCATCGAATCAGGCCGTGTGTCTGCATGCCGAGCTCGCCTATACGCTGGTGCGCTGCGATCTTGGCAATGGCTCAGAATTGATGTTACTGGCCAGCGACATGGTGGACTCAGTGATGGCCAGATACGGTTGCGAGAATTTCGAAAGACTCGCTGAGACCGGTGGTCAGAATCTTGAAAAGTTATTAGTGCAACACCCGTTTGTAGACCGACAGGTACCTCTAGTTCTGGGCGAGCATGTAACCACGGAAACCGGTACCGGGGCAGTGCACACCGCTCCAGATCACGGTGTGGACGATTTCAATGTGGGCCAGCGTTATGGTCTCGGTACGCTGAATCTTGTCGACGAGAACGGTGTGTTTACCGCCGGAGCCGGTGAGTTTGCCGGAGCACATGTCTATAAAGTCGACGAGCAAATTCTTGACACACTGCGCAAGACCAATGCGCTGGTGGCCGAAGAGATAATCACCCATAGCTACGCGCACTGCTGGCGCACCAAGACGCCGCTGATTTACCGAGCTACTCCCCAATGGTTTATCAGCATGAGCGAAAAGGGATTGCTGGACTCAGCCCTTGAGGCGGTAGAGGCAATCCAATGGATTCCCGACTGGGGTAAGGCACGCATGGAACTCATGTTGAGGGCGAGTCCGGACTGGTGTATTTCACGCCAACGTACCTGGGGTGTGCCAATAACGCTGTTCGTTAACAAGCAAACCCAGCAACTGCATCCACGCACCGAGGAATTATTTGAACAGGTTGCCGAGCGAATCGAACAGGCGGGTATCGAGGCCTGGTTCGAGCTGGAAGCAGAAGAATTACTGGGTGCCGAAGCGGCTGACTACGAGAAGGTCTCCGATACTCTGGATGTGTGGTTCGACTCGGGAGTCACGCATTTTTCCGTGCTTAAGCAACGGGAAGAATTGCAGTACCCGGCCGACCTGTATCTGGAAGGGTCAGATCAACATCGCGGCTGGTTTCAGTCCTCGTTAAAGACCGCCATCGCCATGCACGGCAGCGCGCCTTACAAAGCCGCACTCACCCATGGATTCTTCGTCGATGCCGAAGGCAAGAAGATGTCCAAGTCACTCGGTAATACGGTCGCGCCGGAGAAGATATTTAAGCAGCACGGTGCCGATATTCTGAGGCTGTGGGTAGCTGCCACTGACTACCGCGGCGAGATGACAGTTTCCGAGGAAATTTTCAAACGGGTCGCCGATGCTTACCGACGAATTCGCAATACAGGGCGATTCTTGCTCGCCAATCTGAATGGCTTCGACCCGGTTTCAGACTCAGTTGAGGTAGGTGAGTTGCTGACGCTGGATTACTGGATAGTTCGCCAGTGTCAGTTACTACAGAAAGACATCATCGAGCACTACCATGAATGCAATTTCCTGAACGTGTATCAGAAGATTCACAACTTCTGTGCGATCGAGCTGAGTGGCTTCTACCTCGATGTGATCAAGGATAGACAGTATACGATGAAGACCGATAGCCCAGCGCGCCGCTCGACGCAAACTGCCATGTTCCATATATTGGAGATGTTAAGCCGCATGATCGCGCCGATACTCAGTTTTACCGCCGACGAGATCTGGCAGAATATTCCCGGCGAGCGTGCAGCCTCGGTGCTGCTTTCAGACTTCGACGACAGTGTGGCTGAGCTCGATGAAGCGGAAAATTTTTCGGATCAGTTCTGGCGCCAGCTCATGGCTGTTAAGACGGCGATAAACAAGGAGCTTGAAATCAAGCGCGCCGAAAAACTGCTAGGCTCCGGATTGAGTGCCGAAGTCGATCTATACTGCGATCCGCCATTAGCAGAACTGTTGGGTCGGCTTGAAGAGGAGCTGCGCTTCGTGTTGATTGTTTCTAGAGCTTCGATCGATACTCTGGAGAACGCGCAAGATGGAGCAGTCGAGACCAATCTCGATGGGCTTAAACTCACTGTCACCGCCTCGACTCACAACAAGTGTGAGCGCTGCTGGCATCATCGCGAGGATGTGGGAGAAGTCGCCGAGCATCCTACCCTCTGTCACCGCTGTGTCGATAACATCGAAGGTGACGGCGAGCTGCGTCGTTTCGCCTGAGCTTTATTCGAATTCGGGATGCAGCAGAGACCAGAACCTGTCATCGAGAACGGCGCGCTGATTTGCCTGCATTTCTCCCTGGCACTCAGTAATGGAGAGATCATAGACTCCAATTTTTCTGGGAATCCCACTAGTTTTCGACTGGGCGATGGGAATATGTTACCTGGCTTCGAGGCATTGCTTATCGGTTTGAAGACGGGCGAAGAGATCGAGCATTTGCTGCAAGCGGAACAGGCCTTCGGGCCGGTCAATCCGGACAATCGACATCGAATTGCCATTGCCAAGTTCAGACATTTGCTGGAAGATGAGTTGATCCCGACCGAAGTAGGCAGCGTAGTATCCTTCAAGGATGCCGCTGGATTCGATTTGCCGGGAGTCATAACGGCTATTGTGGAAGACTCAATCAGTGTGGATTTTAATCATCCCCTGGCTGGCAAACCGATCCTCTTCAAGGCCAGAATCATATCCGTCATTCCCGTCAGCGTCGCGGCGGTGGAAGTGAAACTTTAGTGCGGCCCTCAGTATGAATCTTCAGGCAACAACAGAATCGGCTACTTCGATTCGGCTCGCGAATCCACGGGGTTTCTGTGCTGGCGTGGATCGTGCCATTGATATCGTTAATCGTGCCTTGGACATCTACGGTGCCCCGATTTATGTGCGTCACGAAGTGGTGCATAACAAATTCGTTGTACGCCAGCTACGGGAACGCGGTGCCATCTTCGTCGATGAGTTGTCCGATATTCCACTAATTGATGAGCAAGGCAGACCGTCCATCGTTATTTTCAGCGCTCATGGAGTTTCCCAGGCGGTTAAGGAAGAAGCGAGAGAGAAAGGCTATAAGGTATTTGATGCCACTTGCCCCCTTGTGACGAAAGTACATCTGGAAGTGATCAGGTTCAGCCAGGCACGCAGAGAGTGTGTGCTCATCGGCCATCAGTTTCACCCGGAAGTCGAAGGCACCATGGGCCAGTACGAAAGTGATAATGGTGGACAGATTTATCTGGTTGAATCGGTAGAAGATGTGCAACTGCTTGAGGTGAATGATCCTGACAAGCTCTCTTACGTCACTCAGACTACCTTGTCGATGGACGACACGGCGAAGGTGATCGATGCCTTGCGTAAGCGGTTCCCGGCAATCCAGGGGCCGCGCAAGGAAGACATCTGCTATGCCACGCAGAATCGGCAGGATGCGGTAAAACAGCTCGCCCTGGAATGCGATCTGCTATTAGTGGTTGGTTCACCCAATAGTTCAAACTCAAACCGCCTCAAGGAACTGGCCGAACGGTTGGGCTGCGCTTCCTACCTGATTGACAGCGTCGATGATATCGATCTGCACTGGTTCGAGAACAAGTCACGATTTGGCATAAGTGCCGGGGCGTCGGCGCCGGAAATACTGTTGCAACAGGTCGTGCAGAAATTGCAAGAGATAGGTCACCGGGAGCCTGAAGAACTGCAGGGGGTTGAAGAGAATATCGTTTTCAGTATGCCGAAAGACCTGAGAGAATTGTAAGTCTAGAGAACTTGAAGTTGTTCCAGCTTTTCCCGTAGCGCCTTCAACGCACCGGACATCTGCTGTTCTTTTTCCCTCTCCCTGGCCACCACCGCTTGGGGTGCGTTGTCGACAAACTTCGTGTTACCCAGTTTGCCGCTAACCGCCTTGAGGCCGCCCTCGAGCTTGCTGATTTCTTTGTTAAGCCGGGCGCATTCTGCTTCCACGTCGATAAGGCCGGCCAGTGGCACCAGTATCTCCAGATCACCATGCAACTGCGTGGCGGCGGCAGGCGCTTCAGCACTGGAAGCCAGATATTCGATGCTGTCCAGTCTGGCCAGTTTCTGCAGGTAAGGGCGATAGCCCTCAAGACGTTGCCGGTCGGATTCAGAGCTGCTCCGCAGTAGCACAGGAATAGACCTGGCAGGCGAAATATTCATCTCGCCCCGGATATTGCGAATTGCAATGATGACGCCCTTCAACCAATCGATATTGGCTTCTGCTTCCTGGTCGACATTAGCGACATCGTATACCGGATAGGGCTGCAGCATGATGCTGTCTCCCTCTATGCTTAACAGCGGCGCCACTCGCTGCCAGACTTCTTCGGTAAGAAAGGGCATGAAGGGGTGTAGCAGGCGCAGGCTCTTTTCCAGAACTGTGAGTAACACCCGGCGCGTGGCCTGGGACTGGTCCGGGTTGGCTTCCTCGTCCCAGAGAATCGGCTTGGAGAGTTCTACATACCAGTCACAGTATTCGTTCCAGATAAATTCATGCAGCGCCTGGGAGGCGAGGTCGAAGCGATAGTTCGCCATCGCTGCCTCGATAGCGTTAGCCGTCTGTTCGAAACGGCTGATTATCCATCGATCCGCCACTGAGCATTGCAGGGGATTGAGTTTGCTCGGAATAACTTTGTCTTCGCTGTTCATCAGGACGTAACGCGCAGCGTTCCATATCTTGTTACAGAAATTACGAAAGCCTTCGGTGCGGCCCAGGTCAAACTTGATGTCACGACCGGTAGATGCCAGAGAGTAGAATGTAAAGCGCAACGCATCGGTGCCATATCCGGTGATGCCATCCGGGAAAGACTCGCGGGTGTGTTGTTCGATCATTTCTTGTAGTTGCGGTTGCATCATGTCGGCAGTGCGCTTGGTAATCAGCTCTTGCAGAGAGATGCCATCGATCAGATCGATTGGATCAAGCACGTTGCCTTTCGACTTGGACATCTTCTGGCCATGCTCGTCACGAACCAGCCCTGTGATGTAAACCTTTTTGAAGGGAATCTCGCCGGTAAACTTCAGGGTCATCATGATCATGCGTGCTACCCAGAAGAAGATTATGTCGAATCCGGTTACCAATACATCGGTGGGATGAAAACGGTCGAAATATTCACGATCATCTGGCCATCCCAGCGTAGAGAAGGTCCAGAGCCCGGCGGAGAACCAGGTGTCCAATACATCTACATCCTGTCGTAATAGCAGATTCTCGGCCAGCTGGTACTTACTGCGGACTTCGTCTTCTCTGGCCCCCACGTAGACATTCCCCTCTTCGTCATACCAGGCCGGGATACGATGGCCCCACCACAGTTGCCGGCTGATGCACCAGTCCTGGATATTGCGCATCCAGGCGAAATAGGTGTTCTCCCAGTTCTTTGGTACGAATTCAATCTCACCGTCTTCCACTGCCTTGATGGCTGGTTCGGCTAGGGACCGTACGGCCGCATACCATTGGTGAGTCAGGTAAGGCTCTATGACGACACCGCTGCGGTCGCCGCGGGGAACTTTCAGCTTGTGGGCTTCTATCTTCTCGAGTAGTCCAAGCTTGTCCAGGTCCTCGACAATCTGTGTGCGCGCATCGAAGCGATCCATGCCACGGTAGCTGGCGGGCGCATCGTCATTGATGTGCGCGTCATCGGTAAGCACATTTATCACTTCCAAATCGTGGCGCTTGCCAATTTCATAGTCATTGAAATCGTGTGCCGGAGTGATTTTGACGCAGCCAGTGCCGAATTCTGGATCCACGTAGTCGTCGGCGATGATTTGAATCCTGCGATCACACAGCGGCAGATCGACAAACTTGCCAAGCAGCTCTTTATAACGCTCGTCTTCTGGATGAACCGCGACCGCAGTATCCCCCAACATGGTTTCAGGGCGGGTGGTGGCAATCGTAATGGTGTTCTCTCCAGTGGCTGTGGTAGCGCCGTCAGCCAATGGATAGCGGAAATGCCACAGTGAACCGTTCTCTTCTTCGGAGATGACTTCGAGGTCGGAGATTGCCGTGTGTAGCTGAGGATCCCAGTTAACCAGTCGATTACCCCGGTAGATCAAACCCTCGTCGTACAGGTCGATAAAGGCTTTTTCCACCACCGCCGACAATTGCGCGTCCATGGTGAAGCGTTCCCTGGTCCAGTCCAGCGAAGAACCCATGCGGCGCAACTGCTGCGTGATTATGCCACCGGATTCTTCACGCCAATTCCATACCTTCTCGACGAAGGCTTCCCGGCCCACTGCCTGGCGGTTGGTGCCGGCTGCGTTCAACTGCCTTTCCACCACCATCTGTGTAGCGATGCCGGCATGATCGGTGCCCACCTGCCACAGTGAGGCATGGCCCAGCATACGGTGATAACGAATCAGCGCATCCATGATGGCGTGCTGAAATCCATGGCCCATGTGCAACCGACCAGTCACATTCGGTGGCGGGATCACAATACAATAGGGCGCACCATCGCCCTGGGGCGCGAAATAGCCTCGTGCTTCCCAGGTTTTGTACCAGTGATCTTCCAGCTGCTGTGGTTGGTATGTCTTGTCCATCGATCGAAATTGCGCGCCTGTTAAAAAGGCGCAAGTATACCTGAAGGTCGGTGGCTTTTCCGGAATTACTAGACTCGTTAAATCAGCCGGGACGGCATTCTGGATCGGCTGATTACAACTTGCGAGTCTCCGGTGAATAACCCTCACTCTGGTAGTAACGATAGCGCCCACGACCAGTCTTCAGGCTCTATTTGTCGGCGTCAACTATTTCACTAATTCGCGAGAATTGTCGGTGACCATGACAGGCTGCTTCGCTGAGGTTGATCAAGACATCGCTGTGGTACTCCAGTTGCCTTGCCGTGCCAATGGCTATCGCCTCCCCATCAGGATGCTCTGTCTCGAGCACCGAATGGGGTAGAAAGCTGCCTGCCTTGAATTGCCACAGCAGAGCATCCAGCTGCTGCGCCTGCTCGGTCGATTCAGCCCAAATAAAGATGCGATGCCCCAGCGAGCGTGCCTTCTCCGTGAGCCGACAGGCGAGCAGCAGGCGGCTGGGTTCATCGCTGCTGCTCAGTGTATAAAAACTCACCTGGGTCATCGCTTATCCCATGGCATAGTCGGCGCGTTGCACCGCTAGGCCTTCTGTCTGCTCAGGTATTCAACCAACAAGCCCACGGGCCTGCCCGTAGCCCCTTTCTGGGCTCCGGAGTGCCAGGCACTGCCGGCAATATCCAGGTGTGCCCACTTCTGCTTCTCGGTAAAGCGTGACAGGAAACAGGCGGCTGTTATGGTGCCGGCTCGTGGCCCGCCAATATTGGCGATGTCGGCGAAGTTGCTGTTCAACAGGCTCTGATATTCTTCCCACAGCGGCAGCTGCCAGGCCCGGTCCAGGCTCTGTTCCCCACAGTCCAGCAGTGCAGCAGCAAACTTGTCATCGTTGCTGAGCAGTGCGTTCGCGTGACTACCGAAGGTGGCAACCGCAGCGCCGGTGAGCGTGGCGATATCGATCAGGCTGCGGGGCTTGAATCGTTCGGCGTAGCTGAGGGCATCGCATAGTACCAGGCGGCCTTCGGCATCAGTATTTAGAATCTCGATGGTCTTACCCGACATGCTGGTGACGATGTCACCGGGTTTGGTGGCACGGCTACCGGGCATGTTTTCCGCCGTTGCTACCACGCCAACTATGTTGATGGGCAGTTTTAATTCGGCGACACATCCCATGGTGGCGATCACACTGGCAGCTCCGCACATGTCGAATTTCATCTCATCCATAGCGCCGCCCGGTTTGAGGCTGATGCCCCCGGTATCGAAGGTAATGCCTTTGCCAACCAGGACATGGGGTCTGCTGTCGGCTTTCGCTCCCTTGTGCTGTATGACTATAAGCTTGGCGGGTTCGGCAGAGCCTGCCGACACCGACAGCAGTGAACCCATCCCCAACCGCGCCATCTGCGTCTCACTCAACAGCTTAGTGGTAATCGAGCGGTGCCGTTCAGCCAGGGTACTGGCTTGCTTTGCAAGGAAAGTGGGGGTGCAAATATTGCCAGGGAGGTTACCCAGTTGTCTGGCCCGGTTTATTGCCTTACCGACGACCTGGCCCGCTTTCAATGCAGCCTGCAGACTATTACGGCGGGCACCGGCAGCCGGGGCGAGACTTACGGTTTTGGTTGCGACAGGCTTAGGCTTCTTACTCTTGGTGGTATCGTATCGATAACTGCAAGTTTCGGTTTCCTGGGCCAGCCGCGCAACCAGCCAGTTGGCATCGCGGTCGGTAACAGCCAGGCTGCCGAGAGCGAAATGCAGCTTCGCCGCCTGTAACTTGCCAGCGGCTTTCAGGCTGCTCTGCAACAGCTTGGCGGCATTTTTTGCCGTAAGCTTCTTCCTCTCCCCACCACCGACCAACAGCACGCGCCGGGCTTGCACACCGGCTGGATTATGGATGATTTGAGTCTCGCCAAGTTTTCCGGTGAGATCGCCAGCTCGGGTGATTTTACTTATGCATTTGCTACCGGCTGAGTCTATTATGCTGGCCTCATCTGATAGCGCACCCTTAGTCCAGACCACCACTGCAACGCAATCCGTGCTGATTTTTTCGGGCGATCCTGCTTTGATTGAATACTTCATGAACGACTTTTTACTCCTTGTTGGCGGCTCGCGGCTACGCAAATTTTTATTGAGCGATAATCCTAAAGTTATTCAGATAGTTAAGCAATACTGCTCATTTTTTAACCAATCTGGCTTGTGAAATTACCAAACAAACCTGCTAAGATGCGCCGAAATTCAACATCGATCTGCATTGAACCTATCGATTTATTCGCTGTCACACAGAGGTGAATGACGTAGTCACACGAGGTGATCGATGTCGTATTTTAAAATCAAGGACTAGTTATGCCCCGCATAAAAGTATCCTCACCAGACCAATTTTTATTCAGCATGGAACGCAGTGTAGGCATTAGCGATGTCAACTACGCGAAGCACCTCGACAGCGTGGCCATGGTTAACATCCTCCACGAAGCCAGACTGCAATTTCTTGCCAGCCTGGGATTTACTGAATCGAATATCTATGGTCTGGGTATGGTTGTGACCGACCTTGCTGTGGATTATCGCTCCGAGTCCTTTGCCAACGATCGGCTAATCGTCGATGTCGGTGTCAGCAAATTCAATCGCTACGGATTCGACATCGGTATGCAGGTCACTAACAGCGCACTTGAAGCGTTGGTCTGTATTGCCAAGATGGGTGTGGTGTTCTTCGATTTCGACAGGCATAAGATTGCCCAGGTCCCACCGGCCTTCAAGGCTCTGTTAGGCCAGCCGGAATCCCACGCCGCCTGAGAACGCCGATTCGCCAGAATTAGCTGACCAGGCAAGCTTCGAGTAAACTGCGGTCTAGCCTGGGAATTGGACGTAGGGACCCTAGGGTTTGATCATATTTCGTTATCTCAGCAAACAAATACTGCAGATCATGGCTGCGGGTACGCTCATTCTGTTGGTAGTCGGAGTCACCAGCCGATTTATCCAGTATCTGGGTCAGGCGGTCGCCGGAGAATTGGCCTCGGATGTGTTACTGCTGCTGATGTTCTATCGCATGCCGGATTTTCTGCTGGTCATCATTCCGCTGGCATTCTTTCAGGGAATCCTGCTCGCCTACGGGCGCATGTATGCCGAGAACGAGATGGTGGTGCTGCTCGGTTCCGGCACCAGTCAGCTGCGGCTGCTCATGCTGACCCTGGGTACCTCCGTGGTCGTGTTGCTGTTTATGGCCGTGGTGAGTCTGTCTCTGGCCCCCTGGGGCGAGCGCAACACCGAACAGCTGAAACTGAATCAGCAACAACTAACCGAGATTGACCTGATTGTCGCAGGACAGTTCCAAACTTTCAGTGACGGCGAACGGGTCACCTATGCCGAACGCACTGAAAACCTTCCTTCTCTGGGGCGGCAATTGCAGAACGTGTTCATCGCCCTGACCAATACCGAAGACGAGGCAGGCCTGCAAACTCCCCGGATTATTCTGGCAGAGACCGCCCGCCCCGAGATCGATCCCGAGTCTGGCGCTCGCTTCATGCGGATGGAGAACGTGCTGCAGTATGATGGCGCGCCGGGCGCTGCGGATTTCAGTGTCGCCCAATTTGACGCGCAGCTGATCCTGTTGCCCGATGCCACCGAGTTCGAAGAGATTCTGGAAGAAGCCACGCTGCCTACACGCGAACTGTTTGGTTCAGCAATGCCGGAGCACCAGGCCGAATTGCAATGGCGCCTGTCCATCATCCTGCTGATTCCGGTGATTACGCTGCTTGCGGTTCCCATGAGCAAAGTGGATCCACGCCAGGGCCGTTACAGCAAACTGATACCTGCCGCGCTGATATATGCGGCCTATTTTCTGTTATTGCAGTACTCCAGAGACCAGGTGGCAGAGGGCGAACTCAGTGCTGCAATCGGGGTCTGGTGGGTACATGGTTTGTTTGTGGGTATCGGCTTGCTGTTGTTTCGCTTTCCAGAATTGGGACGCTTTTTTTCACTTGGTAGGATACGGGAATCACAGTGATCCAATTGGACCGACATATTCGCAACACCGTGCTGCTTTCCATGACGGTAGTTATCACTATCATCGCCACGCTGGATTTGATCTTCAGCCTGTTGGATCAGCTGGCAGATACGGATGAGAACTACTCGATGGTCAACGCACTGACTCTTGTTCTGTTTAGAACGCCCACCAGCATCTACGAGTTGCTGCCTTACACGGCACTGGGTGGCGCCCTGTTTGGATTGGGCATTCTGGCGTCGAATAATGAGCTGGTGGTCATGCAGTCGGCTGGTGTGCGTGTATGGCGCATCGTGCTGGCGGTGTTGAAACCGACCTTTGCGGTAATGATTCTCAGTCTGATTCTTGGCGAATACGTATCTCCACCCCTGGAACAACTTGCCCAGAGTAACAAGGCAATTCAGAAGAGCGGCACCGCCTCCATCAATCCAGAGCAGGGGACCTGGCAGCGGATGGGTGATGAGTTTATCCATATCAACGCGATTGCGCCCGGTGGAACCCGGTTGTTTGGAATAAGCCGCTATCAGATAAACGAGCAACGTCGGCTGATCTCCAGCAGCTTTGCCGAATCCGCTAGTTATATTGAAGAGGGTGAATCGGCATACTGGCAACTTAACAATATTCGCGAAAGTCTATTCGGCACAGGTTCGGTCACCACACAGAATTATCTGCAGGAAGACTGGCAGGTAGAACTGTCGCCGGAATTGCTCAGCGTGCTACTGGTGGATCCAGATAACCAATCCATTACTGGCCTGTATCGCTTCGCGCAATTTTTCGAATCCGAAGGCCTGGATAGCGCCACTTACTACCTGGCTTTCTGGAAAAAGCTATTACAGCCGATATCGACCCTGGCCCTGGTCATCCTGGCGATCTCCTTCGTGTTTGGCCCGTTGCGAGAGTCCACCATGGGATTCAGAGTCTTCGTTGCTCTCGGCATCGGCCTGTTATTCACGATACTGCAGCGCATGATGGAACCGGCCAGCCTGCTGTATGGCTTCAGCCCCTTGCTGGCCATATTGGCGCCGATTCTATTATGTGCTGGATTCGGGTTTTACTTTATGCGGCGAGTCAGATAGCGAAAGGCGATGAGCTGCGTCTGTAACTGAATCACCCATTGTGCAACCATAGAGCGAGTACACACTTACATCATGAAGTTACCAAGCCATTATTGCCCCCGGGCGGGAGACATCGCTATGATTACATCGAAGTCGTTGATTCGTCTGTTTGGACCCATTCTTATTGTATTGCTGGGATCGACTCCATTGCTGGCTCAGGATAGCGGGAGCTCAGGTCCACCACTGGATGCGCCGCGCATTCCCCGCGTTGAGAAACCCTGGACCGACGCACAGCGGGAAATTCTCGCACCGCGAGAGCGCAATGGACGGGTGCTCGGAGTCTGGTCTACCTGTGCGCAGGCAACTGAACTGTGTAATGCCTGGCTGGTTTTTACTGACTATCTGTTGCAGGAGACTTCGCTACCGATTCGGGATCGGGAACTGCTCATCCTGCGTATCGGCTGGTTAAACGGTGGTGCCTATGAGTGGGCGGCTCATACCGGCCTGGCGCGCAGCGTTGGCATATCAGACACTGAGCTAGAGCGCATTCTGGAAGGCCCCGATGCGTCTGGCTGGAGTGATTGGGATGCCACCCTGCTACGTACCGCGGATGAGCTACATGCCAATGCGCTGGTCTCAGATGCTACCTGGAATGCCCTGGCGCAACGCTACGACCGACGCCAGTTGATGGAGACAGTGTTTACAGTTGGGCAATACAACATGGTGGCGATGTACCTGAATAGTCTCGGTGTCCAGTTCGAAGAAGGATTTGAGGGATTTCCCATACAATAAGAAGAATGTAGTAAGGCCAAAATGGCTCGGACTTCACCCGATTCAGTTTTCAGGCCATATGACGATTAGTCTCTTTATGCTGACACCGATCAAACACTGGTTGCTTATAATCGCTGGCATAATCTCATTGGCCTTGGGAGTTGTGGGTGCATTTTTGCCACTACTACCGACGGTACCGTTAGTACTGTTGGCAGCATTCTGTTTCGCCCGGTCTTCGGAGCGTTTGCATAGATGGCTGCTCAGCAATCGTCACTTCGGTGCAATTGTGCGTAATTTCGAGGCAGGCCAGGGTATACCCAGGCGGGTAAAGATTAGGGCCATTACAGTCGTGTGGATTAGCATGGGCATCTCTTGCTCGATTGTTGCCCAAGTATTACTCTGCACGATGTTATTTCTCATCGGCATGGGTGTGAGTATCTATCTGTGGAGGATGCCGGAAGCTGCAAATTGATTAAGGCAGGATCAATAGATTATTCAGCTCCCTTTGTTCATCGATGGGGCAATTATTTGACCCTGTTCCTCTTGATTCTTTGCTAACATGTCTATGTTATGTAATTTTCCCCAGGGTCTATTCGAAGTGTTAAATAAATTCTACAAGATCAGCCAGAATCGATACTTCTGGTTAACTGGCGCAGCTTATTTGCTTCTAATGGAGGCCATCGCGCTTTTTTGGCAATACGCGCTTGAAACCTATCCTTGCGCCCTGTGTGTGCAGATAAGAGCCTGGGTCTATGGCGCCCTCTTCTTTGCTGTTATCGGCTCGTTTGTATCCAGGAATTTCTGGTGGCGCTGGGTTGGATTGACGATGACTACCGCTTTCCTTGCAGGTGCGCTTTATACCAGTTGGTATTCCTGGGGAGTAGAGAATGGCATGATAATTTCGAGTTGCACGATGGGGGCAGGGTTTCCTGAGTTCATGCCGCTGGATGAATGGATTCCCCTATTGTTTAGAGCGGATGGCTTCTGCGGACAATCACCGGATATGTGGTTTGGTCTGTCCATGAATGAAACCTTATTGGTTACCTTGTCAATACCCACTCTTGCCCTGGTGGTTCTGTGGCTTTTGCAAATCCCTAAAGCATTTACGGGTCAGCAATGAGTAAATGCAGGGATACGAACAAAATAAGAAACTGACAACGATCTCTCCCCAAATATTGCAGCATTGTTGAGTGAGTGCTATTGCCCGAATGCGGGTACACAACCGAAGAGATTTATAATGAATTGGGATGCTATAGGGGCTATTGGGGAAATTGCCGGGCGTTAGGAGTTATTGCTACCCTTCTTTTTCTCGGCTTACAAATAAGGCAAAACGCTAGGGCGACAATTACCGCCACATTCGATGCAATCCTTGCTGAGTGGCGGCAGCTTGAAAGAAACTCTTTTATTGAACATCCAGAGAATATTTCAGTCTTCGCTGAAGAGTTAAAAGATTTTGATAACTTAAGTTTGAATGAGCAGCGACTTTTCAACTTCGTAATGAACCAATACGCTCTCTTTATCGAAAATATGATCCAACAACATCAACATGCCAATATCCAGTATAGCCAACTTGCGCCCTGGTTAAATTACTACTCAATGTTGATAAGAGCGCCAGGTGGTTCGGTTTGGTGGAATCAATACAAGGTTGTTTTATCTCGAACGCTAACTGAAATGATGGATAAACATCGCTCCGAGAACGAAGCAAGACCCGATATCACCGCAGTCTTACCTTACTTTTTTGGAATTGATTCGCAACAAGAAAAAGGTGACGTAGTATCCAGCTAGTGGGGATTATTCATCTTGGTTATGCAATTGCTTCGCGCAGCCGCAGGCAAGCATTGCGCCGACTCACCAGAGGGCTTTTGGTTTAAAATTTGTTGGCATATACTGCGGGCGGACTGGAAGCGATATTCAGATAACCTCATCTAAGAAGGAGAGAACCATGGGTTCTAAAAAATCTGATCGAAGGGAATTCCTGAAACAAGGGGCCGCATTGGCCGGTGGTATGACCCTGGGAGCGGCAACAAACTCCGCTACTGGGCAGTTGGAAGGGCCTGAAGCATTCATTCAGGGCACCGATGAACTGGTCGGCTATGGCAAACGCTCCCGCTTCGTAACGTCGGAACGTATAGCCCACGGTGGCAGGCCCTCTCCCGATACGTTTGGGCTCGATTTTCATATTGCGGCTCCGCTGCAGGATTCTGTGGGGGTGATCACACCCTCTTCGCTCCATTACATAGGGACCACACGCGGTGCCTACGTTCCGGATATCGATCCCGACAAGCATCGTCTCATGATTCATGGCATGGTGGATCGCCCGTTGGTCTTCACCATGGAAGAATTGAAGCGACTCCCTTCCGTGACTCGGCTGCATTTCATTGAATGTGCGGGGAATCGTGCGAATCGCCGCCACACGACAGTGCAGGAAACTCACGGCATGACCAGTTGCGCCGAATGGACCGGCGTGCTCCTGTCCACACTGCTCGAGGAAGCGGGTGTGCAGGAAGGAGGAGATTGGTTGGTGGTGGAAGGGGTCGAAGAAGTGAAGGGGGCGTCCAGTATCCCTATGACCAAGGCAATGGATGACTGTCTTTTGTGCTATGGCATGAACGGTGAAGCAGTGCGTCCCCAGCAAGGCTTCCCACTACGACTGGTGGCCCCCGGCTTCGAAGGAATCTTTAACACCAAGTGGGTGCGGCGTATCAAGGTGGTGGATCAGTACTACATGACCTACAACGACTTCGGACATCTTACTCAGGATCCCGTTAATGCTGCACTGGGTTACCAGATCGGGCCGAAATCAGTCATCACCTGTCCCTCCGGCGGGCAACAATTGCCCGGCCCTGGATTTTACGAGGTCAGCGGCCTAGCCTGGTCCGGTGGCGGCGCCGTAAGCAGAGTGGAAGTCTCCACCGATGGTGGCCAGACCTGGATGGACGCCGATATTCGTGGCACGGCACAGCGCATGGCCCATACCCGGTTCAGCTTTAACTGGGAGTGGGACGGATCTGAGTGCGAGCTCCAATCACGCTGCACGGACGAAATTGGTCAGCTTCAACCCAGCCGAGCCCAGGCTGGCGAGTTCTTCAACCAATCCGGAAGTCAGCCCAGGGTGAGAGGTCAGGACAATTCAATTCAGCCGTGGAGGATCGAGAGCGATGGTAGTGTTCACAATGCGATTGCTTAAACTTCTTCCCTTAATAATGCTTCTGGGGGTCTCCGCGCAGGCGCAGTCCCCAACCTATGGTGTGGGAAGGACACCCACCGCCGAAGAAATCCGCGCCTGGGATATCGCCATCAGCCCAACCGGAGAGGAACTACCCGAAGGAAGCGGAACAGCCGACCAGGGCTCGCAGCTCTATCTGGAGAAAGGCTGCGCCGGATGCCATGGGACTACTGGGGCAGGGGGCCTGGCCCCCAGGCTGGTAAAACGCGACGTAGGCGTACTCGAAGATCCCTGGAATTATGGACGAATACTGCCGATCCGCGCGCCCTATGCGACCACGGTATGGGATTTCATTAATCGCGCCATGCCTCTCAATGCCGAAGGTACGCTCAGCGCCGATGAGGTCTACTCAATAACGGCCTATCTGCTGTACTTAAACGATGTCATCGAGGATGACTTGATGGTGCTCGATGAAGAGAGTCTGCCGAAGATTGAGATGCCAAATCGTGAAAATTGGGCACAGGTACCGGATTGGTTTCCCGGGCAGCCCAGACTCGAGGGTTACCCCTACTGACCAGCGATGCAGCGTCGTCTAAGGGCCGCTCTCCTTCCTAGACTCGCTGGTTAAGGAGGTCTATCCTGAATCATTAGATAACAGGAGGGTGACCATGTTCACCAGCGCCACAGTTAAGCGATCGTTTTGCATCGCGATTATCCTGATAAGCTCTTTTATTTCTGCCATCGCGTCCGCACAGATGACTCCCAATCCCGGTCAGAAAATAGCGCTGATAACAGGGTCCACCAGTGGACTCGGCCGCGAGGTCGCATTCCGACTCAGCGCCATGGACTATTTTGTGATCGTGCATGGCCGCAATCAAGAACGAGGTCTGGAAGTCGTTGCACAGATAGAGGATTCAGGTCTGGGCGGTGCGCGTTTCTATGCAGCCGATCTCGGATCTCTGCAACAGGTTAGAAAACTTGGCGAGGATATTGTTAACGATTTCGATCGTCTCGATGTGCTTGTCAACAATGCCGGCATCGGCTCATCACCGGCGCGCCGTCTCGTGTCAGAAGATGGTCATGAATTACGTTTTCAAGTGAACTATTTATCCCATTTCTTACTCACCCATCAACTTCTGCCCTTACTGCAAGACAATGCACCTTCGCGTATCGTCAACGTGTCATCTGGAGCACAGCAAGAAATCGATTTCGACGATGTCATGTTGGAGAATGGCTTCAGTGGTGGTCGCGCCTACGCACAGAGCAAACTCGCCCAGATATTGTTTACCATTGACCTGGCAGAAGATCTCGAAGGCACCGAGGTCTTAGTGAATGCCCTTCATCCCGCCACGTACATGGACACAGCGATGGTCAGAAACGCCGGTGCGACACCGCGCGCCACGGTTGGCGAGGGAGCAGACGGCGTCATGCAGTTAATTACTGAAGATATCGGCAGTGGCAACTATTTCGTCCGGCAGCGATCCGTACGCGCCAATAGACAGGCCTACGATGAAGACGCTCGCGCGAGACTTTGGCAACTTAGTGAACAGTTAACAGGTCTTGAGTAACAGCACCATAGTTTGTGAACGCCCATTTTTGGTAACTGAAACCAACTTCCAGCGTGGGTGCTAAAAACCAAACAATCAATTCCAACTACTTGTTCAGAGGGTTCCTGGAAAATATTCCTCTCAATATCATTTCTAAGTTACACCAACATCAGGAAGAAGAGAAAACAACATGAACAAACTAACCAGGTTTATAGCAGCTACTTTCTTCAGCAGTCTTGTTGCGACTACAGCAGGCACCTTACTCGCACAGGGAAACTTCGAGGGAGTCGAACTCAGCATCGAACATGTTGCCGGTAATGTCTATATGGTGCAGAGACCCGGTGGCGGTGGCAACATCGGTGTACAAATCGGAGATGATGGCGTGCTTCTAGTGGACTCGCTGTTCGCACCACTATCAGACAAGCTGGTAGCCGCCGTGAGAGAAGTGTCCGACAGCGAGATTCGATTTCTGATCAATACTCACATTCACGTGGATCACGTCGGTGGCAATAAGAACCTGGCCGAGATGGGCGTGTTGATCTTCGCTCACGACAATACCCGCCTGCGTTTTCTGGAAGAAAAATCCCACTATCCCCGACGGGGTGGAAGTTTCGCTCCTCAGCAAGCTGTGGGAGCGCGCCCTGTTATCACCTTTGACAATGCGATTGGTTTTCATCTCAATGGCGAAGAAGTTCGGGCATTTCTGGCGCCACCTGCTCACACGGACGGCGATACCTTCGTCTACTTTCCCGAGTCGGATGTACTACATCTCGGCGATGTATTCAGGACGACCAGCTATCCGATTGTGGACCTCTATAACGGAGGCACCCTAAGAGGCACCATCGCCGCGCTCGACCTGGCAATTGATATGGTTGGCCCGGACACAAAAGTTATACCGGGTCATGGTCTCAGTATTGTCGGTCGCGAGGAAATGCAAGAGTTTCTGGACATGATCCTGGACGTGCGTGATCAGGTCTATGCAATGATCAGAGACGGGATGCATCTGGAAGAGGTAATGGAGGCAAATATTACCGCAGAATATGATGCGAAATGGGGTCAGGAAGCGGGCTGGACGGCAGTCGATTTTGTGCCTGTTGTGTATTACGAACTCGGAGGTGCGGGACGCCTGCTTGATCGATAGCTTTAGCAAAACATTCTCTTTCACTATTTTATTATCTTAAGTGTCCCCTATTACCTTTTCTATCTAGTTGCTAACTGTCTCGAATGAATCAATATGGGCAGGGACTAATTCACGCACAATTCAGCTGACCGGAATCGTAATTGGGAGTTCTATCAATGAATTTATCCGCTCCCTTCTTCCCACCAGGCAGAAGCAATCCAAAATTTCGGTGGGCTTCATTGCTCCTGCTTGTCATAACATTGACCAATCCCTGTTATTTGACTGCTGCTGACTTCTTTGTTGCACCCAATGGAAGCGACAGTGACGCAGGTACATTCGATCAACCCTGGGCCAGCATTCAGCATGCAGCAGACACCCTCAGTGCGGGTGACAGCGTGTTTATTCGAGCCGGAACCTACTCCGAACGTATCACACCGATCAATTCTGGTAGCGAGGATAATGAGATTCTCTATTCTGCATACAATAACAAACAGGTCATTATCGACGGCGCGAGCCTGGAGGTTGGGGAATTTGAGGGACTCTTTCATATCTTTGACCGTCAGTATATTCGAGTCACGGGTCTTAGAGTTATTAACGTTGGCCCGTTTGGGACAAGCACGGGCATTCAGGTAGAAGGTTCAAGCCAGATTGTTATTGAAGGGAACCAGACTTATAACACCGCTTCGTCGGGGATTTTCGTCTGGGGATCTACTGATGTAACTATCGACAACAATGAAGTTGAATTGGCGTCTAATCTGGGCGCCGACAGCCTTAACGAATGTATTACCCTGGGTGAGACCACTGGTTTTATTGTGAGCAATAATCATGTGCTCCACGGCAACACAATCCGGGGTGAAGGAATCGACGCCAAGGACGGGTCATCGGACGGAGTTATCTTTGGTAATCATGTACATGACATTCCCTATGTAGGAATCTACATCGAATCATAGGATAAACACACCCATGACATCGACGTTTTCAACAATCGTGTACACAACATTAATGGAGACTCATTCTCCATCGGCTCCGAAGAGGGAGGATTGCTGGAGAACATCCGCATCTTTAATAACCTGGCTTACAATTCAGCCCAGGTTGGTATCAGTGTTCACGACTGCTGCATCGCCTCCCATCCGATCCGCAATGTCGAAATTGTGAACAATACCGTTGTGAATAATGGCTGGGTAGATTGGGGTGGTGGCATTCTGATGGAAAATCCCCAGGCCGAGAATATTCTGATTCGGAATAACATTGTCAGCAATAATCTCTACTTTCAGATTGCGGTTGATTCCTCGGCGGTGGGTCCGGTGACTATAGATTACAACCTCATAGATGGATTTCAGGGTACTGAAGATGAGACGAAAGGTAGTGATTTTCTGGAAGGGTCGCCGCTTTTTGTAGACGGCACAGCTGGAGATTTTCATCTGCCATCGATTCCGGGAGTTCACTTGCAGCACCAGAGGAAGATTTTGATGGGTCGCCGAGGCCATTCGGGGGAAACAGTGATATCGGTGCACTGGAATACGGTTACCCGCAAGCACTGGTGCCAGACATTGAGGCCAATGGAATGGATGGTGCAGTGACTATCGCCTCAGATGATTCGCTGGCAATCTCACTGCAGCTTACGGCCGGGTCAACGACGGGAATTCCCGTGGAAATGCTGATTACAGCGCAGGCTGGGAGCGCTACCTTCTATTTCGATGCCATCAGTTTGGGGTGGTTGCCAGGGGAAGGAATCACCTATTCAGGTGCAATAGTTGATGTGCCTGAATTCGAACTGTTTTCCATCGCCAATTCTCCCGTTGGCACGTATGACTTCAACTTCGACTTGTAATATGATATTTCCCACGACGGAACGAAGGAATCCACCAGCGATACGGTGCGAGTTACAGTAGTGGAATAGGGACAGATCCATTTATTTGTGTCCTCTATGGTTCTATGGTTCCACTGGCTCAAGATCCATAGCATTGGAGACTGGAAAGATGAATTTGACTAAACTAGCAGTTCCTTTGTTGTGTTTATTGCTGTGGGGTTGTAATTCCAGCATACCGCCTGAATACGGCATGGTAGATTGGTCTCTCAGTAATGGATCAGGAAACAGCTTGGCTCTTGCGGTGTACGACAAAATATGTAAACGCAGCTATTTTCGAATACGGCTAACCAGGTCAGGCCAGAGAAATATGTCAACTTGTGCCAATAGTGAAGGCATAGCCGAAATAAGATATAGGCGCGCCGGCTACGATAAGGGAGATTATCCCTGGACTGACACGCGTATGAACCGCAATCAAAGCCTTGTAATTCGCTTCCAGGGGCTTCTCGGTCGATAATCAGTTGCTGATTTTTCGAGGTTTTGACAAATCACGCAGCTACCATGGCAGGACTGAAAACTATGAATAAGTTAATTGTCAGATTTGCCACACTAGTGCTGCTAAGCACGTGCATCGTTTTACAGGCTCAGGATCAACCACTGCCGCAGACAGATCTTCCCTGGGCCTATGCCCTGAACAGTCCCCGTGCTGAGCGGCCAGCGGATGATGGCTTGCCAAAGCGTGTCCCGGGAAGTCAAAGCGAGTTTGTCCTATCGGAAATCCGAAACCTGTACAGTCCCCCCGACTGGCATTCGGACGACCACCCTGTCATGCCCGCTATCGTGGCCCAAGGCCGGAATCCCGGAGTCTTCGCCTGTGCCTACTGTCATCTGCCGAATGGTCAGGGTCGCCCGGAAAACGCCAGCCTTACTGGCCTGACTGCGGAGTACATCATTCAGCAGATGGCAGATTACAGAGCCGGCTTACGATCGAGCTCTGAACCGCAAATGGTGCCTCCTGCAGCAATGCTTGCCATCGGTCTTAACGCAACTGAAAGCGAAGCGAGGGCAGCGGCAGAATATTTTGCCAGGCTTACTCCCCGGCAGTGGATTCGAGTAATCGAGACCGAAACGGTGCCCGAGACTTCGGTGGAAGGCTGGATGTTTGTAGCTGTAGAGCAAGGCGGATCAGAACCTATCGGGCAACGGATCATCGAGATGCCTGAAGATCTTGAGCGCACGGAGCTGCGTGATTCCCGGTCTGGATTTATTGCCTATGTGCCAATCGGAAGTGTTGATAAAGGCAGACAGTTGGTAAGCACAGGTGGAGATGGAAAAACTCCTCCCTGCGGAGTTTGCCATGGCGATGATTTGCGAGGACTCGGACCCGTACCAGCTTTGGCGGGCCGCTCACCCAGCTATCTGGTTCGCCAACTGAATGATTTTCAAACGGGAAAGCGGAAGGGTCGTTGGTCGCCCCTCATGCAGGAGGCTGTAGCCAATCTCTCCAATGAAGATTTTGTTGTAATTGGGGCTTACCTGGCATCGCTCGATCCGTGACTAAGTTAGGAATCCTAGAAGGACCGATGCGACTTCGGCAGCAATACGACTTTGCTGCTGGAGAGCTTGTCGTGCAGTGCGTCACCATTTGGGTCCAGGTAGAGCCACAGATAGCCCAGGGCGAACATGAAAAATGCTGGCCAGGCAGCCAGAAAACGTAATAAGGCCTGCACCGGTGTAATCGATGTATTGTCCAACGAGACTAGTTTGATGCGCCAGGCGATCATGCCCAGCGTCTGACCGCTGCGGGTCCAGAAAAACACATAGAAGCCTGTGCAGCTTGCCACCATGAGCAGAAAAAGAATATTGTCCAGCACAGGATCGGTCTGTACGACCCCATCAACCAGTTGATTGGTGTCGGGGCCAACGATGAGTTGCAGGGCGAAGCCCAACACCATCCAGATGGCGCCTACCAGGAAGCCATCGTAGAGCAGGGCGGCCAAGCGCCGCAATAGACCGGCGCGAGGGAAGTCCTGTAGCAGTTCTGCCGCTGATTCGTGTGGATTGGATGCAGTCAATTAGGCAAGGGTACTACGACAGCTTCTTAACCGCATTGATATCTTCCAACTCATAGGGAGCGCCCACCTCGGCGAGCGAGGATAAATGAGGGATATTTCTGTAGATTTCGGGTTCTGACTGCCATGAGATTTTGCTAGAATCCCGTCCCCGCAAGCATCGATCGCCCAGTTTAGGGCCGATTTTCAGGAATTAGTGATGAGTACCCCAGATCAAGGCCGTCATATATACCTGATGGACACCACACTGCGTGATGGTGAGCAGACCCAGGGCGTCTCCTTTTCAGTCAATGAAAAGGTCAGTATCGCGCGGGCCCTGCTGCAATCACTAAAGGTGGACCGCATCGAAGTGGCTTCCGCCTGCGTTTCCGATGGCGAAAAGGAGGCGGTGTCACAGATTACGGCATGGGCGGCTACGGAAGACATGGCAGATCGGGTCGAGGTGCTCGGCTTCGTGGATTACCGGCGCAGCGTCGACTGGATTGTTAGCGCTGGCGGTAAGGTGATTAATCTCTTAACCAAGGGCAGCGAAAAACACTGCCGCGAGCAGCTGGGCAAGAATCTTCAGAGCCATATCGACGATATCTGCCGCACGGTCGACTACGCCAGGGAGCAGGGCTTGAGTGTAAATATGTACCTGGAGGACTGGTCAAGCGGTTACCGGGATAGCCGCGACTATGTATTCGGGATGGTGCAGGGAACCAGCCATCTGGGTATTGCCCACTACTTATTGCCAGACACATTAGGCTTGATGTCACCACTGGAAGTGACTGAGGCGCTCACGGACATGTTGCAGCGCTTTCCAGATCAGGAATTCGATTTTCACCCACATAACGATTACGGCCTGGCTACTGCCAATGTCATGGCCGCCGTCAACGCAGGTATTAGCAATATTCACTGCACGATGAATTGTCTGGGTGAACGGGCTGGCAATGCCGCACTCCCCGAGGTGGCTGTGGCACTGAAAGATAAGCTCAACATGCAGCTGTCCATCGACGAGAGCCGGATTGCGCTACTGAGTCACATGGTGGAAAACTTCTCCGGAAAATGGATAGCCGCCAATACTCCTGTTGTCGGTGCCGACGTATTCACCCAGACAGCCGGTATTCATGCCGACGGCGATATGAAAGGCGGCCTGTATATTACCAACCTGAGTCCGGAGCGTTTCGATCGCAAACGAACCTACGCGCTGGGCAAGATGAGCGGCAAGGCATCTATCATTAATAATCTGGAAGAACTAGGCATCTCTCTGGCAGAAGAAGACCTGGCCAAGGTATTGCAGCGGGTCGTCGAGCTGGGAGACTCCAAACACATCATTACCTCGGAGGATCTGCCCTTTATCATCGCCGATGTCATGGAGAGCAAAGGCTATCAGCACATCAGACTCTTGAACTGCTATATCAATACCGGTCTCAATGTGGATAGCACCGCCAGTGTGCGCGTTGCAATAGAAGAGAAAGAACTGCAGGGATCTGGCTCAGGCAACGGCGGCTTCGATGCCTTCATGGATGCGATCGGTAATATCTTACAGACCCGAAATTTCGTCATGCCAACATTGACTGACTACGAGGTACATATTCCACGTGGAGGTAAGACCGATGCACTGACTGAGTGTATTATCACCTGGAAATCGGAACAACAGAGTTTTCAGACTCGCGGAGTGGACGCCAATCAGGTAATGGCTGCGGTTAAGGCAACCATACGCATGCTGAATATCATGCTTCACTCTTTATAATTGAAGAAGTACAGGAATGTACTTCCTCAATTATAAATAGCCCCTAAAGCTTGCTGAGTTCTTCGACAACCAGGTCACCGAAGCCGTCCGTACTGATCATGCGTACATCCGATCCTGGTGCTGACAGGTCCGCTGTCGAATAGCCCTGGGCGAACACACTCTGCATGGCATGCCAGATGTTTTTCGCTTCCTGATCCAGAGAAAAACTCATTTCCAGCATCATGGCGACCGAGCCAATCATTGAGTAGGGATTGGCGATTCCCTGACCGGCGATATCGGGAGCCGAGCCGTGGGATGGTTCATAGTAGGCCTTGTCCGGACCGAGGCAGGCAGACGGCATCAGTCCGAGGGAACCGAGTATGCCGCCACCCTGGTCGCTGAGGATATCGCCAAACATGTTCTCCATCACCATCACATCGAATTGACCCGGATTGAGACACAGATAGGTTGCCGCGGCGTCTACTAGGAAATGCCGCACTTCGACATCCGGAAACTCGGTACCGACTTCACCCATGACTTCATTCCACAGTACGCTGGACTTCAGCACATTGCTCTTGTGGATGTTGTGCAAAACTTTGTTGCGCTTGCGGGCGGTTTCGAAAGCGACTCTGGCAATGCGGGCTATCTGGTCTTCATCGTATTCAAGGGTCTCTTTGACGTAGCGTTTGCCCTGCTCATTAACGCCAGCTTCCTTGCTGCCGAAATAAAGCCCCCCCACCAGTTCCCTGATGATAATGAAGTCGATGCCGTCTCCGATGATTTCAGGTTTCAGGGGTGAGAAACGGGCTAATGCCTTGGGTAAGTAGACGGGGCGAAAGTTTGCAAAGGTGTCATAGCGGCGGCGCAATGGCAGAAGCGCACCACGCTCCGGTTGCATGTCGACAGGGATCTTCTTTGATTCTTCGTGGCTGAGTCCAATAGGACCTTTCAGAATTGCATCGGCGGTGTCGCAGAGTGCCTTGGTTTCGTCGGGAAAAGAATGGCCGTGGCTGAAGTAGGCGCTGGCACCGAAGGCGCCCGGCAATAATTCGAGATCCAGGTTATTGCGCTGGGCTACCAGATTCAAGACCTTGACCGCCTCGGCCATGATTTCCGGGCCAATGCCGTCACCGTCAAGCAGCGCAATTTTGTATGAAGTCATACTGGTATCCTGAGAATAGTTATAGCGGTCAGAAATGAGCCGCGTAATTTACCACGCAAGCAACTGACTGAACAGGCAGTATGCCTATTCTGATGGATAAAGACTTGAACTAAGTGAACTGAGTGGTGAGGGGCGCGCGATGTCTCTGTTTCAAATCCTGCTAGCCCAGTGCTATATCTGTTCCATAGGTGCTGACGGGGTACAAGCTAGCAGGTCGACTTGCTTGGGCTTTAATAACCCAAGTCCCCGCCGCAATTGCTCGAATAGGTTTTCTAGGTCTGTTGCCATTGTCAGAGCCAGCCGTTTGGCCAAGTTGATTGATGCTGTGCGCAAAGACTTGGTGATTTCTTGGCGGCCTAAGAAAGGCAGCAGGTCTTTGGGACAAACTTTTCTAAAATAGTATATGCCATCACGGCAAATTAGGTAGGGAGTTGAGTTCAAAATGTATCACCGAATGTAGCAAAAAGTGGATTTTTGGCTCTGTCAGTCGGTGTAGAAAAGAGATAACTAACTGAAATTGTTAGTCTTACCGGAAATATGGCGGAAGAGGCAGGATCTTCCTCCACCTTCTAAGGGTAAGTGATCTTTACTGAAATCACTCATCTGATAAGCCGCAAACAGACCTCAATGCGCTGCATTTGGAGGCGATACAGGCACTGATTAGGGAAGAGAGTTAGTTGTCTTAGTTCTCAATAGCGTTTCTAATTGCCTGAGTTAAATCCTCTGGAAAACCTCGCTCTTCTGTGAATTGTTCAAACCATTCGCGAGCACCCCGGCTACCCAAAGTAAATGTT
>PBYU01000067.1 GCA_002730035.1 Gammaproteobacteria bacterium | reverse complement strand
TTTGAAACTCCTCTGCTTCGGTTTAAATTAGCAGAAGTGTCTCTTAGCAAACAGGGCTAGGTGGTGCCATATGGGCTGACGTCACACACTTGCTATAAAACATTAACTTACCTATCCTATAAAGACTAAGGCTGTCCAACGCCCTGCCTGGTCGTCGGAGTCTGGTAGCGTCGAGACGCCGTTCGGCAAGGCGCCATTCACAGGCGAGCGCAAAACTAATTAACTCTATCAAAATGTTCAGTTGAAGGTAGGAGTTTGAAGAAGCTTTACTATGTTGTCACATTGGGCCTGGCAGTTATGAACCCGGCGCTGGCTGCGGAGAGTTCACAAGAACCAGGGCGGGGGGCAACGGTGATGCCTACCGCGATCGATGCGAGCGGCCAATCAGCGCTTCTTTTGTCGGCTTTCTTTGGGCTGGACAACGGCCTGCCGTTGGGAGCAAATCTCATTTGCCTTGGCGCATCCGGACAGGATGGTATGCCGGTTGTGCTGTCGCATACCATTGACCCGGAAACTCTACAGCCCGAGGATTTCCAGATTGTTACGCGGTCCGGGGTAGAATACACACCCCACTGTTTAACCCTCAGACCAGCCAGTGATCCAGGCGAACTCAGAACCGTGCTTCTCATTGGTGAGTTCGGCAACGCGTCTGACGATCCCCCTGTATCGGTGCATGTTGTTGACGATCTGCTCTCGGATGGCTCGCTTTTGGGCGATACAGGGCCGGATCCGGTGAATTTTCGCGGAACGCAAGTACCAGTCACACCGCTCGAGGCCGGACCCTCCCTGGTGCTGGCGGAGTTGGTGCCTGATAGTGAATGGTCAATAAAGACCAGGGGCACTGCTTGCCCTGTGGGCATCCAACAGGTAGTCCGAGTAACCTGGGCCGGTGGCGTGCGGCTGCCGAATCGTGATGAACTGGGGGACGAAGAGCGTAGGCTTTATCGTGTCACAGTAAAACGTGGGGACGGTTCGAGCGATGAGATCGCCCCGGCAGAGCTTGCCGACCTGGGCGATCGAGATAACAATCACCTTCTGTGCCTCGATACCTCCGACCCGGCGGTCTCGGTCAGCTTCCCGGCGGGACACTTAGTCGATCCGAATCGAGACTTGAACCCCGACACACACATTGCGGTCAACGGAGTAGTGAAATGATGCAACGAAATAGAAAAGTGTTAGCCGGTATCGCGCTCTCGGGCGCGCTGCTTACCGCGTGTGGCGGTGATGATCTGCCGGATAGAAATCAGAGTGCTGCGGGACTCGGACAATCGTTATTTGCTACAGATCACACCATTGTCGATCGACGACCAGACGCCAACCCACAACGCAACGCCTACTTCGGTGATCTGCACGTGCACACCACTTATTCGTTTGACGCTTATGCGTTCGGCACATTGGCCACGCCCTACGATGCTTATCGCTTTGCGCAGGGAGAAGCCATCAAGAACCCGGCGGGTTTTGACATGCAACTGCGCGAGCCTCTGGATTTCTACGGGGTAACCGATCACGCGATGTTTATGGGTGTCGCGGCAGTTGCCGCAGATACCAGTAGCGACATCTCCAGATATCCGTTCACCGAGGTTCTGCATGACCTGAATGAAGCAGACAATATGGACCGCTGGAGTTTGCCACGTCGTATGCGGAGCTTCGCCGGACTGTTGGCGGGGCTGATCCCCGGGATCATTAACGGCGATATCGACCCTGAAGAGCCATTGTCCATTACCCGTCGCGCCTGGGCGGACACGGTTAAGGCAGCAGACATGTACAACGACCCAGGTCGCTTTACGACGTTTGTTGCCTACGAGTACACAACGGGGTCAGATGATCGCGGCAATCTGCATCGCAACGTCGTGTTCGAGAGCAGCGATTCCGTACCTGAAGTTCCCTTCTCGCGTATGCATTCGAACAATCCTGAAGATCTGTGGGACTGGATGGACACACTGCGCGAAGCCGGTGTGGAATCGATGGCCATCCCACATAACTCGAATGGCTCCAACGGCCAGATGTTCAAGCTGGTGGATTGGGCAGGCGATCCGATCGACGACGACTATGCGGTACAGCGCATTCGCAATGAACCGCTGGTAGAAATCACCCAGATCAAAGGCACCTCTGAAACCCACCCGGCCTTGTCAACCCGAGATGAGTGGGCTGACTTTGAGCTGATGGAGTTTCGTGTGGCCACCACCTTGCCGAGTAAACCCGAGGGCAGTTACGTACGCGATGCCCTGCGTCGCGGTCTGGCATTGGAGGCACAAGGCATAACCAATCCCTATACGTTCGGTGTGATCGGCTCGAGCGATACCCACACAGGTGCTGCCCAAAACGACGAATCCAACTTCAGCTCCAAGCTGGGGGTCTTGTCTGCGGATGCGCAGCTGCGCGGCTCGGTTCCGTTCGGTTTCATTGAGGGTCTGTTGTTCAATACCGTTGCTCCACAAGCGATGACGGAAGTAGATGGCAAGACCTTTGTGGGCGGGGCACAACCTACATTTGGCGCGTCTGGTCTTGCTGCGGTGTGGGCCGAAGAAAACACGCGCGAAGCGATTTACGCGGCATTCCGGCGCAAGGAAACCTTTGCCACTTCCGGCCCGCGTATGAAACTGCGGTTTTTTGCAGGCTACGGCCTGCCGGATGATCTGTTTGACTCGGCAGACGGCGTAGCAAAAGCCTATGCGACCGGGGTCACTATGGGCGCGGACCTTGCGCCCCCTGTCAATGTAAAAGAAAGTGAAAGTGAAGGACAAGGCGCACTTCGGTTTGCCATGTGGGCACAGGCAGATGCCAACAGCGCACCGCTGCAGCGACTTCAGATAGTCAAAGGCTGGATCGACTCGGCAAACGAAACCCATGAAGAAGTTATCGATGTGGCCTGCGCGGGTGGCGCTGCGGTAAACCCTGCTAGCAACCGCTGCCCGGATAACGGCGCAAAAGTAAATTTGAGTGATTGCAGCATCAGCGCCAACACGGGTGATGCCCAGTTGCGCACTGTATGGACCGATCCGGACTTTGTTGCCAGCCAACGAGCATTTTACTACGCCCGGGTACTTGAAAATCCAACCTGTCGCTGGAACACATGGGATGCGATTCGTGCAGGCACCGAGCGGCGCTCTGATTTGGCAGCGACATTACAGGAGCGTGCCTGGTCCTCACCGATCCAGTACGTGCCCAAACTCGGAGTGGTAGTGGAATAATGCGACGAAATGGAAAAGTCTTAGCCGGTATGGCGATCGCGGTCATGCTGCTGACCGCTTGTGGTGGCACTAGTCAGCCGACGCAAGAACAACGAGCGGCACTCTCGCAGCCTTTGTTTACCACCGAGCACACGATTGTTGATCGTCAGTCAGAATCCGGCTCAGATACGGGTTCGGATAATAATGAAAGGCCAGATGCCAACCCAGAACGCAACGCCTATTTCGGTGATCTGCACGTGCACACAACCTATTCGTTTGACGCTTATGCCTTTGGCACCCTGGCCACACCCTACGATGCTTATCGTTTTGCAAAAGGCGAAGCCATCAAGCACCCAGCAGGTTTTGACATGCAGTTGAGTGAACCGCTGGATTTCTACGGGGTTACCGATCACGCTATGTTTATGGGTGTCGCTGCAGTTGCCGCAGATACCAGCAGCGACATTTCCAAGTATCCGTTTGCCCAGGTACAGCACGATCTGAATGCGCCAGACAATATGGATCGCTGGAGCCTGCTGGATCGGATGCGAAGTTTCGGCGTTGCTCGAGCATTAAGCCTTGCGATCGTCAAGGGGGAGGTCGAGCCTGAACAGACATTGTCCATTACCCGTAGCGCGTGGGCAGACTCAATTAAAGCGGCGGATATGCACAATGATCCCGGGCGCTTTACCACCTTTGTTGCCTACGAGTACACAACCACAGCAGATGATGCCGGCAGCCTGCACCGCAATGTTGTCTTTAAGGGTAGCGATCGCGTACCTGAAGTTCCCTTTTCGCGGCTGCACTCAAGGGATCCTGAAGATTTATGGACTTGGATGGATACGTTGCGTGATGCCGGCGTGGAATCTATGGCCATACCGCATAACTCCAACAAGTCTAATGGTCATATGTTCAAGTTGGTGGATTGGGCGGGTGATCCCATCGATGACGAGTACGCAGTGCAGCGCATTCGCAATGAGCCGCTGGTAGAAATCACGCAGATCAAAGGCACGTCTGAAACCCATCCTGCTTTGTCCACCCGCGATGAGTGGGCAGACTTCGAGTTGGTGAGTACTCGAGGGGTAGGGATGGGAAGACCTTTACCCAGTAAACCCGACGGCAGTTACGTGCGCCAAGCCTTGCGCCGAGGTTTGGCACTAGAAGCCCAGGGTATTACCAATCCCTATACGTTTGGTGTGATTGGTTCGAGCGATAGCCACACAGGTGCCGCGCAAAATGATGAATCCAGATTCTTCTCTAAGCTGGGCATCTTGTCCGCAGATGCGCAGGTGCGTGGTTCGGCTCCGTTGGGACTCGTTGAAAGCATCGTGGCAAACATCCTCCCTGGTCAGGAAGTGGTGGAAGTGGACGGCGAGAACTTTTTAGCTGGCCAGCAAACGGAATTTGGTGCATCCGGCCTCGCTGCGGTGTGGGCCGAAGAAAATACCCGCGAAGCGATATACGCAGCATTTCGCCGCAAGGAGACATTTGCGACTTCCGGCCCGCGCATACGATTGAGATTTTTTGCCGGTTACGGTATGCCGGATAATTTACTGGAAACGTCAGATGGCATAGCCATTGCGTATGCCACTGCCGTCACCATGGGTGCGGACCTCGCGCCCCGTCCTAAAATGAAAGAATCTGAAAGTGCACCACAATTTGCGCTGTGGGCACAAGCCGATGCCAAAAGCGCGCCACTGCAGCGTCTTCAAATAGTCAAGGGCTGGATCGATGCAGCAGGCGAAACCCACGAAGAAGTCATCGATGTGGCTTGCGCCGGTGGGGTCACTGTGAATGCTGCTACCAACCGCTGCCCGGATAATGGTGCCAAAGTGAATTTGAGCGATTGCAGTTTCAGCGCCAGCACGGGCGATACTCAGTTGCGCCGCGTCTGGACTGACCCGGACTTTGATGCCAGCCAACGTGCATTCTATTACGCACGGGTATTGGAAAATCCCACCTGCCGCTGGAATACCTGGGACGCGATTCAAGCAGGTACCGCGCCGCGCTCAGATTTACCGGCAACCCTGCAGGAGCGGGCCTGGTCGTCGCCTATTTGGTATGTACCCACCCGGGGGGAAATAGAGGAAAAATAGGTGAAAAGAAACGCAGCCCTGCTGGCCAGATCTGTCCTGATGCGTAACGCCGTGATTGCGGTCTTGATTTCCTGCGTCACCTTATCTTCCGCCCAGGCTAAAGGCTTTGATGGGCTCAGGGTGTTCGTCTGCAGCACTGGTGACCGCTATGCCTACTTTGGCGACCTGCATGTCCACGCCACCAATTCACTGGATGCCTCGATCAAAACCTTAGGTGATGATTTCTCTAAAAAAGGGCATTAATAGCGCCTATTACCCAACAAAAACTATGGAGTTTAAGAGTATGAAGAAGGCGTTAGTTCTATTTCTTGCCCTGCTGGTTATAGTCGGCGTCGGCCGCGCGCTACTCAAAGTACCCGCAGTACAGGATACGGTGCTTGAACGCGGCGCAGCTGTTATCGCTAAACGCGGTACCGCGCCCCTAACGGAATCGGAAAGCCTCAGAGTCTATGTCTGTGGCAGCGCATCCCCGTTAGGGATGGGTCAGGCTCAGGCCTGTATCGCCGTCATAACGCCAGAGCATTTCTACCTGATCGACTCTGGCGCCGGTTCTACTGATAACATTAATCGCCTGGGTCTGCCGATGAATCGCCTGCAGGGATTGTTGTTAACGCACTTTCACTCGGACCACATCGCGGAAATTTATGAAGTGAATCTCGCCTCCTGGATACAGGCCAGACCACAGCCTTTGACGATCTATGGCCCGCAGGGGGTTGATGAGGTAACGAACGGCGTTAATGCCAGTTACCGGCAGGATCGAATTTATCGCACCGGTCACCACGGGGAAGATATGCTACCATCGGCGCTCGGTGTATTGCAGCATAAGACGATCGCTGCTGGCGTCATTCTTGAGGACGGAGACCTAAAGATATCCGCCTATGTAGCCGAGCATCCACCTATTGAGCCAGCCGTGGGTTATCGTTTCGATTATCGCGGCCGCAGCATTGTCATTTCAGGTGACAGCAACGTGAACGGCGACACGCTAAAGATTGTCGACGGTGCTGATTTATTGCTACACGACGCGCTATCACTACCGACGGTAACAGCACTGTCGGATGCAATGGGTGCAGTGGGCCAGTCACGACAATCCAAGATTGTGGCCGATGTGATGGACTACCATGCCTCAACAGACTCCCTGATTGAGCTCGGCGAGAAATCGAATGTAGACATAGTTGCCTTCTATCACCTGGTGCCAGTGCCGCTAAATTCTGTACTAGAAAATGTCTTCATGCGTGGGGCACCAGACAACTTTCTTCTCACAGAAGACCTCATGTGGTTTGAGCTGCCCATAGATAGTGATGACATTGTTATAAATCGCCCATGATGAAAACTTCTGTTGTTGTAGACAACGGCCTGTGCGATCAAACCTTACTTGCTGATTTCTTTTCAAAGCTGGGCCAGGATCCGCTCGGTAATGCCTATCCCAACAGCACCAGCAATCTGACTGTTTGGTTTTTTCTCTGCTTGAAGGTTCAGGCAAGGTGAGAATTCAGCTTTGAACTCGTCTCGAGGATAATTCATCAAAACGCGCTCAAGCACATCTTTGGGCATTTCATCGAGGCGGCTTCCAAACAGATCCATCGCGGTTCCGAAGTGGAGCAGACTGATTTCCGGCTGATGATGTTCAACAATGCCAATTGAAGTATGAAGTGCAATTGCATTGTGGATGATTGCCGCTTTAGTTTCCGTTTGCTCAGCATCGAGGCAGATTGTATGCGCTAATCTGGCACCCACCCATTCGAAGGAACCAGGATCATCAACATGCGCGTCACTCAATCCCAGGTCATGCAGCATGGCTGCGATAAAGAAAACCTCTCGATCCAGGGATAGTCCATTGCGCGCAGCGATGATTGCACCGAAACAATAGGATCTGAAACAGTGCCGCATCATGAATTCAGGACATAGGGTGCTGGCTGCTTCAATAGCTTGCACCGCAAAGGCGCTGTCAGGAATTGCCCAATCCGCTGGCATAGCATTCTCGAGCGTCTGCAATCCCAGCATCCGTGACAGACGCCTTAGACTGGCTCGAATCTCTGAGCGCAGGAGTCGACCGGCGAGTATTGGTTTGGATGGACGACCGGGATCACTAACAAGTTCAGTGGTGTTGTGCTCATTCATAGACTTCAAGCCGCCACTGCTTCAACTGCCTGTCTCAAACCTTTGCCGAACTGATTCTCAAGATGGGCCTGAAATCAACGCCGCCAGATTTTCTCTGTTACTTGGTACTAGGCCATTGTATAAGAACTCAACACCTTGCGCGTCGGTTATATGACCTACAGGTGAGTCGATGGCACCACTGGCTGCACCACAAGGGAGGAATACAACGTTACTACATCTACATCTTAAGGTATCTGGGTATTCCCTGACCGGTTGATGATCGGCAGGAATTCAGGTGAGGTGGTTTAACCAGTTAAGGTGTTGGATTGTCACCTATTTTTTTGACAGTCCTGACTCCCTGCATTGTAGCCTCGACCTCCGCGTACCATCTCGAGCTTCGCTGCATTTCGCACAGCCATTCCTCCCATCGCGCATTGTGCTGCAATGTGAAATATTTCGGCTTGCAACCTCGGACTTTCATCGGCCCGGTCTAGTTCCCACTTGTTTGCGTTCTGGTCTGGGTGCACCATCCAGTCTTCCTCCTCTGGATCAATCCCAAATTGCTGCTCGCCCAAACG
>PBYU01000066.1 GCA_002730035.1 Gammaproteobacteria bacterium | reverse complement strand
CGGCGGCCGGCGCGGGGCTGGTGGGCCGTGAAGTCACCATGCAGGTACCTTCGGTAAAAGACCTGATCAAGGAAGGGATCAGCCATCCCGGGTTCGCGTTCATCGAGATCATCTCCGACTGCACTGAGATCTATGGCCGTAAGAATGATCTCGGATCATCTGCGGAGATGGTGTTGAGCCAGAAGAAGGACATCCTGCCAACCTACATCGACGTCACGGACGTCAACGCGGTGGAGCAGCCGTTTCGCCCCGGATCATGGCAGACTGGGGTGCTGTCGAAAAACGAACGGCCCGAATACTACCAGGCCTACATGGACTACTGCAGGCAGGGTGGTGGAAATAGTCAGGGCAGCAGCGATGACCACTAGCCCTCCGCTACAGGTGCGCCTGAGCGGTACTGGCGGGCAGGGGCTCATCCTGGCAGGGCGCATGCTTGCCGAGGCCTGCATGACCGGAGGCAGGTACGTTGCGCAGTCGCAGAGCTACGAGCCTACTTCCAGGGGTGGCGTCTGCCGTTCCGATCTGGTGGTGAGCGAAGAGGAAACGGATTACCCACTAATCACGCACCTCGATGCGCTGGTGATTATGGATCAGAGCGCCGTAAAGATCTCTGAGGCATTCATCGATGCCGGTACCGTCATCGTGGCAGATGCCGATCTCGTGCCAGAGCCTCCGGTGGGTGATTTCTGCTTAAAGCAACTGCCGTTCACGTCCGAAGCGCGCCAGTTACGCAACATTCGGGTTGCCAATGTCATCAGCCTCGGTACGCTGGCGACCCTCACTGGTATCTGCACTTTCGAAGAGCTCGAAGAAGCGGTCGGGCGTCTGACCCCATCCAAATTTCGCGACAAAAATATAGACGCGCTACATACCGGTAGAACGCTCGCGAAGATGCAAACGACATAGGGACCACTAGCAACGCGACAAGAACCCGGATGCAAGATATAAGAGCGCAGGTGTTTCGAGTTGTGTGCAGAAGGGGAGATACAATGCCACCGAGTTCCCGCCGTGCGGCCATATAGATAGGCTTGTCGGAACAAAAGGTTCCCCCGATCTCGATGCCGATCTTCATGCTTATGCCTCTTTCATATCCCTTACCATGGCCCTGACTTCATCTTTCACCACCTTACCCATGGCATTCCTCGGTAGGGCGTCGACAAAGATAACTTCCTGTGGAATGGCGAAACGGCCGATGCGCCCATCAAAATGGCGGAGCACCGCTTCGGCCTCAAGCTCGGCACCTTCCGCTTTGGCGACGACGGCAATGGCGACCTCGCCCCATTTATCATTCGGCTGGCCGACGACGGTTGCCTCGCTGATGCCCGGGCAATCGGCCAGGATGTTCTCCAGCACCGCCGGATAGACGTTCTCGCCGCCGGAGATGATCAAGTCCTTCTTTCTGTCGTCGATGTAGAGGAAACCATCTTCGTCGAAACGGCCGATATCACCGGTATAGAACCAATCGTCCTTCAGGGCTTGCTGGGTCGATTGCGGATCGTTCCAGTATTCTTTCAAAACGTTGGGACCTTTGACTAGCACCTCACCGGATTTTCCGGCGGGAAGGGTTTGGCCGTCGTCGTCTACCACCTTGACCTCACAATGCAGGGCCGTCTTGCCGCCGGAACCGATGCCACGCTGCGCCGTCTCGATGGTGAGATAGGTGGCGAGCGGTGTTGTTTCCGTCGAACCATAGACCTGGATGAGCGGAACGCCCTTGTTGTGGACCCTCTCGATCAGCCGCGTCGGCACCGAAGTCGAGCCGGTGGAGATGCAGCGCAATCGGGAAAGATCGGCGGCCTGCCAGCGGGGGTGGGCCAGCATGGCGGTCAACTGCGCAGGCACCAGGACGGTGAGATTGATACCGCGTTGCTCCAGGATATCGAAGGTTTGCTCGACTTCGAACATGGACGTCAGGGTCAAGCTGGCGCCTACGTGCAGGGAAGGGGTGGAGAGAATGTTCATGCCGCCGACATGGAACAGCGGGATGGTCACGAGCACCTCGTCGTCGCCGGTGAGGCCGTGCATATGGCGGCTGTTGACGGCATTAAAGAAAATGGCGTTTTGCGACAGTACGGCGCCCTTCGGCCGCCCGGTAGTGCCCGAGGTGTAGCAAAGCAGGAAACTGTCTTCGAGGCTGGCGTGTGTGTCAGAACCTACCCCTTCGAGGGAGCCGTCCAACAAACTTTGATATGTGGGCCAGTCGGTTTCGGCGTCTTCATCCAACGAGATAAAGGTCATTGTTGGCAAGTCGTCGGCGATGCCGTCGACCAGATTGTGAAGGGGCGAAGCTACAAACAGTGCTTTCGGCCTGGAATCAGAAAGCACATAGATATGCTCGGGCGCCGCCTGACGCCAGTTGAGCGGCTGAAAAATGGCGCCGAGGCGTGCACAGGCAAAAGCGATGACCAGGGTTTGGGCCGTGTTCTGGGCCAGCAGGGCAACACGGTCGCCGCGTTCGACTCCAAGCGGAGCTTTCAGGCCTGCCGCCATGCGTGATACATCGCGGGCCATCTCGGCGTAGGTCAATTCAAGCGCACCGCACCGGACGGCCACCTTGCCGGGGCTGAAATCCGCGTGTTTGTCGATCCAGTCCGAAAGGTTCATGAGGCTGCTGTTCCCGTTCAATCGCTGACCCTTATGACCGTCGCCATCGCCGTGTCTCCGGCGGCGCAGCCGGTGAAAAGTTCCAGCCCGCCGCCGCGGTGAACCAGTTCCTCGATCAGCTCGATGACGGTCCTTAAATCCGTTGGCCCCCGGGGTGACCCCAGATCAGCGAGCTGCCAAAGTTTTTCATATTCATGAGGTCGAATCAGGTTGAGTATAGGAACCATTAACACCCTATTCAGAGAAATCTGCAAGTATGATTTGATGGCTTTCTACAGCACCATTGGGAATTAGAAGGGAGATTACACCACACGGACACGTTTCATCACACTTACTATACCTCGAGTTTGATTACTAGGGGAACCTTCGCCTCGAAGTCGTTCGGCAGCGTAAGCCGGAGGTCATCACCGCTTCGGTCAATCTCTGTCACATCTCCGGTTCCAAGCGCTGATGCACGGCCTACGGTGCCTAATTCGGCGGGGATCGTTAGCTTTCCCGTATCCGATTTCCCGAGGGCGATCAGATAAGCCGTACCACTTTTCCGGGTCGATACCGCATTATCTCCAGCCGGCGGCCCGTAACTCGTGCCGTAGATTGCCTCGCCGTTCGTCGACATCCAACGTCTGATTTCCTCGAGCCGTTCCATCGCCTGCGGGGGGAACCTGCCGAGTCTGTCCGGGCCCACATTGAGCAGGAAGTTGCCTCCCCTCGCAACAACTTTCGCCATCAATCTGAGAAGTAGTTCCGACGGCTTCCACAACGGATCTTCGCTGTAGGCCCAGGTCCTATTCATGGTCATACAGGTTTCCCACGGCTGAAAACGGTCTTCCCGGGGAAAAGGCTCGGTCGGAAACACGGTGAGCGGTCTCAGGTTTTCACTCAAGGCTCCAAGCTTCTTTGAGACAAATTGCCGGACACCAGGCAGGTTAAGAACCTTTATGGTCCAGCTGAAGGCCTTTGCACTGATCTCTTTCTTCTTGCCAGTGCGCCTGACCGGCACGGCATCCGGAATTCCCTGTTCTGGAGTGACAAAATCACCCATCGGTCCAAGCCTGTCGTTGATGAGAATGTTTGGTCGCAGGTCACGGATAATCCGGTGAAACCGCGCCGGCTGGTATTTATCATGTTCAAAGAGGCCATCGAACCAGAGAAGGTCTACATCGCCATAGGCGGTCAGCAGATGCCGGAGATGCCGCTCCATATAATCAAGATACTCAGCCCAGGCTGCACGCTCGGGCTCGCCGTACCAGTTCTTCTTAGCTGGTTTCGATGTGTCCCGATAGCCGGGATGGTGCATGTCTGGGGGAGAATAATAGATGCCGAAGCGCATACCGGCCGTTGCGCAGGCTGCCGAGAGCTCGGCAACTACATCGCGCCTGAAGGGCGAGTTGGTAATTTTGTATTCGGTTCCCGGTGCGTCGAACATGCAGTATCCATCGTGGTGTTTGGCGGTGATGACCAGGTAGCGCATCCCGGCGTTCTTTGCCGCCTTGACCCACTGGTGTGCATCAAATTCAACGGGATGAAACGTCGCTGCAAGCGCCTCATACTTGTCCTGGGCAATGACCGATCCTCCGGATAGGGTCGATATCTCCGGAACCATGATCGGCCACGAAGCCTCGACACCGGCCTGGGAGTACGGTCCCCAATGGATAAAAAGCCCGAGCTTCGCCTCTTGATACCACCTCAATTTGTCTTCCATCATTCCCTCGTTGCAAGACTGATCCGGCATAGTACCTGTGCACCGGGAGGCTGCATAGGTTGATTCGGGCGATGCTTAACTAACAATTTGTTATTTTTCTTCATTCATCATCTATGGGAGAGGGAGCCAAGGATCGATACATTTAAAGCCTAGAAACAGGAGATTTAGAATATCAATCGTACAGTCACAGGACGAGTACAGAAATCATTAACGACCTATTCTGAGAAACCGGCAAGTATGTGTGGAGGTTTTAGATGAGGCTGAGGAAACCTAATTCTGCAACCAGGTGGTATCACTCGCCTGATTTCATGATTCACCTGGCTTATCAGACCTTTGAAAAGACTTCGTGCCTCCCTCCAGATATCCCAGCTAGGATCATCCGAGCAGGTTGGGTAATGACTCCAGCACGTCGGTCCCGATGGCGCTGCTAAAAAAGCTCTCCAAAGCTGCCTTGCTGCTACTGTCTGCCCGAGCCAGGGAACGGGCAATGGTATCGGTGCCGACCGAGCTGTACATGTCATGAATCACTGCCTCCAGATCCCGGCACTCACTCATGTCGCAGTCGCTGATGGCGGTACGGCCAAAATGTGCTTCCGCCAGCCTGGAACCAGTCAACAGTGTCCATCTGAGATTCGCACTGAAAAAACTGGCTTCTCGTGCATCGGCTTCACTGAGATCAGCAGACGTCAGGTCGGCGCCGCCGAACTGAGCACCAACAAGATCAGCCCCTTTGAAATGGGCTCCCCTGAAGTTGGCCATAACCGCAGTGATCCCAGCGAGACTGGATCCCGTTAAGTCTGCAACTGAGACGTTCGCTTCGGACAGGTTAGCACCCTCAAGATTAGCGCCGGTAAACAGTACACCAGTCAAGTTGGCTTCTGTGAGATCGGCTCCTGGGAGTTGGATGCCGCTTAAATCAGCGTCTTGAAGTTCCAGCCTGATCCCAGGATGGTCCTGGCGCCAGTTGGATATCGCCTCTGCACCCTGTTGGACGAGGGTTACGTGTTCCGCATTTCTCATATTCTACCTCCAGAATTCTGCTCGGTATTTCATAGGCCAATGTAATCGGCTCTATACACCGCGTGTATCTTTGATTGTTGTAACGCCACCAGCAAGCCCGTTGCTTTGCGTTTGATCATTTCCAGTATCAGTTCGCTATCAGTTGCGTGGGCGTGAGCACGAAGACCTTAAATTTCCTCTGGCAATGTCTCTGAAAGTAGTTCCACAGTGGGAACAGGCTAGTAAGGGTTGGCCAGAATCGTTCCAATTCCTGCTCACTCATCTTGCGCGCCGTGACTTCCCACTTCTGATCCTTAAGCTGCACCTTACCGCGCCCTACCTGGTCAAGATTAAGCGCCCATTGAGGCGCAACAGGCAATCCAGCTAGGGAGCCTACGACGACCCATGAGCCTCCGTAGGGCATATAATTGGTTGCCAGGGTATGTTCTTTACCTGACTTCCGGCCAATGGATGTCAACAATAAGCTGGGGCCACCTTGCGTAGACCATTGCCCCTTGGTTGCATTAAACCTGTCAACCTCCATCTTCGCCAACATGGCGGGATTCAGCACGAGGTCCTCTTTTTTGTGCTCGGTGACTTCAACCCAGCCATCGGGGGTATCTTCCCACTGGCGATTTCCAATCAGGGCGGCCCACTTGTCCGTCTGCAGATAATTCGGTCTGGGAATTTGTGTTGCGCTCATTATTTCTCCTCTTAGCAACGTAAAGCCCTGGTACTCACCGATGTCGGCGAGTTCCTATCGGCTTCACACCTTAGTCTTGTGGAAAGCGAGTAGTGCTAGCGATCACCATATAGTCGTCATTTTCTACAGCATTCGCAAGGTATAACGGGGCGATTGTACGCCTTCATGCCAATTAAGTAACTTGAGCGCCTATTGGGTTCTTATCCGGGATAAACCTGTTCTTAACTTCACACCTAATGACAGCCATAATGCGCCGGACAAACGCATGACATCACTATGGCAAAAACAGACAAACAACTGGCAGTAATCCTGCTGAACCTCGGCACTCCTGATGCCCCTACAGCTCCTGCAATAAGGCGCTATCTTGCAGAATTCCTCTCCGACTCCAGAGTGGTGAGTGTTCCTCATTTTATTTGGTTGCCAATTCTTTACCTGTTTATTCTGCCCTTCCGACCAAGAAAACTAGTACACAAGTATCGATTCATCTGGGGAACCCACGAGGGTCCGATAAGAAATATAACCCGGGCCCTGGCAGAGAAAACCCAGCAACTCCTGTCACGCCGGCACCAGGAAAGCAACATCACCGTCAGGTCCGCTATGACCTATGGCGAGCCATCACTGGAAAAGGTTATTGGTGAACTGGATGGTCAGGGAAATACGGACTTTTTGTTCTTACCACTATACCCGCAGTACGCAAATGCCACTACAGCGGCCACCCTCAATCGAGTATCCCTGGCCCTGCTTTCTGGAACTATTCCCAATTTCAGGTTCACATCCAATTATCACAAACATCCCGCCTACATCCACGCCCTGACTAAATCTATTGAGCGATACAGCCGGTATCTGGCCAGCGGTGCCCGGTTGATATTTTCCTTCCACGGTATTCCCCAGGCTCAGGCAGACAGGGGTGACCCATATGCGGACCAGTGCCGTCGCACTGCAGATCTTGTTGCCCATAATCTGGGGTTAACGGACGGCGAATGGACACTTGCCTTCCAGTCCCGCTTTGGGCCCGCTAAATGGCTGCACCCTTACACCAGCGAAGTGCTGGCCAGCCTCCCTGACGAGGGGGTATCAGAGGTGCTTATGATATGCCCTGGGTTCGCGACGGACTGCCTTGAAACAATTGAGGAGATTGGGCAACTAAACCGTGGCATTTTCCTGCGGGCTGGCGGCAAAAATTTCAGATATGTGAAGGCTCTTAATGCGACCGATGATCATGTCGCCATGGTAGCGGATATTGTTGATGACCATTTGTTCATGGATGAGCGCTAGCCAGCTTCCCCTTCTTCAGCCTGTTCTGACTCCTGGGAAGTAGATTCCGCCTCGGCTGCTGGTGGCTGGTACAAAAAACCAGCTACACGATCACGACCCTGTTCAACTGCAAACTCCAACGCTTTACAGGCATTTTCAACCAGCTCGTCAGAAGCTTCCGTTCCATGAAACGAAGTGATTCCACCGGAGGTTGTAATCTTGGTATCTTCATCGTTGGCGACCTTGATCTGGCGAATCAACTGACTGATACGATTGATGATCAATACAGCATCATCTTCGGTTGCCCCTGATAGCAACAGGCCAAATGAATCGGATTCTTGCCTTGATACTACATCCACTTCACGTAACGCAGCTTTAACAATCCGTACAAACAGTTGCAGGACCTCATTCCCGCTGCCAAGTCCATGCTTGTCCACTACATCGCCGAACTGGTCGACCTGCAACACGGCAAGGGTAAAGTAATAACTGCCTCGTTCACTCATACCCCGATGCTGCGTGAGCACTTCAAGGAAATGTGACTTGTTATAGCATCCGGTCAGTTCATCCAGTGTTGTCACCGAAGAGAGGGTTGACTTAATATGCTCCAATTCCTCGCGAGATTCTGATAGTTCATCATTTGCCTGCTTCAGTTCTCGCTCCATCCTGTCCAGGGCACGATTAATGACAAGGTTGGGTGCTACCATCATCAAGGCCATAGTGATACCTATGACAACCAGTTGCTGCACATTTCCCCCAGGGAGAAGGAAAAGTACAAGCCCATAGAGCACTAGAGTATTTATGCCGAGCAGCAAAAAGATTCGGGATTTCTGTGTCATCCTATGCCTTCACTATTAGATTGCCGTCACCAGGTCGACTGACTCACTCGATAATACTGTAATCGACTATCCAGGCCAATCTCGGACCTCATCGAATTATTCGTAAGGGCCGAGTATAGAGATTGTAAACATGTACCATTTCAAAAGGTCGATGCTGACAATTCCTTATTGGTAATAAATTCCAGCAGCACAGCCTGACCCTTCTCGGTTGCCTCGATGCCGCGCCTTAAAGCAGGAATGATCTCTTTTGGATCAGTCACCCTCTCGCCATAGCCGCCAAAGGCTTTCGCCATATCAGCATAGTTCCCGGAAAT
>PBYU01000065.1 GCA_002730035.1 Gammaproteobacteria bacterium | reverse complement strand
GACATGCTCATTTGAAACTCCTCTGCTTCGGTTTAAATTAGCAGAAGTGTCTCTTAGCAAACAGGGCTAGGTGGTGCCATATGGGCTGACGTCACACAAAATGTCCGCCCGAGTCAAGTACCGCAACTGCAATTGGATTTGTAGAAGTTTCTCTGGCCGTTGATCTTGTACCAGCAGCAATCTCGCTTGCCTTTTGAAAAGATAGTGTATTCATAAAAGAACCAACTATTTCCGGTAACACTTTCGACTCGGTTGACTATACTATAACGATCGGTATATTTACACTTTTGATGGACTAGGGGGAGTTCGTGAATAGTATTTCTTTGTTCAATGTTTTAGTCGTTTCCTTGATTGCAGTGATTTTGTCAGGCTGTTCAGATCCGGGCTCGACAGTTACGGTGGAATCCAAAGACAACGGGATTAGCAGCGATGTAGTCGGTGAATCGTTGACTAGCAACCCGGACCGCAACGCTTATTTTGGGGACCTTCACGTTCACTCTGCCCATTCGTTTGATGCCTATGTCTACGGTACGATTGCTCGTCCAGATGACGCGTATCGCTATGCCAAGGGGGAAGTTCTTGCACACCCACTTGGTTACGAAATGGGCCTAAATAAGCCCTTGGACTTTTATTCTGTGACAGATCATGCGGTTTTTCTAGGCATCGCCCAATCCATGTTGGATAAAGGAAGTAAGCTCTCGACACACGAGACAGCGAAATACTTCGAAAAAATGGATACGGTCACGGAAAGAAGAGCAGCTTTCGTGAGGATGGTAAGCTATGTGGTATCAGGTAACCACGATGAGATACTGGACGAGTATGACGGACTCGAGATCGTGAAAACTGCCTGGTCGGATGTTGTAAATGCAGCGAATCGGCATTACGAGCCGGGAAAGTTCACGACCTTTATCGGTTACGAATACACCCCCGCGCCCCAAAACCAGAATTTACATAGAAATGTGATATTTAGTGGCTCTGAAGCACCTTCCGTGCCCTTTTCTCGATTAGATTCGGGAAATCCAGAAGATCTTTGGGCTTGGATGGATGGCCTTCGAGACAGAGGCATCGATACCTTGGCCATCCCACATAACAGTAATGGCTCCAACGGAGAAACCTTTCGGGTCGGCTATTTTGATGGTAGAGAGATTGATGACGATTATGCGGAACTGAGAATGCGAAACGAGCCTCTCGTGGAAGTTACTCAAGTCAAAGGCACCTCGGAGACCCATCCACTGCTGTCCCCAAATGACGAGTGGTCGAATTTTGAGATCATGCCTTTTCGAATTAGTACTCAGGTGATTAGTAATGTTTCCGGAAGCTACGTTAGAGAAGCGTATTTAAATGGACTTAAGTTAGAAGCACAGGGGCGCGCAAATCCCTTTGAATTCGGGTTGATAGGTGCCAGTGATACGCATAATGCATCCTATGCGGGAGACGAATCTGAATTCTATGGCAAAGTAGGTCTGGTTGATGGCAACGCGGCGCTTCGCGCTGCTGTGCCAAGTCAGATAGGGTCTAACCCTATGGAATCTCTGGATATTTACCCATGTCCTGAAACTGTCCCCACAAAGACCACAGGTGAATCTTCATCCTCAGCAAAGCAAATTTGGTGTGGTGAAGACAGTGATCGCTATAGAGAGACTTACACCACTTACTGGGGGGCTTCTGGTTTGACGGGTGTTTGGGCGGAACAAAATTCTCGCGAGTCTATCTATGATGCGTTTCGTCGTAAAGAAACCTTTGCGACCAGTGGACCAAGAATTCAAGTCCGTTTTTTTGGTGGATTTGATCACAGCGCAAACCTCAACGAGGAAGGTGCAATAGGTAAGGCCTACAAAAATGGAGTTCCAATGGGTGGCGAGTTGAGGAGCGATGCGGAAGGTAGTAGCCCAAAATTTTTGGTATGGGCAATACAGGATACGGCGAGTGCACCGCTGCAAAGGGCCCAAGTTATAAAAGGCTGGATCACGGACGAAGGAGAGCCCAAGGAGCAGGTCTATGACGTGGCTTGTTCAGATGGGTTGGAAGTCGATTCAAAAACACATCGTTGCCCGGATAATGGCAGTCGAGCTGATTTGACTGATTGTTCTATTTCTAGCGATTCCGGAGCTGCCAGTCTATCTGTGGATTGGGAAGATCCGGATTTTGATCCTAGACAACGGGCGATCTATTACGTGCGCGTATTAGAAAATCCAACTTGTCGGTGGTCGACATGGGATGCATTGGCAAGCGGGGTTTCACCTCGTCCTGACTTTCCTGCAACGATTCAGGAGAGAGCTTGGTCCTCGCCGATTTGGTATAGACCGTGATACGGCTTCTAAAGCATCGACTGATGGTCAGCAGCTTCTGGCTCGTAATTGTATTTTGGTTTGCTGGGTACTCTTTGGCGTCGGAGTCTGACGAAGGACGATCCGGCCGGCCCAATATCATAATCATATTGGCCGACGATTTGGGATACGGTGACATAGGAGCTTACAACCAGGCCAGTCAAACATTTTTACAGACACCCCACATTGATAAGTTGGCCGAGAGTGGAGCACAATTCAACGCTGGTTACGTTGCGGCTGCGGTTTGTAGCCCTTCGCGCGCCGCGCTTATGACGGGTAGATATCCACAACGTTACGGATATCACTTCAATGACAATAGTCGTCAGGGATTACCTCTGAATGAAAAAACGATTGCAGAACGATTGAAGGAGGTAGGTTACCGCACCGGATTGGTTGGCAAGTGGCAACTCGGGTGGTCGGCTGATCAAAAACCTAATCAAAGGGGATTCGATTATTTTTTTGGGATGCGAAGCGGGACGATTTATATACCACCAGAGACTGACGGCGTTGAGACTTGGCTACCTCGGGGAGAGGGGTTTGCAGGAAATCTGTCGGTATTTCGTGCAGGTACTGAAATCGTTATAGGACAGTCACTGACGAACAGAAGCAAAAGCCCTCTCTATCGAAATGATAAAGAGGTTCTGGACTCGGGTTATCTGACGGAGACACTGACGAGTGAAGCCAAGCGATTTATCGAGAGGAATCAAGATCAACCTTTCTTTCTTTATTTGGCTCATTACGCGCCCCATGCGCCGCTTCAAGCTACAAAAAAATATTTGGATTCGTTTGCCGATGTTAAGCCGTTACAAAGAAAGATTTACCTGTCGATGGTAAAGGCGGTGGACGACAGCGTTGGGACAATTCTCACCACGGTACGAGACCTGGGCCTGGCAGAAAATACCTTGACGATTTTTTTGTCAGATAATGGATGTGCCAAGTACCTCAGAGGGGGATGTCAAAACGTCCCCTATTCCGGGGGCAAACGGTATCATTTGGAAGGTGGAATCAGAGTGCCTTATGTGATGCACTGGCCTCAGACTATTCCCGCCGCTCGTCACGATGACATGGTTAGCTCATTAGACATTCTGCCGACTGTCATGAGGGCATCAGGCATAAAGGAGGATTTAGAGGACAGCCTCGATGGGCTTGACTTAATGGATTATCTTGCCGGTACCGGCAACTCCATGGTTAGAGAGGCTTTGTTCTGGAGGGCCGGGCCTAATCGAGCGGTTAGGTACGATAAGTGGAAGCTTTGGAAAGTGAATCGAACTTCAAAGGAATTGGCGTCGGCGACGCCAAACGGGGGCTTAATTAAGCGACTGTCGAGTGAGGGTTCACCTTTTGGTCAAGAAACGTTTCTTTACGATCTGTCCCTAGACGAGAGTGAAAGAACTAATGTCGCTGATAAGTTTCCCTCAATTGTGACCAAACTTGAGCGTATGTTGTCCGAATGGGATGAACAGATGCAAGATCCCACGGTAAAGAGTAGACGCTCTACTGCGACCTTTATTGAGGGCTCTCCCGTGGAATTGATTTTCTAAGCTGATACCACAGCTATTAATGTGGAGGAGTAAACAATCTTAAAGGTTTTAGCCGTTTTTAGTGCTTTGTTTCTGGGCATCTGTCAAAACGCTCTAGCAGGTAAGGATCAGGACAGCTTGGCGCCTAACGTTGTACTGATATTGGTTGACGATCTGGGTTATGGCGATGTTTGCACATATGGATGTCGGGACTCCAAAACGCCGCACATTGATTCGTTAGCTCGGGAAGGAGTCAAGTTCACTCAGGCATATGTCAGCGCGCCTGTGTGTAGTCCCTCCAGGGCGGGACTTATGACGGGTCGTTATCAGCACCGGTTTGGCCACGAATACAATGCCGGTGGTGTCGCGAGGGTGATTAAGAGGGGTCTCGGCACGCCGGAATCGGAAGTCATGCTGCCTGCAAGACTGGAGCGTTTGGGTTATCGAACTGGCATGGTTGGAAAGTGGCATCTAGGTCAACTTCCTGGTCAACTTCCCACCGCAAAAGGGTTTCAGGAATTTTTCGGATTTTTACATGGGTCCAATTTATACTTTCCAACGCTTGTAGGGGAGGGGATTCGATATGAAAAAACCGCGACCGAGAATTACAGTTTCCGAAGAAGTGAAGATAATCCAATTATCAGTGGTACTGAGCCGGTAGAGGAAGGTGAGTATCTGACCGATGCGTTCACTCGTGAATCGTTAGCCTTCATAAAGAAGGGGGATGACGAGAAGCCATTCTTCTTGTACTTGGCCTATAACGCCCCCCACACGCCCTTGCAGGTCTCGCAGAAGTATTATGAGCGTTTTCCTCATATTACTAACGAAAAACAAAGAATCTTCGCTGCGATGGTCAGTGCCGTGGATGATGGGGTTGGTAGGTTGCAAGCACAATTGAAATCGGAGGAAATCACCAGGAGCACAATGGTCCTTTTTCTCTCCGATAACGGTTGTGGTACCTACACAGGTGCCTGCTTCAACGATCCATTGCTCGGAGGAAAAGTGATGCCCTTTGAGGGCGGTATTCGCATACCCTTTTTGATGAGTTGGAAGGACGTAATAGATGAGGGAATGGTTATCGACGAACCAGTCAGTTCATTGGACATTCTTCCCACTGTTTTAGAGGCTATTGAGGGGCAGCCTGTCGATCTTCCTGGCGTGGATGGAGAGAGTTTTATGCCACTCGTGACTAATGGAAAATCTCTGGGGAGAACTTTTTATTGGAAGAACGGGGATAATTGGGCGGTGCTTGAACATCCATGGAAACTGATAAGCCTTAACGACCGTTATACCTTTTTGTTCGATCTAGAGAACGACGTTCGTGAGGATGTCAACTTGGCAAAGGAGAAACCGGATCAAGTAGAAAGATTACGAGAAAAATACAAACAATGGTCATTTGAAAACCCTAAACCCCTTTGGGAAACGAAGGGTAAGGGAAAAATCCATTTAGAGGCGATATTGAATCGCGACAATCCGATAATTCCGACAAATGAGGACGGGCCCGGCCTAGTCGAATTTAGTATTTAACGGGAAGAATTGTTATTTCGTGTGCTGTATTGTTATCAAGATAGGTATAGGCAATTACGGCTCGGTACGGGCTCGGCTGGTTAAGCCTTTTCTTCTTTTTTTCTGGTCAGTTCTTCCTGGATTTCTTTGTGCCGCGTCCGATCAATGTTGTAGCGGGTCATACAGTAAAACACAGGTAGGACGATCAAGACTGCCCCTGGTCCACAAATAAGAGCGAGCATTGTCAGCGTGCTTTCGGGTATGTCGCTGGCAGTCTTGATTGTCGAGCCTACAGGCCACTTAATTAAATCGATCAGTAGACCGGCTATTGCAACGCCCGCGCCACTAGAAGCCTTGCCGCAGAACGAAAATACACCGAAAAAGACACCTTCGTTACGCCTCTCATGTCTGACTTCGTGCTCATCTGCCACATCCGCGATCATGCTTGAGACGCAGACAACAATCTGGGCCAATCCAGCCCCGGCTATCGCAGCGAAGGTAATTAAGATTGAGAGATTCCAGAGTGAGTCGATTGGGGGGTAGAAACCGAGGAATCTTAATGCAAAGGGAGAAAGATTTGCCGTCGCCCATATCGCGGCCCCGGTCATGAGAAGCGTTCTTTTATCCATGTACTTGCTCGCCCAGGGAGCGGCCGCATAGCCAATGAGCGTTGCTATTGATCCGGCGAGTAACACACCGGGTATCTGTGAAGGAGAAAGTTCCCAGTAGAAGGTGTTTACATACAAGCTTAGCGAATTTACTAACGTCGCTGGAATAGAACCTAGCATGTATGCGATGACCAACCATCGGAATGAAACATTACGTAGTGAATTTTGAAGATCTCTAATAATGAGATTGAAGCCATAATGAGTCGAATCACTCGGATTGTGTAACAAGGGAATTACTTTGTGCGTACCCAGGCTGGTTGCGACGATGGAAATGAATATTCCCAAAGATAGTATTGCTGCGAAGGCAGGATAGTTAATAGGATTGAGTTGGCCATTAGGGTATTCGTCCGTAGCAGCAAAGAAATTCGCGAATCCCACATTGAGTATGATCCATCCTGAGACGCCAAAAAGCATGCGATAGGCGACCAGCTTGGTGCGCACGTCGAAGTCTTCAGAAAGTTCGGCACCGAACGCTAGGTGCGGCACATGAAAGAGTGTCATGCTCATCCTGGTCATAATGGAAAAACAGGTTAGCCAGATAAAAAGTCCGCTCTCGTCGCCTACCACGGGGTCAAAAAGGAAATAGAATGACACTGCCAAGGGAAGGCTGGATGCATACATGAAAGGGTGTCGTCGACCAAAAGAGGATCTTAAATTATCTGATACCGTCCCCATGACCGGATCAGTCACCGCATCGATTGCGGTGGCAATCATTAACGCGAGCCACAAAGCGTCCCTGAAAGACCCAGAACCTGGTTGTAGTAAAAGAAGAGTAAAATTGCAAAGGCGCTGTTCATTAGACCCTCTGACAGCTGGCCAAACGAAAAGAAAAATACTGTAGATTTAGAAAGCGCTGGGCTTCGCGTGTTTAGTGCCAACTTCCTCGCCCGTTGTAGGGATTGTTATTGCATCGAAGTGTAAATGCAAAGCGTTTTCTCAACCGGTGAGTTTTCATCATTGTGAATTTGTTTAACTTGTTTTGGCTCAATACATAAGCAAGGCGTTATTGTGTATTCTCATCTTGTATCTGTCGGGAGACGTAAGCCCATGCTCAATAACAGCGATAATTTGTCTAGAAGGGATTTGATTAAAAGGATCGGGTTGTCTGCCTCTGCAAGCCTGATTGCCCCCATGTCCTTTGCCAGAACAGAAGAAACTCAGTCTGGCTCGTTAAGGATCACTTCGGTTAGAGCGTTTCCGGTGAAGATGTGGAAGAATTTTAGTGGTTGGAAATCGATGCAGTTTGAATCAAATGATGATTCTCGGCGATGGTTTTATCGAGGCCCCTATGCGCAGTTGACCAGCTCAATTGTTGTGATAATACAAACCAAAGAAGGCGTCACGGGTTATGGTCTGGGCGCAGGAGGACAGGTTGGCGTGCAGATAGTGGAAGGCCATCTCCGCGATTTACTCATTGGTACCAATGCCTTAAATGTGGAGATGCTGTGGGATCAAATGTACTCATCTGGTTTGTTCTACGGCCGAAGAGGTGCTTTTGTTATGGCGTTGAGTGGAATTGATAACGCCCTGTGGGATATTAGGGGAAAACAGGCCGGTCGACCCGTGCACAGTTTGTTGGGGCAAAAAGGCAAGGACAGAATCCCGATTTATCAAACGGGCCGACAAACAGAAGTGGAGATTGGACTAGAGCGAGGCATCCAACATTTTAAAGTAGTAGTTGCTGATGGTGTTCGAGACGGTGAGCCTGGGAAACAGCGAACCGAGAAAATTCTCAGCGAGGTAAGAGAGTTGATCGGTCCACAAAAGTCACTAATGGCCGAATGTACGGCTAAGTGGAACGATGTTAATTATACCTTGGAAATGGCGCGAAGACTTGAAGGTTGTGATCTTTATTGGATAGAAGAACCCCTTTCTCCTGATGATCTCGTAGGTTATGAACAGCTCGTCGCGCAGATTGATAGTACTCGCATTGCAAGCGGAGAACACGAGTATACTCGCTATGGGTTTTCTGAGCTCATCCGGCACCGAGCAGCTGACGTGTTTCAGCCTGATGTCAGCTGGTCGGGTGGACTAACTTCCCTGATAAATATTGAAGCATTAGCGAAAAATAATGCACTCGAGTTCACTCCGCATCGAGGAGGTTGCCTTTTTGGTCTACCCATTTGTCTAAATTCTAATCAATGTAATTGGGCGGAGTCCTTTGGTGACGAGCGGTATTCGACTGATCTAATGATGGCGATGACGCCAGAGGTGGACAACGGTTTTTATTTGCCGTCTCAAAAACCCGGCTTTGGAACGGCGCTGGATGAAACGCTAATCAAAAAGCACGTGTTGGTCTGATTTCGCTCTTAGTTCACGAGAAACTGAGAAGTAATGGATAGATACCCTGTCTGAAGGGTTTCTGTTGTAACCTCCTGATTGCCGCATTACCATCTGAAAAATCAACGTTTCAAGACTTGTTTATTTGACATCGCGCATCGGTTTTGGGAAAACGTCTAATAGAGTGTTAGAGGTTGACCTCTAATGAATAATGCAAGTGAGAGATTAAAAGGGGGGATTATGTTCAGCGAGGGTGTTCGGTTTCTCACATTTACATGGTTTTTGGTTTGGATGCTGTTCCAAACAAGTGGCGTCCAAGGCGAAGAAAAATCGGAATCATTGAGAAATGCCTACTTTGGTGATTTGCACATTCATACCATGTATTCGTTGGATGCATTCATGAGTATGGGAGCTCTTCGCACTGGTCCGGATGCTGCGTATCGTTATGCAAAGGGAGAGGCGATTCAGCATCCTTCTGGTCAGAAGATTCGTTTAACCGGCCCCCCGCTGGACTTTCTGGCTGTATCTGATCATGCGATGTATTTGGGTTCGTTCACCGCTTTGTTGGACCCGTCGAGCGATAACTTTAATCATCCCCTGAAACAAGCGGTGCTGAATTCGAGAGGGATTAACGATTTTTTTAAAGTGATGGGTGCTCAAATGAATTGGCAAAACTTTCTGGATCGCACCGCCACTTTTTCCAGTGACAAAATAATCAAGGATACTTGGCGAAAGGAGATTGAGGCGGCTGAGCGCCACAATGAACCGGGAACATTCACGACCTTTGTGGGTTATGAATACACGCCGACACCTGACGCACGACATCTGCATCGAAACGTTATATTCAAGTCGTCGGACGTGCCCGACATGCCTTTCAGTTCAGTGGATTCTGGTGATCCAGAGGATCTGTGGGATTGGATGGATGGAATCAGAGCGGAGGGCACTGAAGTAATGGCGATACCGCATAACATGAATCAGAGCGACGGATTAGCGTTTATGGAGTCAACCTGGCGGGGCGAGCCCGTCGATCGCATGTTTGCCGAGAAACGCATTCGCAATGAACCGATTGCAGAAATCAGTCAAATAAAAGGGACTTCGGAGACGCATCCCTCATTGTCGCCCAATGACGAATGGGCAGATTTTCAGATCGTTCAGTATTACCTGAATCGAGTAGAAAATAAGGATCCTATATCTGTTTTCAAAGGTGGTTATTGGCGAGATGCTTTAAATACTGGGTTGGAATTAGAAGAAAAGCTAGGTGTTAATCCTTTTCAGCTTGGTGCAATCGGTTCGAGTGATAACCATTCTAGTGCCGGTTCCTACGAAGAAGATAAATTACACAGTAGTAATCGTAATAACAGACCTCAGGGCCGTGGTTCGGCACCAAGAAATCTATCTGAGGAGGATAAAGCGGGAGAGGACATTTGGAAGGGGTTCGTCACGCCAAGATCGGCAACTCATGGAACCGGTGGATTGGCTGGGGTCTGGGCAGAAGAAAATACACGTTCATCGCTTTTTGAGGCAATGCAGCGTCGAGAGACCTTCGGCACATCTGGTCCTAGGATTGCGGTACGCTTGTTTGGGAGTTTCGACTTTAATGAAGACGTTTTGGAAGAACCGGATCTAGTATCGACCGCGTATAGACTGGGCGTACCTATGGGCGGGGTTTTGTCGGAGAGTAAGGGATCGTCGCCCAAGTTGTTGGCATGGGCTGCGCGTGATCCCAACTCCGGCTGGTTGCAAAGGGTTCAGATTGTTAAGGGTTGGCTGGAGGAAGGAGAGTCGAAAGAAAGGGTGTACGACGTTGTTTGTTCCGATGGCCTTGCAGTAGATACTCAATCTCATCGCTGCCCAGACAATGATGCGACGGTCAATCTGAACGATTGTTCTATTAGTCGAGATTTGGGCGCGGTGGAGCTTGTAACATTGTGGGAAGATCCCGATTTTAATGAGGGGGTTCGAGCCTATTATTATGCGAGGGTTCTGGAGAATCCGAGTTGTCGCTGGTCGACTTGGGATGCGATTAGATTAGGGATAAAACCAAATCCGGATTTGCCTGCTAGTCACCAAGAACGAGCCTGGAGTTCGCCCATTTGGTACAACCCGAGCTAAATTTGTTGGATTTTACTTGCTTAGAAGGTTAAATTAATAGACTGAACGTTCTATATTTATAGGGAGAGTAGAGTGGAACATTATTTATCAAGGAGTCTGGTTGGCGGTCTGATTTCAGCGGCCTTATTTGCAGCACTGTTGTCAATACCTTCGATTTCACAGTCCGAAGAGCAAAGCATCATCGAAGAGGTGATTGTCACGGCTCAAAAGCGTCAAGAGAACATACAGGATGTACCCATTTCAATGGCAAGTTATAGCGGAGACTTTCTTGAGTCCTCGGGGATTGACGGTTTGAATGAGCTCTCACAATATGCCCCTAATTTTAGAGTGGATACGCATGGAACGCCTCGAAATTCCTCGATGAAGATCAGGGGTATCGGTTCGTATGCGCAAAATGCAGGAATCGATGGGTCTGTAGGAATTTATTTGGACGACGTTTATATCCCAAGAATAGGATCTATGCTTGGTAACTTGGTTGATATACAGTCACTTGAGATCTTAAGGGGTCCTCAAGGGACCTTATATGGACGAAATACGCCGGTTGGTACACTCAATATCCGAACTCGAAAGGCGACTCAGGAGTTTGAGGGTTACACCCAGTTGACTGGCGGCAGTTACGGTAAGCAGCAAATCGCGGGGTATTTTTCTAGAGGAATCACCGATAATACGGCGGCGCGGGTGGCTTTCTGGTCCGATGACTTTGATGGCTATACATGGAACCAATACAAAGATACCCGAGTAAATGATAGGAGAAGTCACGGATTCAGGTTGAAATTTGAGGTGGCGCTGACGGATAGCCTTGATATAAGTTTGATTCGAGATTACCAGAAATCGACTTATCACTGCTGTTCATCAGAGTGGTTTGTAATTACGCCTAACACTCTAAATTCTTTCGAAGCGATGGCGGCGGGAACGGGCATTCCGCTGTCCGATTTTTTGGCCGGTACTGATGATCCGTACGATCACTCGGTTTCTAATAACGATACTCAGGATGTAATCGACACTCAGCACGGTCTCGCGATTGTTGCTGAATTGACCCTTGGAGGAGCCTTGGAAGGCCATACTTTTAAGTCAGTGACCTCGAAGCGAGACTGGTATAATGATGCTGACCTTGGATTTGATGAATGGCCTTCCTCCGTTGTTCAGGGTATTCAAGATGAGATACAGGATTCGGTTTCGCAGGAATTTCAGTTAAGTTCTCCTGAGGGTGGTATTGAATTGTCCGGTGGATCCAATTTGGAGTACATAGCTGGAGCATTTTATTATCGGCAGGATTCCACTTTTAAACAAACCACCAACTTTCTTGAGCACTCACAATATTTACCGCTTGTGCAGTTTTTGTCTAACAGAACTGGAGTGCCTGCATCTCTAATAGAAGGTAATGGTGATAACGATGTATGGGAGCAGGAGGTGGACTCGCAAGCGGTATTCGGTCAGCTCACATTAAATCTATCAGATCAGTGGTCAGTAACCGGCGGTGTTCGGTGGTCGAGAGATAGAAAAGAGGCGAGCCGAATGTCGAGTTTTGAGAATCGATTTATGCCGATTAGGAGAAATTTCACCAACCTGGAATTTAATGAAGAAATCGATGAGAGTTCGGTTATTTGGACGGCCAATACAAGATACACCCTGAATGATGACGTCATGTTTTATTTTACAGCATCTTCTGGGTATAAAGCTCCTGGTATCAATGCTCGACCGATTCGTGAAAGTGATCCCGTACCGGTCACCTTTGGCGAGGAAACTTCTCAAAATCTTGAGTTGGGCACAAAAACACTGTTAGCGGATGGTCGTTGGCAGTTAAATGTTGCTTACTTTCACATGACCATGGAGGACTTTCAGCAGATATCGGCTAATCCAGCGGGATTGGGGGTATATGTCCAAAATGCAGGAAAACTGATTGTTCAAGGACTAGAGGTTGAGTCTCAGGCTCGCCCCTATGATTGGCTAGATATCCGGGCATCTGCGGCGCTATTGGATTCTGAGTGGGACGAATTTCCTCTCGGCACCTGTGCTCGAAATGGGGGCGCTCCAAAATCGACAAACCCCGATTTTCCAACAAGTTGCGATTATAAGGGTCTAGAAAATGATGATTCTCCCCGATTTAAAGCATCGCTGATAGCGCAGATGAATTTCCCGATTGAAGGAAGGTCTATGGAATGGTTTTTGCGCGGGGAGTATCAATATACTCACGAGTTCTACCACATGTCTAATCTTGATTCTACAAGCCTCCAGGAGGCTTATCGAATCGTTAACGCGCGTATCGGACTTGCGGGCGCTGGGGGTCGATGGCAGCTCTCGGCTTTTGGGAAAAACATTACAGACGAAAAGTATTTTTCCTATATAAAGGAGACTACTGCGGGAGGTTTCACCGGGACGACGGGTTCGTATGAAGCGTTTTTACAGCCTCCGGAGACTTACGGTATAACGCTGCAAATTTATCTTTAAGATTTATTGCAAAGAGTAAGGCTCGGTCAAGAAAGAAGAGTGAAAACTACTCTGATTGACTGAGCTTTTTCCAATCTTAAGTTGCTCTTTAAAGTCTCGTAAAAGCTGCTCTTCATCAATATTCGCATCCTGACTCGCTATTACAAACGAAAAATCAACTAGATAAAGCCGATTTCTGTCAGGCGCTATGCGCCTACCAGGTTATACGGAAATAGGTTGTTAATAGCTTTTGGATTTGATGACTTGTAGTTCTCGCTCGATCGTTTCTTTGATACTTAAAATGCGCTTTAGCTAGTCTGGCAACGTGAAACATCAGGGTGAACTCAAAGTAATTTAGGTTAGCTAATGTTTTCCTTTTCCAATGAAACGAGCGGATGATTTATTTGTAAATTGCAGAGTCGAGTTCTGCAGGTACAATGCAAAACGATTCTTATTTGGGAGATGGCAGTGAAGAGGGCCTTTTCTAGTGGTTTTTTCGTACTATCTTTGGTGTTAATCGGGCCGTATCAAATTAGCCCGGCTGAGGAAATGAAGGTTACGAAGCCAGAGCGCGTAGGAATGTCGAGCGAGAGACTAGACCGTATCGGTATTGTAATGCGAAAGCTAATTGACGAAGAGAAGATTCCTGGAACGGTCACCCTAGCAGCACGTAAGGGCAAAGTCGTGCACTTTGAAGCGAACGGTCTCCGGGATGTCGAGAGAGGTTTGCCGATGCAGACAGACACGATTTTTCGTTTGTACTCACAGACTGTGATATTGCATACCTGGCAGGACAATCCCTCCATTAATCATTGTAGCTTTTCTCTCAGAATTTCATAGGGTGTTCTGCCACCAAATGCG
>PBYU01000064.1 GCA_002730035.1 Gammaproteobacteria bacterium | reverse complement strand
TTTGCATTATCAACGGCATGCTGCGTAAGATGAAAACCGATGAGCAGAACACTCCCTTAAATTAGATGCTCATCTGTTCCAATTGTTTGACGACGGACACCCATAGCGGTTCTCGGCAACAACGATCCCGGCAGAACCCATTAACGATCGAGGCCTACAACGACTTCATTGAGTTGCATCGCTCCGCTGCAAGACCCCTGATTGTTCTTAAAGTCGCTATTCCCCTTGGCTGGGGAATAGTCCAATACCTATATTGTCAACAATAAATTGATTAAGTTCGATTTTTGGATGATAATCCCCATTTGTCCCACTCATTGTTGACATATTAGTCTATGGAGTCACCTTCCCAACCCAAAACCTCCACTCTGGCCGATGACGTGTTCGACCAACTGCGCATCGCTATCGTTACCGGCGAGATAGCACCTGGCTCCAAGGTCAATGAGCCCCAATTAAGTAAACAATACGGCATCAGCCGGGGTCCACTTAGAGAAGCTATTCGGCGACTCGAAGGCTGCAAGCTGGTGGAGCTCAAAGCCAATGTTGGGGCCAAGGTTGTTTCTCTAAATAGAGAGCAGGCCATTGAAATATATGAGGTTAGAGAAGTGCTGGAAGGCCTTTCCTGCCGCCTAGCGGCGGCGAAGGCCAGTACCGAGGACTGCACCAGGCTAAGGGAATTGCTGACTCAGCACGAACAGCAGATTCAGTCTGACAATGGCCGGCGTTACTTCCAGAAGGAAGGCGATCTGGATTTTCACTACCTGATCGTGCAGCTAAGCGGTAACAAGCGCCTGTTCAGCATGCTGTGCGGGGAGCTCTACCATTTGCTGCGCCTGTATCGGGTACAGACCAGCAGCGAGCCATCCCGCCCGGTGCGGGCATTTAAGGAGCACCACCATATCGTGGATGCTATCGAACAGGGCGATGGGGAACTGGCGGAGCTGCTGATGAAAAGGCATATAGCCAATGCGCGGCAGATGTTGTTGACCACGCTGAGCGGAGATGCGGATGCAGCGGATATGGCTCAGGAGGCCTCGTCGGACAGGAGTGCCATGGGTTGAACAACTGTGATCTAGCTCTCAGTTTATTTAGTTATTGAAAACAAATGGTTACGGATGTTTATTAAAAGAATTAGTACAACACATAAGACTCTCACTGCAGGGCACGCCAATACGGAGTCTGGAGTGGTAATTAATCTTCACAGGCGCATAAACACTGGGCCGTTAGTGCTTTTTGCGTGACCTATGCTGACAGACGTGAGCCAGATCACATTAAAAAAACCCTTTAAAACAGATAGTTAAATCGATTTATTAAAGAGTAAATCATGAGTAAAAATTCACCGGGCACGACCTTTCGTGAAGCGCTGAAAAACCACCAACCCCTGCAGATTGTCGGGGCGATTAATGCCTATTGCGCGATGCTTGCCGAAGATTCCGGGCATGATGCCATTTATCTCTCCGGAGGCGGTGTGGCCAATGCCTCCTACGGCCTGCCGGATCTGGGGATTACCAGCCTCAATGACGTGATTGCGGACGTTGAGCGCATCTGTAATGCCACCGAAATACCCCTTTTAGTGGATATCGATACCGGCTGGGGGGGCGCCTTCAATATCGGGCGCAGCATCAAGGCCATGGAGAAGGCTGGCGCGGCGGCGGTACATCTGGAGGATCAGGTGGCGCAGAAGCGTTGTGGGCATCGGCCCAATAAGGCCATCGTCAGCCAGGCGGAGATGGTCGACCGTGTTAAGGCGGCGGTTGATGCTAAAATTGACCCTAATTTCGTGGTAATGGCGCGGACTGATGCCCTGGCGGTGGAAGGTATGGAAGCAGCCATTGAACGGGCCATCGCCTGTGTCGAGGCTGGCGCCGATGCGATCTTTCCGGAGGCTATTCTCGAACTGGATCAATACCGGCAGTTCGCCGACGTGGTAAAAGTACCCATATTGGCCAATATCACCGAATTCGGGCAGACGCCGCTGTTTAACTGCCAGGAACTGGCTGAGGCGGGCGTGGCCATGGTGCTGTACCCATTAAGTGCCTTTCGGGCCATGAGCAAGGCGGCATTGGAGGTGTACCAGACGATCGCGATCGATGGTGATCAGAAGGCGGTGGTGGAGAAGATGCAGACACGCACAGAGTTGTATGAAGTGCTGGGATACCATGCTTATGAGCAAAAACTGGACACTCTTTTTGAATCAGAAAACCCATAATTACAAAGTGTTATAGAATTCTCTTAACTTAGTATTGAATATGCATCGTGTGTAAGCGGTGCAGCGACAGTCAACGAATTGGAGACATGTAATGGTAGATAAAAAGCTTGGGGGAGCGGGTCTCAGAGGTCAGGTAGCCGGAGAAACCGCCCTTTGCACCGTAGGCAAGACTGGAACTGGCCTGACCTACCGCGGCCTGGACATCAGCGTGCTGGCTGAGCACGCGAAATTCGAGGAAGTGGCTCATTTGCTGCTGAAAGGTCACCTGCCAATCCAGTCAGAGTTGGATGCTTATGTTAGTAAAATCAAATCATTACGGGACCTTCCTCAAGAATTAAAAGATACACTGGAGAGAATCCCGGCCTCTGCCCACCCCATGGATGTCATGCGCACGGGCTGCTCTATGCTGGGCAATCTGGAAAGCGAGGGAGACTTTTCCAATCAGGACGAAGTGATCGACCGGCTGTTGGCCGCCCTGCCTTCGATTATCTGCTACTGGTACATGTTCTCCCACGAGGGCCAACGCATCGATACAGCCCTGGAGGATGACTCTATCGGCGCCCATTTCCTGCATATACTGAGCGGCGAGGCGCCCAATGAGCTGTTTACCCAGGTGATGAATGTCTCCCTGATCCTCTATGCCGAGCATGAATTCAATGCCTCCACTTTTTGCGCCCGGGTCTGTGCCTCCACCCTGTCGGACATGCATTCCTGTATCACCGCCGCCATTGGCACGCTGCGAGGGCCCCTCCATGGTGGGGCTAACGAGGCCGCCATGGACTTGATTAAGGATTGGTCAGGCCCGGATGAGGCTGAAAAAGAGTTGTTGGGCATGCTGGAGCGCAAGGAGAAGGTGATGGGCTTCGGGCATGCGGTCTACCGGGAATCGGATCCCCGCAACGCCATCATCAAGGGCTGGGCTGAGAAACTGGCCGATCATGTGGGTGATTCGGTGCTGTACCCAGTTTCCGTGCGCTGTGAAGAGGTGATGTGGCGCGAGAAGAAGCTGTTTTGTAACGCGGACTTCTTTCATGCACCGGCTTACCATTTCATGGGCATTCCCACGAAGCTGTTTACGCCGATCTTTGTGATGTCGCGGATTACCGGCTGGGCGGCACATGTGAAGGAGCAGCGGGTTAATAATCGGATTATTCGACCGAGTGCGGAGTATACGGGGCCTGAGACTGCGGAGTGGGTGGATATTCAGGATAGGTAATAGGCAGATAGAGGGGGTCAGAGTAAAATTTCCTGAACCAATGTGGATATCGAGCAGGTACTCAACGGAAATTTTACTCTGACCCCACTGATGGAAATCCTGCTCTAACCCTCTTTTTTGCTAATCCACTTCAACTATTTGAAATTACTAGGATTAAAATGAGTTCGAACGTTGATTTAAACACCCGCCCGGAGCCGGATCAGGTGCTGGTGGATATCGCGGACTATGTCTGTGATTACGGCATTGCTTCCGATGAGGCCTATGACACGGCCCGCAACTGCCTGATGGACACGCTCGGCTGTGGTTTGCTGGCGCTGCGCTTCCCGGAATGCACTAAATTTCTGGGGCCGCTGGTGGAAGGGACGGTGGTGCCAAATGGCGCGCGGGTGCCTGGCACACAGTTTCGCTTGGATCCGGTCAAGGCGGCCTGGGATATTGGCTGCATTATCCGCTGGCTGGACTACAACGACACCTGGCTGGCGGCGGAATGGGGGCATCCCTCGGACAATCTGGGGGCAATCCTGGCGGTGGCGGATTTTTTGTCGCAACAGCGCATAGCTGAAGGGAACTCTCCTCTTACTATGAGAGACGTTCTCACGGCGATGATTAAAGCCCATGAAATACAGGGCGTTTTAGCACTTGAGAACAGCTTTAACCGGGTCGGTCTGTGCCATGTCTTACTGGTTCGGGTGGCCTCTACGGCCGTGGTGACGAAGATGCTGGGGGGAACCCGGGAGCAGATCATCGATGCGCTGTCCCAGGCCTGGCTGGATGGCTCCAGCCTTCGCACCTACCGGCATGCCCCGAATGCCGGGCCGCGTAAGTCCTGGGCTGCCGGAGACGCCACGTCCCGGGCGGTGCGGCTGGCGGACCTGACGCTGCGGGGTGAAATCGGCTATCCCAGCGTGCTGACGGCACCGACCTGGGGTTTCTATGATGTTTCCTTTAAAGGGAATTCCTTTTCATTTACAAGATCTTATGAAAGCTATGTGATGGAGAATATTCTTTTTAAGATCTCCTTCCCGGCCGAATTTCATTCCCAGACGGCGGCTGAGGCGGCGGTACGGTTGCATCCCCAGGTGAAGGACCGGCTGGATGAGATCGACAAGATCGTGATTCACACCCATGAGTCGGCGATTCGTATCATCTCGAAGGTTGGGCCGCTGAATAACCCTGCGGACCGGGATCATTGCCTGCAGTATATGACGGCGGTGCCGCTGATCTTCGGGAATCTGGTGGCAGAGCACTACGAAGACAGCTTTCATGCGGCCCACCCCGTCATCGATGCACTGCGGGAGAAGATGGAGATTCACGAGAATCCTACCTATACCAAGGAGTATCTGGAGCCTGAGAAGCGCTCTATCGCCAATGCCCTGCAGGTCTACTTCAAGGATGGGAACTGCACGGAAAAGGTGGAGATCGACTATCCGGTGGGCCACAGGCGGCGCAGAGCCGAGGGTATTCCGCTTCTGGAGGAGAAATTCCAGGCCAATCTGGCAACCCGCTTTCCAGCCAGACGCTGCACAGAGATCTACGCCCTGTGCGAGGACCAGCAGCGGCTGGAGCAGACGCCAGTCAATGAATTTATGGACTTACTGGTAATCTAGTTCCTGTAGACTGCTGTGCCGGCTTCCTTCTGTGACAGCCAGGCAACCCGGATCTCCCGCCAGTTTGCCAGGCTCAAGCATTGCGACCTGGCTGCCGTTATTAGTCTATAAGCCATTAGTTAGCGGCGGTTGGGGCGGGAATTGCTGTAATCTCGCTGAAAGCCTTCAGGAAATGCAATAGTTCCTAACAGCTTGTACCCGGCTGCTGCCCCGCGAAGTATTCACTAACCTCTTCAAAGTGAACTCTTGAAGTGGAAAGTTTCTTTTTGATTATAATACTCTAACACGGCTCACTTTTTCCGTAGGGCTCCTAGAATTTACTTTAAGAATTAGTGTGACAGGCTTCACAGTAATGCCCACGGCGCTGCGGGGTTTTTTTAGTCAATGCGGGCAATCCAAAAACGCCCCGTTCCCCTCACCCATTTGCGCCTCTTGAAGCCGCGCTGCCCACCCCCATATTAGATTACATAGCCAGCGCCTGATCTCAGGGTTGGCTGGTTCGCCCGATCACTACGATGGGCGGTTTTATTCACATATTGCTTAAACGCCCGCATTCCGGGGACTTCACTCGGTAGTGGGCAGATAACGAGGATATGACTAATGCGACATTTTGACTTTTCACCTCTGTACCGAAACACAGTGGGCTTCGACCACCTGTCCAGTCTGCTGGATACGGTGAACCGCGGCGATGGCAATTCCAATGCCTATCCCCCTTACAATATCGAATTGCTGGATCAAGACCAGTACCGAATCAGCATGGCGGTGGCCGGATTCGTGGAAAACGAACTAGATATTCAATCTGAAAAACAAACACTTACGGTAAAAGGCAAGAAACTGGATGAAGAGGTTGAACGCAACTACCTGCACCAGGGCATTGCCGGCCGTAACTTTGAGCGTCACTTCCAATTGGCCGACCACGTAGAGGTCAAAGCAGCCCGTCTGGAGAATGGCCTGCTACACATCGATCTGGTCCGGGAGATCCCGGAAGCCATGAAACCGAGGTCGATCCCCGTCGGCTCGGGCAAGCTGATCGATATGGATAAGGCGGCAGGTGCACGGGACGCGGCGTAAGTTTTTCCCGCCGCAGCAGGTCCCCTGGTCAAGAATGACCTAATGAAGGGACTCATTGAGATCGATAGGCAGTTCTCATGAAACTCGTGAGAACTGCCTATTTTTTCGCTGCGACCGGTCACCTATTGCCACAGACGATTCGGACACTTTCGGCAAGACTCTGTAAACCTTTTTCGAGGTCACGACGTTTAATACGCAAATGCAGCAGATTATTGCTGCTACAAGCCAACCAAGAGATTCAATAGGTACCAAGATGATCATCATCACCGATACATCCCAACACTTCACCGCTGCATTCATGCATTACGTCTGCATTCGTATGCAGTTTAGAAGTACGGTGTTAAAAGAGGCTACTGTTGCTGCCGCCCTGGATAAGCGCTACGCCGAGTACTGCCCCGCTAAACACTAGCAGGACTGATTAGTCGGCCCCTTGGGCCGGCTGATCTGCGCTGTACCCCCCAAGTTTGTAACTCCTATCCGCGCCCCAATAATTCCACTCCACAACCAAACCGCCCTACTTCCTAACTCCTATGCTGAAGAAATGGCTTAGTATTGATAATAATGGCTTAAGGTATAAAATAGGTTTATTTTATATACTATGTTTTCTTTCGAATTTGATGATGAAAAGAGCACAGCCAACCAGGTCAAACACGGTATAGATTTCGTAGATGCTCAGCTACTTTGGCTAGATTCAGAGTTGTTGGAAATAGCGGCGAAAATCCAAGATGAACCGCGCTTTCTTGTAATTGGGGTAATAGACAGCAAGCACTGGTCTGCTGTGATCACTTATAGAAATGAGAACATTCGAATCATCTCTGTACGTCGTTCACGCGATGAGGAAATTGAACTCTATGAAAGCTAAAAAATTCGATTCAGATTTTGACAGTGGCAAAAAAGTCACAGCTTCTCTCGATCTTTCGAAAATCAAAAGACCAAACCAACAACAAAGAAGGGTGAATGTAGATTTTCCAACCTGGATGATCGATTCACTGGATAAGGAAGCAGCCAGATTGGGCGTAACTCGTCAGTCGATTATTAAGGTATGGCTGGCAGAGCGACTGGAAGCCACTACTCAATGAGAGTCAATTAGTAACCAAGGATTTAGTCGAGCATGTGCACGACCAATCCACTCTTGAGTTTCGGTTCGAACCAGGTGGACTTAGGAGGCATGACTTCATCGGCATCGGCGATGGCCATCAGGCTCTCGATGGAAGTTGGATAGAGTGCGATCGCCGCCTGCCATTCACCGGAATCGACTCGTTTCTCCAGGCCTTCCAGACCTCTGATACCACCGACGAAATCCACACGTTTATCGAGGCGCTGATCAGTAATTCCTAACAAGGGAGTGAGAATGGCCTCTTGCATGATGCTGACATCGAGACTCGCCACCGGATCGTTCTCGTCGATACTGCTGGCAAGCTTTTCATTTACCGAAATTTTAATCCATCGTCCATCAAGATAGATGCCGAACTGCCTGCCGTTGACGGGTTTAGCCTGCTCGGCATTGTCTACTTCTTCAATGTCGAAGTTCTCTGCCAGCCCCGCTACGAATTCTTGCCCTGACATCCCATTCAAATCTTTTACTATCCGGTTGTAATCGAGGATCTGCATCTGCGCATCGGGAAACAGCACCACCAGGAAATGATTGTAGGACTCCTCACCGGTGTGATTCGCATTGCGATCCTGATACAGATGTTTGACTCGCTGTGCGGCGGCCGAACGGTGATGCCCGTCGGCAACATACAGGCAGTCTATTTTGTCGAAGGCAGCCTCGATGTTTTTCGAGAGCGAGGAATCCGTTATCACCCAAAATGTGTGGTGGGTTCCATCATCGGCAAGGAAATCGTATTCCGGCTGCGCAGCCATGACCTGTCCGATTAGCGTATTGATTTCCGATTCGGCTTTGTAGGTTAGGAAGACCGGACCCACATGGGCACCCAGGGCATCCATGTGGTGCACGCGGTCATCTTCTTTATCGGGTCGCGTGAACTCGTGTTTCTTGATGAAGTTCTTCTCGTAGGCATCGATAGAGGCAACGGCTACCAATCCCACCTGCTCATGATCACCCATTACTTGTTTATAGACATACAGTGTCTCTTCAGCATCCTGCTGCAAGATACCGTCGCTGATAAAGCGCTTGAGGTTTTCGCTGCCTTTTTCATACACGGCCTGGTCGAACACACCGATACTGGTAGCTATGTCCACCTCTGGTTTATTGATGTGTAAGAAACTGTAAGGGTTATCCCTGGCAAGTTCGAAGGCTTCTTCACGATTGAGTACATCATAAGGATGGGAGGCGACTTTCGCAGCGAGTTCTCGGGGAGGCCTGAGCCCCCGAAATGGCTTGATCAGTTTCATTACTACTTCCGGCTGGTGTTGATGGTGCTTTGTTTGCGCGGCACTATTGTCGCATTTTCAGGCGGGTTCGGAAATTAGAGTTGGCATTATCATCACTAGCTAGACTTCAGATTCGTACTTGTAATCAAAGCTAGTTCAGTGGAGTAATTACTATACGGCACTGCCGTATAAGGGCAAGTGGCTCAGGTGTAACGGAGACTGAACATCGATATCCATGTGTTGGCTTTCCTTCCGCGACGTGTGTAGCGCCGATCACCGTTTACGGACTTTTAGGACGTCTCGTATTCGTGCAATTTCAAAGCCGCGGGATTCGAGGAAACGAACAATTTTTCTATGCTGGCTTGAGCCGAACTCAATAACCGACCCTTCCTCCAGACGTTTTCCTATCAGACTGTTCAGAATTGCTTCCCATGTTTCATCATCGCGCCTCAGGTACTTGTCGATCACAGTCTCGTCCACGTGCCTAGACTGTAAGTCACTGTGAATGTGCTGATAGCCAAATCCTCTAGATTTCCGGTATCGAACGTACGCTTCAGCGAAGCGATTGTCAGATTGCAGGTTCTCTTCACGCAAGTGACCTAAGACGTCACCGACCCGGCTCAGAGGTGCTTCGGGAAACTTAATTAGGAGTTTTTTCTGAAGTTCGTAAAAAGAGTGTTCTCGGCGGGCCAAGAAATCCATGGCGGCCCGCCGGAGAACGGGGACATCGGCTGTCCGTAAGGTGTGTTCAGTGCTTATGCTGTTTACGCTTTGCAATGGCGTTCATCACAGTGTCTCTCTAAGCCAATTCAGAGCCAACTCAGGAGGCGCTCTTGTTCTTGGCATCAGCCAGAACGACGACATCCTCACTGGCCGCGATGGCTTCTTTCTCCTTCTTCACATCATCGCCGAGCAGCTCCGCACGAATGGCCTGCTCGACCTCTTCCGCTATTGCCGGATTCTCTTGCAGGTAGATGGCGACGTTCTTCTTACCCTGGCCGATCTTCTCGCCCTTGTAGGCATACCAGGCGCCGGATTTCTCGATCAGGTTCAGCTTTACCCCCAAGTCGATAACTTCGCCCAGATGATGGATGCCTACGCCGTACATGATCTGGAACTCGGTCTGCCGGAATGGAGGGGCAACTTTGTTCTTCACTACCTTCACACGGGTCTCGTTGCCCACCACCTCATCGCCATCCTTGATGGAGCCGATGCGGCGAATGTCCAGTCGCACGGAAGAGTAAAACTTGAGCGCGTTACCACCGGTGGTGGTTTCCGGGGAGCCGAACATCACGCCGATCTTCATGCGAATCTGATTGATGAAAATCACCAGCGTGTTGGAATTCTTGATATTGGCGGTCATCTTGCGCAGAGCCTGTGACATCAGTCGAGCCTGCAGGCCCATGTGATGGTCACCCATGTCCCCTTCTATTTCCGCCTTTGGCGTCAAGGCCGCCACGGAATCGATCACCACCACATCCAGTGCGCCGGAGCGTACGACCATGTCGCAGATCTCCAGTGCCTGCTCGCCGGTATCCGGCTGGCTGACCAGTAGATTGTCGACATCCACACCGAGATTGCCGGCATAGATCGGGTCCAGCGCATGCTCGGCATCGATGAAGGCACAACTGCCGCCGGTTTTCTGAGCTTCGGCGACGACCTGCAGGGCCAGGGTGGTCTTGCCGGAGGATTCCGGTCCGTAGATCTCGACGATTCGCCCGCGTGGCAGACCGCCGATGCCTAATGCCACGTCCAGGCCGAGCGAGCCGGTGGAGATAGCTGGAATGGGTTCGAGCCCGGTATCACCGAGGCGCATCATGGAACCTTTACCGAATTGCCGTTCGATTTGTGACAGAGCTGCCGCCAGTGCTTTCTCTTTGTTACCGTTATCTTCGATCATAGTTGTTTCCTTGTAATCTAACCTTACAACTGAAGCCTGGTTCCGTGAGTATCCTAGTTGTCGAGCTTTAAGAGTAGTCTGTCCCCAACTACCTGCTAAACTTTTAGTGAATTTTTCTTGTTTCCTGTCTCTTAAATAGTCGGCTAAATTGAATATTGGCCTCTGCTTGCACCGATCATTCGATACCGTCGTCTCTATACGTCTGGCAGTCGTTTCTCAGTGGGCTGTAAGGCACAGAGGGCAATATCCAACCCAGCCATGTCTTTAGTCTCTAGCGAACTACTGTATGTTTAGACAGTACGGATTAAATCAAAATAATACTGTACATACAACCAGTATATTGGCAAAAGTCTGGTTTCCTTTAATATTTTATTAATCGCCCGTTCATTGCCATCCCGCCGCGCCCTACCCCAATAGTGCCAGTGTTCCCTGCAGAGCGGCTGCTACCGTGGCCAGGCGCACCGCCTCCCGATCGCCACTGAACTGGAAGCATCTGACCAGGACCTTATCTTCCCATTGCCAGGCGATCCACACCGTGCCAACCGGCTTTTCCTCGCTGCCCCCGCCGGGCCCGGCGACACCGCTTACGGCCACCGCCACGTTGGCACAGCTGTTATCCAGGGCTCCCTGGGTCATGGCCAGAACGGTCTCTTCACTCACCGCACTCGGGCCGCCAAATTCGAACAGCGATGCCGGCACATTCAGCATGCGCTGTTTTGCGTCATTAGAATAAGTGATGAAACCACTGTCGAACCAATTGGAACTACCGGCCAAGGCGGTCAGAGATTGGGCGATCCAGCCACCGGTACAGGATTCGGCAGTGGCTATGATGAGTTTTTTGGCGAGCAGCTTGTCGGCGAGTTGTTGAACGAGATCGGGGATTGAGCCAGAAGCGGAATCATTCATGGGGCTATGGTATCTCAAATTAGTAATCAAAGGGGTCAGCGACTTTTGATCGAATAACCAGCCGCGCCCCTCTGATAGATTAGCAGATCAAATGTCCCTGACCTCTTTGATTCGTGTAAAATCTTGAACCAGTCCTGACAATAAGCCCAACACAAATAAGCATTCCCATCTTGGCCGACGCGCAATCACACACTCCGATGATGCAGCAGTTTATGCGCATCAAGGCTCAGCATCCAGACAATCTGTTGTTCTATCGCATGGGGGATTTTTACGAACTCTTCTATGACGATGCCAAACGCGCCGCAGTGATTCTCGACATCACGCTCACGGCCCGCGGCAAGTCCGCCGGGGAACCGATTCCCATGTGTGGCATACCTTTTCACGCGGCCGATCGTTATCTGGTCAAGTTAGTCGACGCCGGAGTCTCGGTGGCGATCTGTGAGCAGATCGGTGATCCGGCCACCAGCAAGGGACCGGTGGAACGTCAGGTGGTGCGCATCATCACACCCGGTACCGTCAGTGATGAAGCGCTGATGGATGAGCGACGGGATAATTCTCTGCTGGCTATCGACTGCCTGGGATCATCCGACACAGAGCCCCAGTCGGCCACCTTCGGCATCGCCTTCATGAACATCAGTAGCGGCCGCTTCGTACTTAGCGAGGTCAACGGCATGGAGGCGTTGTTTACTGAAATCGAGCGCATTAAGCCCGCCGAGATATTGCTCAGGGAAGAACTTACGGCGGTGGACACGCAGTTGAACCACCCCGCCAAGCGCAAACGCCCGGTGTGGGAGTTTGAACTGGACAATGCGGTACGCTCGCTCACCCAGCATTTCAATACCCGTGACCTGGCCGCCTTCGATTGCCAGGACATGCATGCCGCGTTGCAGGCGGCCGGTTGCCTGCTGCAGTACGCCCGGGAAACCCAGAAATCCGAATTACCCCATATCCAGAGTATTCAGGTCGAACAGTTGAAGGACAGCGTCATCCTGGATGCCGCCAGTCGCCGCAACCTGGAGTTGGATACCAATCTATCCGGTGGACGGGACAATACTCTGCTGCAAGTGCTGGATGGCACCGCCACCGCCATGGGTAGTCGCCTGTTATCGCGCTGGATAAATCGTCCGCTGCGCGACCGTGTGAAATTGCAGTCTCGACAGCAGGTCGTAGCAGCCCTGATTGAAGACTACTGTTTTGAGAATCTTAGCGAGCAGTTGCGTGCTATTGGCGACCTGGAACGTATCCTGGCCCGCCTGGGGCTGCGCTCAGCACGGCCGCGGGACCTGGCAAAACTGCGAGACAGTCTGGCGCTATTGCCGGCTCTTCAAACACTGCTTAAAGACATAGAGGTGGAGCCAGTACAGCAAATCGCAACAGAGATCGCGAATTTTCCAGCGCAGACTACGCTGCTGCAGGGTGCTATCGAAGAGAACCCCCCGGTGGTTATTCGCGAAGGCGGTGTCATCGCAACAGGCTTCGATGCCGAACTGGACGAGTTAAGAAATCTCAGCAGCAACGCCGGACAGTACCTGGTGGATCTCGAACTGAGAGAACGGGAGCGCACCGGGCTCAGCACACTCAAGGTCGGCTATAACCGCGTACACGGTTATTACATCGAGGTAAGCAAGGGCCAGGCGGTCAACGAATTGCCTGCCGAGTATGTGCGCCGCCAGACGCTCAAGAACGCGGAACGCTTCATCACGCCGGAGCTGAAGGAATTTGAAGACAAGGTTCTCAGCTCTCGCAACAAGGCGCTGGCACGGGAAAAAGACTTGTACGAGAAGCTGCTGGATACACTGGCGGAGGAACTCGCCGCTCTGCTGGCCAGCGCCGCGGCGATTGCCGAACTGGATGTGCTGAATAACTTCGCCGAGCGGGCAGTGAATCTGGACTACTGCCAACCGCGCCTAGTGGAGGAGCCTGGCATTGTCATCGAGAACGGCCGCCACCCCGTGGTAGAGCGGGTCACGGAGGAAGCCTTTGTGGCCAACGATCTGTGCCTCAACGAGCAGCAGAAGATGCTTATCATTACCGGCCCCAACATGGGCGGCAAATCTACCTACATGCGCCAGACTGCACTGATCGTATTGCTCGCGCTATGTGGTAGCTGGGTGCCCGCCAGTGCGGCCAGCATCGGACCGATCGACAGAATCTTTACCCGCATAGGCTCATCCGACGACCTGGCCGGTGGGCGATCTACGTTCATGGTGGAGATGACGGAGACCGCCAACATCCTGCACAACGCTACCCCCATCAGCCTGGTGTTGATGGACGAAATCGGCCGTGGCACCAGCACCTTCGATGGCCTATCCCTGGCCTGGGCGGCGGCGGTTTATATAGCCGAGAAACTTCAGGCCTACACCCTGTTCGCCACCCACTACTTCGAGCTCACCACGCTGCCGGAAAACTACCACAACATTGCCAACATACACCTTGATGCCATCGAGCATGACAAGGGCATCGTGTTTCTGCATGCCGTCAAGTCCGGCCCGGCCAATCAGAGTTACGGCCTGCAGGTCGCGCAGCTGGCCGGCATACCCCCGTCGGTTATAGACCGGGCACGTGACAAACTGGTTCAACTGGAAGCAGAATCCATTGCCGAGAGCCATCCACAACCCGCATCGAAACAAGACGAGCAGGTGCTCGCACCACCCGGCCAGGGAGATTTGTTTGGCAGTACGCCCCATCCTGCGGTGGATTATCTGGAGCACCTCAATCCCGACGAAATCACCGCCAAGGAAGCCCTGGCAATCCTCTATGAGCTGAAGAATAAAACCGCCCGCTGAGTGACAAAAACCCTGAAAAAGCTGCTAGAATGCCTGCCGGCTGGAAGCTCCACGCCGCCAGCTGACTAGCCCTCTACGGCTTTAAAGACTGGGCTTTAGATCAAACCAGAAAAGATTTATTCTGGCTGGAAATGGATGAGGAAAAATGACGTTCATAGTTGGTGATAACTGTATTCGCTGTAAGCACACAGACTGTGTCGAGGTCTGCCCGGTAGATTGTTTCTACGAGGGCCCGAATTTTCTGGTGATTCACCCCGATGAGTGCATCGATTGTGCGTTGTGTGAACCGGAGTGCCCGGTAGATGCCATCTATGCCGAGGACGAGCTGCCGGAAGATCAGCAGGAATTCCTGCAACTGAACGCCGACCTGGCGGAGCAGTGGCCGAATATCACCGAGAAGAAGGATCCGCTACCGGACTACGAAGATTGGACTGACAAGCCCAACAAGCTGCAATATCTGGAGCGTTAGGCTCCTTAGCACTTACTGACCATTTACTGTCCCGCACGAGCTATCAGACTCCTGAGCCCGATGCTTTTGTCAAAACTTATGTTGTTGAACCCACCAACTCGGCATGGTCTTTCCAGGGTTTAATCCGCTTCAATTGTTTTTTCAGGCGCCGTTGAGCCACCTCCGAATCATGGGCAACCTGCGCCCTCAGCCAGTAGCCATTCGACAGTCCGAAAAAACGGCAGAGCCGTAAATCGGTGTCGGCGGTGATAGAGCGCTTGCCCGCGACGATATCGCCGATCCGTTGTGCCGGTACTTCGATCTCTTTCGCCAGGCGGTATTTGGTGATCCCCATCGGCTCGAGAAATTCTTCCTTCAATAATTCACCCGGCGTAACCGGGGTTAGCATTTTCATCGTTTTGTCCCATGGTGGTAGTCCACAATCTCCACATCTTCTGCTCCTGCTCGCGTCCAGCGAAAACAAATGCGTTTACCCGGATAAAAGTTTGACCTTTCAATGCTTCCAGTCTATTGCCGGGAGGTACTCTAAGATCAATCAAGTTTCCAACAACTTGTAACTGCCTGAGTTTACGAAGTGCGATTCGCTCAAAGTTACCGAACCGACCAACTCGAAATCCTTCCGCAAGCGCTTCTGTGTTCTTACATTTAAAGGATGCAATCATTGTGAAATTTGTGAATGGGAATAGTAACGCTACTCGTTAATAACTTCAAGCGTTACTATTAGGGTCAGGTAGCGAAATAGCCAGCGATTTCTTTGTACCCCAAGAAGCCGCTTAATTTGTAGATTAATATTTAGAATAGAATTTATGAATTCGAAGGCAAACTATTTCAATAAAATAACTATTGAACACAGCCGACCAACATAAGTGCTAGGGTCCCGATTGGACGTACATTCAGGTGCCAGGCACCTGATCGCAGTTTCGAATTGAGCTGGGTATGTTAGTGGCGCGGCAGCAGTCCGGCGGGATCGACAGAATTGCCATCCACCCTGATCTCGAAGTGCAGCATGGCGACACCGTTGGGGCTGGTGCCTACCTCGGCGATCTTCTCACCGGCTCGCACCCGACTGCCCTCGCCCACCAGCATAGCGCTGTTATGACCATAGGCGCTGAGATAGCGATCGCCGTGGCGAATGATGATCAGATTGCCGCTGCCCTGCACGCCGCGTCCGGAATACACAACGTCACCGGCGCTGGCGGCCAACACCGGATCGCCGAGTTGGCCACCGATGTCGACACCCTTGTTTAACTCGGCCTGAAATCCCCTCAGCACCCGGCCTTCATGGGGCCACTGCCATTGCGGCTCACTCCCAGCTGCGCCGACGGCCCGACGTATTAAACCACCGGCCCGGGAATTGCTGCCCTGGGCTCTGGCTACTGTATTGTTGCTGACGGGCGTTCCGAGTGTGCTGGCTGCCGCGGATTGTAGACTGGCGACGCGATTCACATCCAGGTTGATGTTCTGCCCGACGAAAATGGCGTAAGGCGGGTTCAGCGCATTGGCTATGGCCAGGCTGCGAAAATCGAGATCATATTGAAACGCGATGGAAAACAGCGTCTCGCCTGCCCTGACCTGATGCGACTGCGAGTTGGGATTGGGCGCCGTGGAGGACTGCACGATGGCGGGTCTGCTGTTGCTGGCGGAAACAGAACTGACTGCGGCGACCGAGTCCCGCGGCGCGTTGGAGGCGCTCTGCGGTGTACTGCTAACGACGACGATCGGGGCCCTCAGCACCTGCCGCTCGCCCTGCTCGGCAACGGGAGCCTGATAGCCGCGGCAAGCTAGCAGCGTTAATGGCAGTAGTAGCACAGCTACTCTTCTCTTCGATCGCAAAATACTCGACAACATCAGTCTCGCCAGCCCTGTGGAATACAGACCGCTCCTATTCGTGCGATGCCTGTGCATGGAATACCCGGCGCAACAACAGCACGGCGGCAACGCCCACGGCAAAGCTTGCGAGCGCCACCACCAGCACCGGTTGATTTCCGGTAATCTCTGTATAGTTTAACGGCCAGACGTTGGCAGTTTGTAGTGGGTGTGCCGCCCCGTCGCTATCGATGAAAGAGCTGAGTACCAGTTTCCACGGCCACAGGATGAAGAGCGATCCCAGCAAAATGCCGGTTATGCAGCTATAACTCAGCTGGTGGTAGCTCCTGAGCAGCCAGGCCAACAGGTGGGAAAAGGTCCGCAGCCCAATCACGCAGCCACTGATGAAGACCCCGATTACCGGCAGATCGAAGGATATCAGCGCGTTGAGCAGGAATTGGTAGGCGCCGAGCAATAGCAGAATGAATGCCCCGGACAGCCCCGGCAGTATCATGGCGCAAATCGCGATCATGCCGCTGAAGAACAGATACAGCAGAGTCATGTCGGCACTGCGGGGATCGATGCCGCTGACCAGCCAGGTGCATAGAAAGCCGAGCAGCAGAGCGAGCAGGTTCTGCCAATGCAGGTAATCGAATTCGTCCTTCAATAGCCAGGTCGAAGCCAGTACCAGACCAATGAAGAACGCCATCAGAGCTTCGTAGTGATTCTCCAATAAATAGAGCACCGTATTCGCCGACACCAACAGGCCACTGAGTATGCCCAAACCCAGAATGAGCAGGAATGTGCCGTCGATGTGGCGCCATAGTTGCGGCAGCTTACCTCTCAGTAACAATTTGCAGGCGCTCAGATCCACAGAATTGATGGCAAAGATCAGGCGGTCATAGATGTGGGTTATCACTGCGATGGTGCCACCGGACACGCCGGGCACAGAATCCCCCAGCCCCATTGCCAGACCCTTCAAATAGAGTCGCAGTGCCGAACGCGCGTCAGTATCCTGAGCTTGCGATGGATCGGCCTGGTTATCGGATTGATTTAACGACGAGTCTGGCATGATTAGTTTGTCGGTTTTAATGTTTCACCTGGCCCCTTAATAGCGGCACGAACCGGACCAGATCGAGGACCTCTTCAGTGTACTCACTACCGGTCCTGGTAATGAGCCTCAATTCCTGATGACCCTCACCGCCTATCGGGATGACCAACCTGCCCCTATCTGCCAGTTGTTCCAGCAACTCCCGGGGGACTGTCTGCGGCGCGGCGGTGGTGATGATGGCGTCGAACGGTCCTTTTTCTGCCCAGCCCAGTGCGCCATCGTCATGTTTGTATTCGATGTTTCGAAGCTTTAAAAGTTTCAAATTCTTCCTGGCGCTGTCCAGCAGTGGCTTGATGCGCTCTATGGTATACACACTCTTGGCCAGGAGCGCGAGGATGGCGGTCTGGTATCCACAACCGGTGCCGATCTCCAGCACTCTGTCCATGCAGCCCGTTGTAACAATCGCCTCGGTCATGCGCGCCACGATATAGGGTTGGGATATCGTCTGATTGTGCCCGATGGGCAGAGCCACGTCTTCGTATGCTCGATGGGCAAGCGCCTCTTCGAGAAAGATATGCCGCGGGGTCGAGCGCATCACGTCCAGCACTTCCATGCTCTTGATTCCTTGCTCCATTAATCGACCTAACAACCGTTCACGGGTACGCTGGGAAGTCATGCCAATGCCGTGCAAATTATGTTTACTACTCAATAGTCCGTTCTCTTCTCTTCCGATTTAGTCGGTTGTACAAAGTTCACGCAGCAGACTGGTCGCATAAGCTCCTCGAGGCAGTGTGAACTGCAGCTGTAAACTGGCTGGCTCAAGCCAGCTCCCTCTGAGATCCCCGGGCCTGAAGCGCAGCGGTCGACGCGCCGCCTTCAATCCGAAGCGCACCAATCCATCCAGCAGTTCTGGGTATTGTGACAGCACTGCTTCTTCAATATCAGCCGTTTTCCCGACGCTCTGATACTTGTCTTTTGCAACCATTGCGCCAGGCAGCGGGCCGGATAGATGGATATCGAAGTCCATAAGGCGTTGCTGCAAGCTCTCATCCCAGCTACCAGCATCTACCAGGAAGTGACGATTCGTCCCGTCAAGGTTTACCACATCGCCGTCGACATAGTGATTCCAGTTACCCTGCTCCAGCCGCTGGGAGAGAAGCTGGTTGAACAGATAGGCGCGAACGGCGGAGAACAACATACCGCGTCTGTGGCGTCCGGGGCTTTTAGTGCCGGATCGGCGGCTGCTCTCAAACAGTTGCCGAGCCTGGCTGAGGTTGCTCAGGTCTCTGCCGAATCGCTGCGGACCAAAGTAATTGGGGACACCGCCGGCACGCAGCAAATCCAATCTGTCATCGAATAGCGACTGGGATCCGCGGCAGTCCCGCAGCAGAATTTCGAAATGATTGGCTTTGTGGCTGCCGATCTTGAGTTTGCGATTGTTGCGCTGGGTCTCGAGGATCTCCACAGCCGAGTCTTCTAGTTTGCTGAGCAATTTTTCATCGGCGATGGCCAGGGGAATACTAAACCACTGGCTGCACACGGCGCGCTTATCCTTCATGCCGCAGTAGCCGATGCCTGCAAGCCGGGTACCGGCAATCGCCGCCAGGCGGCGGGCTACTTCGGTGGTGGACACATCGGTCTTGCCAATTCGTACCAACAGATGCTCGCCAGATCCACTCGGCGCAAAGCCGAGTTCTTCGTCGACTCGAAAATCGGCGCAATGTTGTCTGAGAGCGGCGCTAGGCTCAGGTCGCTGATTGGCGTAATGCAGCGTATCGAGCTGAGCGAACCCCCCCTGGTGAATGTCTTGCGGCGACTTTGCTTCATCCCCGAGGCCAGCAGCAGGCTGCTCGTCGACCCCCCGGCGCTTTAATCTCGAGTCTTTAGCCCGATTGGTTTGTGACAAACCCTCGGCGTCCTGTGTGCTGCCCGGCTCAAGCATTGCTATGCAGTAACACCACGGCGTGGCAGGCCATGCCTTCTTCTCTTCCAATATAGCCGAGTTGCTCGGTGGTACTGGCCTTCAAATTGACCCGATCGGAGTCCAACAATAACAAGCTGCACAGACTAGAGAGCAATTCCTGCCGATAGGGACTTATCTTGGGTACCTGGGCAACGACGGTGACATCGACGTTAATCAGGCGATACTGCTTCTTGTCCGCCATTTGTAATACCCGCTCCAGCAACACCGCGCTGTCGACGCCAGCCAACGCCACATCATCGTCGGGAAAGTGTTCACCAATATCGCCGACTGCCATGGCACCTAGGATGGCATCACACACCGCGTGCAGCACCAGATCGCCATCGGAGTGGGCGATTAAACTCAGTTGCTCCGGGATTACACAGCCAGCCAACTTGAGGGGCTTGTCGGAATCGAATTGCTCGCTAAAGCGGTGCACATCGAAGCCGTGCCCGATACGTATGCCGTCTACATTCGTCATTTACCCTCCAGAGAACTGGCTCGCTGGCTGAGGATGGCTGCCGCCAGCGCCAGATCGGCGTCATGGGTTATCTTGATATTCGTTTTACTACCCTGGACGAGCAGCGGCCTATGTCCCATAGACTCCATTGCCTCCGCCTCGTCGGTTATCGCCAGCTCGTCCTGCTCCACCCGTTGCATAGCAGCCAGTAGTAATCCATAACGAAACATCTGGGGTGTCAGGGCATTCCAGTAGTGACTTCGATCCACCGTTGCAGTCACGGCAAGATCCTGATCCGCCTGCTTAAGCGTATTATCAACGGGCGTTGCCAGCAGCCCTCCGACGTCATGGGATTGCAGCGTAGCGATGAGCTTTTCTATGTCGGCCACTGGCACGCAGGGTCTGACCACGTCGTGCACCAGCACCCAGTCAGCATCCAGCGCGGCGTCACCTAAGGCACGCAGCCCGTTTAACACCGACTGGTAACGTGCCTCTCCTCCCTCGGTGCAGGCGATACGCTCATCGGCAGGGATATCCAGCGTCTTCCAATGGCTGTCCTGGGGGTGGAGTACCACCACAGTCCTTTCAATGGCGGCGACCGCCAGCAAGCGCTGCAGCGTCCGCGCGATAACGGGAATACCGTCCAGTGGCAGGTATTGTTTGGGTGTGTTCGATCCCATGCGGCGACCGATGCCAGCGGCTGGCAGAATAGCCCAAATTGTCATAGTGAATTCTTCTGAGCCCTACGGACACCTATGGCGCTACTATCTGCACTCTTTACCGTAGAACAAATGTTATTAGTCAATCAGCAGATAAAATGTTTCACCCTTACCGATCATGCCCAGTTCCGAGCGGGCTCGCTCTTCGACAGCCTCCAGACCATTCTTCAGATCCACTACCTCGATCTGCATCAATCGATTGCGCTGAACCAGTTCCTGATTGGCCGTGCGCTGAATATGCAGCTCGTCTTGCAGCAGGTTCAAGGCACGCACGCTGTCATCGCCGAGCCACAATTGATATTGCAACGTCACGATGACCAGCCCCAACAGCGTGTACAGAATTTTCATGAGTCTTCGATTTTCCCTTATCGGTTGAGCGGCTAAGCCGTGAACCGAGCAAATTCCTTCAGCCCATTGTAAACCGAAGCATTTCCAAGTTCTTCTTCAATTCGCAGCAAGCGGTTGTATTTGGCTACCCGGTCTGAGCGACACAGTGAACCGGTCTTAATCTGACCGGCCGCTGTAGCTACTGCCAGATCGGCAATAGTGGTGTCTTCAGTCTCGCCGGATCGATGTGAGATTACCGCCGTGTAGCCCGCCCGTCGGGCCATGTTGATGGCTGCCAGTGTCTCTGTCAGCGAGCCGATCTGGTTAAACTTGATCAGAATGGAATTGGCGATATTTTCGTCGATTCCCCGCTGCAGAAGACTGGTATTGGTAACGAACAAATCATCACCCACTAACTGAACTTTATCGCCTAATTGAGCAGATAATTTAGCCCAGCCGTCCCAATCAGACTCGTCCATGCCATCTTCGATGGACAGGATCGGGTAACCCTGGGCCAGTCCCTGCAGGTAGTCGGCAAAGCCGGCCGAATCATAGCTGGCATCCTCGCCGGCGAGGCGATATTGACCATCGGTAAAAAACTCTGAGGCGGCACAGTCCATCGCCAGATGAATATCCTGCCCGATACGCAGTCCCGCCAGCTCAACGGCCTGCAGGATGGCGTCCAGGGCAGCCGCATTGGAGGGCAGGTTGGGTGCGAAACCGCCTTCATCCCCCACCGCCGTGCTGAGACCCTGCTTATGCAGCACCGACTTCAGGGCATGGAACACCTCGGCACCGTAACGCAGGGCTTCTGAAAAGTTCGGCGCTCCGGTTGGCTGTACCATAAATTCTTGAATATCCACATTATTATCGGCGTGCTCTCCCCCGTTGACGATATTCATCATGGGCACCGGCAGGGAATACTGCCCGGCACTGCCATTCAGGGCGGCAATATGGGCATACAGCGGCACACCGGCGTCGATAGCGGCGGCCTTGGCGGCCGCCAGAGACACCGCCAGGATGGCATTGGCGCCGAGCTTGGACTTATTCTCAGTGCCATCCAGCTCCAGCATGGTCTGGTCCAGACCCGCCTGATCTGCGGCTTCGTGGCCGATGAGCGCATCCTGAATAGCAGTGTTCACGTGTTGAACGGCAGTTAACACCCCTTTGCCGAGGTAGCGCCCCGGATCCTTGTCCCGCAGCTCGAGTGCTTCCCGCGAGCCGGTCGAGGCGCCGGAGGGTGCGCAGGCGGTGCCCATGCTGCCACTGCCGAGAATGACATCGGCCTGTACGGTCGGGTTGCCTCGCGAATCTAGAACTTCACGCGCTACAATTTTATTTATTTCAGACATTTCAATACCTTAAGATGTTATCTTAAATTAATCAATTAACTTATATCAATGAGGAAATCCTAGTTAGTCGAACCTGAAAAATGCATCTCGATATAGATTTCAGGCAATTAGCTTCAACTATTGCAAATATTTCAACCTGAAAACTGCAGCTACATGCATTTTTCTGGTCGACTAAGTTGCACATGGATGTGCAACCATTGCCCACCAAGGGCAATGCGAGTGTGCCAAAAGCAAGTAAAATCGCACTTTTACGCTAGCTTTTGGTGCACGACATCCTGAAAAAGTCATGGAAGACTTTTTCAGGATCGACTAAGTAGTGTCGATGGCCGGCAGCGATTTGGTCAGCTCATCCATGGCCTTCATCTGCTCCAAGAACGCCTGCAGACTGTCCAGGGGCAACGCGCAAGGTCCATCACACAGCGCCTTCTCAGGATCCGGGTGGGCTTCCAGAAACAGCCCGGCAAGACCCTGACTCAGGCCCGCCCTGGCCAGGGCGGTCACATCGCCGCGGCGCCCATCGGCGCTGGCGGCCAGGCCGCCGGGTTTCTGCAGCGAATGGGTCACATCGAAGATCAGCGGACAGCCAAACTGCTTCATCACGGAAAAACCCAGCATGTCTACCACCAGGTTGTTATAGCCAAAGCTGCTGCCACGCTCGCAGAGCATGAGGCGCTCGCTTCCGGCACTGACAAACTTGTTGAGGATATGCCCCATCTCCTGGGGCGCGAGAAACTGGGCTTTCTTGATATTGATGGCGGCGCCGGTCCGAGCCATGGCGACTATCAGGTCGGTCTGCCGTGACAGGAAGGCAGGCAGTTGCAGGATGTCGGCGACTTCGCTCACGGCGGCGACCTGATCCGCCTCATGGACGTCGGTGATAATCGGTACTTCCAGGCTGGATTTTATCTCGCTCAGCCATTTAAGGCCCTCATCCAGACCCGGACCCCGAAAGGAATCCAGCGAGGAACGGTTGGCCTTGTCGAAAGAGGCCTTGAAGACGAATGGGATATCGAGACCGTCAGTTACACTCTTGAAGTGCTCGGCAGTCTGCATCGCCAGGTCCCGACTCTCCAACACATTCAGACCGCCCAACAAGACGAAGGGACGGTCATTGGCCAGGCTGACGCCGGCGACATCGATCTGTTCAGTGGTCATGATGGGTAGGCAATCTTGTGGATAGGGGATTCAAGCCTGGGCAGTCTTGGCGGGTGTAAAAGCCGGGTCCACCGCTTTAATGGTCGCGTCATTGTGTTGTTGCTTCTGTTCTGGCGTCTCTCCTTTCTCTGCATGCCTTGCCACGGCAGCAGTAATAAAACCGGCAAACAGGGGGTGTCCGGCGCGGGGTGTCGAAGTGAACTCGGGGTGAAACTGACAGCCCACGAACCAGGGGTGATCGGGCACCTCTATGACTTCGACGAGCGTGTCGTCGGCGGATTTGCCGACCAATCTCAGGCCAGCCTCGGAGAGCTTCTGAAGGTAGTCGTTATTAAATTCATAGCGATGGCGATGCCGTTCGAGAATCTCGCGTTTGGCGTAACAGGCAAAGGCTGTGGAGCTCTCATCCAGAATGCACTTCTGGGCACCGAGGCGCATAGTTCCCCCCAGGTCGGAGTGCTCATCACGAAACTCGGTTGTACCGGCCGCGGTTGTCCATTCACTGATCAACGCGATAACTGGATAGGGGCAGCCTTTATCGAATTCGGTACTGTTGGCGCCCTGCATTCCGGCGACATTGCGGGCATAGTCGATAACCGCCGCCTGCAAGCCGAGGCAGATTCCGAGAAAGGGAATCTTGTTCTCTCTGGCGTACTGGGTGGTGAGGATCTTGCCTTCGAAACCACGCTCACCGAAGCCGCCGGGGATGAGTATGGCATCGAAGTCTTCCAGGATACCCGTGCCCTTGTCCATGACGTCGGTGGAATCGATATAACTGATATTGACCTTGGTGCGGGTCTGTATGCCGGCATGGGTAATGGCTTCGTTGAGTGACTTGTAGGCATCCAGCAGGTCCATGTATTTGCCAACCATGGCCAGCTTGATCTCCCGCTGCGGATTGAGTTCGGCCTCTACCACCCTGTCCCATTCCGAGAAGTCGGCCTTGGGGCATTCCAGGTGCAGCTTATTGACCACGATCTCATCCAGCCCGGCGGTACCGAGTATGGAAGGTATGCGGTAGATGGAGTCTGTATCCGGCAGTGAAACCACCGCAGGTAACTCAACATTGGTAAACAGTGCGATCTTTTTGCGCGCCGCTTCGCCAATCTCCTGCTCTGAACGACACACCAGGATATCCGGTTGAATACCGATGGAGCGTAGTTCCTTAACCGAGTGTTGGGTGGGCTTAGTCTTGGTCTCACCGGCGGTGGCGATATAGGGTACCAGGGTCAGGTGCAGGAACAGGGCGCGCTCGGAGCCCAGCTCGACACGCAATTGACGCACCGTCTCCAGAAAGGGCTGGGATTCGATGTCGCCGACCGTACCGCCGATCTCCACCAGCGCCACATCGGTATCACCGGCGCCATCGACGATTCGTTTCTTGATCTCATCGGTGATATGCGGAATTACCTGAATAGTGGCTCCCAGGTAATCACCGCGCCGCTCGCGTTTGAGCACCTCTTCATACACCCTGCCGGTGGTGAAGTTGTTCTTCTGCGTCATGGTGCCGCTGCTGAAGCGTTCGTAGTGGCCGAGATCGAGATCGGTTTCCGCACCGTCTGCGGTAACAAACACCTCGCCGTGTTGAAACGGACTCATGGTGCCGGGATCCACATTGATATAAGGATCCAGTTTTAACATGGTGGTTTTGAGGCCGCGGGCCTCGAGAATTGCTGCCAGGGAAGCAGAGGTAATACCCTTACCCAGCGAGGAAACTACACCACCAGTGATGAATATATAGCGAGTCATTGAGGCCCCATCTCGATGCTGCGAATCAGCCAGGCGCTGACCCATACAGATGGAGCTACAGCCTACCAGAAGCCCCTGCCCAGAACAAACGGAACGACGTTACTGATCGCAATTAGTGCTTAATCGGTGATAGGGAATTGCGGACTCTCCCAGCTGATCGTCAATCCGGGCTCATCGGCATGTGCCGCCTGGCATGCGGCAACACCTATGCCGGGAATGCACACCAATTCATCGCCGGCATAGATCAACGGGATGCGGTCCCGCAGCCAGGGCGCCACCTCATGCTCCTGCAACAGTTTCTTCAGGGACTTGGTGGGTCTGCCTACCATCTGACAGGTCTCGCCGCCGCGTCGGTATCTGACCTGCAGGGAGTTTCCCATTTCGGCACGCAGGCCTGCTCCGAGTTGGGACGCCGCCAGTAATCTGCCATTGTCGGGGAGCTGCAGACTTGGGTCTTTACCGGTCTGCCACTCCATGGACTGGCTCTGCTGAGGAGCCGGCAGATCCCGAATGGCACACAGATCATTTCTGAAGCGCCGCAGGCGAAAGCCATCGAGGCTAAGGACCGCCTGGGTGTCCCCTCTGGCGCTGATGATTTCCCTGCTGAGTTGTTGCAGGCGGTTCCAGCCGATTTCATTAAACCCCAGGCCCGCCAGCCAGAACCGCAGCACATTACGTTGCCGCACTTCCGACAGCTGCTTTAGGCGTTCTACATCGATAGCATCGCAGCGGTCGGTGCGCTCGCTGACGACGCACTGCAGATCGATCTCGGCCAGCTCGCTCAGCAAGCCCTCCGCCTCACCAATCAGAGTCAGCGATTTGCTCCAACTGTCCCGGTACTCCGGCCAGCGCTGTTGTATAAGAGGCATGAGTTCATGACGGCAGTAGTTTCTATCGAAATGGATGTCTGCGTTGGAGCCGTCTTCGATCCACTGAAGATCCTGCTCACGCGCATAGGCTTCGATGCTCTCTCTGGAAAACGCTAATAAGGGACGAAACAGGAAACTCTTCCTTAACAGGCGATAATGGGGCATTGCGGACAGCCCTCGCGTCCCAGCGCCGCGCATCAATCGCAACAGGAATGTCTCCAGCTGGTCATCCAGATGATGAGCCAACAACAGGGCCTCCCCTTGCTGCAGGTTGGTCTCGAATGCCTGGTAACGGGCATTGCGTGCCGCGTTTTCCAGGCCGGCTTTATTGCCTGGTTCGCCAATCCCCACATGTACTACAGCGACTTGCAGCGGAATCTGATGCGCATCACAAAAGGCTTCACAGAATGCTTGCCAGCTATCCGCCTCCACCTGCAGACCGTGATGAACGTGTATCGCCCGCAGCGCGAACGACACCTGAGAATCCACTCGTAACGATTGCAAGGCATGGAGTAAGGCGATGGAATCGACGCCACCGCTGAATCCCAGTAGTACCGAGTCGCAGGGCGGCATCGATTGCAGAGCCGTGGCCAGATTGTCAGGGTTAAATTTCATGGTTTGGTTTATAGGAGCTCGTGGAACTCGCGGTTCGAAGGCAGACAATAAGTGCACAAATGCCACGCGGAGTTCACCGCTACTTCTGCCAGGCGAGGCTATTGGCTATTGATTCCGTAACTCATCAGACGGTCGTAGCGGCGCTGCACCAGTTCGTCGATATCCATCGCCATCAGACGATTGACTTGCTCAACCAGCGCTGCCTTGACACTGGCGGCAGTGGCTGCCACGTCACAGTGGGCGCCGCCCAGTGGCTCGGCTATAGTCTCATCGACGATACCGAGTTCCTGCAACCGTTTCGAAGTCACTCCCATCGCTTCGGCGGCAGCGGCCGCATGTTCGGACGACTTCCAGAGAATGGTGGCGCAGCCCTCGGGAGTGATCACCGTGTAAGTGGAGTATTGCAGCATATTGAGTTGGTCAGCCACACCAATGGCAATGGCGCCACCGGAGTTTGCCTCACCGGTTACGGTGGCAATCAACGGAGTACGAATGCGGGACATCATCGCCATGTTTTCAGCGATCGCCTCGTTAATGCCTCGCTCTTCGGAATCCATTCCCGGATAGGCGCCAGGTGTATCTATAAAACTTAATACGGGAATCCGATATTGCTCGGCTAGTTGTACCAGTCGGCGTGCTTTTCGGTAGCCTTCCGGGCGCGGCATGCCAAAGTTATGCCGCACTTTCTCCTTGGTGCCCCTGCCCTTCTGGTGGCCAATCACCATCACCGGCTGGTCTTCCAGCCTTGCCAGCCCGCCAATAAGTGCCTGGTCATCGGCAAACAACCGATCGCCATGCAACTCATCGAAGTCGGTAAAGAGTTGCTGGATATAATCCAGAGTATAGGGCCGCAGTGGGTGTCGTGCCACCTGGGAGATCTGCCAGGACGTCAGATTCGAGTAGATCTTCTCGGTGAGTTTGGTGCTCTTGTCCTTGAGATTTTGGATTTCTTCGTTGATATTCAACTCATTGTCCGAGCCCACCAGCCTCAGTTCGCTGATCTTGGCTTCCAACTCTGCAATGGGTTGTTCAAATTCGAGGTAGTTCGGGTCCATTAATACAACGGCTCTGTTAGCGGACTAAATCGCCCTGGTGGCGCTCGAGCAGGTGGAATAATTCCTATTTCCCACGATAGTCCAGCGCGACCTTATCTTTACCGTATTCCATCCGTAGTCTTTGAATAAGATCATCGGCAGGTGATACGAGCCAATCCTGGCCCAACATTATACACCCCCTGGAATCGGAGCGTTCGTAATTGATAACAATCCGACACCCCTGGGTTTCCGCCGCTGGCTTACCGCCATTGCTAGCCTCGCCCTGGGTGACCGTAGCATTCAAGTGCACACTTTCTGCCGCGTCCTCTATGCTGCGATAGGGTCCCAGTATATTCGCCAGGTGTTCACAGAAATCCGCCGGCAACGCCTCCTGGTTCAGGTTCAGGGCCAGCCGCTGGGCAAAGCGTTTGCGGGCTGTAGCCAGGGTCATGATCTGTTTGGCACGCCCCTTCATGTCGCCGCTGTGGTCATCGATTCTGACGGTGCATTCCACCAGCAGGATCTGATCCTTCTGGATGAGGTCCCGGTATTTTTCATATTCCTTGGCAAACAGCGTAACCTCGAAGCGGCCAGTGCTGTCATCGAGCATCAGGAAAGCGATGCTATCGCCGGCCTTGTTCTTCATGGTGCGAAAATCATGCAACAGGCCAGCGACGCGCTGCGTGCCCCGTTCCGGTCGCAGATTAGCCAGCCTGCCGTTAGTAATGTGCTTAAGTTCGCCCATGTACTCGCGAATGGGATGCCCCGACAGGTAAAGGCCCAGGGTTTCCTTCTCGGCGATCAGTCGTTGCTGCTCCGCCCAGGGGCGTAGCTTCATCCCGGAGGGCAGCCTGCCGCCATTTACCGGTTCGGTCGGGGTAATATCACCAAACAGGTCATCCACGCCGGCTGCCTGGTTGCGATTACTCTGTTCCGCTGCCTGCACAGCATCGGGTAACATCGCGGTGAGCATCGCCCTGGAATGGTCGATACCCCCCTCCACCAGTTTGTCCAGGGCGCCGGAGCGTATCAACGCTTCCATGGTGCGCTTATTGACTGCCGGGGCATCGATTCGCTGGCACAAATCCAGCAGGTCACTAAATGGGCTCGCTTGCCGTGCCTTGAGAATATTTTCTACCGGCCCTTCTCCCAGACCCTTGATGGCACCCAGGCCATACACGATTTCACCCCCGTCGTTTACGGTAAAGTTAAACTGCCCGAGATTTACATCCGGCGGGACGATCTTCAAATTCATCTCGCGGCACTCGTCGATGAGAGTGACGATCTTGTCGGTGTTTTGCATATCGGCGGTGAGCACCGCCGCCATGAAATAAGCAGAATAGTGCGTCTTCAGCCAAGCGGTTTGATAAGACACCAACGCATAGGCGGCGGAATGGGACTTGTTAAAACCGTAGCCGGCGAATTTTTCCATCAAGTCGAAGATCGATGCCGCCACATCGGTATCGACGCCCCGGGCCTCGGAATCGTGCATGAAAGTTGCTCGCTGCCGGGCCATCTCATCCGGGTCCTTCTTACCCATGGCCTTGCGGAGGATGTCAGCACCACCGAGGGTATAGTCAGCCAGCACCTGGGCGATCTGCATCACCTGTTCCTGGTAGAGGATCACACCGTAGGTATTGGACAGCACCGGTTCCAGTTCGGGGTGGAAATAAACGACCTGGGTCCTGCCGTGTTTTCGATCGATGAAGTCATCCACCATACCTGACTGCAAGGGACCCGGCCTGAACAGCGCCACCAGCGCGATGATATCTTCGAAACAATTAGGTATCAGCCGTTTGATGAGTTTCTTCATGCCATGGGATTCAAGCTGGAACACCGCCGTGGTTTCGCCTTTTTGCAACAGGCGATAGACGTCTTCATCGGCTAGAGGCAGGCGATTGATATCGACAGGCGTCTCATCTTCACCCATCTGGGCATTAATCATCTTCACCGCCCAATCGATGATAGTGAGTGTCCGCAGTCCCAGAAAATCGAATTTAACCAGACCTGCGGTTTCGACGTCATTTTTGTCAAACTGGGTCACCAGTCCGTGCCCGGACTCTTCACAGTATAGCGGTGTGAAATCGGTTAATTTAGTCGGCGCTATGACCACCCCACCGGCGTGCTTGCCTACATTGCGAGTAATACCCTCCAGCCTGTAGGCCATTTCCATAATTTCCTGGGCATCATCATCGCCGTCTACGAATTCGCCTAACAGCGGTTCTTCGTCGAAGGCTTTCTTCAGGGTCATGCCAGGCTTGAAGGGAATCAGTTTCGAAAGTTTGTCCGCCAGCGCATAGGGTTTTCCCTGCACCCGAGCCACGTCACGCACAACAGCCTTGGCTGCCATGGTGCCAAATGTAATTATTTGGGAAACCGCCTCCTTGCCATACAGCTCGGCTACGTGCTGGATGACGCGATCGCGCCCTTCCATGCAGAAGTCCACATCGAAATCCGGCATGGATACTCGCTCGGGATTGAGGAATCTTTCGAACAGCAGGTCGTATCTCAGCGGGTCCAGGTTGGTAATGCCCAGCGAGTAGGCCACGATCGAACCTGCCCCGGAACCACGGCCCGGTCCAACCGGAATGCCGTTGTCCTTGGCCCACTGTATAAATTCCATGACGATAAGAAAATAGCCGGCAAAGCCCATTTGATTAATGGTGTTTAATTCCCATTCCAGGCGATCCAGATAGACCTGCGTGCGCTCAACATCATTTGCCTGTTCGCCAAACAATGACTGCAGACGTTTGCCCAAACCCTCAGAACTGACTGAGGAGAGGTAGTCTTCCAGCTCAACTCCATCCGGCACCGGGTAGTTCGGCAGATGAGGAACACCAAGTTCCAAGCCGAGGTTACAACGTTTGGCGATCTCCCAGGCATTCTCAACTGCCTCTGGAATATCGGCGAACAGCTCCGTCATCTCGGCAGCGCTCTTTAAGTATTGTTGTTCGGTGTAGTTATGGGGTCGGCGTGAATCGTCCAGGGTACGCCGCTCGTTGATGCAGATGCGCACCTCGTGGGCATCGAAGTCCTCCTGGTGAATGAACCTGACATCGTTGCTTGCAACCACCGGGCATTGCGCCTTGTGCGCCAGCGCAAGGGCGGCTTCCACATAAGCCTCCTCATCGGCCTTGCCGACCCGTTGCAGCTCCAGATAGAAACAGTCGGGAAACAGCGCCCGCCACTGATCCAGCAAGACCCGGGCACGGTCGGGCTCTTCCGCCAGCAGGGCTGCGCCGATATTGCTCTGCTGCGCACCGGACAGTGCAATCAGGCCGTCGCAGTGTCCTCTAAGCCGCGACAGCGGCAGCACCGCATCGACGTGGTGACTAGCCTCGGTATACAGTGCAGAGATCAGCAGGATTAGATTCAGATAGCCCTGACGATCTTTGGCCAGCAGTACCAGGCGAGTCTGTACCCCCGCCTCATCTTCGATCAACACATCGCAGCCACAGACAGGTTTAACACCGGCCTTGCACGCTGCACTGTAAAATTTAATAAGCCCGAACAGATTTGCCAGGTCGGTAATCGCCGCAGCGGGCATTTTTAAGGCCTGCAATCGATCGATCAGTTCAGAGACGGTTACCAGACCATCGTTGATGGAAAATTCGGAGTGTACTCGCAGATGGGCGAAGTGTTGACTGGGCAAATTTTCAGGCATGCAAATCGTTTCAAATGTTACGCAAAAAGAAATTATCGGTCAGCTTTTCAGACCTCACAATCTAACCGATAACGGCTCTGGCATAAAGCCGCGAAGCGCTCTCTTTCGCTCGGCTTTTCTGAACCGTTACTAGGTCCTTAGTAATTTGGCAACTGGCGCGAAAGATCGACGATGGATTTCACAGGGTCCCAATTTTCTAAGCGCCTCTAAATGCAGGCTAGTGGGGTAGCCTTTGTGTCGTGCGAAGCCATAACCGGGGTAGATTCCATCCAGCTCAGTCATTTCTCTGTCCCGGGTAACTTTGGCGATGACAGACGCGGCCGCGATGGAGGGCACCCGGGCGTCTCCTTTGACGATGGCCTGTGACGGGTAGGACCACTCGGGGCAGTGATTGCCGTCGACATAGACGAACTCCGGTTGCAGTTCCAGTGCCGCGACTGCCCGGTGCATTGCCAGCAGGCTGGCCTGCAGAATATTCAGCCGATCGATCTCTGTCACACTGGCACGCGCCACTGCCCAGGCACTCGCCCTGTCGATTATGCGTGCATAACAATCCTGGCGTCGTTTCTCAGTGAGCTTTTTTGAATCATCGAGCCCCTCGATCGGTTTGAGTGGGTCCAGTATTACCGCAGCAGCCACCACGTCACCCGCCAGTGGTCCCCTGCCAACCTCATCGGTACCGGCACTGATGCTGATCATCTCCCGCGTTGCCCGGAATTCAAATTGAGCCTTCATGAGCCGGTTGCCCTTTGAGTAATTATTCTGTTTTTAGCAGTTTTACTATTGCGGCAGCGGCGCTGGCGGAGGCATTCATTCTCAAACCACGATGAATCTCATCAAATTCCTGCATCACAGCGGCATGATGCTCACTGCCTTCCGCCTGCCTCTGCAGCTGGGTGGTAATCTCGTGGCTGAGTGATTCGACAGTGAGTGCATGTTGCATGAGCTCGGGCACCAGTTGCTTGCCGGCCAAAAGATTTGGTAGCGCGACGAAGGGAACCTTCAGCAAGCGGGATACGATAGCGTAGGTGATCGCCGCCAGCTTGTAACAGACTATCATCGGCCGGCGCAGCAACATCGCTTCCAGGGTCGCCGTGCCCGATGCCATCACCACCAGGTCGGCGGCACTCATGGCTGCCTTGGAATCATCTGTCAGCTGAAATTGATCCACGCCGAGGATTCCTGAGCTGTGTAGCAGCTCATCGATCTGACGCTTCGCCTCGGCACCTGCGGCGGGGATTATAAATTTCAGCGCTGGATTCCCTTCTAGGCTTTCTATGGCTGCCGCCAGGAAAACCGGCCCCAGCCGCTTGATTTCTCCCGCGCGGCTACCTGGCAGCAGCGCTATGACCCGATCAGTTTCTGCCAGACCGAGCTGGGCACGACTGGCGAGCCCGTTATCTTCGAAACCGATCTGGTCCGCCAGGGGATGACCGACACACTCTACTGCGATGTCGTGCTGATGATAGATGCCGGTTTCGAACGGAAACAGCGTCAACATAAGGTCCACGGCCCGCCCTATATTGAAGATACGTTTAGCTCCGTAGGCCCACACGCTAGGACTGACATAGTGGATAGTCCTGATGTTGTGTTGCTTGAGCCTGGTCTCCAGGCGCAGGTTGAAGCCGGGGGAATCGATGCCGATGAAAGCAGTCGGGGGATTCTCGATAAATGCACTCTGCAAGTCTCGCTTTATCTTCAACAGTTCCGGCAAGCGCCCCAGTGGCTCGACGAATCCCATGACAGACAGCCTGTCCATGGAAACCTGTGACTCGCAGCCCAGTGCCACCATCAGCGGGCCGCCTATGCCGAAAAATTCCGCAGCGGGATAGTGTTCTCGTAATGCTCTGATGAGATCGGCACCGAGAATGTCTCCGGATTTTTCACCGGCAACAATGCCGAATCGCAGTGGCTTGGTCATAGGTGGCTAGGGACCCTCTGAACGGCTTAAAAAGCGCAATCAATCGGCGCCTCCCAAGCCTATCTGTGGATGCCTTTCTCGGAAGACTCCAGCGAATCCACTAACACCTGCAGGGCATCACAGTTTTCCCGCATGGCTTTAATCTGGTCTATGGCTTCCTGCAGGCTGTAGTTGCGTTTGTAGATAATCTTGAAGGCCTCTCTGATCTCGGCGATTGTGTCTTTGTCGAAGCCACGCCGCTCCAGTCCGATGGCGTTGATTGAGCGTACCGAGGCGGGACGCCCACTGCATATCACGAAGGCTGGAATATCATTGGTGATGTGGGTCATGCCGCCGACCATGGCGTGAGCACCAATCTTGAGAAACTGGTTAACCCCAGCGTAGCCTCCCAGTATCGCCCAGTCGCTAACTACCACATGACCGGATAAGCCCACATTATTGGCAAACACTGTATGGCTGCCAACGCTGCAGTCGTGGGCAACATGCACATAGGGCATCATCAGGTTATCGCTGCCGATGCGAGTCATGCCACTACCGACTCCGGTTCCCCGGTGCAGAGTTACTCCTTCTCTGAAAATATTGTTATCGCCGATTTCCAGCCAGGTTTCTTCACCTTCGAATTTTTTATCGGCCGGATCTTCACCGATCGAGCTGAACTGGAAGATGCGGTTACTCTCTCCCAGACGGGTGTTGCTGCGAATGACGATATGAGAATCGAGAACCGAACCGGCACCGATCGTGACATTTTCACCGATGGTGCACCAGGGTCCGATTTGCGCGTCCTCGGCAATGGACGCGCTGGGGTCAATCTTGGCACTTGGATCAATCATCTAAGACTCCCTCGAAAACTCAGTTCGGTTCTCTCTCACCGAACGACGCATCACATCAATCGACCTCAACCTGGCGTTCGGCGCAGATGATAGTCATGGTGCCAACCAATTCATCGCCAACCGAGGCGCGGGCGGAGAACTTGTAGATGCCACGTCTATTGGTAATGATATTAACTTCCATACGCAGCTGATCACCCGGAACTACGGGACGCCGTAGTCGAACACCGTCAGCCCCGACAAAATAATACAGGTAACCATCCTTTGGTTTCTTGCCCTGGCTCTTGAATCCAAGCACACCGGCGGCCTGAGCACAGGCTTCGATTATCAGCACGCCCGGCATGATAGGCTCATGGGGAAAGTGTCCCTCAAAGAATGGTTCGTTATTGGTTACATTCTTGTAGGCCACGATCGATTTACCAACGTCCATCTCAACTACTCTGTCCACTAACAGAAATGGATAGCGCTGTGGGAGGTATTCTTTTATTTCCTGAACGTCTAATAACATGGCTGTTCTCTGTTGCTTACGTCCAATCCGATTGTCGGCGCGCTGCCTGGCTTCATTCAGACAATTAGTTCTTATCGGATGTCTTCTCTAATTCTTTTAGCCTTTTGGCAATACTGTCCAATTGCGCAAACCTGACTATGTTGCGTTTCCAGTCCTTTGTTTTCATATGACCAGTTCCGGAAGAATAGATGCCCGCTTCCTTGATAGACTGGCTCACTAATGACATGGCACTTACCTGCACCTTGTCAGCAATTGTTATATGGCCCACTGCGCCCGACGCCCCTCCCATCACGCAATACTTGCCTAATTTGACACTACCGGCAATTGCCGTACAACCACAGATTACTGAGTGCTCTCCGATATGACAGTTATGCCCTATCTGTACCTGGTTATCTATTTTTACACCCTGCTCAATTATCGTGTCGTCTATCGCACCGCGATCAATGGTCGTTCCTGCACCAATCTCGACGTCATCACCGACAATTACTGTTCCTAATTGGTGGATCTTCACCGACTTCTTACCATCGAAGGCAAACCCGAAACCATCTGCACCAATAACGGCGGCGGTGTGGATGATAGCATCGTTGCCGACAATTACACCGTGATAAAGGGTCACGTTGTTATACAGTTGACAGTTGGCTCCCAGTGTTGCACCCCGACCAAGGTAGCTATTGGCGCCTATGACGGAATTTGCACCAACCAAGACGTCCGCTTCGATCACCGCATGTGGACCCACGCTCACCGAGTCATCGAGCCGAGCCGAGGCATGTACACAGGCAGAGGCATGGATTCCTGTAACAGGTTCAGGGGTGTCGGCAAACAAGGCGCTGGCTTGGGCGAAGCTTACATAAGGATTTGCAGAGACCAGCGCGCTTTGGGGACAAGCATCGGCAAACCTGTCCTCGACGATTACAGCGGATGCCCTGGTAGATGATAGTTGATTTATATAGGTAGGATTGCTTAGAAAACTCAACTGGCCGGGACTGGCATGCAATAGAGTACCTAGCCCCTGTATCTCACATTGATCGTCACCGACCAATTTCAAGTTTAACAGTTCAGCTATTTCACCGAGTGTATAGCTTTTATTGTGTGCCACCTGACACTACCTGATAGGACTTGGATATCCTATTGTTGCTCGTCTGAGGAAGAACCAGACTGTTCATTTAGCTTGGCAGTCACCCGAGCTGTTATATCCAACACCGGGGCAAAATAAGGCGCACTATCCACATTCAGAATTAGATCGAAGCCACCTTCTGCTACGACATCGGTAACCGCTGCCGCCAGTTCTTCCTGCATGCTCTGCAGAAATTCCTGGTTTTTTTCCTGCAAGGCAGTCTGAACGCGTTCCTGGATTAACTGCAGTTGCACCTGCAGATCCTGGGCACTGGCATTCATGCGGCGAATTTCTTCTTCGGACATGACTGCTTCGTTTTGCTGATACTCTTCCTGCAGTGCGGTTAACTGCTCGGTTAACTCATTAGCGCGCTCCTCATCAACACTGAATTCCTGCTCGAGTTCCTGTTGAACTACGCGTGCTGGGTCAGAATTAAACAGTGCCTGCAGCGCATTAAGCACGCCAATTTTTGTGTCTTGCGCAAAGACGCTCTGGGAAACCAGCACCAGGGAAAGGCATACGATTAGACTCTTGACTATTTTCACGTTAAATCTCCAATTCACTTTAATCTGCTGTTTTTAGCGGCTGATTGTCTTATCTCTATTTCCAGCAGACTTGTCTTCTATTCCACTGTTGCTACTGCAGCGTTTTTCTCTCATTGCCACCGTAATGTGTCTACACTATTTGTAAACTTTTGCTACTTCGGTTTCACTAAAATCCACTACCAACTGTGAAATCGAAGCTCCTGGTATCGTCACCCACTTTATCCCCGAACGGTGACGCCAGATACATGGTCAGGGGCCCGAAAGGCGAAAGATATGTAACACTTATTCCTGCCGCATAGCGGACCTCACCCAGGTCAAAATCTGTACAGTTGTTCAGCAGGGTCTGCCTTTTTGTACAATTTGACGAAAAAACATTTCCAGCGTCAATAAAAAAAGCCGATCTTATTCGGCTTCTATCCGGCACGAAAGGCAAGGGAAATAACAATTCCAGTGTCGTTGTAGCCAGTATATTACCACCAAAACTGTCAAAATCCTTGTCCAGATAGAAATCCTGTACCGCCAGCGCAATTTCCGGGTCGCCATTCATATCCAGCACCGGATAGCCATTTTCATCCAACAGCCCAGCAGTCCCATATCCAAATGAATCTATGTCAACGCTAGCCGACCCATCCTCATTGCGAACAATTTCGCCATTTGCATCGCGTAGCAAAGCGATACCCTGTTGTGTCTCGTAGCGTGCTCCCGGAGTACTCATTGGGCCCAGGCTATTCTCCTCATACCCTCGCAACTGGCCTCCGCCGCTTGACAGTCCCCCGGCGAAGAAATTGCTAAAGAAAGGGAGTTCTCCGGTCTTGCCATAACCGAAGCCGTAACCGAGATTGACGCGCCAACCGATCACCCATTCCCGATTCCGGCTTATCGGCCAGTAAACCTGGCTCGAGTAGTTAATTCGCGCGTATTCCAGATCGCTGCCAGGCAGCGTCACTTCCATACCAATTTGATGCAACGAGCCATCAGTAGCGAGTTGACCACGGTTCAGCGTGTTGCGGAACCAGTTCCCGGTAATGTTGAAGTTATCAAACACATCGCCGAACTTGTCGACAAAACCCGAATCCGGGTTTTTCCGCAACTGAATATCACTCAGATCGGCTACGTTGCCTAGTACTGAATCGACGATCGGTCCGTCAAAGGGATTGGCATTCAATGGCGAAATCACATATTGATCAACGCCCTCGAAGAGTACCGGGCTGGACATGATTTCCTGCACCGATCCGAAACCCGCACTCAATTCGGTGTGGGTATATCCCAGGTCGAAGCCGAGCCCTTGAATTTCGCTCAACGGATAACTGAAACTGAAGGAGCCACCATAGGAGCTGGTGTTAAAGTTAGAAACATTAAACGGCGAGTCTATTTCCTGAAAGAACAGATTGAATCCCCTGCTCACGCCATCGGCTGTCAAATAAGGATCGAGATACTGAAAATTTAATCCCTGCTGGAACCGGCTCTTGTTTACGCCAATTCCGATAGTCTGCCCGGTGCCCAGAAAATTTTGTGCCTGCAGACTGATACTGGCGAAGAAGTTTCCCGAACCCCCTGTGCCGATCGAAAAACTGACGGCGCCGAAATTTTGCTCGAGTACGTCGTAGTTCACATCGATCTGGTCGTCAGTACCTGGCACCTCTTCGGTTTCAACTTCCACCGTCTCGAAATAGCCCAGGCGTTCCAGGCGCACTTTGGATTGTTCGATCTGCAAGCTGGATGCAGGGGCGCTCTCTAACTGGCGCATTTCGCGCCTCAAAACATCATCAGCCGTGGACAGATTACCGGTGTAGTTGATGCGATTCACATAGGTACGATTGCCCGGCTGGATAAAGAACGTCACCTCTACGGTCTGATCTTCTTCATTGACCTCAGGTACACCGGTGGCCTCGGCGAAGGCATAACCCAGATTACCGAGAAACTGCACCATGACTTCCTCTGTACCAGTGACCAGCCCTTGTGAATAAATTTGTCCGGGGCGCACGAAGATTGCGGCACGCAACAGGGCCTCGGCATCGACCAGATCACCGGCCAGATCGACTGCATCGACAGTGTATTGGTAGCCTTCGGTAAAATTGATAGAGATATAGACTTCTTTACGATCGGGAGTAATGGCTATAGGTGTGGAATCGATATTGAATTCGACATAGCCGTTATCCAGATAGAACGACTCGAGTCGCTCCAGGTCACCGGAAAATTGTTCTCGGGAGTAGCGGTCTTTGCGGCTTAGAAACATGTACCAGGGCTTGGTGCCGAGTTCAAACAGGCCCAGCAGGTCTTCTTCCTCGAAAGAGTCGTTGCCGACTATATTGATATTTCGAATCCTCGACTCCTCTCCCTCGTTGATATCCAGGCTGATTGCGACCCGGTTACGGGGTAACTCTTCGACTTCAATATCGACTGCAGCACCATAGCGACCACGTGAAGAGTACACATCCTGGATGCCCTGCCGAATAACCTCCAGCGCGGCTCGAGTAAAAATTTGTCCTTCGGCAATATCGGCGCTAGCCATGTTATCGAGAATGTCCTCGGTTTCGAGGACGCTGTTGCCTTCGATGCTTATCTCCGCCACCGAGGGTCGTTCCAGGACGGTAATCACCAGAATGTTGCCTTCCCGGGACACCTCGATCTCATTGAAATACTCAGAGGCGTGTAACTCACGAATAATTTGCGCAGAGGTGCCCTCGGTCAGGTCATCGCCAATTCCTACCGGCAGCAGGTTGTAAATAATGCCGGGCGAAATACGTTGGTAACCGTCGACGATAATGTCGGCGATAGTGAAGTCTTGCGCGTTGAGGGTATTTGGAAATCCAAAGACCGCCAGCAAACAGAAAACTAGTTTCTTCATTTGTAATGCTTACTCAAATTTTAGTGATTGTTACTTGGCGGCGGGTTTTTTAGGGATCTCTGGTTATAGTATTCGGACAAAGTCATTGTATAGTGCTAACACCATTATCCCCGAGATTAATAGCAGACCCAGCTGCAATCCCCAGGCCTGGATGCGTTCTGGCACCGGGCGTCTGATGACCGCTTCGATCATGTAGTATATCAAATGTCCTCCATCCAATACCGGGATCGGCATCAGGTTAAGCACTCCAAGTGAGATGCTCAACAGCGCCAAGAATCCCAGATAGACATTGAGGCCATAAGAGGCTGTTTCCCCCGCTACTTGAGCAATCGTTATCGGACCATTGATATTCTTGACCGAAATCAGACCAATAACCATTTTCTTGAGTGATACAAGAACAAAGACCGATTTATCCCAAGTCTCTTGCAGCGCCGGCTGAATTGCAGTGAGCGGTCCAAAATGAATTGCTCGCAGTGCCTCCGGAGGCAAGATTTCAGACAAGCTGGTTTCCTGTAAATAGGCGCCAATAGAACCGATTGCTCTACCGTCTTCGCCTCTGACAAGTTCGGGCCGTAGTTCCAGACCAGTCTCACTTCCATTGCGTTGGACAATGACATCCAGATCGAGTTCCGGGCTATTCCTGATGACTTGGACCCAATGGGTCCAGCCCAGAATTGGCTCACCATTTACAGACAGGACTTCATCGCCTGTCTGCAAGTCACCGAATTCTGCTCTGCCGCCCGCTATTGTGCCGCCTATGAGTGCGGGAATCTCGATGCGCACGATACCGAGGTTGGTAACCGGATCGGGTTCGGTATCTCCCCCCATCCATGCCTGAATAGGAATCCGCACGTCGCGGATGTTGCTGGAATCGGCAGGATCTACGCTGAAGACCAGCTCGCCAGTCTCGCCGAGTCGGCCCAGCATCCTTAGCGTTACCTGCTGCCAGATAATGGTCGGTTGCCCGTCTACGGCGAGGATTTCATCGCCCACTTCCAGTCCTGCTAACTGGGCTGCAGAATTGCTAGATACTCCATTAATTATAGGAGCTATCCCATTGATACCATAAGATATATTAATTACCCAGTAAATAAAGATTGCCAGCAGAAAATTAGCCACAGGACCTGCCGCGACTATTGCCATGCGCTGCCAGAGTGACTTACAGGCAAAAGAGTGATGGCGCTCGTTAACGGGCACCTCACTGGCGTCAGTCAGCGTGGTGTCCTCCTGACCCAGCATCTTGACGTATCCCCCCAGGGGAATGGGGGCCAGCACGTATTCCACGCCATCTTTGCCTATCCAGGTTTTTACGGCCCGCCCGAAGCCGATTGAGAATCGCAACACTTTCACGCCGCAGCGGCGTGCCACCCAGAAATGACCAAACTCGTGAATGGTCACGAGAATCCCCAGCGTTACGATCAGGGCGAGCACACTTATGATAAATTCAAGCATTACAGTAATGACTTTCCGGAGGCCTTATCCAGGCCGTGTCCAATCAGTGAAAATCCTTTGATATCAATTTCTTAGATAAGCTTCGAGCCTGCCTATCAATGTCCTGAATAATAGCCAGACTTAGCGCCGCTTCACAAGGTATTTTCGACATAACCGTTTCAATAATTAACGGAATTTGGGTAAAGCGCAGCACCCCTTCCAGAAACGCGGCCACCGCTTCTTCATTAGCCGCATTCAGCGCAGTGGGTGCCGTGCCACCCTGCTTTGCCGCCTCTATGCCCAGCGACAGGCAGGGAAATCGCTCGGTATCCGGGGTCTCAAACTGCAATGTTCCAATCTCAGCCAGCCGCAGAGGCTTCACCCCCGATGTGATGCGTTCTGGATAAGCCAGGCCATGGGCGATGGGTACTCGCATATCCGGGTTCGCCAACTGTGCCAGCACCGAGCCGTCCCGGTAGTGCACCATCGAATGAATAATACTCTGGGGGTGGATCAATATTTCGATCTGCTCCGCATTTGCACCAAACAGGTAGCTGGCCTCGATGAATTCCAGACCCTTGTTCATCATGGTCGCCGAATCAACCGAAATCTTGCGCCCCATCGACCATTGCGGATGTTTGCAGGCCTGCTCCGGGGTAATGCTGTCGAACTGCTGCAATTCAGTCCCGAGAAAGGGTCCACCAGATGCCGTAAGCACGAGCTTTTCCACCCCGGCCATCGGTGATTCATTGGATGCCTCGCCGTTGCGCGTCAGGCACTGAAATATTGCATTGTGTTCGCTGTCGATAGGAATAATAGTCGCACCGTTGCGAGCTGCGCTTTCCATAAACAATTCACCGGACATCACCACTGATTCCTTGTTCGCCAACAGCACTTTTTTGCCGGCGGCGACAGCCGCCAGGGTAGATTCCAGTCCCGCGGCACCCACGATTGCAGCCATGACTACCTGTACCTCTGCATCGCTGGCAATGCGTTCAAGCGCATCGCTGGCGGTCAGCAATACCGTAGCGCAGTCGCTCTCGGCAAGCAGCCCTGCAAACTGCTCCGCGCTGGCTGCATCGGTGACCACGGCGAAGTCGGGCTGGTACTGTTGGCATTGCTTCAATAACAGTTCGACATTACGGTGAGCACTCAATGCAAATACTCGATAGCCTGGATCTTGATCGAGAACAGCCAAGGTGTTCCTGCCGACGGAGCCGGTCGATCCGAGTATGCTTATTGAGACAGCTTCACTCATAAATCACCGAGATCTGGCAGTACCAGCAGCAGGGTCAGTACGAAACTTGGAACAACCGCAATCAGCCCGTCGACTCTGTCCAGAATACCACCATGACCCGGTAGTAGCGCCCCACTGTCTTTAATATGGCGATTACGTTTGAGCATGCTCTCCGCCAGGTCGCCGATCACGTCGAAGAAAGTCACGGCAAGGCTTAGTAGAATCAGTAAGCCAATCTGCAAGGGGCCCAACTTCAGCAAGTAAGTGTGCAATGCCCAGATTAACAGCAGCCCTAATAATAGACATAGGGATAAACCACCCCACACGCCTTCCCAGGATTTATTTGGACTAAGTTGTGGTGCCAGCTTGTTATGTCCAAATCGAATACCAGTGAAGTAAGCACCTATATCGACCGCGGCGACCATAACCACGAGAGCAAACACCAGGTAGCCCTGCTCAAGAAGGTACTTCAGCTGAACAATGCCAACCCATGTGGGTAACAACGTTAACAAACCCATAGTGGCTATTTTAGATTTGTCATTCCACTGCTCGGCGTTGTGCGGATAATCTTTCAGTATCAACGACACAACTAACCAGAACAGCAGCCCCAAGCCTAGAATAAGAGAAGCTCTGAGACTATCGATTGATTCGGCTTCTGGTGTTACTTTTAGCAGAAAGAACAGACCGACCAGCATTATCGCCAGAGTCGCAGAATAACCAAGCCTTGATTTGTTATCGGTAAGCCCTATGAATCCACCCCATTCCCAACTGCCCAGTAACACAACCAACGCGAGAAGAATGGCGAAGTTAAAAGAAGGCAATAGTGTCGTTGCTAGTATCAAACCCAGCAATAATATAACAGCAGTTATAATGCGCTGTTTTAACACTAATCTTCGCCTTGCTTTCCGTTTTCATGTCCGCCATAACGACGCTGGCGAGACGCGAAATCATCCAGTGCTATCTGTAATTGCGCATCGTCGAAATCCGGCCAGAAACAGTCGGTAAAATAGAGTTCGGTATAAGCGAATTGCCAGAGCAGGAAATTGCTTATGCGATGCTCTCCACCGGTTCGGATGCAAAGATCTGGATCGGGATACTCGCCCAGGCTCGTATGCCGATGCATCAGATCTATGTCGATCTGTTCACTGGTAAGTTCGCCTGCAGCAACTTTTGCCGCGAGAGATCTGGCAGCATTGTTAATATCCCAGCGCCCACCGTAGTCGGCCGCAACTATCACCGTGGTGCCCGTATTATTGCGTGTCAGCTGTTCTACATCCAGCATATTACTCTGCAGTTTCTTCGAGAATCCGCTGCGATTGCCAACAAAGAGCAAATGTACATTTTTTTTATGTAACTGATTGATTTCACTACGTTTTAAGGCTGTGAGAAATAGCGCCATCAAGCCCCGCACTTCGCGAATTGGCCGCATCCAGTTTTCACTGCTGAAAGCAAACAGCGTCAGGTAATCTATGTTGCGATCCACACAGGAATTAACGATGTCACGAGCAGCCTCTGCTCCATAGCGGTGACCGGATTTGGTAGGCAGTCCTTTAGCCTTGGCCCAGCGATTATTACCATCCATGACAATAGCAATATGTTGGGGATACTGTTGAATTGGGTCAGGTGTCATTGTTTAACTCTATACTACACACCGACTCTGTTAGGTCTGATGCCGTAATTCTGAATCTCGAAATCATTAAAAAGAAAGTAAATCTTCTTCCTTGCTATGAAAAGTAGATTCAACGACGGCAACGTATTTATCAGTCAATTTCTGAACTTGATCCTCTGCGTGATGATATTCATCTTCGCTAATTTCTTTCTCTTTCTCCAAGTCTTTAAAGTCTGAATTTGCATCGCGCCGAATATTCCGAATAGCCACTCTGGTATTTTCTGCTTCGTGTTTAGCCTGCTTGGTATATTCTCGCCGCGTTTCTTCAGTCAGCGGTGGCATAGGTACACGTATGGTGTCGCCATTATTGGAGGGATTCAATCCTAGATCAGATTTCAATATGGCTTTTTCAATCTCTTTAATTAATTGCTTTTCCCAGGGAGAGATGAGTAATGAGCGCCCTTCTTCAACATGGACATTAGCCAGCTGATTTAACGGTGTATCGGTGCCGTAATAAGACACCATCACGCTGTCGAGAATACTGGGGTGGGCACGCCCCGTACGGATCTTTTTAAAAGCGTCTTCCAAGGAACCAACGCTCTTCTGCATTCTTTGTTCTGCGCCTGTAACTATCTCATCTATCATATGTTGTTCCTCTTTTCACAAAACGCAATATCGCACTATTCGATAAGCGTACCGTCCTGCTTCCCCATGACATTGTCGAGCAGGGCTCCTGCTCGATGCATATTAAATACCTTGATGGGTATTTCATGATCACGACTCAGACAGATAGCAGTCAGGTCCATAACACCCAAATTCTTCTGGATGACATCATCGTAACTGAGCTTATCAAATTTGACGGCATCGGGATGGGTTTCGGGATCAGCCGAGTAAACGCCGTCCACCTTGGTTGCCTTGAGAATCAGGTCCGCATCGATTTCGATGCCCCTGAGGCAGGCTGCCGAGTCGGTAGTAAAGAAGGGATTTCCAGTACCGGCAGAGAAGATAACCACATCACCCGCCTCCAGGTGACGAATCGCGCTGCGACGGTCATAGTGCTCCACGACACCACTCATCTGGATGGCGGACATTACTCGTGTATGGATATTGGCTCGCTCCAGAGAATCACGCATGGCCAGTGAGTTCATGACGGTCGCCAGCATACCCATGTGATCGCCTGTCACCCGCTCCATGCCGGCGGCATGCAGCATGGCACCGCGAAACAGGTTGCCGCCGCCAATGACCATACCGACCTGAACACCCAGGCCGACCAGCTGCCCCACTTCGACGGCGATCCGATCAAGCACTTTCGGATCAATGCCATACTCAGCATCACCGGTGAGTGCCTCACCACTGAGTTTCAGCAGAATCCGGTTGTACTTGCGTTCCTTTTTCACCATGCCTGCACCGTCTTTACGTCGTGATTACTAGTCTTGCTGTAAGCAAGAGTGGTCTGGCTGCTTGGACTACGACTCAGGCCCTTAACCGTTGACCTGTGCCGCCACTTCATCTGCGAAGTCCACTTCCTCTTTCTCGATACCTTCGCCAACCTCAAAGCGCACGAAGTTCACGATATCGGCGCCAGCCTCGGATAGCAAATCCACTACCTTGCTGTCGGGATCCTTAACGAAGGGTTGTTCCATTAGACTGACTTCAGCCACAAATTTACGCAGGCGCCCACTGATCATCTTTTCGATAATTTCTTCCGGCTTACCGCTCTCACGTGCCTGCGCAGAATAAATCTCAGACTCTTTCGCCAGTACCTCTTCGGGTACGTCTTCGGCTCTGATTACCATAGGGTTAATCGCTGCCACATGCATGGCGATATCACGTGCCAGGGCTTCATCGCCGCCACGCAGTGCGATCAATACTGCAATTCGGTTATTGCTGTGGACATAGCTCTCCACGATGCCTTTATTGGCATCCTCGAAGTTCAGCCTTGCAACACGCCGCAGATTAATATTTTCGCCGATTTTCTGAACCAGCGCTTGTCGTGTTTCTTCCAGGCCATTGTCTAACAGGCTCTCAGCATCGGCATCACTATTAACGAACGCCAGGCCCAAGGCCTGCTGGGCAAAATTCAGAAAATTTTCATCCCGCGCGACGAAGTCAGTCTCGCTATTTACTTCAACCACAACACCGTAGTTGCCATCCTCGGCAATTTTTGTCAACACAATCCCTTCGGCTGCCACGCGGCTCGACCTCTTCTCAGCCTTTAGCCCACTGGCCTTGCGCAAGTCATCGATTGCCTTCTGCATATCACCGTCGGCTGCCGACAGTGCCTTCTTGCAATCCATCATGCCCAGGCCGGTGCGCTCACGCAGTTCCTTAACCATACTCGCAGTAATAGTAGCCATTACTAGTGCCTCACTTGGTATTCTTTCGTAGCCCCGCGGGCTCTGTCCTAGCCCACTGGAGATTCATTTAAAGAAAGGGGGCTGTATGCCCCCTTTATTGTTCGTTCGTCAGTTATTACTGGTTATCACTAACCGGGGTATCAGTAGATCGAGTCATTACAGAGCCAATCCCTCAGGAATCACCCGCCGCCTTCTTCTTGGCAAGTGCCTTTTTCTTGTCAGGTGCCTTTTTCTTGGCAGCTGCCTTCTTAGCCGGCGCTTTTTTCTTGGCTGCCGCCTTCTTGGCTGGGGCTTTCTTAGCCGGCGCTGCCTTCTTAGCGGTTGCTTTCTTCTTAGCTACCTTTTTCGCGGCTGCTTTCTTAGCGGGAGCCGGCTCCTCAGGCTCTTCGACTGCTCCAGCAGCATCTACAACTGGTGCTTCTTCTGCTGGTGCCTCTTTTGCAGGTGCCTCTTTTGCAGGTGCCTCTTCAGCAGCAGCTGCTTCTTCTGCAGGCGCTTCTTCGGTGGCTTGCTCGGCTTCTGCAGTTGCAGCTACGTCTTCCACAGTCTCTGCAGCTGCTGTCTCCTGCCCAACGGCATCCGCAGGTGCTTCGCCTGCCGAATCTTCGGGGGCATCACCATCAGCCGCCGCTGCAGCGGCTTTCGCTGCTGCTGCCTCATTTCCTTCGACTTCGACGAATTCACTATCGCCTTCGGCCGGTCCGCTCATGCCACGCCCCTCGATGCAGGCTTCGGCAATCGCCGTGGCATACAACTGAATGGCACGAATCGCGTCATCGTTACCCGGAATAACATAGTTCACGCCTTCGGGATTACTGTTGGTATCGACTACGCCAATAACAGGAATCTTCAGGTTGTTTGCTTCTGTGACCGCGATGCGTTCGTGATCGACATCAATCACGAACAGCGCATCGGGTAAGCCACCCATGTCCTTAATTCCGCCGATACTGCGCTCCAGCTTTTCCTTGGCACGAGTAAGCATCAAGGCTTCTTTCTTGGTAAGTCGGTTAAAGGTGCCATCGGTTTCCTGGATTTCCAGTTCCTTAAGGCGCTTGATAGATCCTCGGATGGTCTTGTAGTTGGTGAGCATGCCACCCAGCCAGCGATGATTCACGTAGGGCATGCCGGCACGTTCGGCCTGTTCACGCACGATTTTGGCTGCGGCACGCTTGGTACCGACGAACAGAATCTTCTTTTTCTTGTCCGCCATATCGGTCACTTCATCCAGCGCGGAATTCAGTGCTGGAACCGTGTGCTCAAGATTGATGATATGGATTTTGTTGCGGGAGCCGAAGATGTATGGCTCCATTTTTGGATTCCAGTAGCGACACTGGTGCCCGAAATGCACTCCTGCACGGAGCATTTCTTTCATGCTTACAGTCATGTTGTTACCTACGTTTTGGGTTAGGCCTCCATACACCCCATGGATCAACCCTACTGGCAGATTCTGCCGGCCGGGCACCCGGATCACATGTGACGGTATATGTGCGACGTTAGTTAATATTCAGCGCTTTTACAGTTGCCAATCTGACTCCCAGCAAAGCGCGCCGCTTTATACCATAAACCGGGGCTTTGCGAAAGATTTTCCCATGCAATCCCGGCAGCATGGATGGACTGGTCACAAACCCGAATCGAAATCAGAACGGGATCCCTGCTGAATTCCATTCAGGCACGTATGTTCTTGAAATTAGGCAGTTTAGTGGACTATGCACGGCTGTGGCTGGGACAGTTTTATGGCATCCTCCGAAGCTGGCCATGCCGCTTCGCGCGGATTAAGATTGACCGCCTTCGAGTCAGGTGTAGCTAGTTAGCTGCAGCTCTGAGTCATGCAATTAACCTCTACAAGTCCCAATCCGGTAATCAAAGAAACGCTCTCATTGGACAATGAGCAGAAGCGCGGCCTCACCATCTGCAATCCACTGTATTTGAAGGGGTTGCTGCTTTACAATAGCCAGCTTTTTAGCGATGCCCCTTTTCCCTGTAGAACGGCTAGCAATGACCATACAACTCAAGACAGCGGATGACATCGCCAAGATGCGAGTCGCAGGTCGACTGGCGGCCGACGTGCTGGATATGATCGGCCCTCACATACAACCGGGAGTCAGTACCGGTGAACTGGACCGCATCTGCCACGACTACATTGTGGAGCAACAGAAGGCGGTTCCCGCACCGCTTGACTATAACGGCTTCCCCAAGTCCATCTGCACATCTGTCAACCATGTTATCTGCCATGGCATTCCCAGCGACAGCAAGATCCTCAAGAGTGGCGATACTCTTAACATAGACATAACTGTAATCAAGGATGGCTTTCACGGGGATACCAGCAAGATGTTTTGTGTTGGCGATGCTCCCGAGCATGCCAGGCGCCTGATTCGCATTACCCAGGAGTGCCTGTACAGGGCTATCGACATTGTAAAGCCAGGCATCACCCTGGGAGATATCGGACACGTCATACAACAACATTGTGAGGCCCATAACTACTCCATCGTGCGCGAGTATTGCGGTCATGGAATCGGCCGAGTTTTCCATGAAGAACCACAGGTACTGCATTATGGCAAACCCCATAATGGACCGAAGATCGCCGCAGGCATGACCTTTACTATCGAACCGATGCTCAATGCAGGTACCCGTTACACAAAACTCTCGCGAAAAGATGGCTGGACCGTGACCACCAAGGATCGGCGCCTGTCGGCGCAGTGGGAACACACCCTGGCGGTAACCGCAGATGGCTGCGAAGTGTTAACTCTTCGCGCCGAAGAAACCCTGTGAACTCCAAAAATCTACCTGGCAGCGACAGGTCATCCAGCGCGGTGGCGCCAGCAGATGTCGAACTACTCGATCTTGAGCAGCTGCGCAACCGTATCGCCGACGCTGGCAGTCCAATCCCGTTACTGCGCGCTGCCATTCAACATGCCCGTGGCGTGCTCGACGAACGCTTCAAACAGAATCTGAATATCACCGACATAGTCTGTGGTCGGGCCTGGGTAGTGGATGAGGTGTTACGACTGGCCTGGCAGGCACAGAATTGGCCTGACGATGATATCTCTCTGGTGGCTGTGGGCGGATATGGCCGCGGCGAGCTACTACCCCACTCCGACATCGATCTGCTGCTTTTGACCCACAGGAATCGTAATTTGAAATATAAAAATACCATCGGCTCATTTCTGACCATGTGCTGGGACATCGGTCTGCAGATCGGGCAGAGTGTGCGATCCATCAAGCAGTGCAAGACAGAGGCCATTAGAGACATAACAGTGTGTACAGCCCTGATGGAATCAAGGACGCTTATCGGTCCTGAGGAATTACACAGCAAGATGGTGGCGCTCACCCGCAGTAGACGGGTCTGGCCAATCAAGAAATTTCTGCGCGCGAAACTGGATGAACAGATTGCGCGCCACGACAAATACCACGATGTCGACTACGCCCTGGAGCCGAATGTAAAAACCTCCCCCGGTGGACTGCGTGATATCCAGACTATCGCCTGGGTTGCCAAGCGACACTATGATGCCAGTTCATTTCAGGATCTGGTGGAACTGGGATTCCTGCAACCATCCGAAGAAACCATACTCAATAGGGGGCAACAGTTTCTCTGGAAGCTACGCTACGGCCTGCATTACCTGGGGGGTCACAGTGAAGACCGTCTGCTGTTTGATAAGCAGCGCGAGCTGGCGCTGCTTATCGGTTATGAAGATGACGACAAGAGCCTGGGCGTTGAAAAATTGATGCAAGAGTACTACCACGCTGTTGATAGTCTGCGTGAGTTAAACGATCTGCTGTTACAACATCTTGATGAGGCGATTCTGCGAGCCAGGGAAAGAGAAACCATCAAACCCTTGAATAACCGCTTCCAGATTCGTAATGGCTATATCGAAGTCGTCAATGAACGGGTGTTCGAGCAATATCCTTCTGCGCTACTGGAAATATTTGTATTGAGCGGGCAAGACGATCACATCGAGGGCATTCGCGCCTCCACGATACGCTTGATACGTGAAAACCGAAGCCTTATAGACGACGACTATCGACGGGACATACGCAACGTCACACTGTTTATCGAATTGCTGCGCACCCCTCATCATATGACGCTGCATCTACGGCGCATGGCTCGCTACGGCATCTTGGGTCGTTATCTGCCGGAATATGGAAAGATCAGTGGCCAGATGCAGCACGACCTGTTTCACATTTATACGGTGGACGCACACACTCTACAGGTCGTGGAGAACATGCGCAGGTTTCGCTTACCGGCAGCCGAAGAAAAATTCCCGGTGGCCGCACACATCTTCCGTAACCTGCCTAAAGTCGAATTGCTATACATCGCCGGACTGTATCATGACATCGCCAAGGGCCGCGGCGGAGATCACTCCCAACTGGGTATGGCTGATGCGGTGGATTTCTGCGAGCGCCATCGCCTCAGTAGCTGGGATGCCAAGCTGGTGTCCTGGGTGGTAAACAAACACCTGCTCATGTCGATGACTGCCCAACGCAAGGACACCGAAGACCCGGAGGTGATTCATGAGTTCGCCACGCTGATGGGAGACAAACTGCATCTGGACTATCTGTACGCCATGACGGTTGCCGACATCTGTGCCACCAACCCGGAATTATGGAACACCTGGCGTGCCACATTGTTGCGTCGGCTGTATGTCAATACCAAACGCGCACTCCGGCAAGGGCTTGAGAATCCACTCAATCGCGAAGAACGCATCATGGACAAGAAAGATACCGCTCGGGGCAAGCTCAAAGACCGAGGCTTGAGCGACGCACAGATTGAAGAAGTCTGGGCCAACGCCGCCGAAGAGTATTTCTTGCGAGAGACCACCGCCAACATCATCTGGCATACCCAGGCGATAACCCACTTCGAAGGCGATGGACCTCTGGTGTCGATGAAGGAAATCAAGGAGCATGCCGCCGAGGAAGGCGCTACTCAGGTATTTATTTACACTACCAATGCCGATTTCCTGTTTGCCAATTCCACGGCAGCGTTCGAGAAACTCAATCTGAATATTTACGGTGCGCGAATCTTCACTTCCACGAATGATTATTGCATGGACACCTACACGGTGCTCGAAAGCACCGGCAAACCGGTTGGTATTAATCCGATACGGCTGGAAGAAATCAGGCGCGTACTCACCGAGTATCTGAGCAATAGCAATCAGGCCAGACCCCCGACAAAATTTCGCCGCACTCGTAAGGAGAAGTATTTCACGAAGCCTATCGAGATTTCAATCCTTAACTCGGCGGATAAAGACTACTCGACACTGGAGATTAACTGCTCCGACCAACCGGGCATACTCGCCTGTGTCGGCAAAGTGCTGGCAGACAATGCCATCAACCTCAAAGATGCCCGCATTGCTACACTCGGTGAAAGAGTCGAGGATCTGTTCTTTATCACCGACTTAAACGGTGCGCCTATCGAGCAGCCCGCACTGCTGGAAAAACTGCAATCAGACATCAAGGCGCAATTGGAAGACAGGCTGGCCGCCTGACTCAAAAGGTGCCTGGATGATTACTCTCTACGGAATAAGCAACTGTGATACGATCAGGAAGACTCGCAAGTTCCTGGATGATCGAGCACTTCACTACCGCTTTCATGATTACAAGAAGCAGGGTTGTACAAGTGAACTGGTAGGCAATTTTCTGGAACACTTCACCTATCGGGAACTGATCAACACCCGGGGTACCACCTGGCGCAAACTGCCAGATTCCATCAAGAACACTCTGGACAGGGACCGTGCGATCAAACTTATGACAGAACAATCGTCAATAATTAAACGTCCACTGATTGCAACAGACAGCGAATGGGTTCTGGGTTTCGATACAGCCCAGCTGGAACGATTAAAATAACACAGCTTTAAGCAAGCGCAGGCGATTGCTGACAAAATAACGGAAACACAGATGAGCAACACAATTCACAGCTTTGGTTTTGGTCTGGCAACGACAAACTCCGCCGGCGAGATCATCGAGGTCTATTACCCGGAACCCAGAATTAGCCCTTCTCCGGAACTCACCCTGGCGCTAGCAGAGATTTGCAAGCTTCAGGAGGAAGCAAATGTCGTGCTCGAGCTGAACCCAGAGACTGTCAAATTGCTGATTGGATCATTTAAAGGTATCGGTGAGACTTCCCTGGCTACTACATTAGAGGAACTGGCAAACGGAAAGGGAACCATTATTGCCTGCATCTCGTGTTCGGATGCAGCACCCACCTCCATCCCGGAAGCCTTCCTGAAACTACATTTGCTATCGCACCGCCTGGCCAAACCTCACTCGCTGAATCTGCAGGGTATTTTTACTGTGCTACGTAACCTGGCCTGGACCAACCAGGGCCCGATAGACCTTAATGATTTACCGGCTCGACAGTTACAAGCCCGGCTTAGTGGTGAAGTATTGGATGTTAGCTCGATAGACAAGTTTCCCAAGATGACCAGTTATGTCGTGCCTAGCGGCGTAAGGATTGCCGATACGACACGTATCAGGCTCGGTGCCTACATCGGCGAAGGCACCACCGTCATGCATGAAGGCTTCGTCAATTTCAACGCCGGCACTCTCGGTACTGCGATGATCGAAGGGCGCATCTCTTCGGGTGTTGTGGTCGGCGAGAACAGTGATCTGGGAGGAGGATGCAGCACTATGGGAACGCTCTCCGGCGGGGGTAACGAGATTATCTCTGTCGGCAAGAACTGCCTGATCGGTGCCAATGCCGGCATCGGTTTCCCGCTTGCCGATGGATGCATCATCGAGGCAGGTCTTTACGTGACAGCCGGGACGAAAGTGAACTTGCTGGATAAAGCGGGTAAATTGATCAAGACAGCCAAAGCCAAGGATATTAGTGAAATCAAAAATCATGTGTATCGTCGCAACTCGTTAACGGGAACGGTTGAATGTGTGCCTTCGACCAGGGCCGCCAATCTCAACGAAGAACTACACAGTCATAACTAGGAAGATCCATGTCCGCCACTCTGGAATTGGCAAAGCAACTTATCGAACTCCCCTCCATTTCTCCTGAGGACGCGGGTTGCCAGGAAATCATAGGGTCGCGACTCGCCAGTCTCGGCTTTCGACTCGAAAGCCTGATTTTCGATGACGTCACTAATCTGTGGGCTGAAATTGGAGACAGTGGTCCGTTGTTGGTGTTCGCCGGGCATACCGACGTGGTACCACCTGGCCCATTGGAGGAGTGGTCTTTCAATCCCTTTACCCCTTCCGAACAGGATGGGTTTCTGTACGGTCGTGGTGCCGCCGACATGAAGAGCAGCCTGGCGGCCATGATAACGGCCACGGAACGATTTCTCGCCGAACAGCCTTCTCGAGGCCGCTTAGGATTTCTGATTACTAGCGACGAAGAAAGTCTAGCCATCAACGGCACTCGCAGAGTCTTGGAAGTCTTCAAGAGCAGAGACTTACACATCGACTACTGTGTAATAGGCGAACCCAGCAGTAGCGAAACATTGGGTGATACGATAAAGACGGGTCGACGCGGCTCGTTAAATTGTCTGTTGAAGATCATTGGTATCAAGGGCCATGTTGCCTATCCACAACTCGCTTCAAATCCTATTCACAATGCCCTGCCCGCAATGCAAGCCCTAACGTCCATGGTTTGGGATGAAGGTAATGCCTCGTTTCCGCCTACCAGCCTGCAGATTTCGAACATTCACGCCGGCGTTGGCGCCAATAATGTCATCCCCGGCTCGATGGAAATCGATTTTAATCTGCGTTTCTCGACTGAACTCGATGCTGAGACCATCAAGGAGAGAGTTGCAGAGGTGTTGGCGGAACATCGAGTAGACTACAAAATTCACTGGCAGCTGTCAGGAGAACCGTTTCTAACCTCAGAGAATCTACTGATCGACGTGGTTGGGGAAAGTGTTCAGGAGGTGCTGGGTATAATGCCGCAACAATCCACCTCCGGAGGCACTTCGGACGGACGTTTTATTTCACCGGCTGGCGCCCAGGTTGTGGAATTTGGCCCCTGCAACACCACCATTCACAAGATCAACGAACGCATTCGAATTGCAGATATCGACAAACTGTCCGGCGTGTATGAATCGATACTGAAGAAGTTGGCATAGGGACGCTTAGGGAGTCAGATACACATCGAAGCGGCTGCTACTGCCTTTAAAACTGACATCAGGGCTCAAGCCGGTATAGCTCGGTGACTGCTTCGCACGTTTTACCACGACACGCTCAGTGGCTTTGTGCAATGCCAGCTCAAGGATTCCTGGCGCGTCAGCTGTTTCACCCAGCAGGCGCTGCAGCAGCTGCATGGATTGCTTCGATTTAGCCGACTTAGGCCGCAGCGGGTACATGGGATCGATGACTATCACCTGATAGGAGTCCAGTTGGGCAGCTGCTTGGACAAAATCTGCTCGCGTTAACTGCATTCTGCTCACCGCATCACGGGTAGCAGCGCTACCCTTCAACCCACGTTGCATACCGTCTTCGAGAAGCGCATGCACCACAGCATTGCGCTCCAGCAGCCTTACCTCACAACCGGCTCTTGCCAATAAAAAACCATCGCTGCCGAGTCCGGCCGTTGCATCCAATACGCGCAGCGTCTGGCGTTTCTTCAAACCGACGGCCTTGATCAGATTCTGTTGTCTCAACCCATCCCCGGCACGTCGGGTCAATTTCTTGCTGTCAAAATCTACCACAACGGCACCTGAGACCCTGGCGTCGTTAGCATTCAGACTCAACCCTGTCTCGGTATAGCAAAGATAAAATTCGGGATTGCCTGGGGCAAGCTCTGCAGAACTGATTAGGGGAAGTCCGAGCGTGTTTGACAGCGCAGACTCGGCTACGGTTGGCGATCCACTGCGAATCAATATACTGACACTAGGCTCACTCATACGCTGAAGTAATAGCCAAGCAATACCACACCCAGAATCACTCTATAGATAACGAAGGGAACGAAGCCGATATGGGTAATCAATTTCAGAAAATAGTGAATGCAGGCAAACGCGATCAGTGCCGACAGCAGTGTGGCAAAGAACAGTGTAGCCAACTGCACCGACTGAGTCCCTTCTGTGCCAAATTCGGTAGCGCGCAGCACTCCTCCACCTAAGATGATCGGAATCGACATCAGAAATGAAAACCTCGCCGCCGCTTCCCGGTTCATCTGGCAAAACAAGGCTGCCGTCATGGTGATCCCGGAGCGGGATGTTCCGGGTATTAGCGCTAAGGCCTGCGCTACACCGATGATCAACGCATCCTTCCAGCCTAGATCGCTCAACTCACGAGTATGGGCACGCGATCGATCGGCCCAAAATAACAGCAAAGCAAATAGCAGCGACGTTGTCGCAATGACGGGTAAGGATCGAGCCGATTCTTCGACCAGATTATTGAGCAACAGTCCAGCAAGCACACCCGGGATGGTAGCGATCAACAATAACCAGGCGAGTTGCGACTCTTCATTTGCACTACCACCGAGTAAATTCTTGCACCAGGCTATAAGCAATCGCCTGATATCGGTGTGAAAATAGGTCACTACAGCCAGCAGTGTGCCGAGATGCACGGCAACATCGAAGGTGAGCCCCTGATCGGTCCAGCCCAGGACAATGGAAGGCAAGATGAGATGTGCCGATGAAGAAATCGGTAAGAATTCAGTCAGACCCTGAATAATCGCGAGAAAACTAATCTGCAGAAAATCGAGTTCCAAGAAATTCTCCGTCTATGAGGAATAATCCAACTGCTCTTTTACATAATTCGGCAGAACCTGTTCATCCAAGACATGCTCTCCTTTAATGTATCTGATCCTGGCTAGCGCACACAGTTCCTCAAGCCTGGCATCGGTATCCATCAGGCAGCCGCGCACAGTTAGATTAAGCGCAGACTCAATTTGGTCACGATAGATCCAGCCGTCACCTATCCCGATACAATCGCTATTGGCAAGGCTTGCCACATCATCAAAGGCTAGAGATCCAGGCGCATTTACCTGCTCGCGCCCAAGCAGCACTACATCCCCATCATCACAGCTTTGATAGACAGCGAAGTAGACCTCGTTCTCTCTAGCCTTGCCAGCGACAAGATAATAGTCTTCCGGGGCTCGTTGCGCAGCTGCTCGGGCCATTATGGCCAGGGTGGATACCGGTACTACCGGCAATGCATTTGCCAGGCTCAGTCCCTGGGCAGCCGCCACACCTATACGCAATCCGGTGAATGAACCCGGACCTGCATTGACTCCTATGACATCCAGTTCCTGCAATCCAATCCCTGACTCCTTCAGCAGAGTGTCAATCATGGGTAACACTTGTTGAGCCGCCTTGCGTTGTTCGGTGCTCTCTCGAATAGAGCAGCCGTTTTTGTGAAGCAGAGCGACGGCGCATTTAGGTGAGGCTGTATCGATGGCAAGCAGAATTGTCATATGCTTCGGCGTAAAAATAATCCTACAGAGACGTTAAACTAAAAATCCCCCTTGAGTCGACTCAAGGGGGATTCGTGGGAATCAGAGAACAACCACCCGCCGTCCGCTCAAACGCTGAACAGACGGTGGGTGTTTGGCTAAGATTACTCTTTCCAGCTAAGGCACTACTTTCTCTTACGAGCTGCCTTTTTCCTTGCCGGTGCTTTTCTCTTGGCTGCCTTCTTTCGGGCTGGCTTACGCTTGGCTGCCTTCTTCTTGGCAGGCTTACGCTTAGCTGCCTTCTTCTTGGCAGGCTTACGCTTAGCTGCCTTCTTCTTGGCAGGCTTACGCTTGGCTGCTTTACGCTTGGCTGCCTTCTTCTTGGCAGGCTTACGCTTGGCTGCTTTACGCTTGGC
>PBYU01000063.1 GCA_002730035.1 Gammaproteobacteria bacterium | reverse complement strand
CATTCGTTTACCGCTTCCAACACGCCTGAGTTGTATTCCCAGTTTATCTTGCAATAGGCAGCCCAAAGTCAGTCGTAAGGTAGAGCCTTCTGCATTACCTCTTGCATGATACCTAATACGGGTATTTAAGTTTTCCCGGCTTGGTTTTTTTCCATTCTTTGGTGGTGCATTTGGAGAAATTCCCACATACAGAAGGGTTAAATCGTTAAACTTCAAACAGTCATTTAAGGGAATTATTGGTGGCGGGTTGCGAAAATACCATCCATAAACTCCATTTTCTTTCGGAACTGGGCAATTGTTTCTTACCAGAATATCAGAACGGCTATAAACTTTTTCGGGAGAAATTATTTCATGATAAGGTTGTTTTGCCTTTGTCATAGCATTGCGATAGTGAGAGCCATTCATGCGATGAACCTATTATTCAACTTCAATCAGTACAATATTTTCTACCTGCTGAACAAAAGTTATTGTGGATAGTCTTGGTCAAACTCCAACTTACCTCTAGGGGTATATGCTTTCCTGTTTATTTTCTTTCCGTTTTTATAGTTATGCTCTCCTCGTAACACACCACTCTCATAATATGTCTTGGTAAGTCCTACCAGCTTGCCGTTTTTATAGTTTGCCTCCCATTTCAATTTCCCATTTTCATAATATTCCTTGCCAATTCCTTCCAGCTTTCCGTTTTTATAGTTGTGCTCCATCCACAACTGTTCATTTTCGTAATACATCTTGCTAATTCCTTCCTTCTTGCCGTTTTTATAGTTTTCCTCTCTTTTTAACTCACCACTTTAGAAATAGTCCTTGCTAACTCCTTCCCACTCGCCGTTTTTATAGTTTGTCTCTGATTCTAACTTTCCACTTTCATAATATTCCTTGCCAATTCCTTCCAGCTTGCCGTTTTTGACACTCCACTCATATTTTAATTCTCCACTTGGATAGTATTCTTTCCTTACTTCAGCAGAAGCTATGGATGGGATAATTAATATTGTGACAAGCAGGAGTGCAACTAAAGATATGCTTGGGTGTGCAGCAGCTTTCAGGACTTTATTGAGATGACAGTTACCAGAATATTGGAAGAGCTTCATGGTTTCTGCTCCTATGAGAATTAATGCTTAATGATAGCATATTCGGGGTTAGTGGGGGAAGGTCTCTTCGAACAAACTATGGCACTTTGTAGGGTGGGTAGTGGGGGAGCATGGCAGGGGGAATATTAGTATCTACTGCCCTTTCGGAGGAGCAAAACAAAAAGGGGTTAATTCCTTTTAGGCGGTTTATAGGAATATGAATTATTTGAAGAGTGAATACAATCAAATCCTAAGAAACTCTTGTTTCAACCTATCGCTTAAAGGTGTTTCCAAATCAAAATTGACGTTTATTGGTCCATTGCCACTTACATTAATAAATTTTACTTTCCCACAATATGTAAATGGTAAAGCTCTTCCCTCTATTTGATCCATTTTTCTAACAAATAAGTGAATATCTTTTTTATTTTCTTCGTGATTTATTACATCTAGTGCTGTCGGACTATTTTGAGTAGTGGTGTTTCTAGATTGCCAATGGAAATGCTTATCACTTTTAAAATAGTCATGATATCTATGCTCCTTTGCCATAGTGGATTTTATCAGCGTAACAAAAATAAATTGATGTGATATGCCTGGCGGTCGGACATGACCGAACATTTTGTATATTCCAGGTTTTGCAGCCTCCCCTGTGATTTTAAATAATAATGGAATGTCAGTCTTGTTAAAGGCTTTGTGAATTTGTGTTTTTGCTGCTTGCTTGATATCTCCTCTTTCCACATATGACAAATCAAAACTGATTTTATATGCAGCAAATCTGTATTCGATTAACTCTTTTAGTAAATCAATAAATGTTGATTTTAAGCTTTCCTCAACTTCAAAATTCAAATAAAACAAATCACTCTTCGTAGCAAAGAAAACTGGTTCCTTTTTTTGTTTATTTATTTTAATCAATGCTTCAATGGGATTACCAACCCAGTATTTATACCACTTTTTAAACTCATTCTCGTTAAGCAAATCTTTTTTGAATTCGGAAGCAGTTTCATTCCATAGATTGGTAGTCTGACGAAGATACTCGAAAGATTTTTTGCATAATTCTTCAATGCCAATCTTGTCTAAATTATTTTTCACAAAGATATCCAAGGTAATCATTTTAAAGCACTTAGTCATTTTTGTTGTTTCGAGGTATATAAAAAACATTTTATATTTTTTCAAACACTCGCTTTCTAATTTACTGAGGTCTCCCATCTTATCGACAAACTCGAACCATGAACCATAACCAACGCGGACATTTGAGAGTTTGCCAATAAACTGATAAAATTGGCTTGCTGTCGGTCTAGCTTCTTTAGCACTTTTGTATTCCATGTATAAACTAAGAAAATCCTGTCTTTTCCTTGAATACTCGTTGAAAAAATCAATTACCTCAGCGTCATAAAGAACTCTACAACTAGCAGGTAAATCAAGCTTTTCAGAGTTATGTTTTTCTATAAATTCTTTCATTGAGTTTGCGGTTAATTCAAAGTCAAATAACGCAGCTGGTTTTTCTAAAAATGTTTTATGATTGCCGATGAAATCTATAATTTTAACCAACTCCTTGCCCTTTGCTTTTCTTAGACCTCTTCCAAATTGCTGTATAAATATAATTTTAGACTCTGTTGGCCTTAGCATCATAATTGTGTCTACAACTGGCAAATCTACACCTTCATTGAACAAATCGACGCTAAATAATATATCTATCTCATTTGTACTTAGATTTTTTAACGCAATATCTCTTTTTACAGTTGAGTTGCTGTGAACGGAAACTGCATTTATTCCCTTCTTAGAGAAATAATCTGCCATGAAATCACAGTGTTTAATGGAAGCACAGAACGCTAATGTTCTTGTTTGCTTATGTTTTACCCAGTTTTCAAAAACATACTTTGCTCTTTTCAGCGTATTTAAATTATTTGTCAAATCCACTCCATCAAATTTATTCCCTCTCCATGTAATTTTGGTGTAATCAACGTATTTGTCTTGTATTCCTCTATAATCAAACGATGACAATAGATTTAATTTGACGCCATCAATTAAATCTTTTTTGTATAAAAGATTGTTCCCACAAAACTGCAAAATATCTATGTTATCAGTTCTGTTAGGTGTTGCTGTCAACCCCAGAAAGAATGTTGGATCAAAATATTCTACTAATTTTTTATAGCTTCTTGCCCCAACATGATGAAATTCGTCAACAATGATGTAATCAAAATGTTTTTTATCAAATTTCTCAAGCTGATTTTTTCTGCCTAGTGTTTGAATGCTAGCAAAAATAAAATCACTATCCGCCTCTTTAGTATTACCCTGGTAATAACCATAGCTTTTGCTTGGCATAAACATCCTAAAAGAATTAAGTGACTGCTTTAGAATTTCTTCACGATGTGCAACAAACAAGAGTCTATTTGGTTTAAATGATGCGGCATCTAAAGCAGCTAAAATTGTCTTTCCCAGCCCAGTTGCCATTACAACCAGACCCTTATTTATTCCAAGTTCTCTATCAGAATTGAGTATTTCTAGAGCATCTTTCTGGACAATATTTGGTTCTTTGTAAGGAATGACCTCAATATGAACCTTGGATGTGTCTTCATTGGGATTTTCTTCCGATTGTAGAATGAAATTGTTTTTTTCATTATAAAGCTCTTCATACTGCTCAATAATTTCTGCACTTAATTCAGATGTAAAAGGGTGGGAAAGTATATCCAGTAGCTTTTTGTTAAAATCATTAACAAAGTCCTTATCTTCTATTTCCACATTAAATTCATAGCTTTTCTTAAAGGCACAAAATGAAATATTACTAGAACCGATAATGCATCGTGAAAAGTTTGTTGAAGCATTTGAAAAGGAGTAACTTTTGATATGGAAATTTTGATTGGATTCTAAAGAGTCGAATAAATAAATCTTTGCTCCAAGAGATGTGAGTTCTAGTAGTTTTCTTAGGGCGTTTGGTTCTGTGCTTTTTAGATAATTGCTTGTTACTACTGTTAGCTTATGCTTAGTGGAAAATTTCTTTAATTTATCAAATATTAAATTTAATCCCCCTTCAAAAACAAAAGAGACCATAATTACTACTTCGTCAGATTGATCTATGTAGTTATTAATTATTTCTTCAAGCTGATTGTTGGGGATATCAATTAATTTAGATACCATGAGCTAACAAGTAATCATTGATTGGTATATCTGCTGGTGCAAAATCATATTGTTTTTGGTCTTCGATCTTAATCCATTCTATTTTGTCATGGTCTGTAGGATTAAAGACACCATCTATGTGCTCTACCAAGTATGCCATTAATTTTACCTTGATATGTCCGTAATCGTAAAATGATTCTGTAATAAATTGATGAACTTTAACTTTTACGTTAAATTCCTCCAATAACTCTCGCTCTATAGTAATTTCCTCTTTCTCGCCCTCCTCTACTTTTCCGCCTGGGAATTCCCATTTAAATTCTAGGTGTTTACCTTCTTTTCGTCTTGCAATAAGTATTTTGTCTTCTTTTTTTATTACCGCTGCAACCACTCTTATGTAACTCAACTTAATAATCCCCTTTTCCTGGAATAATGTGCCTCACACCTCCTTTTGGGTTAGATACGTCACCCTTACGCCTTGGAATGAGGTGAATGTGGCAATGAAATATTGTTTGGCCTGCTACAGCTCCCGAGTTAATGCCTATATTAAAACCCTCAACGCTATCATTTTCTCTTAGTATTTCTTCTCTAAGAGTTCGTAACAATGCATCACAAGCAAGCAGCTCATCATTAGTCAATCCAAAATAATGCTCAACATGACGTTTTGGTATAACCAAAGTGTGCAATTCAGTTACAGGAAAGCCATCACGAATGGCATATGCATATTCATTATTTGAGATGACTCTTTCTTTCTGGATATTGCAGAATAGGCAATCTGCATCATTTTTCATTTCCACAACCCCCTTCTCCTTAACCTTGCTTCCCTCTCATATTGCCTAAACTCATTCATATATTTAAAAGGAAACTTTGTATAAGCATGACCATACCCTTGTTTAATTATCTCTGCATTAAGAAAAGTTTCATCTTCAAGATAGACATAGGCCAGTCGTCGCTTATACCTATCTCTCTAGATTTGGTCGAATTCAAGCCTTACCTTTTTGCTCTTTTGAGGCTAAAACATACCAACCATCTTTCCAGTCCAAGACTTTTGGTGAAGCATCATTCTGTTCAGCTAACCGTTTCATGTCTTCTATTAAATTTAAAAATTTCTTTTTATCTAATGGGATGTCAGAATCTTTATCAAATATTGCTTTAATACCAGCGTCCTTAAGATAAGAGATTGATTTAAAAGAAGGGTATTTATGATCATACATTAGCAATTTAACTGGCGGCTTTTTTTTAACAATGTCACGTGTGCTTGCCTCCCATTCTGGGACTGGTATCATGTCAATTACTTTTCTTATTTTTGAAATAAGCTCTTCTTCATTTTCTGATCCAAAATCAATAATAGAAACACCATAGTACTCTTTCGAGTATTCCTCATCTTTAAAGGCTGTTATAGCTTTATCAAAATAATCATTAGATTTGCTGAAATCGGATATCCTTCTAAATAATTCACCTATAAGATAATAATCTTCTGCTGAAACTTTTCCACCCTTTTCTTCCAAAGAAAGTAAGAAATATTTTAGAGCTTTCTTTTGACAATATTTTTCTAATTCAAAGGAAGATTTTTTTCTTTCAGGTCGTTTATGTTTAAGACGTCGCTGAAATAAATCCTCTGAATCAGAGCAATAAGCTCTTTCAGACCAAGATGCATTAAGAAAGCAATTAGCTATTTGATTTTTATTCGCACCTTCCTTCTCAAGTCGTTTAGCCAACATTAAAAACCTTTGTGTAGCTGGATATTTTTTATCAAGTTCCTTAATCTCCTCATTAAAATTAATTCTACTTAAATCTGTATTTTTCTGAATATCAGTAAATTCACTCGAATATCCCACAAATGAACATTTGGGACAAATCGAAAGAATATGATGAAGAACTTCATAACCAGAACATTGCTGAAATAAATCACTATGCTTTAGACCATAGGAATTCATTGAGAGTATGATTTCAACTGGAGTTTCTTCTCCGCATTTACTACAAAGGACAATTTTGCTCGAAATCTTTGTCATGTTATTTTCCTATATTAGAAAAAGGAGTAGAAGAGTTAATAGTATGCAAACAGATTTTAAACGGAACAGCTTCATAGTTTATGCTCCCGTTGTTTGTCAAATTCAGATTGGTTCATATGCTTACAAGGAGTCTTGAGGGAAGAACCCAGAAATATCGAAGTAGACGGTTCGCTTTTTTCCCTTGTTGTTGCACAAAGTGTGGACATCATACGCCTTGCCATCTATTTCTTGCAACGCCTGATCTCCTCCCTCGAAACCTTGGCAGTAATTCCGCATCCACACATATTCCTCTTCAACGCTACCCACCACAATGGCCATCTCGGTAGAAGAGCCATCTAGATCCTCTATAGGTGAGTTTAATATTCGCCCACAATAGAAACATTCAGTTTCCTTATCATTCTGTCTTCCACAACGAGGACATTCCATTAGACTACTCCTTTAGGTTAAAAATAGGGCTACAATGCCAATAGTCACTGTTATTTCCTTTCAGTGCTATTCCACGTAATATAATGAGTCCAAAAATGCTGATCGAGAGTCACTTACACTTTTTTCAATATTATTCTTTGGTTCTGGATTTAACCACCAATTAGAATCATAAATTCGTTTAATTATTTCATCCCAATATCGTTCGTAATCAAGTCCAGACTGAGTTATCTCAAAATCTTTGCAAAGGGCAGACTTATTTTTACTGTCCAGACAAACAAATGTATCTGGTCGTTTCATCGCAAGTAATCTTGTTGCAGTTGCCAAATAATTACCTTCAAAAGTCTTTTTATAGTGTTTGATAAATCTTTGATAATGTATTTTTGTGATTTGTCCTAAAATCGGTATCTCAGCCAATGCTTTAGATATGTTCAAGTCATTTTCTATAATTCTGTTTTTATAGATTCCTGCACCTTTCATGCTTCCGAATAATCCCCAATCTACGTCTTTATCTACAGGAAGTGTATTTGGTATTCCCGCAATGAATCTTCTTTCATCGTCTTCTAAATCACAGAATGAATCTTTTTTTCTGAATAGACTATTTGCTTTCTTTAGAACTTTTATTCTTGAATTCAATGAATGATATTGGTCAGCATTAACTTTAGCCATAAAATCATTCCAGTCCATGTTTGCAACTGGAACAAGATATATTGGTTTGCTTTTCTTCTTTCCCTTTAATATCTTTTCCCCGTAACTACCAGACAGACTATTTATTTTAGGTGTGAAATTTTTCCAAATTTTTCTGTAGTCATCTAACTCATTAGTATCAAAGTGTTTCGATTCTAACCAAGTAGAATTAATAATGTTTAAAGTTTCTGTCAAAATCTCAGTTGAATTCAAGTCCGTTGATTTAATCAATGTTACGATTTCCGTGTTAACCGTAAAGGCTGCATTTGTAAAATTTGCACTTCCTACTAAAATTTCCCAATCATTATTATTGTTATAGAAAAGAAAAATTTTTGGATGAAAAGTTCCTTCAGGTTGCTTAATATATTTTATATTTTTTGAACCAAGAAAAGTTTCGATAAAATCAGGATGAGTTTGATAAAAATGAATGCCCACGATTATCTTTTTTATTCTTTTTTTGTTTCTAACAAGCTTGTCAAAAGATGTAGATTTTGAACTTGCCCAAGCAGTCAGCCAGTAGTATTGAGAATACTTGTCTAAAAGTCTCAAAAATTGTTTCTCTAAAGTCTTTGAATTCGTAATTAGTTTCATAGTGCAATCTCTTTTTCGGTTGTGGCTAAGCAATAGGGTTTTATTTATACTGTCCCCAAAAATGAGATAGGATGTAACATGCCAGCAGATTTTAAACGGAACAGCTTCATGGGTTTAGACTCCACTAGTGTCCTAAAAGTTAACTTATTAGAGTATTCTTAACATCAAAGTTTTGGAATGACACAATATACCCGCTTTACCTAAATACCTCAGTAACTATCACATGCTCGTTCACCCGAGCGACACGCATCTTCACACTGATCTTCGGCATCTGTTATTAAGCGATATTCACCTTTAGAATAATCAAAAAAATCTGATGGGCAGTCGTTATTGCAAGCACGCTTAAATTCATAGCAATTCTCGTCGGAACTTTCGTCCTCGCAATAGTTTTTCCCTCTACGGCATGCATCGCTACAGTTATCCACATAATCCGTATTATCTGTAGACACATACGATCCGCTATCATAATCGTATATTAAATCGGTATTTTCGCATTCACTTTCACAACGTTGAAATGCTTCTTCGCAAGCATTTGACGCAGTACCTGCCATACCACCTTGCGATTTCGGTGCTAAAATCTTCAAGCATAATTTCATTTCAACTTTTGCCTGTCTACATGTCACAATGGCTTTCGGACTTTGAAGGGCATAATAAGTGATAGAATCGAGTCCACCAGTGACATCAATACCAATAGACTTCTGAAAAGATCGTACAGCTTCTGATGTCTTCCGTCCCCACTTACCATCAATCGAGCCAGGATCAAATCCCATCTTTTTCAGTTGTAGCTGAGCTATATAGATTTCTAACGAAGTTCGTTGTTGTGCATATTGAACTGGTTTTCTTGGATGTTTTGTTTCAGGTGTATCAACACCTATTAGTCTTACTCTTTCTTTGACACCTGCAATATTAACGATGATTGTGTCTCCATCAATGGCTCTGATGCAGGTTGCTGATACAGGTCTAATGTATTGATAGAACTTTTTGGCATTTGCTAAGACTGATAGAAAAAGAAGAGTTGTTATTGTAAAAGTCGTAATGAATAGAGGTTTCTTCATATACGCATCAAATTCATTCTATTTTTGCTGACTTTTCTAAATTATGTCTTGCGCAAAGTATTCTTACATTGTCAACTGTGATACTTGCCCCCCCTTTTGAATATGGAAGGTCATGATCAAAGTGCAATTCATCATTCGCTTCACAGATAACACATTTACCTTTATCTCTTGCCCACACTTCTTTCTTTACAATGGTAGGAATAATTCTTGATCTTGCCTTTAATTTGTTCTCCTTTAGTTTATTTTCTTCTATATCTATCTCTACTTCCTCTAAAATATACTTAAAAACTTTTCTGTTTTGCTCATCATCTTCGTAACAATAATCAACAAGTTTGAAAAATCCTTTTTCTGACCAAATACCACTAAATATTTTTTCATAAACACAAACAATTTCTGCTTCCCTTTTTCCTTGTTTAAATTCCTCAATAGCTTTTGCAAATAGACCATTTTGCGTTAATTTGCCATTTGTAGTGGTTCTTGGTTGGTCAAATAATTTTGGATTGTCTACCTTTTTACTTTTTGGAATATCATGTCCTTCATACTCAATGCTCAACCCATCATCACTAATGCGATCTCTGTAAGGGGCATTTTTCCTTTGAGACATTAGAATTACTGAGTAGTTTGGATTCAAGCGATAGT
>PBYU01000062.1 GCA_002730035.1 Gammaproteobacteria bacterium | reverse complement strand
CTCTGGCCTACAGCCAATTCTGCTATCAAGACGCACTGGCGCAGTCAGGTGCCGACCTTTCAAGTCAGTGCAACGCCGAGAGCGGGATTGGCTGTAGGCCCCTTTGGGCAGGGCCTGTCGTGCTCCGCCGCGTCGTTGTCGTACTTGCCAAGGGTGTGGCCATTCCCTGCGCACGACGCCTAGTAGCAGAGCACGACAGACTCCCGCAGAGTGGCCATAGTCTTGTTCAGAGGGTCCTTTGAAAACCAGACGCTCTCGCAGCCTCATCGCCCTCTCGACTACCGCATTGGTCTTACCGGGAATCACTGCTGCAGACGCGCCTCCAACTCAGAGTACAGTCTCCTACAAGATCTCAAATTATAGCGAAGATGACCTGTCCCGCAGTGAAGCACCATTCGGAGACCTGGATCGCTAAGACATTGATGTGCACCAGTTTCAACTGGTTTCTCCCCTGGGTAGAAATTTCTCTCTGCATGTCGATGCGAATTATGAATCCCTGACTGGCGCATCACCCTGGTTTACCTCAGCCGGAGTGGATGGCGATCCGATCGTGAGCCTGAGCGGTGCCAGCGGTATTCGCGACAAACGTAGTGAGCTGTCATTGGGAACTCGCTACTACCTGATAAACGGAAGTATCGGGGCCAATATTGGTTATTCGGAGGAGGACGACTATCGCGCCACCTATTTCGGAGCCTCCGGGGAGAGACATTTCAACCAAGAGTCGACCACCGTCTCCCTGAGTTTCAGCCACTCTATGGATGACATCTTTCCCACCGATGCAGCGCTGTTCAATCGGGTCAGGAATGAAGATAAGCGCAGTACTTCGGTAGTTGTCGCCATTAGCCAGGTAATCGATCAGAGATCAACATTTCAGCTTGCCCTGAGCCTGACAGAACAATCGGGATTTCTCAGCGATCCCTACAAATTGCGAGACATTCGGCCCGAAGACAAGACACAAATTGCGCTGACCAATTCCTACCGCCGTTTCTTCGTGAATGCCAATGCAGCCCTGCATGTTAATTACCGCTTTTATCATGATGACTTCGGCATAAGCTCTCACACTTTAGATATGGCCTGGTTTCAAAACATAGGGCAATCCCTGCAACTCGTTCCGACGCTACGTTATTACAGTCAGTCTGCTGCCGACTTCTTTACCAACATCGATGACTTCCTGAAACCGATTTCCGAATACCAGTCCAGCGATTATCGTTTATCGGCTTTCGGTGCCGTCAGTGGAGACTTGAGTCTCATCGCTGACCTGGGAGTCTGGACTGCAACGCTGACCGCCGAACGCTACGTGGCAAATGAAAATTATGCTTCTTATGCAGTTTCTCAACCCAGCACTGCGTTGGTACGATACAATCGCATCTCGCTCGGCTTTGACGATTCCTTTTAATTTTTAGGCAGAGAACCTCTGATCAAGTAGCATTATGAATCCAACCCTAAAACGCTTCTCATTCGATGCCATGGGAAGTTACTGTGAAATCCAGATTTACGATACATCCAGAGTTAATGCCAAGCGCATTATCCGGCAACTCTCAACTGAAGTGCGGCGCCTCGAACTGAAATACTCCAGGTTTCGTAATGACAGCCTGCTAACCGAGATAAATTACTCGGCTGGCGAAAAACTGGGAATTAAAATCGATACAGAAACGAAGTCCCTGTTCGATCATGCCCTTAGCTGTTTCGAGCAGAGCGAAGGCCTATTTGATATTACCGCGGGCGTATTAAACAGAATCTGGGATTTTAAATCCGGCCGTGTACCTGTACAGTCGGAGATCGATCAACTATTACCCCATATAGGCTTCAGCAAATTGAGCTGGCGAAGATCCCGACTCATCCTACCTGCCAAGATGGAAATCGATTTTGGCGGAATTGTAAAAGAGTATGCTGCCGATGCGGTGGCGAAGCTGGCTCGCCGCTTGGGTGTTGAGCATGGGCTGGTAAATCTGGGTGGCGACTTTGCGGTGATCGGCGCCCAACCCGGCCACCAACCATGGACAGTGGGAGTAGCTGATCCGAATCAAGTGGGCGTGCTCATGGCGAAGATCGATCTGATCGACGGCGGCCTGGCATCCAGCGGTGACTATGAGCGCTGCTTCATTCACGAAGGCAAGCGATACAGCCACATCCTGAATCCGAAAACCGGCTGGCCCTGTAGCGGATTACGAGCAGTCAGCATAGCAGGCAACCTGTGCACTGTGGCGGGCTCCATGGCGACTATCGCCATGTTGAAAGAGGAACAGACTTCTCTGCCGTGGCTACAGGAGTCGGGCCTGCCCTTCGTTGCCATGAGTTCCGATGAACAGATCACCGGGGCCGGGCTCAATCAGGATGAAACCGAAGAACCTGCCTAAGGCAACTGTAAGGCAGGTTCCTCAAGGGCAGCAAACTGTTCTCTCAACTCCAGAATATGCTCTGCCCAGTAGCGTTCTGTATTGAACCAGGGAAAACTCAGCGGGAATGCCGGATCTCCCCAGCGTCTTGCCAGCCAGGCGCTGTAATTCATCAGCCGTAGTGTGCGCATCGATTCCACCTGTTCCAATTCCGTTGGCTTGAAATCATGGAATTCGTTATACCCTTCGACTAATTCCAGAAGTTGCGCCTGACGCTGGTTGCGATCGCCGGACAGCATCATCCACAGATCCTGGATCGCCGGCCCTGTCATCGTGTCATCAAAATCCACGAAGTGCGGCGTTCCCTCTTTCCACAATACATTGCCCGGATGACAGTCTCCATGAATGCGCAATCTTGTTAGCTCACCCAATGCCTGCGCCCGCTGCTCCATTACTCGAATCAAGTCCTGAGACAACGATTCGTAAGCACTAATCAAGTCCGCTGGTATGAAAGAGTTCTCCAATAGAAAATGGCGACTGTCAATAGCGAATCTTTCAATACTCAGCTCAGCTCGATGTAAAAAGTGACTCGTGGCCCCTACCGCATGAATTCGACCAACGAATCTGCCCATTACATGAAGATTATCGAGATTGTCCAGCTCGGGAGGCCTGCCAAGAAGCTGAGGAAAAACCGCAAATTGAAAATCTTCGAATCTTAATAGCGTATTGCCATCATCAAATTGAAGAGGAGCAATAACGGGAATTTCGAGATCTTGCAGTTCCTGCGCGAAGGCATGTTCCTCGAGGATTTGTTGGTTGCTCCAACGGCCCGGTCGGTAAAACTTCACCACGATAGAAGGGCCATCATGTAATCCAAGCTGATAGACCCTGTTCTCGTAGCTGTTCAGCGCGAAGATGCGTGCGTCTGTTTCATAGCCCACTCCCTCAACCGCAGCTAATACCTTGTCTGGGGTCAGCTTCGAATAGGGATGAACTTGATCCATCTGTGTGGGTTTTACAGGATCGGTGCCAGCCAAGCGTGGGGTTCCAGGCCGGATCAGGAATCCTTGGTATCGGCTTTGGCGCCGACCAGTGATACCGGAAATGGGGTGATATTGTCGCCGCTGGAGATCTTACTGACGCCGCTTTTCTCGACTTCATCGATCCGGATAACAGCCTGGATCGGAATAAAACTGCGTTTCACTCCATTAAACTCTGCCTTCAGCTTTTCCTCACTGGGATCCACGACGACCTGGGATTTCTCATCGAATACGAAGTCTTCAATCTCGATAAATCCATACAGGTCACTCTGGTAGACCTGTTTAACGAAGACTTCATAGAGCTTACCCTTGTTGAGAAAGGTTATCTTGTATATTTCGTTTGAGTTTCCCATTAAAATCAGTCTCTTACAGTAAAGGGTCGAACATTAGGCAGACGCGGCCTCGAAGTGCTTCAGTGCCGAGTCACTGAGCGCATCCCCTATATTTGGCTAAATTGATGAAATTCAAGCCATTCTGCGCTATTTGTCGCAAAATTGCTCGCTGATTCTGCCGCGATAACTGCCACAGCATAGGCAGTACATTTGCTTAAGCGCGCCCGGATTTTGCTGTTATAATTCGCCCCTTTTTTGAGAAGCTGACAGCTACAGTGAAACCTGACCAGACAAGCACACGGCACGTGTCACCGCAATCCAATACCGGTCCTACCAGGGTATTCATCAAGACCCATGGCTGTCAGATGAATGAGTATGATTCTGCTCGCATGCTGGATCTGCTTAGGGAATCCCACGCTGCGATCCTGGTAGACGATCCTGCCAAGGCTGATCTGTTACTGCTCAATACCTGCTCGATCAGGGAGAAGGCTCAGGAAAAAGTTTTCCATCAGCTGGGACGCTGGCGCGGCCTGAAGCAAACCAATCCCGATTTAAAAATAGCCGTTGGCGGATGTGTGGCCAGCCAGGAAGGTGCAGCAATCGGCAAACGAGTACCATTTGTCGATGTGGTGTTTGGCCCTCAGACACTCCACAAGTTGCCAGAAATGCTTGCCAAAGCGAGCACGGGAAAACCGGAGGTGGATATCAGTTTTCCAGCGATCGAAAAATTCGACCGCCTACCGCAACCCGCAGCAGATTCCTGTCAGGCCTACCTCACCGTCATGGAAGGATGCAGCAAGTATTGCAGCTTCTGTGTAGTCCCCTACACACGCGGAGAGGAAGTGAGCAGACCACTGGATGACGTACTCGCCGAAGCGGTGCACCTGGCAGCTCAGGGGGTGCGGGAGATCAATCTACTGGGACAGAACGTCAATGCTTACCGCGGAGTCAGTCATGCAGGTGAGATTATCGACCTGGCTTTGCTCATCAATTACATTGCCAGCATCGATGCAATCGATCGCATTCGATTCACTACTTCCCATCCGGTCGAGTTCTCTACAAGCCTGATAAATGTCTATGCATCGGTTCCGGAGCTGGTCTCTCATCTACACCTGCCGGTGCAGAGTGGTTCCGATAGAATCCTGGCGGCCATGAAGCGAGGCCATACTGTACTCGAATACAAATCGATTATTCGTAAGATTCAGGCATTACGCCCCGGTATCAGCCTGTCTTCTGATTTCATCATTGGGTATCCTGGCGAAACTAATCGGGATTTTGAAGACACCATGAAGCTGATCATGGAAATCGGTTTCGATACTTCATTCAGCTTTATCTTCAGCGCCCGCCCCGGCACTCCAGCTGCCGAACTGGATGATGCAACGCCTGAACAGGAGAAGAAACATCGGCTGGCCACTTTGCAATCGCAAATCGTCAAGCAAGCGACTGCCATTAGCGAATCAATGGTCGGCACTGAGCAGCAGGTGTTGGTGACAGGGCAATCGAAGAAGTATTGCACCGACTTGCAGGGTCGCACGGAAAATAACCGTGTGGTCAATTTCCAATGCGCAGATGAGAGCCTCATCGGTAGCTTCGTTGCGGTGACCATTGCCGATGCTTTGCCGAATTCCCTGCTGGGAAGCCTGTAATTTGTCAATATTGGCGGCGTATTACACTTAATAGCTTGATATACTTCGCCCAATTCAAATCCTGAGAGGATCTCACGCCTGTATGGCAACCCATTCTCAAAGTCTGACTCTAGTGCCTGACAATGCCCAGCGCTTATCCAACCTCTGCGGGCGGCTCGATGAACACATCCATCAAATTGAATCCTCCCTCGCCTTGAAAATTCAGGCCAGAGGCAATGTATTTCAATTGTCCGGCAGTGAAGCCACGGTCGCCGTTGGCTCCCATGTTCTCGAGTCTCTTTACTCCGCTACAAGCCATGGCAATGCCCTCAGTCCCAACCAGGTTCACCTGGCCTTGCGGGAAGCACAATTATCAGCGATTGAAGGACTCGAGGATGAGGATGACGGCCAGCTGATAAAGACACCGAAGTCTTCGATCAAGCCTCGCGGCAAACACCAGAAGCACTATGTGCGAGGAATTCAATGCAACGATATCAACTTCGGTATAGGCCCAGCGGGCACCGGCAAGACTTATCTGGCCGTGGCGTGTGCTGTCGAAGCCTTATTGGAAGAGCAGGTAAACCGGCTACTATTGGTCAGACCTGCAGTGGAAGCTGGCGAAAAACTGGGATTCCTGCCTGGGGATTTGGCTCAGAAAATTGATCCTTATCTGCGACCATTGTATGACGCTCTGTACGAAATGCTTGGATTTGAGAAAGTCGGAAGACTCATAGAGAGGAATGTAATCGAAGTTGCGCCACTGGCGTACATGCGCGGACGAACACTCAATAACTCTTTCATAATCCTCGACGAGAGCCAGAATACAACCAGCGCTCAGATGAAAATGTTTCTAACCCGCATCGGCTTTGGTTCGACGGCGGTAATAACCGGCGACGTAACCCAGATAGACCTGCCGAAAGGCACCCGTTCGGGACTCGTGCATGTGAGCAAGGTATTGAAAGGTATCGACGCGATAGGCTTTACTTATTTCAACGCCAAAGACGTAGTGAGGCATCGGCTGGTGCAGAAGATCGTCGAAGCCTACGATGAATTCGATAGAAGCTCCGTCTCTCAAATCAGCGGCCAGGAAGCTTCTCAATTCAATGAACGTGACAGTTGAAATCAGCAACGATTGTGATTACCACTGGGTTCCCGAAGAGGATGTCTGCGCAAGCTGGATTAAGAGTGCCATGGACCTGGTTGACACACAAAGAATCTGCAGCATCAGTCTTCGATTTGTAGATGAAGCGGAGGCCGAATCACTTAGTTCACAGTTCCGCGGCCAAGCCCACGCCGCCAATGTGCTGTCCTTTCCAGTAGAGTTACCTGCCGCAGTAACAGAGAACTTACAAGCTGAACCGCTGGGTGATGTAGTAATCTGCCCGGCTATCCTGGAGCGGGAGGCCGGTGAACAGGGCAAGACGCATCAGGCTCACTGCGCCCATCTACTCATTCACGGGGTGCTGCATTTACTCGGTTACCAGCACGACGACAACGGCAGAGCCGAAGCCATGGAAAGGCTGGAAATCAACGCACTTGAAAGTCTTGGATTCCCGAATCCATATTTGGTAGGGTGATCCTGTACTCACGGGATTGGAGAAACCAGAGAAACCAACGCATGCCCAACGACCAATCCAGTGTCGATCCAAGACCTCGCTCCTGGATCGATAAAATTGCACAGGTCTTTTCCGACGAGCCCACCGACACCAAAAGTTTGCTTGAGCTATTGCGTAACGCCGAGCAAGACCAGGTACTTGATGCCGACGCACTCGGCATTATCGAAGGCGCACTGCAAGTCTCCAGTATGCAGGTACGCGACATCATGATTCCCCGGTCGCAAGTGGTAACCGTACCAGCCAAGCTTTCACCAAATGAGATTATCAAAATGGTCACCAAGGCTTCTCATTCGAGATTTCCAGTTATTGGCGACAACGTAGACAATGTAATGGGTATCTTACTCGCCAAGGATTTACTGCCACTAATTCTAAACGGTAAAATGGACAAACTCGATATAAAGGATGTTGTGCGACCTGCCACCTTTGTTCCTGAAAGCAAACGCCTGAATGTGTTGCTAAAGGAATTTAGAGAAACTCGTCAACACATGGCCATCGTTATAGATGAGTACGGCAGTGTATGTGGTGCAGTTACCATCGAAGATGTGCTGGAGCAGATCGTTGGCGAGATTGAAGACGAGCACGACGTCGATGATGAAAGCACTATCAAGAAATTTGACGAGGAAAACCATATCGTCAAGGCGCTCACACCGGTGGATGAGTTCAATGACTATTTTGGTACCAGCTTCAGCGACCAGGAATTTACTACCATCGGCGGCCTGGTATTACAGCAATTCGGCCACATACCAGAGCGCGATGAGACTATTAACATAGGTCCCTTCCTGGTTACTGTCCTGAATGCGGACAGCCGCCAGATCAAATTGATCAAGGTGACCTCGAGACTGGTTGACACCCGCAAAAAATCACTCTAAGCCCTCATCCGATAAGCCACGAAGCGATTGAAATTTTCGGCTTGATCTCATTAACCCGCAACGGGTTTTTTACGGCCAGCCACTACCTGTCTCTGCGGGTCTGGGTTATGCTTGCGGGTTTTGCGGCGTAGCGGAGAAAAGCATCCATAGGAGGAGGCAAACTGCGCGGAAGAAAATGAATGGAAGGCGTGCAATGAACCGAAAGCTATGGGCAGCAATTTAAAGTAATGAAGAAACTCGATCAGCAATATTTGCCCCTGGAGGTAGAGTCAAGCGCTCAATCCTATTGGCAGCAACACGACAGCTTTCGAGCGACGGAAGATCCTGATAAGGAGAAGTTTTACTGCCTGGCTATGTTTCCCTACCCCAGTGGTCACCTGCATATGGGGCATGTCAGGAATTACACCATCGGCGATGTTATCGCCCGCTATCATCGTATGCTGGGCAAGAACGTGCTCCAGCCCATGGGCTGGGATGCCTTCGGTCTACCTGCTGAAAATGCCGCCATGCAGAACAAGGTGCCTCCGGCCAAGTGGACCTACGGCAATATCGACTACATGCGTGAGCAGCTGCAACGCTTGGGTTACGCCTTCGACTGGTCACGCGAACTAGCCACCTGCCACCGTGACTATTACCGTTGGGAACAATGGTTTTTCACGCGCCTTTTTGCCAAAGACCTGGTTTACAAGAAAGAGGCGGAAGTCAACTGGGACCCGGTGGATCAGACAGTACTGGCGAACGAGCAAGTGGTGGATGGGCGCGGCTGGCGATCCGGCGCTGTGGTAGAGCGTCGCAGCATTCCGCAGTGGTTTGTCAGAATCAGCGCTTTCGCCCAGGAACTGCTGGACGACATGGAAACACTCGACGGCTGGCCTGACAAAGTGCGCACCATGCAGACCAATTGGATCGGCAGATCAGAAGGAATCGATCTGGAATTCGAGCTTGCCGGTGAATCCGATGCTTCACTGAGGCGCCTGAGAGTGTATACGACCAGGCCAGATACGCTGTTGGGGGTAACTTACATCGCCGTAGCCCCTCAGCACCCAATCGCTGCGAAAGCGGCTGTCTTGAACCCGACTGTGGCGCAGTTCATTGAACAGCAGAACAACATCAAGGTCGCCGAAGCCGAACTGGCGACCATGGAAAAACTCGGCATGGATACGGGGCTGAAAGCTATTCATCCCATCAGTCAGGCCGAAGTACCGATTTTTGTGGCCAATTTTGTACTGATGAGCTATGGCTCTGGAGCAGTGATGGCCGTGCCCGGCCACGATCAGAGAGACTGGGAATTCGCGAAAAAATATGGCCTGGACATCAAACAGGTAATTGAACCTGCCTCAGCCGATTCCAGCTGTGACCTCGAGCAAGCTGCTTATGTTGAGAAGGGCATAGTGATTAATTCGGGTCAGTTCGATGGACTTGACTTTGAGCAGGCCGTCGAAGCATTCGCCGCGCATCTCGGTGAGCTAGGAAAAGGTCAGAAAACCGTTAACTATCGCCTGCGGGACTGGGGCGTTTCACGACAGCGTTATTGGGGCGCGCCGATTCCCATGATTAACTGCGACGACTGTGGCCCGGTGGCAGTTCCGGATGAAGACCTGCCAGTCATCCTGCCCGAAGACATCGACTTCGACGAGTCGGGATCGCCACTAGCTAAGCTACAGTCGTTTTTCGAAGTGGATTGTCCGAAATGCCACAAGGGCGCACGCCGGGAAACCGACACATTCGATACCTTCATGGAATCATCCTGGTATTACGCCCGCTTCGCCTGCCGTGATCAGGATGAAAGCATGCTGGATAGCCGCGCCGATTACTGGTTACCAGTAGACCAGTATATAGGGGGTATCGAACATGCGATTCTGCACCTGCTCTATGCCCGTTTCTATCACAAGCTGCTGCGCAACGAAGGCCTGGTTGACTGCGACGAACCCTTCACTCGCCTACTCACCCAGGGCATGGTACTGAAAGACGGCAGCAAGATGTCCAAATCAAAGGGTAATACGGTCGATCCACTGCCGCTCATTGAAAAATTTGGTGCCGATACGGTGCGGATGTTCACGATGTTTGCCTCCCCACCCGATCAATCCATGGACTGGTCCGATTCTGGTGTAGAGGGCAGTTACAGGTTTCTCAAACGGCTCTGGAAAATAGTTGCCAGCCACCAAGCTATTCCCTGCAAAGACTATGCGTCATTGCAATACAATGACCAGCAGAAAAAACTGCGCCTGAAAACCCATCAGACGCTCGCTAAGGTCAGCGACGATTATGCCCGGCGCCAGACCTTTAATACGGCCATCGCTGCCACCATGGAATTACTCAATGCAACGACACGCTTCATGGATAACAACGGCAGTGAGACCGATAAGCTGGTCATCCAGGAAGCCCTGGAGATGGCAATATTGATGCTCGCACCGATAGTGCCCCACTTCTGCCACAGCCTGTGGAACCATCTGGGACACGACGGTGCTGTAATGGACGCGACCTGGCCACAGGTAGATGAATCTGCCCTGGCCCAAGACTCCATGTTAATTGTGTTGCAGGTAAACGGTAAGCTGCGCAGCAAGATCGAAGTAGCCAGGGATATTGAAAGGGGCGAACTCGAAAAACTCGCTCTGGAGAATGAGTCAGTGAAGAAATTTACTGAGGGTGCGACAATCCGCAAGGTGATCGTCGTGCCTGAGAGATTGGTTAATGTCGTCGTGAGTTGAATTATGCATCGTCCACTACAACGCTTGCTGCTTGGTGTCTGGATACTCAGTTTGAGTGCCTGTGGTTTCGCGCTACGCGGTGGCGATGTTATTTCCTCCCAGTTCAGTTCCATCCAGTTAATCTCTCAACAGCCCAACAGTGAGTTTTCCCGTTTGTTGCGACGCAGCCTGGATGTATCAGATGTCGCTGTTGAACTGGTAGAGTCCATCGAACCGGTGGCCAGTCAGGCCCTGCTGTCGATTGGCGATGAACGGGTGGTTAGTCGTCCTGTCACAGTAAACCCCAGGGCTCGGGCTGCTCAATATGAAATGCGCTTGTCCGTGGAAATTGCCTTGGGCAGAGGCGATCAGATTCTCATCGAGCCGGAAACGTTGTTCGTCGAGCGAACCTATTTCGAAGATATCGAAAACATATCCGGCAACCGGGAAGAAGTTGAAATTATAGCTGCCGAGATGAGGCGAGAATTGGTCAATCAGCTCATGCGCAGACTGCAAGCGGCCGGCGGCTGATCCTCCCGCGCGCCCATGAAAATCAAACCTGAGCAACTCAACCGCACTCTCAACAGTCAGCAGCTTGCGCTGTACTGGCTATCCGGTGATGAAACGCTACTCATACAGGAGACCGCCGATCAGATCCGCCTTCACTTTCGCGAACAGGACTTTCTCGAGCGCGAAGTATTCAATGTGGATCGCAGCTTCAACTGGCAACATTTTTCCCATGCCGTGGGTAATCTTTCGTTGTTCTCCCAGCGGAAGATTATCGAAATTCGGCTGGGCAGCGCCAAGCTGGAAGAAGTCGGCCGCAAAGCGCTGCTTGATTACCTTGAAGAACCCAGCCCGGATATTCTTCTGCTTATCATCAGCCCCAAGCTGGAAAGTGGTACCGCCAACACCAAGTGGTTTAAGGCCATCGAAGCCAGTGGAGCGTTTATGCAGATCTGGCCCATCAATAGAGAGGGTCTGGGTGCCTGGCTGGCTCAACGGCTGATTCGAGAAGGTATTAGTGCCGCCCCGGATGCGCTGGAATTACTGGCAAACAAAGTAGAAGGCAATTTGCTGGCGGCCATGCAGGAAATCGAGAAACTTAAACTGCTGGTAAAGCCTGACGAAAAATCTCCACTGCAACTAGATGTTAATACCGTCATGCAGGTCGTGGCAGACAGCTCGCGCTATAACGTGTATCAGCTGGTTGATGCCGCCTTACTGGGCGACGCGGTACGTTCACAAAAAATTCTAGGAGCGTTGCGTGCCGAAGGAATTTTTCCGCTCCTGATAGTGGGGGCAATTACCCGAGAGCTGCGCAGTCTGTTACCGATGATAGAGAAAAAGCAACAGGGCCAGGGTGTTAACGCGATAATGCAAACGGCCCATGTCTGGTTTAATCGCAAACAGGCGGTGGGCAACGCACTGCAGCGAATTAATACCGGGCAAGTGTGGCAATTTCTAGACCATACCCGACTCATCGACCAGTCAATTAAGGGCATGTCCAGGGCCAATACCTGGGATGAGCTGAGCTTGCTATTGCTGCGAATCAGTGGTCAGCAAACGGCTACCCTGCGACAATTCGCCTGATCGCTGGAACTGAATCAATCCGGGCTAGTTCAGTCCGCGCCTTTCCAGCAATGGTGCTATGTCGGCATCACGCCCTCGAAAATTTCTGAACAGAACCATCGCATCCTCACTGGCACCCCGGGATAACAGCGTGCGTCTGAAATGGTCTCCATTCTGTCTTCTCAGGCCTCCATTTTCCTTGAACCATTCGACCGAATCGGCATCGAGAACCTCACTCCAGATGTAGGAGTAGTAGCCCGCCGAATACCCACCCATAATATGATTGAAGTAGGTGCTGCGATAACGTGGTGGAATCTCGGGCATTGCTACTCCTGCAGTCTCAAGTACTTCAGATTCAAACTGCATGAGCTGATCCGCATCTGGAACCTTATCTGGAGCCAGTTGGTGCAGAGCCTGATCGAGAATTGATGCACTCAGGTATTCAGTAGTAGCGAAGCCCTGATTAAATTTCTGTGAAGAGAGCACCTTATCCAGCAGTTCATCCGGCATGGGCTGCCCAGTCTGATAGTGAATGGCGTAATTGGCCAGCACTTCGGGCCAGGTCGCCCACATTTCATTAACCTGACTGGGGTATTCGACAAAATCTCTAGGCACTCGAGTTCCTGAAAAGTAAGGGTATTCCACGTTTGAAAACATGACATGTAATGCATGACCAAACTCATGAAATAGAGTGTTCACTTCATCGAAACTCAACAGCGTTGCTTCATTGCCGATCGGCTCGGTGATATTAAGATGATTGGCCATGATGGCTTGGGTATTCATCAAATTGCTCTGCAAGATATAGGAGGTGTTCCAGGCACCGCCCCGCTTGCTGGGCCGAGCATAGTAATCGGCAATGAACAACGCCAGTGTCGTTCCCACTGCATCAAAGACTTCGAATACCCTGACATCTTCCTGGTAGAGGGGTAAGTCGGTGCGCTCTTTGAAGCTTATCCCATAGAGCTTTTCTGCAGCGAAGAATACACCTCGCTGTAAAACGTTGTTCAATTCAAAGTAAGGACGCAATTGGCTTGCGTCAAATTCGTAACGCGCTGCGCGCACTTTTTCAGTATAAAAATCCCAATCCCATGCAGCGAGTTCGAAATCCGCCCCCTCGTCGTAGATCATCTTCTGCAAGTCTGCCGCTTCTCGCCTGGCATTGGCCACTGCCGGTGGTGCAAGTTCCGCGAGTCGCTCATTAACAGCAGCTACGGTCTGGGCGGTACGATCTTCCAGGATATAGTGGGCATGATTCTCAAAGCCGAGTAACTGGGCACGCTCGGCTCGCAGCCGCAAAATATCTACCAGCAATTCACGATTATCGAATTCACCTCCCCGGTTTCCTCTGGACAGTGAAGTCCTGTGCATTGTTTCACGCACAGCGCGGTTCTGCAGCGAAGCCAGAGCCGGTTGACCGCTGGTATTGAGCAGGGGTATTAGGAATTTTCCCTGCAGCCCTCGTTCATCGGCCTCGGCTTCAGCAGCAGCAACTAGGGCTTCATCCAGCCCTGTCAGCTCTTCCCGGCTATCAACCAAAATTGCAAGCTCATTCATTTCACTGAGAATTTGCTGACTGTAACGAGTCTGCAGTGTTGCAATTTGCCCATTGAGTTCTTTCATGCGTTGCTGTTGGTCCACGGATAAGGCCGCGCCAGCCCGCACGAAGTCACTGTAATACTCTCCCAACAACCTTTTCGATTGTGCATCGAGTGCGAGGGCTTCACGTTGCTCATAGAGCCTGCTAATTCTAGCGAAGAGATCGCGGTTCAGCATGATGCTATCGTCATGCGCTGCGAGTTGCGGCGCGAGTTGTTGTTCGAGAGCACGGATTTCGTCATTGGTATGGGCACTGGACATTGCCGAGAAAACGCTGTCTGTACGATTTAGCAGCTGCCCCGAGAGCTCCATGGCAATAATGGTGTTTACAAATGTTGCAGGCTCACCCTGCCGTGCAATGGCTTCAATTTCGGCGGACTGTTCCGCCATACCGCGCAGAAATGCTGGCAGGAAATGGGCATTTTCGATTTGATCGAAAGGCGGATAGTTCAGATACAACTGGCTCTTGCTAAAAAACGGATTGCTTGAAACCAGTGCTACTTCAGATGTAGACAATCCTGAGTCCTCGGCTGCTAAACTAGTGGGATCTGCTGCTTGTTCAGTTTCGCTGCAAGTGGATAATAAAGCACTGAACAGCGTCATTAAGACTAGCTTGGGTAATCTTATAATCATAGCGTTACGCGCGCAGTGAGTACCTGTAAGATGATAGCCGGCAATTTCACACGGTTGTGAGATTTAGTCAACCAGCTCCAGCCGTACTCGAAGCTCTCGATCGATCGAAATGTTCCCTAGAGTTACCAATTTCGCTGCTTGCAGACCCCTGGTATACCTTATAATGCAGCGGCTTCTTCAAATCAGGGACTGTCATACGCGTGTATTACAGGTGGCTGCTTCTTAAACCATTGGATTGTTTATTCCGCTCGTACCATCTTGTTCCGGTACTGGTTGCTGCACTCCTTATAAGCGGAAGCGTTTCTTCCGCCGAACTCAATATTGCCCAAAATCAGCTGCCCGTGGCGCTGGGTCTTTACCTGGACCATTTCGAAGATGTGAGTACCGAGCTTACCCTGGAAGATATCATGGATCCTGATATTCAGTGGCAGCGCTCGACGCAAGTAATCCTAACCTTTGGACTGTCAGAATCCGCACACTGGTTCTCCATCGTCATCTACGTGGATGAGGCGCTGAATGAAAAGCTGGTGTTAAGCATGGGTAATCCGGGACTGGATCGCATCGACTTCTATTTTGTGCATCCCGACGAAGTGGTTGTGCATAAGGTGGCCGGTGATACGATTGCAGTATCGGAACTCGATCAGCCTTATAGGTTTCCAGTCATACCTTATGAAATAGCCACAGCAAATCAGCAAACCCGACTGTTCTTCCGCGCCTATTCTCAATCAGGTGTTGAGATTCCATTAACGCTAACCACAATGTCTGATCTGGCCGGTAATCAACAGAACCTATTGGCGTTCCTTGGTGCATTCTTTGCCTTCTTTCTGATGTGTTTCTGCGCATGCTCAGTCTTTTTTTTATGCGCGACAAGCAATTTTTTGCTTATACCCTCTTCTTTGGCGGATGTATTGTTTATTTCCTCTCCCAATCCGGCATGGGTCGGCTCTGGCTGTGGGGGAGCTATGGAGAATTCAATAACCGCGCCACTTATATTTCAATCGCTGTCCTGGTAGCGAGTTTCTGCCTGCTCGGTCAGTCACTGAGTCTAACCAGCCGTTTCAAAGGTTCCGTGGAGATCGTATTACGATTCTTGACTTACGCGATGCTGCCGGTCGGCCTCTATTTCTTGATTATCCCTCTCGATCTAATCAGCGCTGAGAATGTGTCGTTAATCATTTATCTCAGCTCACTGGTTACACTCACGGTTTTCATCATGGCAGGTGTAACTGCATTGCAAGGATCACGTACCGCTATGTATCTGTTCTTCACCTGCGCGATGATGCTGCTCGCCCTGAGTTCATTCTCTCTGTACAAGTTTAACTTCATCGAACGCAGTGCCGTGGCGCCGATAATCGGTCAGACTCTGATAGTGATCGCCGCTGTCATGTTGTTGCTCTCGTTGGCCGAATTCGTCCGCACCAAGAATGAGGAATTCGCCCAGGCTCGAATGGAAACCAAGGCCAAGGGGGATTTCCTGAGGAACGTATCCCGTGAATTCCTCACTCCGGTACATTTGATTCTGGCAAATACGAAACGCCTGTTGGCGGGGCAGTCCAACAAGCTCAACAAATCCACCAGACAACACATGTCTACGGTTATTCGACAGAGTGACCATCTGCACAACCTGATAAATGACCTGCTGGAAATGGCGGAGTTGGAATCGGACAGTTTCGAGCCCGAATTCGAGCTGGTTGAAATATCACATTTCCTGAGCGAATTGAAAGGCATGCTGCTCCCTTCCGCCATGGAGAAAGGACTGGATCTCAGCACAGAATTCGCTTCTGCAAAGCTGCTCGTGCAAACCGACAAGTCCCGCCTGCAACATGCTCTGATGAACATATTAACCAATGCGATAAAATTCACCGAAAAAGGCGATATTGGGCTTGGCTACAAGGCTGTCTATTTTCGCAGACGACTCGGTATCGAAATTTTTATTCGTGATACTGGCCGGGGCATGAGCGAAGAATTCCAGCAGCGCATGTTTCAGGAATTCGCCAGGGAACAACCCGGATCAGAGAAAGAGCCGGAAGGCACCGGTCTCGGCTTGGTAATAGTAAAACGCATGATCGAAAAACTTGGCGGGGAAATCAGCTTCAAGTCAGAAAAAGACTCTGGCAGTAAATTTTTTATTCGACTGCCGTTAAGGGTCAACCTGGATTAGGGTAGCTCTAACGCTTGCCGGATGGATTAGTCTCTTGTTCCAGCTGAAAGATGACATCGCTGAATTCTTCAACCTTGTTTTCGAAAGCCTTCAGGGCATCGGCCAAACCCTGGTTGTAGTAATAACAACCCATTTGTTCTCCAAAATAGTCCAGCAGAAACTGCGCATCGAAACCGCCAATTTCAAGCTGTAACTCGTCGAGCATGTACTGCTGAATGCGCCCGACAATCTCCTGTTTAGTGTCAGGGTCCAGTTCTATCTCAGACATGGCCAAGATCCCTATGCATCCAATTGTCTGGCCAGATCGAGAAAATCGGTCGCCGTATAATCAAATTCACCAGCAGCATCGGTGTTAACGGTCCGCCCCGGACCCCTCTCCAGCGGCCTGATTACGTAGGCAGTTCGTAGCCCGGTTCGAGCCGCCGCGCGCAGGTCTCCGGGATGAGCTGCCACCATCATCACCTGTTCGGGAGCAAACCCGAGTAAGTCTGCGGCAGTCAGGTAGGCTTCCGGATCGGGCTTATAGTGTTTAGCTAACTCCGCCGAAAGAACTGCGTCCCAGGGCATACCGGCATTCTTGGCCATGTTGGTGAGTAAGCCCACGTTGCCATTGGAAAGCGTGGCGATGACGTACTTGGTCTTTAACCTGTTCAATCCTCCAACGGTATCCGGCCAGGGGGATAAGCGATGCCACGCCTTGTTGAAATGATCCAGCTCCGCTTCCGTTAAGCCGTTCAATCCAAATTCAACCACCAGTTCATCGAGGATCATGCGGTGTAAATCGTCTATCTTGGTCCAGGGTAGTTCACCCGTGCGCACCCGATTCATCGCCGGCCCATAACCAGACCGCCACCTATCGGCAAATTCACCCCAGTCTGCTTCAAAACCTTTCCTGGCGGCCAATAATTGGCCTTCCCTGATAATCGATGCACGCCAGTCTACGACTGTGCCGAATACATCAAAAGTGAGTGCCTTTACAGAATTGGCAACACTAGCTTGAGCCAGAGCGGAAGACGTAGCGAGCATGCCGAGACACATGCCGGTGGGCAAAACTGCCAGGCCCTTCAGAAATTGTCTGCGACCTTGCGCTGTCGTTGCAGTGAATTCGTTTTTACCTGGAGGAGTCATGACGGTTTCCTCTGTATTATTTATTTTATCAGTGGCTTATCAGGCTCGAGAGTGTGCATTTATTGCCGCCCGTAGCCGCTGGCACGTTAGCATATCTCCTGGTGAATATCATCCGGCGTTCCCGGGCCCGGGAACGACAGTCCCTGCATTTCCTGGTGAGCGCCTGCCCGTCAGGCATGGCAACTCCGTACCCAATGCTGGACTTGCTATTGGAAGTAAACTATCAGAATGGCCAACGGGCAGACAAACTTGATGTAGACCGGCCATATTTTCCAGAAGATTCCTGACTCTACCTGTGAGTTGCCCTGTTTTATTTCTTCGAGTATGTCGTTTCTACGCCAGATCCAGGCGACAAAAATACAGAAGAATAATCCCAACAGCGGCTGGCTGTACTCTGTCGTGGCAGTAACGACCAGATCGAATAGGGGATCAAAATTGAACACGATTAGCAGTGATATAAAGGTAATAACCGTGCCGACTATCATGGCTACTTTGCGCCTCTCTACACCGAGATGTTCCACACCATAGGCAACCGGCACCTCCAGCATGGAGATCGACGATGTCAGTGAGGCGATAGTCATTAATAGAAAGAATGCGATAGCGACCGGTATACCGATGGCACCCATGGTGCTGAACAAGGCGGGCAGTACCGATATGATCAAACCAGGTCCGGCGATGAGCCCTCCGTCTGCATCGAAAATTTCAACGCCATTGCCCAAAGCAACATACATCGCAGGAAGAATAAGCATTCCTGCCAGTACTGCTATGCCTATGTCCAGCAAGGCTACGAGGCCGCCAACCACAGGCAGGTTTTCCTGTTTACTTATGTAGGATCCGTAGACGAGCATCGTTCCGACACCCAGGGATAGAGAAAAGAATGCCTGGCCCATCGCATTGACGAGCAGCGCGGGATCGGTAATTCTTGAAAAATCTGGCACCAGGTAGGCCCGCAATCCTTCCGAGGCACCCGGCAGGGTCAGCACATAGAAAACCAGCAATAACAGGATGATGATCAGCGACGGCATCAGGCGTGATGCCCATTTCTCAATGCCGTCCTTAACTCCCGCACTGATGATATAGATGGTAATCACCATGAACAGCGCAACGAATAAAGAGTTTCGTACAACGGCATCCCGGGTTAACCACTGGGCCAGCCCGTCCATACCGAACAATCTGGCCAGTGGATCGAAAAAATGAGCGATCATCCATCCACTTACTACTGCATAGAAACTCAGAATAAAACTGACGGTTATGATGCCAGTAAATCCCACCACCAGTGCTAGTAGCCTGCTCTTCTTACCGGAGGAAATCGACTGCAATGCAGTTACCGCATTTGCCTGGGCATGACGCCCGATAATCAGTTCTGCCATCAAGACGGGATAGGCTAGAGCGAATACCAGGATGAGGTAAGCGAAAAGAAATGCCGCTCCGCCATTGGAGGCAGTGTTGGTCGGAAATCCCCATATATTTCCAAGCCCTACTGCCGAACCCGAGGAAGCCATCAAGAAACCGAATCTGGATGTAAACTCGCCTCGTGGTGTGGACATTAATTGGAAATCCCTTAATTAGTGTGTAGGTCGAATCATCGGCCTGTACAAGAGTAACCTAACACTTCAGGGCGGTAAACGACGCATGCTTACTGATCGTAGGATTCGAGTGTGAAACGGGCCAGCACAGGATCCGATAGAACGAACACCACGTTGGATACCAGTGATGCGACGCCACTAATATTCACTTCCAGGCTGGGTATGCGTAGGCGATTGTCTGTCGTGGAGAAGGATGCTATGCCAGGGTAGCTGTCCCGGCGCGAAATGACACTCTCCAGATTCGCTTCGATGATTACCTCAGCCGTGTCGGGTACCAGATTAAAGTTCATGCTGATCAGGGTAGCGCCAGCATTTATATCCACGCTGGTTATCATCAGGCCGGAAGAGGCCTCGAAGACATGGGGAGCCGAACTGAAGCGATCGACGACTTCTATATTCATAAACACGAAATCTGAACCGTTGGCATAGCTTTCCGTGATATAGGGGACGTTAAGGAATAAATTACCTAGTGCTTCCTGGGGCAGCCCATTAATCGCATCCAGGATTTGCATGCCGTCACCCAGCACCTGAGCAAAAACGGTGAATCCATCCTCGGATGTATCCAGCGACAAGTTGTCTTCGAGATTGACAAACCACTGGTTTGTCGCGCTATTCGGATCGCCGGTAAGTTTCGCCATCGCTACAGTGCCCCGGGTGTTGGACACATTGAATTCGTTATCGATAGGCGAATCGGTCTCAACGGCGACTGGACCTTGAAAGGGTGCAAATCGATACGCGCCGCCCTGTACGACAAAATTTTTCGCCACTCTGTGGAAAAAGGTACCGTTATAGTCATTCCGATTCACATAGTTAAGAAAGTTCTGCACCGTATTCGGCGCTGTCTCGTCTAGCAGCTCCATCGAGAAATCACCCATGCTGGTACTGACTCGAACTAATGTACCGGCGTGTCCGGAAATCGCTGAGAGGCTAATCAGCAGGGTCAAAACCAGCACAGAGATGCCTTTCATTATCAAATGTCGAGGTTTTGCGCCCATGAATACTCCTGAATACTACGAATTTGACTGACTACAATTGGACCGCATCGTGACAGGGATGTCACTTAGTAGAGCAATGCAGGAGCAATTGCCGAGGAGCATAGGTTAAGTTTCAACAAGATTCAACACACTTATTCGAGAAAAACTGCAGATGCACAATGCACGCTATTTTCAATCGACTCGATCTGTACGGGATGCTTTTTCAGCTCACCGGAGCTCCGGTTGGTAAAATCAGTTGCGCCAGCGTTTTGCCGATCGGGTAAAAATAGGCTATGCTATTGCCCAGCTCGCTGCATGGAGATCCACCGCATTACTGGATTCCACTGCAAACTGAATATCCCTTACAACGAATTTTTATCTAATCGTTCTGTTATAAAACTGGATTGAAAAACAAGAGTTCTTGGTGTCAGGACCTAACCACCAGCAGAAACCTATCACCCTTGGTATAGGAGTTGATTTCGGCACCAGCAATAGTGCCGCCGCTTTGTTCGATGGCCAGAATGTTCATCTGGTGCAACTCGAATCCGATTCCACCATCATGCCTTCGGCGACTTATATTGATCGGGATTTCAAGATCGTTACCGGCCAGCGCGCGATCAGTCAGTATGTCGAAAGCAATATAGGCAGGAAGGTGGAACTCAGCTTAGAAGTGCTGGGTGAAGGTCGCACCACAACCGGACAACTCGGCGATCACGGTCTGCCTGAAGAAGCCAACACCGCAAAAATTTATGGTCAATCCTTCATCGACGGTGGTCAACAGGGACGTCTGTTCAGAGGCACGAAAAGGCTACTGGGTAACACCAATACGCCTCGCCTCATGGTTTTCGAGAGAGCTTTCAGACTGGTGGCTCTAATTACTCCCCTGTTGCTGCACATAAAAAAGAAGATTGCAGCACAGGTGGGCAGACACTCTCTAAAAGCAGATCCTATCGATCATGCCTGTATTGGACATCCAGTTAATTTTGATGGCGCCGATACCAATCGGAACCGCCGTGCACTCGAGCTTTTGTCTGAAGCGTACGGTCACGCGAAATTCTCCCGGCAGAGCTACTACCCCGAACCGATTGCAGCCGCTTTAAGTTATCTACACGATAACCCCGGGGCTACAGAGCAAACATTACTGGCAGTAGATTTTGGGGGTGGCACCTTGGATCTTTGTATCCTGAAACGATCGCAGGCTCGTTTCTCCGTGGTTGCTACCCATGGTATCGGGCTGGGCGGGGATCACATCGATCAACTGTTATTCAGAGAACTGCTGTTTCCATTATTGGGCAAGGGCGAACGCTGGCGCCGAGCCGGTGAAGATCGCGAGATCGAAACCCTGTTTCCTTTCGAAGAGTATGAAGATTTACTGCTCAACTGGGCGGTCAGCTATATGCTGAACCAGAACAAGTACACATCACCGCTGATGCAGCGTATCCAGCAACCAGACGCGGCGTCAGTAAAGTTTCGACGACTGTACGATCTTATCAAGAGCAACCATAGCTATCTGCTATTCCAGCACTTGAAAGAAATGAAAGCGACACTCTCGGATCAACAGGAGGCGAAACTGGACATACCCGAGCTAGACATTGAACTGCTCGTCACACGCCAGCAATTCGAATCAATAATCACAGAGCTCTTGGCAAAGTTTGAGAAAGCAGTTGCCGATGTATTGAAAATAGGCGGGCTTACTCCTAATGATATGCAACTGGTTATACGCACCGGGGGTTCTTCGCTGATACCTGCTGTCAAGCGCATTCTAGATAATCAGTTCTGCGGCATGGTAATCGAGCACGACCCATTCACCAGCGTGGCAGCAGGGCTTGCTATTGCAGAATATCTCGGGCTCGGCAGCACTGGAAGCGAATCCACTACGTCATAAGCTGATGGAGAGCATTTCCCTAACGCCATCGAAAGTAAGGCTGAGGATTTGATTCTCACGCTCGATATTCACAAGGTTTGACTGCTCAGGCCATACGTCACGCAGAGCCGTGTTAACGATAGTCAAGGCGCTAATATCGGTGACCTGCTGAATCTCCTGATACACCCAGAGAAACTGGCCGTCGATCTCTTCACCCACGTATTGCAGCGCCAACTGCTGGCGCTCACCGTTGGCGAATGTAGCCTCTACTGCGAAGCGGTTCATCACATAATTACTGAAGAGTTCCCGAGATTCGGCTGACTCCATCAGGGTTTGCCGCTGCCCAAAGACTACAGTCGCAGCATGTTCTGCATCATGCACGAAGAAACGATGCATGACTTCGATGTTGTCAGTATTAGGATTGAACAAGATTCGGGTAACAGCAGTTTTCTGCTGGTGAGCATGACTTACCGACAGAGTCAGACCCCCTATGAGCACTGCTATGGCAATACTACCAGAATTGCGTCCCAAGTATTGCCAAGCGATGCGCAAAAAACTAATTGTCGTCACCCGCCTCTGCTTCGTCTTCATCGTCATCTGATTTTAATTCAGTCTTTATGTCCTGCATGAGGTCACGGCTTAAGCGGCCTCCTCCACCCTGCCCCTTAAAACTTTCGATACGCGAGGGTATAATACGCCGAGGGTAATAGTTATTCTCGATATTGCTATCGGCAGTTTCCTGCAGAGGATCGATAACGATATTGACTACATTCTGTTCCGCGACAACCAATTTCTTCACACTACGTGAATTGCGTCTCCAGATCTCCGCCGGCAGGCGTAGTGCATCGCTGCTTCCATCGGCATATTCCACCTGTAGCAATATTGGCATGATCAAACCACCGTCGTTGGAAAATTCCAGGATGTAGTAGTGCAAGTCTTCCTCGATGGCACGGTCCAGAACCTGCCGCTCCCAGTCGTCCAGCCCTTCCAGGAAGCTGTTGTAACGATTGCGCTCTACATTGGTTACCGTGAACTGGTCGTTGTCGTCATAAAAATCCCTGACATCCGGATTGCGCTCCACCCAGGTCAACAATCCTTCCTGTCGATTGCGTTCACTGAGCACTGAGGGCGGCAAGGCTTTTTCTGTTTCTCGCTGACGAGTGTAGTCTATGTCGGGATTTTCCGTATCGATGCGCATTTCATAGACGCGATTCAACGCGATATCTACATGGTCAGTGGTGTAGAACCAACCGCGCCAGAACCAGTCCAGGTCGATGCCAGAGGCTTCCTCCATGGTGCGAAAGAAATCTGCCGGAGTCGGTCGCTTGAATTCCCACAACCTGGAATATTCCTTGAATGCGAAATCAAACAGTTCCCGACCCATGATTGTCTCGCGCAGAATATTTATGGCGGTAGCCGGTTTCGCATACGCGTTGGAACCCAGTCGCAACACGCTGTCCGATTGCGTCATTATTGGTACCTGGTTCTGGGAGACCATGTAGTCGGTTATATAACGCGGCTCCACTCCCCAGGGAATTTCTGCATCCCATTCTCTACCTGCCACGGAATCCAGATAACTGTTAATACCCTCGTCCATCCAGGTCCATTGCCGCTCATCTGAATTAACGATCATCGGAAAGTAGAAATGACCAATTTCATGGATAACCACGCCTATCATGAAGCGTTTATCCGCCAGCGAGTAGGTGCGCTCCCCATCATCCTGCAACTCGGTACGGGGACCGTTGAAGGTGATCATCGGGTATTCCATGCCACCCACGAATCCAATGTTTACCGATTGTGCAGTCGGGTAAGGAAAGTCGAAGGAGAACCGACTATAGACTTGCAGTGTGTGGATGACTATCTCCGTCGAGTATTCGGACCACAGCGTGCCCCCTTCCTTGGGCCAGAAAGACATGGCCATGATCAGTTCCTGCTCTGCACCGGGTTGATGATGACCCTTGGCGTCCCAGATAAATTTTCGCGAAGACGACCAGGCAAAGTCTCTGACATTGTCAGCCGAGAAACGCCAGGTTGCAGTACTGGCCGAGCCTTCCCGCTCATTCTCCAGCGCTTCCTCAGGGCTCACGATATACACGGGCCGAGCCGCATTTTCGGCTTCCTCCAGACGATCTCGTTGCTCACGGCTGAGGACCTGGTTAGGATTCTGCAATTCACCGGTAGCCGCTACAATATGATCAGCCGGTACGGTCATGCTGACCTCGTAGTCACCAAATTCCAGGGTAAATTCTCCAGAACCCAAAAACTCCTTGTTGGTCCAGCCTTCGTAATCAGTGTAAGCAACCAGACGAGGAAACCATTGGGAAAGGGCGAATATGTAGTTGCCACCTTCCCGTTCGTCGTCGGGAAAGTGTTCATAGCCCCCGCGAGGGCTCAACACATCACCATTAACAATGTTGTAGGCAAACTCGATGCGCAGCTCGATATTATCTCCGGGCTCCAGGGCTTCGACCAGATCGACTCGCATGAGAGTGCCAACGATGGTGTGCAGCAGGCCGTTCTCGGCACTGTCGGTGACGACATTGATCTCGTGCCCTAATGGGGAATCGGCTAGATATTGCAATGCACGAAGCTGGTTCAGGCTGATTCGAGCCGGGTCATTGTCATCTGCATCCGGGCTGGCGCCATTAAATGTGCCACTCATCACGGCCATTGAATCGGCGCGAAATCTATTCTGGTCGAGCTGAAACCACAGATACGTCAGGGTGTCCGGGGAGTTATTCTGATAGTTGATAATTTCGGTCGCGGACAGGCGCTGATTGTCTTCATCCAATATCACGTCAATATCGTAATCGACTTCCTGTTGCCAATACTGGTGGCCCGGGCCACCTGCTGCATTGCGATAGATATTGGGAGTAGGCAACACTTCATCGAGTTGCCGAAACTTGTCCTCGAAACTGCCTTTGGTTTGTTGAATACCCTGCGCGAGCAGCGCTGAGCTAGCGACTAGCAATGTTATCGCAGCCGCTATCCAAGCGATCTTTTTCATGTAAATTCTCTCCTGGCTTCCCAGCCTACCTCGCCCTGGACGCCTTCCTACACTGTGGGGCAGTATGCCCGCATAACAAGCTGCGCATTCTAGCCTGTTTTACGGTAGTGTGGCGATGTACAAAAAAATGTTACGATAAAGAAGGTCTTGCGCTAACGCATTAAACATTAAACTGAGACTGCCGATTTTATCCAGTTCTTGTAATCTCCCGACATGGACCTGACTCTGTACGCCATTCCTTTTTTTACTGCTGATGTTTGTAGAGATCGGTTATGGCAACGGCAAGTTGCTGATCGAGCCATCCGAAAATCTGCAATACTGACAGCGACACATTAAATACCAATTGGTCAATTTAATCACTCAACCTATGCCTTTTAATCCGATCAATCTTGCAAAACGATCCCTGCGCAAGAAGAAGGAATTGAGATTCTTCAAGAATGCCTCCAACAAGGAAATTTTTACGCGAATTTATGAAACTAATAAATGGGGCGATGCAGCTACCCGCAGTGGCAAAGGATCAAATCTCGATCGCACCGTCGAATTAAGAAGACAACTGCCCGCTGCATTGGGAGAGTTGGGTGTGAAGACTTTGCTGGACATACCCTGTGGTGATTATTTTTGGATGAATGAGACCGAATTACAGATTGAGCATTACTACGGCGCTGACATAGTCGCCTCTCTCATCCAGGCCAATAGTGCCAACTATGCAGATGCCACCACGACATTTTTGCATCTGGATTTACTGCAGGACTCCCTGCCTCATGTCGAAGCGATCCTGTGTCGGGAATGCCTGGTGCATTTCAGCTACAGCGATGCGCTGCTGCAATTGACAAGTTGAAAAGCAGTCGCGCCAGCTATCTGATGGCCACCCACTTTCCGGAGCTGGCCAATAATAGTGACAGCGTCACTGGAAAGCATCGCCCACTGAACATGTGCCTGCCACCGTTTAACTAGCCCGCTCCACTGAGGGAGATTACCGAGGGCGATGCAGGTTTGCGCAGAGGCAGAAAATGCCTCTCGATTTGGGCAGTCGGCACGCTTCCCTGACCCAATCCCTTAGCTATTGCTACAACCTGGCCTCGTTGACGACTACCACTACTTCTGTTGTGCCCATGTTCTTGAGAGTGAAGACACTCTCTGGGTCTCGCCACATCCAGTCACCCATCGCTGCCAGCTCTTGTGTGATGCCGTCGGCGCGACTGACATGAACCTTCCCTTGGGTCACTTGAATTACCACCGTTGGATTGACGTGGGTCTGAGAGTCAGTTTCCTCACCCGGCTGAAGGGTGATCCGATAGGAGCGAAACCATTCATTTTCGTAGCTTGGTTCGGCATTGATGCCCCTTGGCCTTCCCGATGACAGGTTCGGCAAGCCCGGACCATAATTTGACATAGCGAGGATGCGCAACAAATTGGGTCCGGCATTGGACACCGCGTGGGTGAAGTTGCGTTCCACATAGCCACTTTCACCCGACACTCTGCCGTACGCGGGACCCTGTCCACTACTGATAAAAGTAAACATCATTGCCGAGTCATGCAGATGGGGAAAGGAGGTATCGCCCGGATTGATCTGCACATCCAGCAGATACACATCGCCTTCGTGATGGACAGTTCGATGCCGGGGCTCCTGCAACACATGCACAATCTTCATGTCTCTGAAATCTTGTGCAATCGACAGGGCGGGCAGTAGCGCAACCAGTGCCAGAATCAGAATAAGCGCCGAATTACGCATTGCGTGTGCCTCAGTAGTTTGTTGTAAGCTGTGCATAGTCCACCCGATGGTTGGATTTGCTGGCAACAGAGGTTAAATCCGATTCAGGGGAAACTCCAGCAAAAGCTGACCATTTTCGGGATCTCTTAACTCGAATTGCGCCTGGTAAGTGCTGCCAAGTACCTCGGTGAATGTCGCACCATCTTCGAGGTTACTGATTATAAAGACTACCCGGCCCTGAGTTTCCCGGTAAGGCGGCAGTGCTATCGGATTAAACAGATAGCCTGAATTCTCGCTCAGCATCCCCTGCAAAGTTGCCTCCACGCTCAGTCCCGTGCCTGGAATTCGTGAGCGCACGCCACGAAACAGTGAGTTGTCACCGTTGGCGTCAGTAATGCGCAGAAACACATTGACCTGTTTGGTAAAAATATCCTGGTGCTGTAATGAGATTGTCGGAGTATAGATAGGATAGCTGAACCCTACTTCGATGATGCCATTGCTGGAGCTATCGGTTATCAGTTGACTCTGCAGTTGCTCCGCAGCAATCCCGACGCCTGCCTGTCCTGGCAAAAAAAAGAGAAAATAGAAAAACCCCGGGATCAAAGCAGGCAGACACACTGCCATCCCATAGGCGCCAGGTTTATTCTTAAAGAGTGGGTTGATTGGAAATACTGCTACTAACGCAGCCAGGATTGCAAGATTGAGAATCAACGCTCTCACCAGTAGTGGCTCACTACCATACTGCGCTGGATTCTGAGAAATAGTGATCACTGTCGCTATTGAAACCAGCAGGGAAGCCAGACTGATGAAAATTTGTTGAAGGCTGATCTTCATGGTTTGGGTTCAGGTGATGATTTCGCCATGGGCCTGCCTGTCGGCGTGGTAGGAGGACCTCACCAGCGGACTGCTGGTTACATGTGTAAACCCGAGTTGTTCACCAAACTGGCGTAATTCGTCGAATTCTGTGGGATGCACGAATCGCTCTACCCTGAGGTGCTGTTTGCTTGGTTGGAGATACTGACCCAGCGTAACCATATCGACCCGGTACTTGCGCAGGTCTTGCAACACCCACCTGACTTCTTCGATAGTCTCTCCCAATCCCAGCATTAAACCGGATTTAGTCATGATTTCAGGCTGTCGAGCCTTGTAGGCTGCCAGTAAATCCAATGACCATTGGTAATCGGCGCCAGGTCGTGCTTGTTTATACAGGCGCGGCACAGTCTCTAGATTATGATTAAACACATCCGGTGGTGTCTGCTCGAGAATGTCCAGAGCATTTTCCATGCGGCCGCGAAAATCCGGTACCAGTATTTCTACCTGGATTTTCGGATTGCAGCGACGAATCTCTGCAATGCAATGGGCGAAATGCTGTGCGCCGCTATCCTTCAAATCGTCTCTATCCACGGAAGTGATCACCACATAGCTCAAGTCCATTTCCATGATGGCTTCCGCCAGCGCGGCTGGTTCCTGCGGATCCAGTGGTTTGGGTTTGCCGTGCGCGACATCGCAAAATGGACACCTGCGCGTGCAAATCTCGCCCATTATCATGAAGGTAGCAGTACCGTTGCTGAAGCATTCGCCGAGATTAGGGCAGGACGCTTCTTCGCAGACCGAAGCTAGCTTGTGATACCTGAGCTTCTGCTTGAGTTGCTTTATTTTCGGCGAGGTCGGAATTTTTACCCTGATCCAATCGGGTTTGGCAGGCAGGTCCGTGGTAGGGATTACCTTAACCGGAATGCGACGCACTTTATCAGCGCCACGGAGTTTTTCTCCCTCTATCAAACTGTTGCGCCGATCGCGTTCAGCCATAAGAAATAGTCTTGATTAGTAGTACTCGAAATATCCCAATTCTCTAAGCAGTTTATTGCACAGGACTCTGCTGACTTTCTGTAGAAGCAAGTCTTTCTCATCCACGAAGTCTGCCATCTGGGTAACCGCCAGATTTTCGAATCCACAGGGATTGATATTGGCAAATGGTGAGAGATCCATGTTCACATTGAGGCTGAGTCCATGATAGCTCCAGCCATTTTTAATACGTAATCCCAAAGCGGCTATTTTAGCATCATTCACGTAGACTCCGGGAGCCTTCGGACGAGTGGCTGCCGCAATCCCATAGCTCTGCAGTGTAGCTAGCAGGGCATTCTCGAGCAGGTCAACCAGCGCACGAGCCCCCAGCTTGCGCCGCCTGACATCGATTAACAGATAGACGACCAGCTGCCCGGGTCCATGGTAGGTGACCTGCCCACCTCGGTCGATCTGTACCACGGGAATTTTTCCAGGATTGAGAATATGTTCTGCCTTGCCCGCCTGACCCTGGGTATAAACCGGCTTGTGGCTGAGTAACCAGATCTCATCGGCCCTATCGGTCTTGCCTTTGTCTTTAAGCTGCTGCGCCAGGTAGCGCATCGATTGCCAGATCGGTTCATAGTCCTGTAGACCCAGCCTTCTAACGATGAGGCGAGGGTGATCATTTTTACTGGAGGGAGCAGGCAGTGCCTGGAACCACTTGTAATCCGTCAGCAGCACGCTAGAGCACCAGCTTGACGTCTGCAATTTGTTTAAGATCCTGAAATATTTCCCGCAGCAGGTCCTCGCCCGTGGCGGCGATAGTTACCGTGACCGAGAGGTAATTATTCTGGCGACTGGGATGCACCTTAATGAGATCTTCGGTGATTTTACCGGTATGTCTTTCAACAACGGCAATGACCTGTCCCCGAAAATTTTCTGCTGCCTTTCCAATAATCTTGATCGGGTACAAACAGGGGAATTCTATCTTCGGTGCTGCTTGATCACCGGGCTCCGCTGCCTTGGACATGGGATCAAGGGACCCTCTGAACAAATATATGGCCACTCTGCGGGAGTCTGTCGTGCTCTGCCGCTAGGCGTCGTGCGCAGGTAATGGCATCGTCCTTGGCAAGTACGACAACGACG
>PBYU01000107.1 GCA_002730035.1 Gammaproteobacteria bacterium | reverse complement strand
TATTCCATCGTGTCACTTCCGATTGTGAATGTTTCCGGTTCCAAATCTAAAGAAAAACTTCTCCCTGCCGGCCCTTTCCGGTTTTTCAGGATCGCACAAATTAATTTTGATGGTTCCACAATAATCGCATCTGATGTCTCTTCCGTTTGATAAAGTCCCAAAATAAAATCTGCGGACTCTTCAATTGCGCCAGAACCTCGCGCCATAGATAAACTGATTGGCGTCGTGCCGTCCTCTCCCTGTCGGTTTGTTTGACATAGCATGACAATCGGTAGTCCTATCTCTTTCGCTAAAAGTTTAACGTCCTTGCTTATTTTAGATACTGTTTGATACTCTGAAAATCCTTCCTCTGTAAGCAATCCCAAATAATCTATTCCAATTAACCCTATTTTTACCTGTTCCTTTTCCTGAATGTGTTTTAAATATACTTTTATTTCTTCAACTGAAATTTTCTTTTCCACAACAAAAAGGTTTTTTAACTCTTCTTTCATTTGTTTTTCAATACCGGCCCGGTAGTTATTATCTTGTTTCCACATGGATTCTATGTCACTTCCAGAAAACTTTGACACCATACTTCCAAATCGCTCTGTCACGCTTGCTACCGGCATTTCTAACGAAAAGAATATCGATCCCCATGCAGAACTATTGACATATTTTTTTAACAGGTTTTGCAGTAAGGTCGTTTTATAACTTCCCGCCCGTGCAATAATTGTTAAAACTTCACCCGCATTAACGCCCCTTATAATTTTATCTATCGCCGGAATCCCCAATATAAATTTATTATTTTTAAGCGCCGCAATGTGATCCTCGTAAGCCTTTAACATTGAATCAACATTGTAATATTCAAGAGTCGCCTCTTGTTCCATTTCCATCAAAGCATCACCCACAAATTCCTTACATTTCATTATTTTTTCCTGCATTTTCTCACTTGCGCGCCTGCTCTCAAAAAGATCATCCACAAATGCGCGCCTGCTCTCAAAAAGATGATCTAAAGAAACTTTTTCATCATCCATGCTTAACCTCTCTGTAAAGTTTCAATTTATCGTCATCACTACCATAAAAAATGATATTTGAGTGATAATCCCAAATTGGTTCTTCGTGATAAAAATTAGCAATTTTATTTATATCTTCCAGGTTCTTTGCACTTCTTTTTGCTTTGTCTAAAGCCTGCAGTAAACCACAAAGTTTGCAATAATAAATATGACACCATTCTCTAAACTCATTTGCCAATTTACGTTTCGCTTCCAACTTTCTGTCAACCTTGTACGGTTTATTAGTAATCCCCAGGTAAGCAATGGCGTCTTTAAACGAAAGTCCTTTAAATTTCTGGATAAATGCAATAACATCCCCACCTTCACCACAACCAAAGCAATAAAATACCTGTTTACCTGTATCCAATTCCAACGAGGGTGTTTTCTCTTCGTGCAAAGGACATTTCGCCCACCACGAATTGCCTCTTTGCTTTATTTCAATATTTTCTCTTTGAAAAACATCAATAATTTCTGGTTTGTTTTCGATCATTTCTTGCTGTAGAGTCCTTCACATACTTTTTTGATATTAAATTTATTATTTTTCTTCGACATCAGCCAATTCAAATCCGCGCTCCAATCTCCATTTTTCCCGCATAGGAATTTCGATTCCTTCACCATCAAAAATGTATCTTTCCACCATTCCAGGTTTTGATTCTCTTTTGCAGCACCGCGCCAGACTTTTGCCATTTTCGCTTTAAGTTCTTTCGTCAAATCAACCGAAGGAAGTTCCGGCAACAAAGAATGATACAAATTATACAATTTCTGATATGGGATCACTTCTTCTGGTTCATCGTTCCACCTTTCACCGTTTAACCATGTAGAGGGAAGCGGGATATATTGTCCGTTTTCTTTTTGCCAATTCTTCGTCTGCTTTGCTTTTTCAAGTCCTGTCATTATCTTTTCAAAAGTCCCATTTTCTGGTTGAATCTTCTTAAACCAAATTTTTATTGCATTTTTTTTATCATCCTTCTTGGGGTACTCACTCCAAAAAGATTTAAACGTACTAATGAGTCTTTCTTTTGTTAGTTTCTTTTGTCTACTTTCTTTTGTATTCAACCGTTTGGTTGACGGTTCATTAACCATTTGGTTTACAGTTTTAACCATTTGGTTTACAGTCAACAATTTGGTTGACGGTTTCCATTTTGAATAATCCTTAACAAATTCATAAGTTACATATTGACTATCAACTAAATGGTTGACGGTTATAATTCCCATTTTTGCGAGTTTGCTTAATCCTCGGTGTGCTGCCTGCTTTTTTAAACCAGTCATCCGTGCAAACTGGCTAAGAGCGATGCGATCCTTCTTTTTCTTCCATCCATACGTTTTTCTAAAAATTATCCACAAGCACTGCATAGACTCTCCGGGAATCCTTATACGCGCCAAGGCTTCAATAAGTTCATTTGCTATATCAGTGTGGCCGTCTTCTTTTTGAGGATTTTTCACTTTTTCCTAAACGCCGATAAAATCCGCCGCTGCCTTTATTAGCCGTTCGTAATCACTTGAATCCGTGCAACAGGTTTCTATTATTTTTTTTGATTCTTCATAATCAAGAAAATTGCCGGTTCCTCGCTTGATACCTTCTTTAAGCAACAGCATTTCAAAATCAGACTTACTCATTTACTGTCTCCGCTCGCTCTGAAAAAAGCCTTGATACCGGAACCCTCAATATTTTTGACAAAGCCCTTTTTTCTTCTTTCTTTACTTCAAACAGTCCCGTTGATAGTCTTGATAACCGCGTTTCGTTTATACCGGCTTTCAGTGCTATTCTGTACATGGGTAGTGAATGATTTAGAATTGTCAATTTTAAAGATGTCACCATATATATCCTCCAAAAAAGAATTAAAATTATTTTGCTTTACGCATATTCAACTATATAGAGTGAAAGATATCTAATCACTTCGGGGGTTTTGCGGAGGTTTTAACAATCTGTGGATGTTTAACGAATGTCGTTTAATGTAGTATTTGTGCTGGACAAATGAAGTTTATAGAAAAAAAGGAGATTACAGATATATTTTTTAGACTTCGGGGGTTTTATTTTAGACTTCGGGGGTTTTGCGGGGGGTTAATGTTTAATGTTATTTTCAGCAAGCCAACCGTCAATGATTCTTGTGCTTACACCAAGTTTATCGGCCAATAATTGCCTTGCTATTTCATTTGGTTGTTTCTTTTCTGCACTTGTTCTTAAATCAGAAATTTTTTCATAAACTTTGATCTGCTCCCCTTCTTGTTTTATTTTTTTCAGTTCCCCTATGTTGTCGCCATGAAGTATCTCGTTGATATTTTTAAATTTTCTTTTAAGTGTGCTTTCAAATCGTTCTGGCAATTCATACTTATCATCAATGTTTCTATCAATTTCTTTTGTGAGAGGTTTTACTGCTTTTAGTAACTCATCATATATTTTATTTAATCTTTCATAACCGGGGTTAGCCGAAAGGGATGTCTTTGCTTTCTTTGTATCATCTTTTTTCTTTTCCGCTTCTACCTCTACCGATTCTTTAATTTCCGGCTTTGTAGCATTCCCCAAGTTTTTAGTTTCTTTTGTTATATCCTCTCCATAAACAAACTGGCGATAAACTTTTCCCATTTCTTCGTATTTTTGTGGAAGTGAAATATTTTCATTAATCCAAATGGGATGACATTTTCTCATTAAAAGCCAATAAGGCATATTGTGCACTGCTTTGCAGATATTTTTCATTATCAAATTATATAATTCTACTTCTTTTTCTCTTCCTGAAAATGAAGTGGCTTTTCCATTCTTGTTAAATTCTATATTGATTAATAAATCAGGATTATTTGCAATCCTTTGGATTATATCGTTGCTTATAAAATAAGAGCCCACAACAGTATTGGTATCCTTATATATTATTTTTTTAAAAACCCACCCATCATATTTATCTGATTTCAAATCTTTAATAACTTTCTCATATGCTGAACTAAATTTATTTTGATCTTCTTTTAATTTATTTTTTAAGTCTTCCATTGCTTCTCCTTGCAATTTCTCCGGCGGAATAGCGGGGAAAGCGGTGGAGATACCGCCTTGTCGGGTGCTACCCTATCCCCATAGGTTTTCTTTATTGAGCCGTTGCTACTTAATACGTTTAAGCCTACTAATAACGAAGTAATTTGAAGTTGATTTCACGCTCTGAATGTATGTTTCAGCAATCACCAAGATTTCCACGGCATCAAGGCCCGGTTGCCCTATGGCTCGAATGACCTGTTTTCTAAGCGGCAATTTTTGGGACGGGTCGGACATGAGCTGCCGCTGAATAAAATAGATAGTGTTATCTGGTATGACCTTCTTACTTTTGAAGTCATACACCCGTGTGCGAGTGACGGTGTCCCCTTCGATGTAATATGTGATTTCAAACTGCCCCTTGGAAGCCTTCATCTCGCCATCACTATAGAAATACCCTACTATCTCATGTGCAGTGATTGTTTCGCCTCCCAATGCTACCTGGCAATTGAAAAGCGATACCAAAAAGATTAAAAGTAATTGTCTCATCACGTTAAACCCTCCCTTTTTGTTTATTGTCCAACACTGTAAATCACCATAGCTCTGCAATAAGTTTGTCAAATTTAGATTGATGCACTTCCACAACCCTCTTTTCCTTATTCCATCTTTACAGTAATAATCGATTGATTATCAGAGTTGTTCTGTACTATGCTTTTGAATAGATGATTCATATATTATCATATCAATGAAAGGAGCCCCATGACAAAAGGAGAATTAGTAGAAGTAGTTCAATCAAGTAGTGATGGAGATTTAAGCAAAAAAGCAATGGAAAGCATTGTTAATTGTACATTTCAAACAATCGCAAAGGATATTAAAAAATCAAAAAGGTTTTCTTATCCTGGTTTTGGAACATTCACGGTAAGAAAAAGAAAAGCGCGTATAGGAAGAAATCCGCAGACAGGTGCAAAACTTAAAATTAAAGCGAGTAAGACAGTTGGATTTAAGCCTTCTCCGAGTCTTAAAAGTTCACTCTGACTAATTAATAAATGGCTGCGGAGAGGGTGAAGGGGATGGTTTAAGCAATATTATTAGGAAATAACCAAAACCATATTTTCAATAACCAGAACAATGAAACCAACTTGGAAGCATTATAGCATTGCTATCATAATTTTAATTTTTGCCGGATTCGTAATCAAATTTTTATATTTTTCCGGTCGATCTGCCTCAAGGCTTCTTGGGAAAAATGCTCGGCAAACCCTTCGTATTAAAAACATGGCTCCTAATGGCTTTATTTCTATAAGTTTTGACAAGCGGGGCAAAAATACGGTTAAAGATGTTACTTTCAAGGCTAATGATGGTTATATTTATACTTTAGAATATATGGATATGAATCCTTTTGGTGGAACAATTCGCTGGGTTCCGTATGGAGAAGGCTCAGACATTGTGCAGAGCAGATCGCTTTCTCGTTGGTTTGGAGATGTTGTTAATCTTGAAATCCCAAAGAAATGTAATAAAATCTTGGGAGTTGATATATCTTATGCACAAAAAGGCGAGCGTACAAAAAATCTAACTTGCCTAACTTCAGATGGGATCATACTTAGCAAGGAATATCGAGAAGGCATTATTGATCGTCATTTCGAAGGTTATTTAGAAATAAAGCCGGAAAATTGAGAAGAGAAATTAAAAATCAAGGCGAGTAAGACTGTTGGGTTTAAACCTGCTCCCGGCTTGAAGGCATCTCTTTAATTTTAATCTAAATAAAGTTAGGATTGTCTACTATAGATAAAGCTAAATGTTATAAGCAAAAGGAGAAGCATGGGTTATCAATTATGGTTATCATCCGTAACTGGGTATCGGAGAAAGGGCACAAAATTCTCGTCACTCAAGAAAATCTTTATTGATAATGTTACTGCAAAGATAATTTATGAACCTTTGCTTTGCTGCTCAGCAGATTCAATAACTGATCAAGTTAAGGCTGCTCTAAAGGGCAGGGAATTTGATGTTGCAGGTGTCAAAGAAACTGAGGGTGGAGAAGTTACTGGAGCTCATGCAGAGGCGTTGAGAAAGCTAAACGACTTGTAAACTACAAGATAGCTATTTAGGGCATAAGCTACCAGAACAGGTATTTATAGAGTGCTCAAAAATTTGAAGAATGAAAAATTATTTTAATTTCTCACTAACAGAGAAACAAAAACTCAGGGACTTTGCTAATAAGATCACTCCACCTAATTGGCATGTTTATTTAACTGAAGAGGCTGCTGGAAGGTGTCTTGGAAAAAAAATTTTGGCACTTTGAGGGGTGGAGAGTGGGGGATGGGAAATGGCAGGTGGATATTTATGTTAGTACAGGCCTTCTGGACAACAAAAACAAAAAGGGATTTAATTATTCATCAAGCAAAACATACGGGTCTCGCTGTATTGCTCTGTCCAAAATTGAATAAACTGGAGGTGGTAAATGGAGATCATGCTGCTCTAAGTCAGCAATTTGTGACCTTAATTGTGATGGGTTAAATGTGTTATACGAACACATTCTATGTACATTCAATAATTTTCCTAAGTTTATATTCAATTTGTTTTGCGTATCCCTCATTTCTCTATTTTGGAAATACCGTTTAGGAATAAACAAAATCGCTATTCCTGCAGTAACTAAATATGCAATGAGAATCCAAAGTGTTATTGTTTCATACCCAAAATAATAAAAAATAGCAGCGAGCACAGGGAGCAATATCCATTGAATTGTAAACTTTACTCCAGCAAAAAGTAATTTATATATTAATGTTTTATCGAGTTTCCCACCGCTCAATAGATATGCAAAATCAATTCGTCCCTCCATTGCTCCTGATTTTATCCCATCTGCATAATGAGCTACTTCGTTAAATATAAAACCTCTCAGAATAAACAGATCAATGTTATTAAGTTGCATCCAAGGTCTCTTTAGATATTCTGCAGTTGCAGTATCTAAGAGCACAGGGTCAACTGGGCTCACTCCACTCCATCTCTCTGGTGAGTCTAAATCAGATGAAATATTAGGATACTCCCAAAATTTATCATGAGAAGGATTTTTCCAAAAACACTTCAGAGAATATGCCATGTCATCGAAAACTTGTTTTGCTTCGTTTAGGTTGTCTTCAAATTGTAGCGCATCAAGATTTTCTGTTTTTGCATATTTCTTTATTTTTTTAATTAAACTACTGTATACTTGCCCATATTGAGACTGTATTCTGAGACAATCACCATTTTCATCCCGAAATCTTTTCTCAACGTCTATAAACTCATCGTCTTTCTGTTTCATTATTTCCACAACCCCCTTCTCCTTATTCTTGCTTCTCTCTCATGCTGCCTAAACTCATTCAGATACTTAAATGGAAACTTAGTATAAGCATGACCATACCCTTGTTTAACAATCTCTGCATTAAGAAAAGTTCCATCTTCAAGATAGACATAGGCTAATAGACGCTTGTACCTATCCCTCTGGTTCTGGTCGAATTCAAGCCTTACCTTTTTACCTTCTACCATATTGGCAGTAAACATAGATGCTTCTTTACCAAAGTATTGAACTGGTTTTCTTGGATGTTTTGTTTCAGGTGTATCAACACCTATTAGTCTTACTCTTTCTTTGACACCTGCAATATTAACGATGATTGTGTCTCCATCAATGGCTCTGATGCAGGTTGCTGATACAGGTCTAATGTATTGATAGAACTTTTTGGCATTTGCTAAGACTGATAGAAAAAGAAGAGTTGTTATTGTAAAAGTCGTAATGAATAGAGGTTTCTTCATATACGCATCAAATTCATTCTATTTTTGCTGACTTTTCTAAATTATGTCTTGCGCAAAGTATTCTTACATTGTCAGCCGTTATACTTGCCCCCCCTTTTGAATATGGAAGGTCATGATCAAAGTGCAATTCATCATTCGCTTCACAGATAACACATTTACCTTTATCTCTTGCCCAAACTTCTTTCTTTACATTGGTAGGAATAATTCTTGACCTTACCTTTAATTTATTCTCTTTTAATTTATTTTCTTCTATATCTATCTCTACTTCCTCTA
>PBYU01000061.1 GCA_002730035.1 Gammaproteobacteria bacterium | reverse complement strand
GTAGTTAAAAGTATCTGCCAGGCGCTTTGTAAGACTAGTCTTGCCGACGCCAATCGGCCCCTCGATAGCGATGAAGCGAGGTAGTGGCCTAGCGAAGCTGGTTTGCTGCATTACTAGGGGTCCTCTGCACAAGGTTTCGGCGACTCTGCGGGAGTCTGTCGCGCTCTGTCGCGAGGCTCAACGCAGGAATGGGCTCTCTTGGCAAGCACGACAACGATGCGGCAGGGCGCCACAGGGCCCAGAGTAGTCATAGTCTTGTTCAGAGAGTTCCTAGGTAACACCCGGTGGTTCGCGTTTGCTGCGTCGCCTGCGGCGTTTCCTGGGTTTTGAGACAGCTGCAATCATCTCCGATTTACGTTTTGTATCACCGATTTGGAAGTCCGTCCACCATTGGCCCAAGCTATCGAGTTCCTCTCCTGACTCCTCGCGCAGCAGAAGGAAATCATAGGCAGCGCGGAAACGCGGGTGATTGAAGACGCTCTCTATGCTGCGCTTATTGCGGCGTTGCAAACGATATTGTAATTCCCATATTTCTCGGCTGGCAGCTGTGAACCGTCTGGGAATCGCCGTATATTCCAGCTGCTCTGCAAGGGTTTGATTCGCTGCCTGAACGAAATGCTGATGTTGATTACCATCGGTGTTTGATAACTGCCCCAGACGAGTATTGAGCACAGGCCATAACAGTGCGGCGAAGAGAAATGCCGGGGTTACGGATTTTCCAGCCGCCAGGCGCTTATCGGTATTGGCGAGCGCCAAATCGACCAGCTTGCACCAGGTGTCATCTGCTTGTGTCAAGGCTTTCAGAGTCGGCGCAAACAAGAAATGTCCCAAATGATATTCCGAGAGCTGGGCAAACGTAGCGACTGCGTGACCACCTGTCATGATCTTCAGCGTTTCATCAAACAGACGAGCTGGTGAGATAGATTTCAGCAGCTTAGCCAGCTCCCGAAATGGGCGTTGGGTGGCCTCTTCAATCGTGAATCCCAACTTGGCAGAAAATCGAATGGCTCGCAGCATCCGCACGGGATCCTCCCTGTAGCGCTCAACTGGATCACCAATGATTCTGAGTTGGCGAGCCCGAAGGTCATCCATGCCAGTACTGAAGTCGAGTACTCTAAAATGATCTACAGTGTAGTAGAGTGCATTAACGGTGAAATCACGACGTAATGCGTCCTCATCTATGTCTCCGTAAACATTGTCGCGAAGAATCATTCCCGAGCTGGAATGTGCCGAATCCAATCCCCGAATCTGACGCCTTGGCGCTGCATCATCGATTTCATTTAGTGCGTTATGGTGGGCTCGAAATGTAGTTACTTCGATGATTTCCCTCCCATAGCGAATATGCACAATCTTGAAACGGCGTCCAATAATTCGTGAATTTCTAAACAGTTGCCTAATTTCTTCCGGCGTTGCATTGGTGGCTATATCGAAGTCTTTCGGTGTATTGCCTAACAACAGGTCTCGGACCCCACCGCCAACCAGGTAACCATGAAAACCGCTCTCGTTAAGCCGATAAAGGACTTTCAGTGCACTGTGAGCTATGTTCTTGCGAGAGATTGGATGTTCATCACGCTCGATAATGTGCGCTCTGTCCAAGCCGGGCAAAGGGAGATTTGAATTCATTTGAAGTCAACTGTTATGTGAGCCAGACAGGAAGCGCGGTACTTCAATAACCGAAGGAAATAGCTTGAACTAGTCACGAATGTGGGTCTATTTCTCTTGGGTAGCGTCTCTGCTTATAGGAGCTATTACAGGCTCGAACGGCATAATACACCGCCACACACAAAATAGCAGAAATTCAGGTGAGAACGACGTGGCAGAGATAGTGAGGGGGTGAAAAACCACCCCCTCATAGGAAGGTAAACGTTATTGTTATTATTGCTATTGGTTACTTTTTCTATTAGTTGGGAGCCAAACATGGCGCCGCATAAGCAAGGGGCGGTATATTTGAGGCAATGAAACAACAAGTCACAATAGCCGCAAGACCAGCCTTATTATTATTTGATGCACTAAACTTAGTTGTATAACTCAGTAATGCTATTTTTGTTTTTATTAATGATTATTATTATTGTTTATTGTTATTAGCAGGACATATAAAGCATTTATTGTGCCAGTTTAACAAACCTTTATTTTTCAATAGGTTGCAATATTAGAAACTAGTTGCTAATTGCTTTAAGCCTGGTTTTTGTTACTTATTGCCACTATCGGTTGAGTAAAAAAGTAGCGGTAGCGTTTTTGGGTGAGTTTTTCTGCAATACATTGAAAGGCGTATGTACTGTGGTTTTTCGCCAGTTTTAGCGATCTAAAAGAGCAGGCAGAGAGAGAAAAGGACCACTTTTTAAGCAGATTACAGGGATCAGGCGGGCTGCTTCTTCTTGCGGGGAATTCCAAAACGTTGCCTTCTTTCCCACAGGCATTTACGACTGATTCCAAGCTTCTTGGCCAACTGTGTTTCATTCATTGAATCCTGGTGTTCCAGCACAAATCGTTGGAAGTAATCTTCCAGTGACAATTCTTCAACCCGTTCAATCGACTCGGGCTGGGCCACTTCATCGGCTTCTTCAGCCTCGTTATCAATCGCCAACAACTCTTTACTAATTTCAGGTTCCTCGGCTAACACAACGGCTCTTTCTATGGCATTTTCCAGTTCACGGACATTTCCTGGCCATGCATATTTGGCTATAGTATGGCTGGCGCTATCGCTGAGATGCAGCATTGGGGTCTTCAAGCGTACGCAAATTCGCTGCAGGATTGTGTCGGCGAGTTCGAGGATATCGTTACCTCGCTCTCGTAGAGGAGGAATCAATAAGGTCATTACATTGATACGGTAATACAGATCTTCACGAAAATTTCTGTTAATCACTAACTGTTTCAAGTCTCGATGGGTGGCGACCACTAATCTCACGTCTACTTTCTTGGATTGGACCGAACCGACTTTGCGAATCTCATTCTCCTGTAAGACACGTAGTAACCGAGCCTGCGCCTCCAGCGGTAGTTCACCAATTTCATCCAGGAATAGAGTGCTACTACTGGCGGCTTCTACCAGTCCAGTGCGAGTAGCAGTTGCTCCCGTGAATGCTCCTTTCTCATGACCGAACAATTCAGATTCAATTAGATTCTCTGGAATGGCAGCGCAATTTACCGAAATCATTTCCCGACCCTGGCGAGTACTCAGATTATGGATTGCTCGAGCAACAAGTTCTTTTCCAGTTCCAGATTCACCATTGATCAGCACGGTAGAATTCGTCAAGGCAACTTTCCGGATTCGCCTGAACAACTCCATCATCTGGGGGCAGCTTCCAATCATTCCGTGAACGGGAGGTTCATAATCATCGTTCTGCGCCTTTTCACGTTTGTGAGGCCTTGTGTGCTCCCGTACTATTTTGCCTACAGTCTCGATGATTTCTTTGTGCTCAAAAGGCTTGGCTATATAATCGACGGCTCCCATCTTCATCGAGTCAATTGCTGATCGAATACTAGAATAACTTGTCATTATCAATACAGGAGTGTTGGTAGCCTTAATGAGGTCGGTGCCAGGTGCGCCAGGTAACCGCAGATCACTTATGATCACATCAAACTCATCCATGTCATACTTTTCCAGTGACTCCTTCACAGTGCCGGCTTCACTGACTTGATATTCGTGGCGCTCTAGCAGTCGCTTCAGCGCATTGCGAATTACAACTTCGTCTTCTACTACCAATACCTGTGTCATTGCTGTCATATAAAATCTTTTACAGATTAATGTACTTATTCGCGCATAATTCTATTGCGCTTCGGCTTCCTGTTCTCGGGATGAGATCGACTGACTGTCGCCTTCATGATAACAAGGAAACCTCAGTATTACCTGCGTACCTGTTCCTTTGGGTTTATCGATAGGGCTGATTATATCAATATCCCCGTTTAAATCTTCTACTATGCTGAATACCAGTGACAATCCCAGCCCAGTGCCTTCTCCAGCTTCCTTGGTAGTAAAAAATGGATCGAAAATTCGGTCCCGGATGGCGGGAGGAATGCTAATTCCTTCATCAGTAATAGCGATTCTTACCCGATCTCCTTCAATAGTTGTCTGTAGAATGATCTTGCTATCGGTTTGGCTGGCGTCCCGCGCATTGTTAATCAGGTTGACCATAACCTGAAGAAGCCGTTGGAAGTCCCCCATGATTTTGGCTTGAGGATCACAATCCATCTGAAAATGAATGTCCTTGCTCTTTTTATCCAGTGAGATAAGCGTTTTCGCTTCTTCTATACAATCCAGCACGGACACAATTTCATTCTCATAGTGCGTCTGGCTGGTTCCTGCGTGAGCAAAATTCACTAGTGACTGTAAAATTTTTGAAGTGCGATTGGTTTGTTCGATTATCTGCTCCGCCAGATTGTTCAGTTCCTTATTCGGATATTCATCGCGAATAGTCTGGGCCAGACAGGCAATCCCGGTAATGGGATTGCCAATTTCATGGGCAACACCGGCTGCAAGCCGACCGATTGATGCGAGTCTTTCACTGTGTGTCAGTCCTGCTTCGAGGATTTCGGTTTCGGTAATGTCTTCCAGTAGAATGATTACACCCTCGTGGCTGGAATCTTGCTCACCAGATTCATCAATAATTGCCTTGTGCAGATTTACGGATTTTTTATGATTGTCCAATTCGAAATAGTGTTTGTAGGAATGGCTGGAATCCTCATCGAGAAAGTTGGTTAACAGCGAAAGCCAGGGCTCACTTAAATCTGCCAATTGTGAACCCACGATATCGGTAGACTTAATACCGGTAAACTCTTCCAAGGTATGATTCCACATCACTATTTCTTTATCAAAGCTCAGCGAGCACACACCCAGGGGAAGATCGAGTAGAATTTGACGATGGTAGCGGCGCAGATTATCGAGATCAGCTGCCATGCCAGATAAATTGCTGCGATACGATCCAATTCGATTCTCGATTACATTCAAATCAGAACTACCGTGCTCGGATACTATGCTGTAAGGCAGATAACCATCGATGAGTTCCCTAGCAATAGACGGGCCGAGCAGCCCGGAGAGGTTTGCTTCGAGCCGGCCTCTCAACAGGCGCATCGAATAGGGTCTTCGATCGCTTATGTTAATGTTCAAATCCTGTAATGCCTGCATGACTTCCCGCGTCGCAGTTTTATCTCCTAATGGCTTGCTAAGGCTCGTGATGAATTCCTCTGGAGACTTGGCCACCAATCCGCTGCGTTTGCGCCTGCGAATCGTATCGAGGGCACAAATATCTGCTGAGCTGCGCTCCTCATCTGTGGTACTGCTGAGCAGAGAGACAGCTACAAAAATCAGGCAATTGGAGATAAGCGAAAGAGCCGCTATCTCGCGCCAGTTAATCGACACCAGTGAAAGTAGTCCAGATGCCAGCTCCATAAAAATTGGCAACATTAAAAAAACGAACCAGATGAAGACGCCCGTGCCAAGTCCAGCTATAAATCCTTTCTTGTTGCCCTGAGTCCAGTAGAGGATGGCGAGTATGCCGGGAAGAAACTGAAGACCTGCGGTAAACGCGACCGTACCTATTGTCTGAATGTTGGTACGGTCCTGGGGAAGGTAATAAAAAAGGAAGCCAGCCCAGATTAACGCTGTAATAAGAGCTCGCCGGTGCCACAACAGCCAGCGGTAAATATCATGTTTCGCTGTGGGTTGATAAATAGGCAGAATCAGATGGTTGAGGCACATGTTTGAAAGTGCCAGCGTGATAACGATTATCAACCCGCTGGCTGCAGACAAGCCGCCGAGGTAAGCGAGCAAAGTAAACATCGGCATGTCATAGGCGATACCGATAATAACCGGAAAATATTCCACATCTATGGTGCTGCCGGACTGCAGACCTGCCCATAATATTGGCAGCACAGGAAGGCTGATCAGTAAAAAATAGAGAGGCACGCCCCAGCTGGCGAACGACAGCGAACGCTGTCCGTTGCTCTCGTTGAAAGTGACATAGAACATATGGGGCATGGCTACCGTCGCGGTAAAGAAAAGCAAGGCCATCACATGAAAGGAGCTGAAGTAGTTTGTATCTCTCAAGCTCGATAGCAATTGTGGTTGTTCCTGCAGCCACTGTCCCAGTTCATCAATTCCACCAAATGCGCCAAACACAGCGAATGCGCCGACGGACAGAAAGGCCAGTAATTTGACCAGCGATTCGAAGGCGATAGCCATAACCAGTCCATCGTGCCGGGTACGACCAGCTCGGCGTGAGGTACCAAACAAGATGGCAAATAGCGTAATAAGAATACAGAACCCGATAGCTACCGGTCCCTGGGAAGGTTGGGCGGACAATATATCCGCCGTCTCTGCAACGGCGCGTATCTGTAAAGCAATTAGTGGTGTAACTCCTACCAGGATAACCAGTGTAGTGACTGTACCAGCCCAGGGAGAGCGATAGCGAAACGCCATTAAATCCGCGAGAGAAGTCAATTGGTAGGTCCGAGTGAGCTCTAGTAAAGGCTTGAGCAAAAGCGGAGAGAGCAGGAATGCCAGAGAAACTCCAATAGGATGGGCAAGATATCCATACCCATCCCGCAGTGCATTTCCGACAGACGTGTAATATGCCCAGACACTGGCGAATACACCGAGAGACAGCACGTAGACTACCGGGTGACGTACCAGCTTCTGGGGAATCCAGCCACGCTCGGTGATGAAAGCTATGCCAAAGAGCAATAGCAGGTAGCCACTACCCAGACCGAACAGGGTAGTTAACTCATAGTTCATCAGAATCCTGTTCTCTATGAGCCCAGCTGGCGACTGCCACAATCAAAAATCCAACTAGAAAGGGTCTGTACCAGGCAACTTCCGGTTGATTCATCCAATCCACGCTGATCAGAAAAAACAGGTAGATAATGACCAGCAGGATTAAGATGGAGCGGGGTATATACACGAAGCAGGTCCTATCTCAGCGAATCCTGAGGGATATTAGCTAACTTGGGTACAGCCTGTATACGCCAGTGTTCAATTGCCCACTGCAACTGTTCTGCGGCGCATGCTTTGCGCAGGCCGTCAGGAGGAGACTGGCCGAGAAACTGCAGGGCCAGGTGGATGAGTTGCGAGGCATTTTTCGTGTCGACCGGTGGGGCAAATCGCTGCTTGCTCAATTTCTCACCCTGTTCGTTGACGATTATCGGTACGTGCCCATAGCGAGGAGTGGGATAGCCAAGAATCGATTGCAGGTAAATCTGTCTGCTTGTTGAGTCGAGCAGATCGAATCCGCGAATGATAGTATTTATGCCCTGAAACGCATCGTCGACTGCAACGGCTAACTGATAGGCAAAAAAGTTGTCCTTGCGGCGGACTACAAAATCACCCACATCGCGGCCAATATTTTGTTGAAAGAGCCCCTGTACCAGATCGTCGAATTCGGTCTCAACAGGATCTGTTTTAAGTCTAATCGCAAAGGCTTCTTGCGGTGGCTTGTTTCGCTTTCGACAGCGGCCATCGTAGATCGAGCCCATCGCCTTGATCTGCTGACGAGTGCAGCTGCAAGGAAAACACAGCTGCCTGCTGGAGAGGGATTCGAGTACTTCCTCATAAGCCGACAGCCTTTGGCTCTGATAGAGAACCTCACCATCCCATTCCAGTTGCAACTGCTGAAGTTGCAAGAGAATCTTTTCCGCCGCTCCAGGAGGTTCCCGTGGTGGGTCCAGGTCTTCCATTCTAAGCAGCCATAGGCCACGGTTGGCTTTGGCATCGACATAGCTGGCTACAGCGGCGATCAATGAACCGAAGTGCAAGGGACCGGTTGGGGAGGGGGCAAATCTGCCTACGTACTCAGCTGTTAAGTTGGATGAATTCTGAGTGGGCATCGAATTGTCGGCAAAAATTACCTGGATGAAACGGGTAGCATCGACTAGTTAGAGAATTGACGTGTTAAGGCAGCAGCCAGTTCGCCAATCTATCAAACTGAATTTCGACACAAGCAACCGCAATCAACTACCGAGCTGCTTTTCTTTAATTTCATCCAGAGTCTTACAATCGATACACTTATTCGCCGTGGGCCTGGCTTCCAGTCTGCGAATGCCAACCTCTATGCCGCAGGATTCGCAGAAACCGTAGTCATCCTGAGCGATGGCCTCAATCGTGCTATCGATCTTCCTAATGAGCTTTCGTTCTCGATCACGCGTTCTCAACTCAAGACTGAATTCTTCCTCCTGGGTGGCGCGATCAGCCGGGTCAGGATAATTGGCGGCATCATCCTGCATGTGATGCACGGTCCTATCCACTTCCTGCATTAACTGTTCACGCCAATTCAACAAGATCTGTCTGAAGTGATCTCGCTGTTTTTCGCTCATGTACTCTTCGCCCTTTTTTGCTTTGTAAGGGACAAAGTTCTTAAGAACTGGTGGAGAGTCAGGGCTGGCAGTGTTGGACATGATTGGTAATGCCTCTGTGTATCCTCGGACAGCGTTGAGTGCTCTGCTTTAGAACAAGCAGGCCACGCCAGCCTCGGCTTTCATCTGGTAAAATTCGTTTAAGTACTTGCTAACTAAGAAAAATATTACCTGAAACCAGTAAATTAAGTTTCTCTTAGCGCTGCTCGAATTTCAGAAAGCTGGGTAAACTACCAGATTCTTAACGTGGATGCCATAAAAATCACAATGAATATTTCGCAACACCTCTGCTCACTAACAGAGTCGATTTGACCTACCTTTTTTGAAAACCCATCCTCTATAATGCTCGTTCACTCATCTGAAGCTGCTTGAATGAAATCGAAGACACTCCAGCATTCCCATTCCTTTCCGGCAAATCTTGAAAAAGTAAACCCGTTTCGGGTGATGACAGTCATGCATCGTGCCGCCGAGTTGGAGCGACAGGGCCGCCAGATAGTTCACATGGAAGTCGGTGAGCCGGATTTCTCGACTGCCAAACCTATTGTGGATGCGGCTAAGGAAGCTCTGGATAACGGCTTAACGCAATATACCGCAGCAGCGGGCATCGACGAACTTCGAGATTGCCTGGTGCAACATTACCTCGATTGGTACCAAGTGGAGTTAAGCAGAGAAAGAATACTGATTACTCCCGGCGCCAGCGGTGGATTGGTGCTGTTGGCAAACCTGCTGCTTTCCGCAGGAGATGGCATCTTGCTGAGTGATCCTGCCTATCCCTGTGTGCGAAATTTCATTCATCTGATGTCGGCGGAACCGCAGCTGATTCCAGTCGGGCTGGAGCAAAATTTTCAACCTGATTTACAGCAGCTTAACCGGCACAAACGCTCGAACACCAAGGGGCTCTGGCTGGCCTCGCCAAGCAATCCTACCGGTACCATCATAGAAAGGGAGCGTCTGGAACAGGCCTGCGATTGGGCGCGCCGCGAACGTCTTCATGTGCTGGTAGATGAGATTTACCAGGGTCTACATTATGTCGATGATATGCCCAGCGTATTGGAAATTGATCAATCCTGCTGCGTAGTCAATAGCTTCTCGAAGTATTTTGGTATGACCGGCTGGCGATTAGGTTGGATTGTGGTGCCTGAAGCATTCGCTGAGAAAGCCAATATTCTTGCGCAAAACCTCTACATATCGGCTCCGTCCATAGCGCAATACGCGGCACTGGCGGCGTTTACCGATGACGCTCGGGAAATCTTCGAACAAAGGCGTGTGGCATTTCTTGAGCGTCGGGATTACATGGCGGTTGCGCTTAAAGAGCTGGGATTTCGTTTGTCAGACAATATTCAGGGCGCTTTCTATATTTATGCAAATATCTCCAGATTCTCGCAAGATTCTGAACAATTTTGTGCTGACTTATTGGAGAACTACGGTGTGGCAATTACGCCTGGCTCAGATTTTGGGGACTACCAGAGCAATCTGTTCGTACGCATTGCCTTCACCACCAGCATGGAAAATCTCCACTTGGGAATTGAAAGACTGCGAACGGCATTGGCCTGAATGTGACCGCTCCAGTTGACACGTCAGCAGCATGAGATTCGACTCGACACTGCAGGAAGCCAGGTTACTGAAGCGTTACAAGCGCTTCCTCGCCGATATCGAGTTCCCAAACGGTGCAACAACTACCATCCACTGCCCTAATACGGGATCGATGAAAAATTGCCAGGAGCCGGGCAGCCGCATCTGGTATACGACTTCTTCGAATGCAAAACGTAAATACCCCATAACCTGGCAGATTGTCGAAGTTCAAGCAGAATGTAAGGTGGGAATCAACACCAACCTCGCCAATAAATTGGTCCTGGAGGCGATTGAGCTGGGTGTAATCAGCCAACTGCAAGGTTTTTCCACGATCCGCACTGAAGTTCCCTACGGCGAGCAGAACAGCAGAATCGACATCCTGTTAGAAAGCCAGCCAAGCAATGCCGCTTGCTTCGTAGAAGTGAAAAATGTCAGCCTCGGCGTTGGTGAAGGTCTCGGTCTGTTTCCTGATGCAGTGACTACGCGAGGTCAGAAGCACCTGCAGGAACTCATGGTGATGCGCAGGACTGGCAAGCGCGCTGTGCTGCTTTTTTGTGTTCAGCATGAGGGTATTGATCGAGTCGCTCCGGCTGACGCAATAGATGCTGAGTATGGCCGCTTGTTGCGACAGGCCGTTAGTGAAGGGGTTGAAGTGCTGGCGTATGGGGCAAACCTCAACATCGCCGCTTCGACTATCAGCCTGGTCAGAGAAATTTTATTGGTGCTATAAGCATAAGCTGGCATGCTTGTTGGAGCGACTCCTTTGTTCAGCTTATGACTCGAGGCGCCAGCAGCTCTTCTTCCACCATTACTATGCCGTTCTCGATGAGAAAGGGAACAGATTGGAGGTATTTGCCTGCACACGGGCCCACCAGGCAATGACCATTAGTTATCTGGAAGAGAGCGCCATGGTTTGAGCATTGAATGAGTGCAGCATCGGCGTCGAGGAAGCGATCCTCTTCCCATTCCAGTGGGGTGCCAAGGTGAGGGCAGCGGTTCCGGTAGAGATATATTTGGGCGTCTTTTTTTACTGCGAACAGATGATGGTTATTCACCTCCAATCCCTTGGAAGCCCCTTCTTCGATATCGTCGATGTTTAGCAGGCCAATCATCAGGCGAGAGCTTTGTTGAAATCGTCCAGCAAATCCTCAATTTCTTCGATACCTACTGAAAACCTAATCATCGAATCTGCGATACCCATCGAAGCGCGCCGCTGTTCTCCCATTTCATAGTAGATCGTATGAGCTACAGGAATTGCCAAGGTACGATTATCTCCCAGATTGCTCGAGGAAATAATAGTCTCCATCTTGTTCAGGACGTCGAAACAGTCAACATCGTTTGCCAGGTCTATGCTGAATATGGCGCCGAAATTCTTGAACAGTTGCCTGGCGCGCTCATGCTGAGGATGCTTGCTCAGGCCAGGGTAATAGACACATTTAATCTTCTCGTGTTGCTCACAAAATTCCGCCAGAACCATTGCATTGGAACATGCACGATCCATGCGCATTGGAAGGGTTTCCGACCCGACAGCCAGGTGGTGGGCCGCTTCAGGTGACATGGATGCACCCATATCACGCAGTCCTTTTTTCTTAATCTGAGTAATGCCCCACAGTTTAGTGTTCTCAGCCCGGTAGGTCTGGTGGATATTCTCGAAGCTACTCCAGTCATAGAGGCCGGTGTCCGTAACTACGCCTCCCAAAGCATTTCCGTGACCACCTATGACCTTCGTCAGAGAATTAATAATCAGACTGGCGCCAACCTGCTTGGGCAGGAACAGGTGTGGGGAAGTCATGGTGTTGTCTACAAAGTAGATTAGACCTTTTAATTGGCACAGCTGGCCGATGGCTTGCAGGTCAGCAATCTGCGTAACCGGATTGGCAATGGTCTCAACGAACACCAGGCGAGTATTTTCCTGCAAGGCGCTTTCAACGAAGCGTGCTTCAGTCGCATCTACGAAGGTGACTTCTATCCCCAGTCGTTCCAGCGTGTTGAAAAAGCTATTAGTGTTGCCGAACAGAAATGCGCTGGAGACTATGTGATCCCCAGCTTTCAAGAGTGACAACAATGAAGATGCGATTGCAGCCATGCCTGTCGCAAAGGCCACGCTAGCGATGCCATCTTCCATAGTTGTAATTTTGTTCTGCAGCGCCGTTACGGTGGGATTCAGTTGGCGACCATAATTGTAGCCGGCGCGCTTTCCCTGAAATACCTCTGCCAGATGTCTGGCGTCTTCATAGCCATATGCCACCGATGGGTGAATAGGCTTGTGCAGGACGCCGTGCTCCGGATTATCGCTACGATCGGAATGCAGGTTTTTTGTGTAGAAGCCCTTCTTTGACATTTTGGAACTCTTGGCTTGCGGCCTGGAAATATGCAGGCGGTTTATACACCAGTGCTACATATATTGGAAGTTAAGGCATCTCAACCTGATCAGGTGTATTGATGTCAATTTGTAGGTGCTGATTACTGTTGGCTGTCCACCTTATGCTGACAGTGGATACACAGCTGGGCCTCGGGTTGAGCTTGCAGCCTCTTAAAGGCTATTAATTCATCGCACTTCCTGCAGTAACCGTAATCGTTATCGGAAATTGCCAGGAGTGCAGCCTGTACTCTTTTCAGCGTTATGGATGCTTTCTCCCTGGTCGATTTTGCCATGCTCTGTTGTTGCATGGCATCCATTCTGGATAGCCTACCCACCGCAGTCTGATCCAACGTTACCACGCTGGCAGCCTGTTCGCTGATATCCAGTTGTTCGTTGAGTTCTGTTTGCAGTCGCAGTAGCTGGTCTTGTAGCGATCGCATCTGTTGCTTGTCAAGTACATCCATCTCAGCTTGTTTCGCAGTAGGCTAATCGATGCCCTGGAATAGCGGTCTGGCATCGATAAGCGCTTGAATCTCAGCCAGCCGTTGCTGGTATTCCCGGCTGGTCCTATTGTTATACAGAGCTGTGAAATCTGATTCGGGGATGCCGTCTCGATTACCGCCTACTTCGGGCATGTATTCCGATTCCGATTGCAAAGCGGCAAACCGTTGCTGCATCTCAAGGGCGGAATCGTTATCGCGCGTAGACAGGTCTGCCAGCGCTACGCCAACACTGTTGGCGGTTAAATCCGAAAAACTGAATCCAGATCGATAGCGGGCGTCATAGGCTTCCTTGGTTGTAGACAGCAATAGAGCGAAATCTGCGCCGGCTGAAGCGCTGATTGCCGCTATCGAAACCAGGTGCTGTGCCAGATCCTGCCTGCGTTGTAGTCGGACTTCTATAAATTTTGCGGGTGCTACAGCGTCGACGAGTGATTCTCCCAGTAGTTGAGCAATATCTTCATTATTGACGTAGATAGCCAGGGTTTGAAATAGCGTACGATTCTCGGCTATCGGATCACTGCCGTTTAGAGACCTGTCATGGGCAGCAGCAAACAAAGGCGTCAGGAAAGCATTCAGTGAGACTGCACGTATATCTGTGGGAATCGTCATTGCCACTTCATTTATCAAGCGATAGTGCTCGATAATACGCTGTTGATCCCTCTCGGAGATGAACAGCCGCTGGGCTTGCTCGCTGATTCGGGAAATCAACATGGGATCCCACTGCAGTGTAACGTGCATCCGAGTAGGTTCCACAGTGACTCTTTCGACGTTAGCAAGCAACTTGCCGAAATCCTGGTAGGCGGCGTTGTTGGTTTCCAGATTGTCACGTAGTCGGGACACCACCGATTGCAGCAATCCATCTGGAACCTGCAGCTTACCGATGCGCAATCGATCCAATTCCAAGCTTGTTTCTGCGACGACGAAATCAGCCCAAAAATTGAGATACAGCCCAGACCAGCCATCAATCAGGCGCACGCTCATCTGGGCGTTTAGTGCATCTGCTTTCAGTGCCACTTCCCCAGCCCATTGTGGGGTCAGCTTCAAGACATCGATGCTGTAGCGTAGCAGCAAATTCAGATCTCGCGCATCGAGCCGCAAGCTCTGCTGGCTGGGATTGGAGGGAACGCTCGGAGCACTGTCTAGTAACAGAGTTTCTATGCGAGCAACCTCATCCGCAGTCAATGGCGGTGGGGTGGCTACGGCAGATCCGGTTTGCACCGAGAGCAGGAGCAGGATAACCGGCGCACTCAGCACCATTATCAGCAACGATCGTAGCAACAGTGGAAATACTCTGGATAAGGACATCAGCGTGGGGCCTGCGATTCTCCATTCTGGTTACGAGGAAAATGAACTCTACATTGATGATGCCGATAACAGCTAGACAAGAGCGAAAGGTGGATTTTACTGACAAATTCACACTTTATCGCTATAAAGTATGAAAAAATCGACAATTTTGCAGGGTTCTATTCAAAAAAAATTTATTAATCAAGAGCTTGGAGTTAATATCTGTCGATATAACTGCTAAGCAAATGCGCAATACCCCATCAAGGAGAGGGTCATGAGTTTCCGTCCTGACATCGATAGCCATCCAGTGAGCTTAAACAAGCTGACCCGATTGATTTCGACCCTGCTGCTTATCCTGGTACTAGGCGCCTGTTCCTCTCAGGCAGCCAGGGAAGCTGAATTGGCTGCCCAGGAGGCGCAGCAAGTCGCTGCAGAACAAGAGGCAGCGCGCATCGACCAGCAACAGCAACGCGCTCGCACCGATGAATTAGCCAGACAACGGGAAGCTCAGGCTGCTGAACGGGCGCGACTGCAGGAAGAGAGAGATCGCCAGGTTGCTGCCGCGAGAGCACGCGCTGAAGAGGAGCAGCGCCAGCAGGAAGAAGCCGAACGCAGGGAGCAGGCCCGTCTGGCGGCGATAGCGGCAGCCGAGGCCGAACGGCAGGAGAAACTCGAGAGAATTACTCAGTTGGAACAGCAAATTGCGACCATTCAAACCGATGTGAGCACTGATGAAGCGGCTACTGCTGTCTTGCAGGAAGCGAAATTAGTGGCTGAAGAGCTGCTTGAAATTCTCAGCGCGGAACAGGCTAAGTATGAAAACATCGATGCCACGGGTTATACCGTAGAGCCGCTGGCAAAGGATCTGATTGCCGAATTGGAGGCCAGGAAAGAGAGTCTGGTGAGACAGGTCCAGTCTCAATAGTTGCCAGAGAGTGACTATAAAATTCGTGGAATCCTATGGATAAGAAAGTAGTAGATTTCGAGAGCAAGCGTCAGGGCTACCTGGAAAGGCAGAGAGAAGCTAAGGTGGATGCCTTACGGAAGGCCTTTCGACAGGCCAGGGGAGAATCTGACTCAGCCACAGGCAAATCAACTCGCAAACCTCGCGATAAAACCAAGAAGAAATAATCGCTTTCTAGCCAATTTTTTACTGTTCTACTTATTTCATCCTTTTCTTTCCCAACGCCTTAGAGTTACTGGGATGCAGCCACTCTCGTGCACTTTGTTTGTAAGGCCCGTTATGGTAAAGTGCGCGCCGTTGAAATTATCTAACCACTTGGGGAGAGACACGTAGATGCCGGGGATAACAATTACAGTCACTATAGTTTTGTCGCTGCTGGGCTTGGGGATCGCGTACTTTTATATGAAGAAGGTCATCAGCATTCCTCTCGATATGGGGCTCGATGAAAAAGATGGAAAACGGTTAAGGTTTATTCATGGAGCGATCGCCGATGGAGCGATGGCATTCCTGAGACAGGAATATAAATTCCTGACCATCTTTATGGTGGCATTCGCAGCCATCATCGTCATTTTGATCGATGATTCTCATACTCCTGACATTCGAGAAGGTTTTTATACTGCTCTGGCGTTTCTGTTCGGTGGTGCTATCTCCATCGCTTCAGGGTATATCGGCATGAAGGTCGCCACTCAGGGAAATGCCAGGACTACTGTCTCCGCCAAGAAAGATATCGCTAGCGCTTTCGATGTCGCGATTAATTCCGGTGCCGTAATGGGATTTGCTCTGGTTGGATTGGCCACGTTGGGGCTGGTCATTATCTATGTCGTCATGGGTTTTTTGCTGGCTGACCTCGGAGAAGAAAATAATCACATTCTGATGGAAGTCATCGCCGGCTTTGGCTTGGGCGGTTCAACTATTGCGTTATTTGCACGTGTTGGTGGGGGTATATTCACCAAGGCCGCCGATGTGGGTGCCGACCTGGTTGGTAAGGTAGAGAAGGGTATTCCTGAAGACGACCCAAGAAACCCGGCAGTGATTGCCGACAACGTTGGTGACAATGTGGGTGATGTGGCCGGTATGGGCGCGGACCTGTTCGGTTCCTGCGCAGAGAGCACGTGTGCAGCCATGGTGATTAGTGCCGTGGTGTTTGCCGGCGACCCGAATGCATTGTTATATCCAATCCTGATCAGTGCAGTGGGGATCCCTATAAGCCTGATTACCAAATTGCTTGTCGGCGTTGACAGCGAAGAAGATGTAGCTCCCGCTTTAATGAAGCTGTTGATTATATCCAGCGCCCTGATGGCAGTGGTGATGTTCTTTTTTACCACGGCATTGGTGCCCGAGTTTTTCGAGCTCAACGGTGAACAGTACACGAACATGGGAGTGTACGGGTGTTTCATCGCTGGTCTGGTTGCCGGGTTGGCCGTGGGCTTACTCACGGGTTACTACACATCAGATAAGTACAAGCCGGTTCAGGAAGTCGCTGCATCCTGCGAGACAGGTGTCGCGACCAATATTATTTTTGGATTGTCCCTTGGTTACAAGAGTACGGTACTACCTTATCTATGTATTGCAGCAAGTATCTTTGTGTCCTGGTATCTGGCGGGTATGTACGGTGTAGCCATAGCTTCACTGGGTATGCTTGGTACGCTAGTTATTGCCTTGATGATCGATGCTTATGGTCCGGTTGCAGATAACGCCGGTGGAATCGCGGAAATGGTCGGCCTCGAGAAGGAAGTCCGTCGGCGTACGGATATCCTCGATTCGGCGGGCAACACCACTGCGGCCATCGGTAAAGGATTTGCTATCGGCGCGGCAATTCTGACTTCACTGGCGCTGTTTGCAGCTTTTATTACAGCAGCATCCACCCTTACTGGCGAGCCCATTGCCATGAGCCTGCTCGACCCATTGGTCTTCACCAGCGTGTTTATCGGCGCGGTGATGCCATTCCTGTTTTCGGCAATGACCATGCGTTCAGTGGGTGATGCAGCATTCGAAATGATTGAAGAGGTACGCCGCCAGTTCAAGGAAATTCCCGGCATCATGGAAGGGACTGGAGAGCCTGATTACGCCCAATGTGTGGCGATTTCGACCAGGGCTGCTCTTAAGGAAATGATCGCGCCCGGTGTGCTTATCATGGGTACGCCGCTGGTGACTGGATTCCTGTTTGGTGTCGAAGCAGTAGCCGGAGTTCTGGCAGGAGCCCTGGTAGCCGGTGGCGTATTAGCTATCGCCTCATCTAACAGTGGTGGAGCCTGGGACAACGCGAAGAAATATATCGAAGCAGGTAATCATGGCGGTAAAGGTTCTGAGCAGCATATGGCGGCCGTGGTTGGAGACACAGTGGGTGACCCTCTCAAAGATACCTCTGGCCCGTCTCTGAACATCCTTATTAAGCTCTCGGCGATATTAAGCCTGGTATTCGCACCGTTTTTCGTCCAATGGGGTGGAATTTTAGTAGGCTAGACTAGATGAATTAACGAAGAAGGGGTCTACGGATCCCTATTTTTGTGTGTGAATACACTTGTTCAGAGGGTCTTTAGTCTTCGCGTCGGGTCTCGAAATGGAAAAGCACCCATTCTTCATATTGAGTTTGATTATTGCTCGATAAATCTGTCCAATTTGTTTGCACATTTTCTACACATTGATAAATACGAAATGAATCGGTGTCTTCGATAATCAGGTTTCTCACCGAAGGATTCAGAGTGTAATTGGAGACTTCAACCAGTTTCCAATTCCCGGCCATGGTACGGTCAATACATTCATCCCCCAACAAGAGATCGATATAGGGAAGTTCGATATCGGCATAGCCTAAGGAAGGTATATCAAGCGCCAGTTGTATGGGCACGGATTCTGTATCTTCAGTACTCTTCAGGAAGACTATGGAGTTCAGGCGAATCTCACCTTGAGTCTGATTGAAGGCGACTATTCGCAATCCATCGTCGGTATTCTCTCCCCAGGCAGAGGAATAGATAGCGAACTTAAGCTCGGTTTCTTCTTGTAATTCTGCGGCTTCGACGGCGACAGGGAAAAACAGTAGCAAACAGATGAATTTACGCATTCTTCAATTTTCGCAGAGATCACGCCAATTAAATACAACATTTATTCTATCTAGCGAATAGAACTCGTGTCATGCCTATTTTCTTTTCAAATTGAATAAATGATAATCCCGGCGACTCTAACAGCAACATGCCGAATAAGTTTTCGGCAGATTCACCAAGACGGATAGCAACTTGAATAAATTGGATAACATTAAGGATATTGTAGCTGTCGCCTCAGGAAAGGGTGGCGTAGGGAAATCTACCACGGCCGTAAACCTTGCCGTGGCGCTAGGAACTCTGGGTAAGAACGTGGGTTTACTGGATGCCGATATCTATGGTCCCAGTCTGCCATTGATGCTGGGCGTGAAGCCAGGCACCAGGCCGCAGATAAAGGATCAGAAATACATGGTTCCGATTTCAGCTCACGGTGTCGAGTGCAACTCCATGGGCTTTCTGGTGGATGAAGATACTCCTATGGTATGGAGAGCGCCGATGATTGTTTCGGCGTTCAAGCAGATTCTGACAGATACTGCCTGGTCGGAGCTGGACTACCTAATTGTAGATATGCCGCCGGGCACCGGTGACATTCCGCTGAGCCTGGCTCAATCTGTAAGCGTTAGCGGGGCAGTTATTGTCACTACACCACAGGATGTAGCGTTGATGGATGCTCGCAAGGGCATAGAATTATTCAAGAAAGTCGATGTACCACTGCTGGGTGTGGTTGAGAACATGAGCACTCATGTGTGTTCTAATTGCGGTCATGAAGAGGCCATCTTCGGAAGTGGTGGCGGAGAGAGCCTGTCCGAAGATTACGGCACCGAAGTGATTGGACGCTTACCACTGGATTTGACGATTCGTGAACAGACTGACTGTGGCTATCCTGTGGTAGCATCAAGTCCAGCTCATGCGGCAGCAAAAGCGTATTTGCAGTTGGCAGAGAACGTGGATCGCAGAGTGGGGAAATTACACTCTGAGGGATCGACAGGACCCAAAATAACCATAAGCAACGACTAGGCTTCATCGCTCAGGCAACAACCCGGTTGCTTAAGAAGAATAAAAAGGGGAAGTAGTTTGGATGCAGTAAATGATTTTCTGATCTTTATCGATGGCTATCTTGGCAGTGCAATCTGGTTTCCCACTTTTCTGCTATCGGTAGGGGTATTCTTTACTCTCTATCTGGGTTTTCCTCAAATTCGGTATTTCAAACATGCCATCGGTATAACCACCGGTAAATTCGATAAAGAAGGTGCCAGGGGTGATACAACACACTTTCAGGCATTGGCCACAGCGCTTTCGGGCACCGTTGGCACCGGTAATATTAGCGGAGTTGCACTGGCCTTGCACCTGGGCGGTCCAGCCGCTCTGTTCTGGATGTGGATGACGGCATTTTTCGGGATGACCAGCAAATTCGTTGAAGTTACCCTATCCCACAAGTATCGCAACCAGATACCGGATGGCACCATGGCTGGCGGTCCCATGTACTATATGGAGAAGGGCCTCAATGCCAAATGGTTAGCGATCATCTTCGCCTGTGCCACGGTGCTGAGTTCTTTCGGTACGGGAAATCTTCCACAGATTAATAGTATTGCTGCGGGACTGGAGAGTACTTTTTCTCTGGATCCGTTAATTACAGCGAGCGTGTTGTCAGTGTTACTGGCACTGGTAATTATTGGTGGTATTACTCGCATTGCGAAAGTCGCGGCGGCGATAGTGCCAACTATGGCAATTATTTATTTGATCGGAGCGTTCGCGGTGATCATTCCGAACATCACAAATATCATCCCTTCCTTTGTTTCAATTTTCAGTGATGCCTTTACTGGTTCGGCTGCTACTGGTGGGTTTCTTGGTGCAACTTTCGCTTATGCATTCGATCGTGGTGTGAACAGAGGGCTTTACTCAAACGAGGCAGGGCAGGGGTCGGCACCAATTGCACACGCCGCTGCACGGACCGATGAGCCTGCCGATGAAGGTATGGTTTCGATACTCGAACCCTTCATCGACACTATCGTGATCTGCACAATTACGGGCCTTGTCATCCTGTCCTCCGGTGTATGGATGGAAAAGTTCAACAATGAGTTTCAGCGAGCCGACATGAATTTCGTGGCAGGCGTTTATAATGAGTCCACTAGCTCCGATGTCGAGGCATTGTTCTCCTACCTCAATGGCGACGAATTAACCGCTCGCGGCTATTCTGGCCAGATTGATCTGCTGGGGGGTGAGGTTCAGAACACCGATAACTTCACACTGATTCATGCCAGGTCGTTTGCCGAGAATGCGGTGTACACTCGCGATGGTGAACCGATCAGCAGCAATGTCACCGTAGTAGATGGGCAGTTGGAAGATACCAGCATTGTGGTGACCGGTGAATCCTTGCTTCATTCAGTTCCACTTACAGCCGAGGCCTTTACGAGGGGATTCTTCGGCGACTATGGAAAATATATTGTGTCTGTGGGGCTAATGTTGTTTGCATTCTCCACAGCAATCGCCTGGTCCTACTACGGTGACCGGGCTATGACTTATCTGTTTGGGTCCGGCTCAGTGTTACCCTATCGAGTTGTCTATGTTTTGGCGTTCTTTTATGCGGCTCTCGCTGATACCACCATCGTCTGGAACCTGTCGCTAATTACAATTGTTCTGATGACGGTCCCGAACCTGGTTGGTCTGTTGTTTATGCATAGGGAAATGAAACAGACAGTAAAAGAGTACTGGGAGAAAACTGAGCACGGCAAACACAAAGCCTGACGTTGTTTTAAAACCTCAACGAGCGACCGCTTCTCCTGGAAGCCTGATGCTTTCTACAATAGCTTGAACATCTTTCGGTGGGGCGGGTGTAAACTTGGCAACGGAGTAGGCAACTAGCAGATTCGCCAGCGTTCCAAGTGCCCCTATTCCCTCCGGTGAAATGCCCAGCCACCAGCCCGCCGCATTGTCGGCAGCGGGATTAATGGTCTTGAAGTAAATAATATATGAGGCGGTAAAAATGAATCCGACCAGCATGCCGGCAATTGCGCCGTCCTTGTTCATGCGTTTGTGAAAGATGCCCAGCACAATAGCGGGAAAGAACGACGCGGCTGCTAAACCGAAGGCGTAGGCGACCACCTGTGCAACATAGGCAGGCGGATTGATCCCGACGTAGCCGGCAACCAGCACCGCCACGAATATCGCGCACCTCGCACAGAGCAGTTCCTGTTTCTCGGTGATCGATGGCAAAAAGCTGCGTTTCAATAAATCATGGGCGACGGAAGTAGAAATGACAAGTAATAGACCGGCTGCGGTTGATAAGGCGGCTGCGAGTGCGCCAGCCGCTACCAGCGCCACGACCCAGTTTGGCAAGCCGGCGATTTCAGGATTGGCTAATACCATGATGTCTTGATTGACCTCTAATTCATTGCGCTCGGCATCACCAAGGTATTGAATCCTCCCGTCATTATTCTTGTCGTTGAACGAGATAAGGTTTGTAGTCTCCCATTTGCTGAACCATTCCGGCATTGCCGAATATTCCGCATTGTTCACCGTATTGATCAAATTGGTTCTGGCGAATGCCGCAACGGTGGGTGCCGTGGTGTACAGTATGGCGATAAAAATCAGGGCGAAACCTGCCGACCGACGCGCATCTCTGACATTGGGAACCGTGAAGAAGCGGATGATCACATGGGGCAAACCTGCTGTACCAAACATCAACGCAGCAGTAATGAAAAACACGTCCTGGGTAGTACGCTGCCCTTCGGTGTAAGTAGCAAAGCCGAGCTGTTCGCTTAAACCGTCCAGTTGATCAAGCAAGTAACCCCCTCCGTATGCGTCTGTTAGCTCGGCGCCGAATCCGAGTTGAGGAATCGGAATTCCAGTCATCAGGATGGAGATGAAGATGGCCGGTACCATGAAGGCAAATATAAGCACACAGTACTGGGCGACCTGGGTGTAGGTTATGCCTTTCATTCCGCCCATTACGGCATAGAAGAAGACGATAGTCATGCCGATGATGACACCTGTAGTTATGTCTACCTCCAGAAATCGGGAGAATACGATGCCAGCACCCTGCATCTGACCACACACGTATACAAATGAAATGGTGATCGCACAAAATACAGCGATCAATCGGGCAGATCTGGAGTAGTAACGGTCACCAATGAAATCCGGAACAGTAAATTTGCCGAATTTTCTGAGATAAGGGGCGAGCAGCAGCGCAAGCAGTACATATCCTCCGGTCCACCCCATCAGGTAGAACGTGCCGTCACGACCGAGAAAGGATATTAGTCCCGCCATGGAAATAAACGAGGCCGCCGACATCCAGTCAGCTGCGGTGGCCATGCCGTTGGCCAGTGGAGGGACACCGGCGCCAGCGACATAGAATTCACTGGTGGATTTAGCACGGGACCATATTGCGATACCGATGTAGAGGCTGAAAGATAAGAAAACGAAGATGAATGTCCAGATCTGTACACTCATTGGGAATCCTCCAGCTCACTTTCTGATTCAGCACCAGGTGATTCAGACTTGGATGATTCCAGGTTGTACCGATCATCGAGCTTATCCATTAGATGGATATAAACAAAAATCAGCACCACAAAGACGAAGATACTGCCTTGCTGGGCAATCCAGAAACCAAGCTTGAATCCCCCAATACGAATTGTATCGAGCGCATCGACAAAAAGAATTCCACAACCAAAAGAGATTATGAACCACACCACAAGTAGTGACATGACTATCTTGATATTTGATTTCCAGTAAGCATGAGCGCTGCTATCAGACATGGCTATCCTCTTCTTGTTCTCAAAATTCTCTTTTTCCCTGACTCTCTCAATCCTGCAAATCGGGTTTCGCTGGAATCAGATGGGCTGGGGCCTGGCAAGAACCTTGTTATAGCTCGATTCAGGGAACTGTCGCGCAGAGGATGGTATCACTTAATCTGGATACCGGCTAGCAGCCTAAAATAGGGCCCTGCAGCGATTCTGGCAATAATTTCAATCGGGAGTTTGTGTTGTGTGGTTGTGGAATTGGGCGGTTGAGTTAGGCTATCCGAGGCCTTAAGTAGGCGAGCAGTTTTTGGCGGATTTTGTACTGCTGCTCTTCGCTCTTACTGAAGTCTCGATAAAACTGGCGTAACTTTTGTCGTTCCAACCGCTCATTACTATCGACTATTGCATGAATCTCGGAGTCGCCGCCTTGCAATATTCGGTCACATAACTGCATGGCATGGGATTCGATCGGAGCGGGATCAGGACTGCCTATTTGTAGTTGATTCACGGCGTGACTAATCGACTGGAAATCACAATCTCGCATCAGGCGCCCTATGCATTGCAATTGACGTTTTTTTGCCCCGTGACTGTTTGGCAGCCGGTTGTAATCAATAATGGCGATTACGGCTCTTTCTGTTAGCGGCAATTTTGTTAGCTGTGAGTGGCTGTACCGGGTAAGTTGTTGGCCGAGCTTTTGCAGTGCCAGCGCCTCTTTTTTGCGTTGCGTCTTGCTGGGTTGCTGACTCTCTGAGTAGTCGTCGGTACTCATTGTTTATAGGTAGAAGACCTGTGCCAGCCCCAGGAAGGTAAAAAACCCGATAGAGTCAGTCACTGTAGTCAGGGCAACCGTACCGGCGAGGGCAGGATCGATGTTGATTCGCTTGAGAAACAAGGGCAAGTAGGCGCCTGCTAATGCGGCTATGACCAGGTTTATCAGCATTGCTGCCGCTATGATGAGGCTCAATCGTAAATCTCCATACCAGAACAGAGTAATCATTGCGACAACCAGTGCCCACAATGTGCCATTTAGTCCGGCAACTCCCAGTTCCCGTATCAACAACCAGCGGCTGTTCGAAGGACTGATGTGGCCGAGAGCCAGACTCCTGATGACCAGCGTAAGGGTTTGGGTGCCTGCAACACCGCCCATATTCGCCACAATAGGCATCAAAACGGCAAGATAGACAACCTGATCGATGGTGTCCTGAAACAAGTATATGACGATAGACGCAAATACCGCAGTCATCAGGTTCACGCCCAACCACAAAGCACGACGCCTGGCAGTTTTCACTACCGGAGCAAAGGTGTCGTCCTCTTCATCGAGCCCAGCCATACTCATCAGGGAGTGTTCAGTGCTATCCCTGATTACATCGACAACATCATCGATGGTAATTCTACCAAGTAATTTGCCTTCACCATCAACTACGGGAGCAGAAACCCAGTCGTGCTGTTCGAATAACTGAGCAACATGGGTCGCTTCCATGCCTACCGGGATCGCCTCGATGTCTTCGCGCATCACTTCCCGCACCGAGGTGTTTGGATCGGAAACCAGAACTTCACGCAACGGCAATATTCCCAGAAACTCATCATCCCGATTCACCACCAGGAGATTGTCTGTCATTTCGGGAATGCGTTCGTGACGCCGCAGATATCTGAGAACCAACTCCACGGTGTGATTTCTGCGTACGGTAATCGTGTCGGTATTCATTAATCCACCAGCGGTGTCCTCATCGTAGGAGAGTATCCTCTCCACTCGATGGCGGTCCTGCTGGTCCATAGCCTGCAATACCTGAGAGCTAAGCTGCTGAGGAAGTTGTTGCAGGATGTCTGCCAGATCGTCGGTCTCCAGCCCCTCTGTTAACTCGGCGACCTGCTCGGCATTGAGTTCGCTGAGGATGTCGTTCTGTAGATCCTCATTGAGGTACTGGATTACCTCGCCTTCCGCATCCTTATCAATTAGTTGCCAGAGAACGCTACGGGCCTTGGGGGGTGATGATTCGAGCAGATGGGCAATACCAGCCGTAGGCAGAGTCTTTATCATCTGCCGAACCTGATAGAGGGAGCCGCTGTCGATAGCCTGACTCAGAGCCAGGACAGGGTCCTTCTGGAATTGTGCTTCAGTTACTTGGGCCATGCTTGCAATTCATCCTCTACTCTATAATCGGCGAGTCGATAGGACTGTTTCGGGATTGAGTCGCCCAGGAATTGACGGGGGCTTGGTTACAGTGTTGTTTGAGGCTCCATTTTTGGGCTGGCGCATTTTAACGCCATTTCGGGGGCAAGCGAAAGCGTGGCTGGGGGCAGGCAAGTACCTGTATCAGGAGAACTACTCAGACTCTCCGAATCGATCGCTTATCAGGGCCACAACGGCGCTCAGCGCCTGGTCTTCATCTGTGCCGCTTGCTTCAATGGTAAGCTCAGTCCCTTTGACTGCAGCTAACATCATCAGCGACAGGATGCTCTTCCCATCTACTGTTTTTTCGTGGCCAACTTGTATATCCGACGCAAAAGAAGTAGTGAGTTCCACCAGTTTGGATGCAGCTCGAGCATGTAGCCCCGCCTTATTTATGACTTCCACTTTCGCTCTTACCATTTGTCCAATTCCGGCATTAATGCCTGATCAATGACTTCGACCTTTGGCTTTATGTCGACTAACTCAGCCATCGATGTTTGAATTCAAGTTTTTCCGGGGCTCGTATCAGCTACAGGCTAAGTTCCCGGTGCCTTGCCTGCACATTACTTATAGTGGCGGAAAAATCCTCACTCAATTTCTCACAGAGATAAACTGAGCGATGTTGGCCACCGGTGCATCCGAGGGCAACTGTAATATAGCTTTGATTGTTCTGCTCGAACATAGGCAGCCACTTCTGCAAGTAATCCTTTATATCACCATACATATCGAGAACTTCCGGTTGCTCGTCGAGGAAGTCAATTACAGGCTTGTCTAATCCGGTGAGCGAACGTAGTGCAGTATCCCAATAGGGATTGGGTAGACAACGTACATCGTAGACGATATCGGCATCGACCGGCACACCATTCTTGTAGCCGAACGATTGGAATGCCAACGCCAGGCCGGTCTCCGAGCTCTCAACCAATCTGTTCTTGACCGTATCTCGTAGCAGGTGCAATGACATGCTACTGGTGTCGATGGAGAGGCTTGCCATCAATGCTATGGGCTCAAGCAACTCTGACTCTTTATCAATGGCTTCCTTCAGGCTAACACTCTCTGTTGAAAGAGGATGTTTGCGGCGGCTCTCACTGAATCTTTTTAACAAAGTCTGGCTATTCGCGTCGAGGAAAATGATTTCTGTCAGAAGGTCTTTTTCCTCCAGGGCATTGATTATAGAAGGAACTTTCTCCAAGTCGGCAGAGATATTTCGCGCATCAATACTCACGGCAATATTGGGTATGCCAGTCGCGCCGGATGATAGCCTATCAGCAAGGGAAGGCAGCAAGCTTGCTGGAAGGTTATCTATGCAGTAGTAGCCCCGGTCTTCAAGGATATGAAGAACAGTACTCTTGCCTGAGCCTGATCTACCACTGATTATCGTCAGCTTTATCATGAGTGACTTGAATTCTTGTTATAGGATTTTCAGCTCTGCGATTAATAGGTAACAGCAACATTGTACAGATCATCACCGTCGTGAGTATGTCTAAGTGTGTAGCAAAAATCTTCATCGTTGAACAGTTCAGCTAGTCTGGCGAGCGCCTTTACATGCTCATCGGTTTTTTGCTCCGATACGATAAGAACAAACAGAATATCCACTGGCTTGCCATCTATGGAATCGAAATCTATCGGATTATCAAGTGTAATTAGGGATCCGACGATCTCCCGGCAACTGGACACACGGCAGTGTGGTATAGCGATGCCGTTTCCCAGGCCCGTGCTTCCCAATTGTTCCCGGGCCATCAGTGCATTGAATATCTCATCAGCGTCCAGCTCTGAATGCTGCGCAGACACCAGCTCGCTGATAGCAGTCAGTAATCGTTTCTTGCTTACGCCAGCTAGTCCTGAGTGGCAGCGCTCAGGGGTGAGCATATCGTCCAATTGCATTACTTAGTGTTCTCGTAGCTAACGTAGCTGTGAAATCAATTCCAATATTCATAAGCGATCCACCAGTTTTATCAGGGGCTTCCTAAACTAGTCGTTTTCTTTCATTAGAAGGTGGAATAGCGAGAGATTCTCTATACTTGGCGATAGTGCGCCTTGCTACATTAATTCCTTTCTCATCCAATAACTGCGTTATCTTGCTGTCGCTAAGAGGTTTACGGGTATTTTCTGCTGCAATCAACTTCTTGATGATTGCTCTAATTGCAGTCGATGAGCATTCTCCTCCGCCCTTGGTGGATACATGACTGGAAAAAAAGTATTTAAGCTCAAAGATACCTCTTGGAGTATGCATGTATTTCTGTGTGGTAACCCGGGAGATAGTCGATTCGTGCATGCTTACTGCTTCGGCTATGTCGTGAAGTACCAATGGTTTCATTGCCTCTTCTCCATACTCTAGAAACCCTTTTTGATGTTCCACAATTCGAGTGGCAACCTTCATCAGTGTTTCGTTGCGACTTTGGAGGCTTTTCATAAACCAACGTGCTTCCTGCAGGTTGTCTCTCAAATAATTATTGTCATCGCTTGAATCGGCTCGCTTTACCAAGGATGCATAGCTGTTGTTAATTCGAATTTTTGGTGTAGTGTCTGGATTTAGTTCTATTTTCCACTTTCCAGTGCCTGACTGCTTGCTTACGATGACATCGGGTACGATATACGTGGTAGAGGGGGGGGAGATATTGGCTCCAGGTCGCGGATCCAGGCTCTCAATTAAAGAAATGCTCTCCTGCAACTCGGCTTCCTTGAGCCTGGTGCGGCGCATGAGTTGAGCATAATCCCGATGCCCGAGCAGGCTCAAGTGTTCCTTAATGATGAGCTTGGCATTTTGAATCTGTCTTGCCAGCTTTGGATTGTCAAACTGGTTTATTTGAATCAATAGGCATTCCGCTAGATCCCTGTATCCCACGCCAACGGGATCAAACTGTTGAATTCTATGCAGTACGGCAATTACTTCATCCCGTTCTATCTCCAGTGTCTGGTCAAACCCAGTATATAGTGACTCGATATCTACCGTTAACATACCATTAGCATCGATGGCATCGATAATAGCTAAAGCGATAGAATTATCTTGCTCCGTCATGGGTGTTAGATTTAGCTGCCACAACAGATGGTCCTGCAGCGTATCAACGGTGGTATTACGCGACTCAAAATTATTAAGGTCAGAGTCGAAAGAAGGGGTGGATGAATAGGTACTCGGGTAGATGTCATCCCAGTTGCTGTCAACCGCTAGATCGCCTGGGATTTGTTCCTGCCAGGCAGGTTCATCGGCATTCTGGTTTTGGTTTTCAGTGGCTTGCTGTGATGTTTGTAGTTCAATTTTCTCTTGAAGGTCGCCATTCGCTTGCTTATTGATGCTGGCGTCTTCATCTTCGTTACTCTCAACTAATTCCAACATTGGATTTGCTTCCAATGCCTCGTGAATTTCTTGTTGGAGGCCTAAGGTAGAGAGTTGTAACAGGCGTATCGCTTGCTGCAGCTGGGGGGTCATAGTCAACTGTTGACCGAGCTTTAGCTGAAGCGAAAGTTTCATTGAGAATACTACTCATAAGTGGAGAAGCAATGTCTGAATTACTTGCTTGAGACATTTTTAGTCTGGATTAGTTGAGGCGTTAGTATAGCAAAATCCGTGCCGCAATTGCATAGCTAATTAGGTCTGTAGGATTGAAAATATAACTCGATTGAGCAGGGTCAATCGGGATACTCAAATCCTGAATTGTTCGCCAAGATAGACTTCACGAACTTTGTCATTGTTCAAGATAGCTTCGGAATCACCCTGTGCAATAATCTGCCCTTCATTTACGATGTATGCTTTCTCACAAATATCGAGTGTTTCCCTAACATTATGATCTGTCAGTAAAATCCCGATGGATCGCGATTTGAGATGTTGAATAATCTGTTTGATATCGCTGACGGAGATCGGGTCCACGCCAGCAAAAGGCTCATCTAATAGAATGAACTTTGGATCGGTGGCTAGCGTTCGGGCAATCTCAGTTCGGCGTCTCTCTCCTCCGGATAAACTCATTCCCTTGTTGTGGCGGATGTGTTCAATATTGAATTCCTCCAGTAGTGATTCAAGCTTGTTACGTTTTTCTGTACTACTCAAATCCTTGCGTGTTTCCAGTATTGCCAGAATGTTATTCTCAACGCTGAGAGTCCTGAATATCGAAGAATCCTGTGGAAGGTAGGAAAGTCCAAAACTCGCTCGTTGGTGAATGGGAAGCGAGGTCAGTACTTGATCTTCCAGGGATACTTCACCACTATCCGCGTGCACATGCCCGACTATCATGTAGAAACAAGTCGTTTTTCCGGCTCCATTGGGCCCGAGTAAACCGACGATTTCACCTTGTTCAATAGTGATCGAAACGTCGTGTACTACCTCTCGGCCCTTATAGCTCTTGGCAAGGTTCTCGGCTTTCAGCATTTTGGGTATCTATTGGTTCGAGCCACTCAGAGAGCCTGCGCAGGGACCGATGGAATTAGGTATTAAATTTTGTTCCACAATATAAGTAATAGACACGCAACTCCAAGTTGTGTCTGGGGATTCGATATTGGCGTCGCCAATCAGTTCGATAATAGTTTCTTCAGTCAAGCTATCTACATAGAACAGAATAGTTTCGCTAGTTCCCTTTACTATAGCGCCATCTTCATCAAGCTGTTGCTGGTAGTGAACGGGAGTACCATGAACTGTAACGCGTTGGAATTCGTTGGTAGCAGCATTTAATTCAATTATTGCCTCATTACCAATAATCTCCAAAGTTCCCTGTGTTACATTTACATTAGTAGACATCTCAAGAATCCGAGTGTTCTCTTCGATTCTCATAGTAGAGTCGCCATCTGCACTCCATCGAACCTGTTGGCTCTGATCCGATTCGAGTGCAATACTCGTGGCCGCATAAGAGAGCAGTAACAGAAATGTGTAGCGACTCACTAAACTAATTGGTGGTTTTCTCATAACTTCCTTGGATGTTTCGAAGAAACATGACTTCATTTAAATTTAGATTTGCAAACATACCAATAGACGTTTGTTGCAGGTTTGTAGTTACAAGGGTTACAAACTGGTCTGTCTCCATAGTTTCAAGTAGTGGATCCAGGGATAGAAATTCAGTAGTAAGTACTGTCCGATTACCATACTCATCGAGGCTATAGACTTCTACACCACCCAGTAATTCAATGATGCGGGATGAAGTATCGCTCTCATGTGAAACAGCTGAGATTCTGCCCGAGTCGGCCATGATATTCCAGCGGGGTGCACCCTGCTGAAAAAGTCGAATATAGGGCTCTTCTAATTCAGTTCGATCATCATTGAAGTGGACTTGGCTCACGGCCTGCAGAGTATAGTTAATCGATCCGTCAGCATCAAAAAGTACGCTGTTGATACCTTCCGAATAAGCATCATAGTCAAGAAGTATCAGTTTTTCTTGCGATTCGGAATCATTACCAACGGATTCGAAGCTGCTGATGCCGGCAAATAGCACTATGGCAATTGCGCTGGGAATTAAGAATAGCGAAAGGCGTTTCATGGTAGCCAGCCTAGTAAAGTTATGTGACAGCTTAACATGGAAGCAGCTTTTTCCTGGAGCCCTGCAAAAAGAGCGAGGAATTAATCAGACAGAAATTGCTTGTAGTTACCTTGTGCTGAAAGAATAAAGTCCGTGATTTCTCGCACTGCGCCATTGCCACCTTGGTGTTGGGTGATAGCTTGCACTGCCGATTTCACATCGTCATGACCTAGAGGCACCGTAAAACTCAAACCGACAACATTCAGCACAGGTAAATCTGGAAAGTCATCGCCTGCATACGCGATCTGTTCGAGTTGCAAATTTTTGTTTAGTGCTATCTCATTGAGAACGTTCAGTTTATCTTCTCGGCCCTGGTAAAGCAGCTCGATACCCAAGTCTCCAGCGCGTTTTTCCACTCCAGAAGAGCTACGTCCGGTAATAATACCCACCTCCACACTAGTGCTCATGAGCATCTTGATGCCGTGTCCATCAAGGGAATGGAACGCCTTACTCTCTTCGCCAGAATTTGAAAAATAGAGCTTACCGTCAGTTAATATGCCATCTACATCCAGAAGCAGTAGCCTGATGTTACGGGCACTGGCTTCTACTGCTGCAGAGTCATGGTTGAAAATCATAGTAGAAGCTCAGACCACATTCGCCTGTAACAAGTCGTGCATCTTGACGATTCCCGTGAGCTGTGGTTGCTCATCTTGTACGATAAGCACGTAGACGTTTGAGTCTTGCATAAGTTTGGCAGCCTCGACAGCGAGCGCACTGCTGCCGATGAATTTGTAGTTTGAGGACATTACATCCTTTATCCTGGTTTCCTGTATGTCTCTTCCTGAATCGATAACCCTGCGCAGATCGCCGTCTGTGAATACACCAATCAGCTGACCGCTATCATCGACTACCATAGTTAAACCAAATCCTTTTTCGCTCATTTCTAGAAGGGCATCAGTAAGCGCCGTTTCGGCCGTAACCCTGGGAATTTCTGCTCCGGTATGCATTACATCTTTCACCTTAACCAAGAGTCTGCGGCCAAGCTGTCCACCGGGGTGGGAGACGGCAAAATCATCTCTTGTAAAGCCACGCGCTTCCAGCAAAGCCATCGCCAATGCATCTCCCATCACCAGCGCCACGGTAGTGCTGGATGTCGGGGCCAGACCAAGTGGGCAGGCTTCCTCTATCACATTTACGTCAAGGTTACAGGTGGCAGCAGCGGCGAGTTCGGACTGCTTGTCGCCTGTCATGGTGATCAGGGGGACCCCTTTCCTTTTCAGTACCGGTAGTAAGGTAGTAATCTCTTCAGTTGTACCTGAATTAGAAATGGCCAGCATTACATCGTCACTGGTAATCATACCGATATCACCGTGACTGGCTTCGGCTGGGTGTACATACATCGCTGTTGTACCTGTGCTCGCCAGAGTGGCGGCAATTTTTTTGCCAATGTGCCCTGATTTGCCCATTCCGGTTACTACGACGCGACCGGTAGATTCCAGAATCAAACGGCAGGCGTTCTCAAACTCGGCATCGATGCGGGATAGCAACTCATTTACTGCGTCCTTTTCAATTTCTATAGTTCGCAGTGCGCTGTTTATCAGGGATGAATCAGTATTCATGATTGACTTGCTTATAAAGTTGAGCTGTCACCAAGTGGTTTTATATCTGAACCATCATTACCGTAAACCAGCTGCAGTAGATTAACAAGAAGATGACTCCACTCAGGCGGCCAATCATCTTGTGCTTCTTTATTCCTCGATAACAGAAAAATGCCAGCAATACTGTAAGTAGCAGGACCATAACATAGTCACGATTTAGTAAAGAAGGTTCGATTGGTCCGGCACTGAACAGGCCAGGGAAGGGGAGCACTGCTAGTAGGTTTAGTATATTCGATCCAACAATATTACCGATGGCCAGGTCGTGGTGGCCTTTTAATACACAAGTAACCGACGCGGCGAGCTCCGGTAAACTGGTTCCTAAGGCTACTATAGTTAATCCGATAACTGCGGTCGACACATCGAGGCGTTCAGCAATCGACGTCGCTGACTGCACCAGCACCTGGGCGCTCAGAATTAGTAATGCCAATCCCACTAAAAGATTTACTACTGCCTGCAGACTATTTACCCCTGTTAATTCTGAATCTACTATCTCCGGAGTCGATCCGGTGCGGATTCTTTTCCTGAACAATCGATAACCGAAATAAGCAGTGATCCCAATTAAGACAACCGCATCGAAAAAGCCCATGTACAGGTCGAACATGAGAGCGCCGGCGACCAGTGTGACAAGTAGCAAGGCAGGGATTTCTTTGTCGATCAATGAGTCCGGTGGCTTAAGTGGACTGATGATGGCAGCCACCCCTAATGCAACACCCACGTTAAACAAGTTAGAGCCGAGGGCGTTACCGATTGCCAATTGGGGTTTATTATTTAAAGCGGAAACAGCGGAGGAAAATATCTCAGGAGCAGACGTGCCAAAAGCAACTATGGTTAGTCCTATCATCAGGGGAGAGACGCCCAAGTTGCGCGCCAATGCTGATGCACCGAACACAAACTTGTCCGCCCCCCAGATTAGTCCAATAAATCCAAGGACGATAAAAACCGTGTCCAACATAGTTGATGAATTCTAAGAGCTAGCAATAAAGCGAACAATTAGAAGGGTCTTTGACCCTCATTGCAAGTAATAATTTATCGCGGTAAGCAATTCATGTAAACTGGCTTCCCTCAGCCATGGTTCAGACTAGATTAAGGGCGAATCTGCTCTATTAACAGGGAATCAACAAGCTAGGGAAAAGAGAGGGAAAGAGATATATTCCTCTTTCCCTGCCAGCGAGAAAAACATCGTTATAGATCGAAACCGGAGATAACCATATGAGATCATTGAAGAAATTCCTGGTGACATGGTTGTTTGTCTTGACCACGCCGGGCCTGATTCATGGGCAGGAATTGACGGCTGTGGAGACAGCCGAACTGGGTGTCGAATCCCTTCTGAAAGCTGTTGCCGAAACTAAGGAATTCTTCCTTACAGACAGAGATCGCTACTTCTCGCGAGTCGAAGAAGTGCTAGACACCTTTGCCGATTTCAATGCGGTCGCCGAAGTGGTTATGTCGCGCTACGCAAGTTCGGCGAGTGCAATACAGAAGCAGCGCTTTGCCGACACACTGAAGACAACTTTGGCCAGATTCTATGGAGCCTCATTAGTTTCTTACAATGGCGAGGAGTTGGTATTTCTTCCAGCGAGTAATCCGAATGCCGATCCAAGAGCCGATACAGTCGTTGGAATGGAATTACGCAGTAGCGATAATAACCTGCGACTACAGTACCAGATGTTCCTCAATGAGAACGATGAATGGAAGCTCAAGAATATGAGTCTTGCTGGCATCAATCTTGGGCGGCAGTACTTCACTCAGTTTTCTGCCCTTATGACCCAATACGATAACGATATCGAACTGGTCCTGGATAATTGGAAATAGGTAGGAGATAGTGTGGACACTGACCAGATAAGGGAATTGTTGGCGGCGGCATTGCCTGACTGCAATATCACAGTAGAGGGCGGGGATGGTAAGTATCTCGTTATGGCGGTCGGTGATGTCTTTGACGGACTCAACGCAATCAAGCGACAACAGACTATTTATCAGATTCTCAATACACACATCGTCAGTGGCGCTATTCATGCCGTCACTATGCACTTGAAGACTGAAGCAGAGCACAGCGCAGCGTAACGTGCCAGTCAACAGCAAAGTCCGAAATGGATAAATTAATTATAAAAGGAGGCGTAAGCCTCAAAGGTGAGATTAGAATTGCGGGGGCTAAGAATTCGGCTCTGCCGATTCTGGCGTCTACATTGTTAACTCATGAAACGGTGCAGATTTGTAACCTACCGCATCTTTACGACATTACCACGATGATTGAACTGCTTGGTTGTATGGGAGTCCAGCCGATTATTGATGAAAAACTAAATGTCGAAGTAAACAGCAGCACAATACAAGATTTCAGTGCACCTTATGAATTGGTGAAAACAATGCGGGCGTCGATCCTGGTGCTAGGGCCATTGCTAACCCGCTATGGGAAAGCCGAGGTTGCGCTTCCAGGTGGCTGTGCGATTGGTAGCCGGCCTGTGAATCTGCATATTAGTGCTTTGCAGGCAATGGGTGCCGATATCGTCGTAGAGGACGGATACATAAAGGCTTCGGTCGATGGAAAGTTGCGGGGTGCGCATATTTTCATGGATCTGGTAACGGTAACCGGTACTGAAAACGTGATGATGGCTGCTACGCTCGCGAAGGGTCAAACCATAATCGAGAACGCCGCCCGGGAACCCGAGGTCGTCGATCTCGCGAACTGCCTGGTCACTATGGGTGCTGAGATTTCCGGGCAGGGTACAGATACTATAGTGATCGATGGTGTGGAAGATCTTAAGAGCTGCAGTTACTCGGTAATGCCAGATCGTATTGAAACAGGTACCTACTTGATTGCAGCGGCGGCAACCCGTGGACATATTAAGGCCAAGGACACCAGGCCAGACATTCTGGAATCGGTGCTTAGTAAGCTCGAGCAGGTAGGAGCAGAGATCAAAGTTGGGGAGGACTGGATCGAACTCGACATGCACGATAAACGACCCAATGCAGTTTCACTGCGCACCGCGCCGTATCCCGCATTTCCCACTGATATGCAGGCTCAATTTACTGCCTTGAATTCAGTGGCCAACGGTACGGGATCTATTACAGAAACCGTGTTCGAAAATCGATTCATGCATGTGCACGAGATGAACCGTATGGGAGCATCTATTCGCGTGGAGGGAAATACCGTGATAGTGGATGGAGTAGAAGCGTTGAAAGGAGCCCCCGTAATGGCAACTGACTTACGTGCCTCGGCCAGCCTGATCATAGCTGGTTTGGTCTCTGAAAATGAAACCAGTGTGGACCGGATTTATCACATCGATCGAGGCTACGAATGTATCGAGGAAAAACTGCAATCACTTGGCGCGCAAATTCGTCGAGTTTCCTCGTAATTACCAGTACTGGCTTTCTTAGAATCAGAGATAACTAACTCGATGAACTCCTCAAATTTGGTCATCGCCCTAACCAAGGGTCGCATACTGGAAGAGACGCTGCCGCTCTTTCAGCAAGCTGATATTGTGCCGGAAGAAGATGTTTTTAAGAGCAGGAAGCTGCTATTTGACACCAATCAGGACAATGTCAAACTCATGGTGATTCGTGGTTCAGATGTACCGACCTATGTTGAGTTTGGCAGTGCAGACATGGGCGTAGCAGGTAAAGACCTGATACTGGAATATGGCAGTGAAGGATTTTACGAACCTCTCGATCTGCAGATCGCGGCCTGCCGGTTAATGACAGCAGAACCTGTAAATCCTGGCCCCATGTCTGATTGCCTCAAGGTGGCGACCAAGTTCACCCATATTGCCAAAAAGTACTTCGCAGAACAGGGCAAACAAATTGAATTGATAAAACTCAATGGTGCGCTTGAGTTGGCACCGTCGCTCGGGCTGGCCGATGCAATCGTCGATATCGTGGATACTGGCAAAACCCTCGAAGCGAATAACTTGGAGCCAAAAGAATTGATTGCCAATATTTCTGCCAGGGTAATCGTGAATAAGGCCTCCATGAAAATTAAGAATGCAATTATTCGCCAGATTCTGGGCAGGCTGCGAGACGCTGTAGAATCTAATTAGCCTCCTGCTGGTGACTACCCTTCAGCTATGACCAATCCCTCAATTACAATCAAGCAACTCTTCACAATAGACGCAGATTTTGAACAGCAACTTGTCGACTTGCTGCAACGAGAGTTACTCGTCGCGGATGAAGTCAGCTCAGTGGTGCGCGAAATTCTCTCTGCTGTACGGAGTGACGGCGATAAGGCCCTGCTGAACTACACCAATAAGTTCGATGGATTCGGCGCTGAGTCGATGGTTGATTTGTCAGTAACACAGCAGCAGATGTCGGAAGCACTGGAGAGCTTACCCGGTGAACAGAGACAGGCTCTAATGCACGCAGCCGAACGCATCCGGTGTTACCACGAAAAGCAGAAGCAATCTTCCTGGCATTTTGAAGAATCTGATGGTTCAGTCTATGGTCAGAAGGTCAGCCCGCTGGATCGAGTCGGAGTCTATGTGCCAGGAGGCAAGGCTAATTACCCATCTTCTGTTCTAATGCTGGCGATTCCAGCACAGGTCGCGGGAGTCAAGGAGATTATCGCCACTGTGCCTACGCAGTACGGAGGAGATGGCGACCTGGTGTTCGCTGCCGCGTCTCTGGCTGGAGTCGACCGCGTGTTTACTGTAGGAGGGGCACAGGCTGTAGGGGCAATGGCCTATGGAACTGAAACTATCCCTCGGGTGGATAAAATTACCGGGCCGGGGAACATCTATGTCACGGTGGCGAAGAAGCAAGTGTACGGAGAAGTGGGAATCGATATGCTGGCGGGACCATCAGAGCTGACTATTATTTGTGATGGCAAGACAAATCCGGACTGGATTGCCATGGACTTGTTTTCACAGGCAGAGCATGACGAGCAGGCCCAGTCCATCTTGATCAGCACCAGTGCCGACTTTCTAGCGCAAGTACAAAGCAGTATCAACAGATTGCTGCCGGAGATGGAGCGGCGCAACATCATCCAGACTTCGTTGAAGAATCGAGGCATTTTCGTACTCGCGGAAGATATGGAAAAAGCTGCGGTGGCCAGTAATTTAATAGCTCCGGAACACCTTGAGTTGTCGGTAGAAGATCCAGATGCGGTGCTTGCCTATATAGACAATGCTGGTGCAATTTTTATGGGTAGATACAGTGCCGAAGCGCTCGGAGACTACTGTGCCGGCCCAAGCCATGTGCTGCCTACTTCGGGCACTGCGCGATTCTTCTCAGCTCTTGGTGTTTATGACTTCCAGAAGCGCAGTTCGATTATCAACTGCTCACCGGCTGGGGCAAGTATATTGGCAGTAACTGCTGCAGAATTGGCGCGCAATGAACACTTGCAGGCCCACGCTTTATCGGCGGAGTGCAGACTGGATCCTAATCCGGAATCCAACGACTGAAAACGGCCTGGATCAGTGGCAGCGAGTCTTTAGTTTTCTCTGCCTATGGCTCGATTATCAGCGCCTCGCCGAAACCCAGCGTAACTGGAAAATTGAACGTCTGTCCGTTGCGGTAAACCTGCACAGTAACAGTGTCACCTGGTTTCTTATTCCTGATCTCCATCACGATATTCTGTCCGTCTATAACCGGAGTGTCCTCAACGCGAGTAATGACATCACCTGGCTCAATTCCTGCTCGTTCGGCAGCCCCACCTACATCCACATTTTCTACTAACATGCCGCGGATATGGTTGACTCCGAAGAATAACTGGCTGGATTGTTCATTTAATGCTTCGCCAGTGAGAACTCCCAAATAGCCATTATTCCCTTCAATTGCCTGCTCGACCAACTCCTCCATAGCAGCTATCGCGATACTGGCTGGAGTTGCGAAGCCTATTCCCTCGAAATTTCCAGATTCTGAGAATATCGAAGAATTGATTCCAACCAGGGTTCCCTCATTATCAATCAAGGCGCCGCCAGAATTGCCCGGATTAATGGCGGCATCGGTTTGAATAATCGATATGGATGTATCCGGATTGGTGGTTAATGCACTCACAATACCCTGCGACACAGATTGTCCAATGTTGCGTGGGTAACCTATAGCGAAAACGATATCACCAACTTCTAGTTCCTGCTCATCATCAATCTGAATAGGTGCCAGGTTGTCCATATTAATATGCAGGACTGCCAGATCCTTGTCTTTGTCCCATGCAACAACCGTGGCAGGCGTTTTTCGTCCATCTTTTAGAGTGACTTCCGTATCGAATGCATCGAACAATGTGTCGACTACGTGTAGATTGGTGAGGATGTAACCCTGGTCGCTGATGATTACTCCAGAACCCAGGCTGGCTCTTTCTCCCAGATACAAGTTAACCCGATCTGCTGCGGCCCGTTCGATCGACTCTACGTTGACACTGGTGGCATTGATGCTTACCACCGACGGAGCGGCTTTGCTTATGGCATCTGAAAATGAGGTAATCGGTTGCTTGGCTTCCTGGACCGGGGCAACAAGTATCGATTGTTGATTCAGTTCGCCCAGTTGTTGATACTGGAGAAACACGATTGCGACCAATACGCCGCAGATTACGGGCCAGCTCATGAATTGAATTATTTTCCCAAATCGCTGCATTCGACTGGTACCTGATTGTGGTGCTACAACGCAATGGAGCCATTACCACGAACCAATATACAGCGTTGTCAGGGACCTTTCCAATGTCTGTTCGTCAGTAAAGAGGCGAAATAGAATTCTTACCACTCGGAATCGAGAATAGCTTATTGACAAAATTTGAATGGATTCCAGCCGCAAGATGCGGATACGACAAATTCGCAGCTAAGGCGACCGGGCAACACTCCGTAGACAAATTCTGAATCGAATACCAATTCCAGGACAAAGATACCGCTTGGATTCCCAGATAAGCGACACGGATCTACTCGATAGCTCTTTGGCGAGCCAGGCACTACAATCCTGTATGAGTGGGCATCCGGGGCTTAAAGAAATGTCTAGATAATTGATTCGTTCCGCATCAGCTTAAGCACTGCATCGAGACATTCATCTACTGATAACTCATCGGTATCCAATTCAAGGTGGGTTACTTCTGGCGGGCTGTAGGGAAACGACAGCCCCGGGATATCGGTAGAATCTGATCCTTCCGCTGCCGCATAGAGACCACTGGGATCGCGTTGGATACAGACATCCATAGGGGGGTTCAGGTAGACGATATAGCAATTGTCCTTGCCGATCACACTGAGGGCATGTTCCCGCGAATCTGCGTTGGGTGCCACGAAGGAGGCGCAGCATATGACTCCGGAATCGTTAAGGAATCGAGCAATATGGGCGCTGCGACGCAGGTTTTCGGCACGCCCCTCGGCGTCATGAGGGAGGTCTCTGCTAATGCCTAATCGCATGGTTTTACCGTCCAGCACGGTACTCACTCGACCTCGGTCGAATAGAGTTCGTTCCAGTCCATGCGCGAGTGTAGATTTTCCCGATCCTGAAACACCGATGAACATGATAGTGGCTGGCTTCTGACCATATCGGGCCGCTCGTTCTTCCTTGGTGACGTGAATATTATGCGGTTCAACCCGTTTAACCTTCGGTTGTTGTTCACAATTAATCATGCCGGCCCCAACAGTCACATTGCTGAGCCTGTCGATGACTATAAAACTTCCAGTCGCGCGATTGTCCTTGTAATCATCGAAGCAGACAGCTTGATCGACGGAGATCTCAACCAGTCCGATTTCATTCAACTCGAGAGTAGGGGCAGGAGTCTCAGTAAGCGTATTTACATCGATTCGATTGCGGATAGTCTTCACCTGACCGCTTACAGATTTGGTGCCGAGTTTGAAGTCGTAGAGTTTTCCTGGCAGTAAAGGATTGTCAGTCATCCATACCAGAGTTGCTTTGAGCTCTTCACGACTCGCAGGTAGATTATCTGAATGTGCAATGACATCTCCTCGGCTCACATCGATCTCTTCTTCCAGAGTTAGGGTAATCGCCATATCGGCATAGGCAAGTTCCAGTTCTTCATCGAAGGTGACTATCGATTTAACGCGACTGTTTTGCCGGGAAGGCAGTACTGAAATTTCATCACCTTTGCGGATCACTCCCGAAGCAACGGTACCGCAGAATCCTCTGAAATTGAGGCTAGGACGGTTTACGTACTGAACAGGAAATCGAAAATCTAAAAAATTCCGGTCGGCGGCGATTGGCACGGTTTCGAGTATCGGCATCAATGCACTGCCGTCATACCAGGACATGTTATCACTGGCATTGACCACATTGTCGCCGTCAAGGGCAGACAGAGGAATAAAATGAAAATCTGCTGGTTCCAGTTTCTTGGAAAATTCCAGGTAATCTGCTTTGATGTCCTCGAATATGCTTTGTTGGTAATCCACCAGATCCATCTTGTTGATGGCTACGATGATGTGTCTGATTCCAAGCAGTGAGGCGATAAAACTGTGGCGACGGGTTTGGATCTGTACGCCATTCCTGGCATCGATTAGGATAATGGCGAGGTCGCAGGTAGAAGCGCCTGTCGCCATGTTACGAGTGTATTGTTCATGACCCGGTGTATCGGCAATGATGAATTTTCGTTTTGCGGTGGAAAAATACCTATAGGCGACATCGATGGTGATGCCCTGTTCTCGCTCAGCCTGTAACCCATCGACCAGCAGTGCCAGGTCTAATTTTCCTCCGGTGGTACCGGACTTCACGCCATCGGCTTCGATTGCCGCCAGTTGGTCTTCATAGATCAACTTGGAATCATGCAATAACCTGCCAATCAGCGTGCTCTTACCGTCATCCACACTGCCGCAGGTCAGCAGACGCAATAGTTCCTTGCGTTCATGCTGGGCCAGATATGCGTTGATATCCGAGCTGATTAATTCAGATTGATGAGACACTAGAAATATCCCTGCCATTCCTTGTGCACGTTTTGCGCGAGGAATGGATCAATATTTGAGCGAAGGTGTTCGGGCTGGTGAGACATTAAAAGTAACCCTTCCAATCCTTGCGCGCATTTTGCGTGAGGAATGGATCAATATCTGAGCGAAGGTGTTCGGGCTGGTGAGACATTAAAAGTAACCCTTCCGCTTCTTTTCTTCCATGGAACCGGCTTTATCGGTGTCGATGAGTCGACCCTGTCGCTCTGAGCTTGTCGTTAGCAGCATCTCCTGGATGATTTCAGGCAGTGTCGTTGCAGTTGAGTCAACGGCGCCGGTTAATGGGTAACAACCGAGAGTTCTGAAGCGAACCGTCTTGGTTTCTATCTTCTGATCTTCAGCTATAGGCATCCGGTCATCGTCGACCAGGATATCTACGCCATCCATATGAACTACAGGTCGAGGCTTGGCAAAATACAGTGGAACGATGTCGATATTGTTGAGGTAAATGTATTGCCAGACATCCAGTTCTGTCCAATTCGACAAAGGAAACACGCGTATACTTTCGCCCTTGTTGACCTTGCCGTTATAGATATTCCATAGCTCCGGTCGCTGATTCTTCGGGTCCCAGACATGATTCTTATCGCGAAATGAAAACACCCGCTCCTTGGCGCGGGATTTCTCTTCATCACGGCGTGCTCCGCCAAATGCGGCGTCGAATTCATGCTTGTTCAATGCCTGCTTCAGGGCCTGGGTTTTCATCACATCGGTGTGTTTCTCACTGCCATGCGTGAACGGACCGATTCCGGCGTCGACGCCTTCCTGATTGATGTGGACTATCAGATCGAGTCCCAGCTTTTCCATTTGTTGATCGCGAAATTCGATCATTTCTCCGAATTTCCAGGTGGTATCAACATGCATGAGAGGGAATGGAGGTTTACCGGGATAAAAGGCTTTTAATGCAAGATGAAGCATTACCGAGGAGTCTTTGCCGATCGAATACAGCATGACTGGCTTGTCAAATGTCGCGGCGACCTCGCGGATGATATGAATGCCTTCCGCTTCGAGTTGCTTCAGGTGAGTGAGATTGTACTCAGACATGGTGATTCATTATTTGTGCCGCAGGCACTTCAAACTTTGCTAACAACAAAATAATAATTAGAATTGGCAGACCGGTTTATGCGGATGGCTGAACAGGAATTTCCTTTTCGCTCACAGGCTTGTCTTCGCTCTCTGTTCGCCGCGCTTTTCGAGCAGCGCGTCGTGACCCTCTTCGTCCAACAGGCTTGTCTTCGCTCACAGGCTTGGTTTCGGTCACAGGCTTGTCTTCGGTCACGGGCTTGTCTTCGGTCACAGGCTTGTCTTCGGTCACGGGCTTGTCTTCGGTCACAGGCTTGGCTTCACTGACAGGCTTGTCTTCGTTCTCTGTTCGCCGCGCTTTTCGAGCAGCGCGTCGTGACCCTCTTCGTCTAACAGGCTTATCTTCGGTCACAGGCTTGGTTTCGGTCACAGGCTTGTCTTCGGTCACAGGCTTGGCTTCGGCCACAGGCTTGTCTTCGCTGACAGGTTTGTCTTCGGTCACGGGCTGGCCTTCGCTGACAGGCTTATCTTCGCTCGCAGGCCTGGTTTTCTTGAGGCCAAAATCTTCCGACAGTGCACCTTTCTGCTCAGGATTCTGCTTAGCCGCGTAGTCCTTCGGTGGGATCAAACCGCCATTTTCTACCTGGTTACCGTTGCTTTCAAAGACGGCATCTGATTCAGCAGGCAGCAATTTACTGGCGACTTCGTTGGTACATAAATCCTGAGCACCGCTCGCCAGGTGTTGATACACCTCTTTGTAGCTTTCGGTCATGTGCTGTACCAGTTCAGCTGTCATGCTGAAATGATCGCTCACGCTATCGCGGTACTCGTCATGATTCTCTTTTAGAGAGTGAATCTGGTTTTCCAGTTCTTGCACTCGGGAAGGGCTTATGTTCAACCTGTTCGCGAACAATGCTCCGATAACTACTCCTACTGCCAGGCCAGCGATTGCCATCAAAAAAATCATTTGACTCTAATTCCTCAATTTTGAAATAGCGCCCATCTCATTGATGAGCGGGGCGTAAGTATACCTTAATTCGGCAAGATCACTGTAATTAGTTGCAACAGCGGAATCCGTGAGATGAAGGAAATTCGACACATGCAGTGGTTTCAAGCAGCAAACATCCCTAGAATGCCACAGCGCATTTCAGGCCGTGAATAGAATTGAAAATGATGAAGCCCCTACAGCGATACGCGAACGATGTCACCGCGCAATTAGTCATCCCCGATGATGAACAGCGGCGAATTGTTGCATCATTTGAAGAATTACACGCCCAGTTGACTCGCCAACCGGCACAAGCGGGCATGTTGAGTTCAATCTTTTACAAATTCTCAGGTATGGGTGTGGGCGAGGGAGTGCCCGAGCGCCCCCAGGGGATTTACCTGTGGGGAGCAGTTGGCAGGGGCAAGACCTACCTGATGGATCTGTTCTACGATTGTCTGCCCGCGCAAAAAAAAATAAGAACACATTTTCACCGATTCATGCAACGAGTACATACAGACCTGTCTCGACTGCAGAGGACCAGAAATCCCCTGGAAAAGGTTGCCGACGCCATCTCCGAAGAGGCACAAGTACTCTGCTTCGATGAATTCTTTGTGCTCGATATCGCTGACGCCATGATTCTTGCTGGATTATTAGACGCACTATTTGAACGAGGCGTGGTACTTGTAACTACTTCGAATATTCACCCGGACGGACTCTATGAAAACGGCTTGCAGAGAGATCGCTTCCTTCCTGCTATAGAACTCCTGAAAAAGCACACCGACGTGCTGCAATTGGAAACAGGCATAGACTACCGCCTGCGTAGCCTCAGCCATGCGACGTTGTTTCATACACCGATAGACGCCCAAACTAACGAACAGCTGCTGAAAAGTTTTTTCGAGCTTGTGCCTGACCAGTTGGAAGTCGAAGAGTGGGGCATGATTACTATCCTCGATCGCAAGCTGAGCGCCCGCTATTGTGCTGATGACATTGCCTGGTTTGAGTATTCAGAATTGTGTGACGGACCGCGCAGCGCCTTCGATTATGTGGAAATCGCCAGGCTGTACCATGCCTTGATTATCAGTGACGTGCCCATGATGGATGACAATAGCAATGATCGGGCACGACGATTCGTGAATCTGATTGATGAACTGTATGATCGTCGCGTAAAGCTGATCATTTCGGCTGCTGTGCCCATTCGGCAGCTCTATCAGGGTCAACAATTGTCATTCGAGTTTGAGCGCACCCAGTCTCGCTTGCTGGAGATGCAATCCTTCGAATATCTAGGAGATGAGCACCGCGCATAGCCCTGAGCAACCCCGTTTTAACGGTGAATGATTCGCTCGGTTTTTGCTGATTTCAGCAGCGGCTGAACCGGTCGAGGAATGCCTCGCCGAATCGGCCGGAAAGCATCCACATCTGGTCATTTTTCGGGTCTGAACTCTTGAATATTGGTAGTCTCTCCGGTAGTATTCGCGCTCCCTGAACTTATGCCCATAATTCATGCGATGAAGACTTATAGTGCAAAACCCCATGAAGTCGCCCAGAACTGGCTACTCGTGGATGCGGAAGGACAGACGCTAGGCCGCATGGCTACCGCCATTGCGACCCGATTGCGTGGCAAACACAAGGCCGAATATACCCCGCATGTAGATACCGGAGACTTCGTTGTTGTGATCAATGCCGATAAGGTGAGAGTCACCGGCAACAAGACTACTGACAAGATGTATCACGGCCATTCCGGATTTCCCGGCGGATTGAAGTCCATTTCCTTTGAGAATCTGCTGGAAAGAGCACCAGAGAAAGTAGTAAAGCTAGCCGTTAAAGGCATGCTGCCGCGTACACCACTGGGCCGGGCAATGTTCAAGAAACTCAAGGTCTATGCTGGCACAGAACATCCGCACTCTGCACAGCAACCACAGACTATTCAACTGTAAAGATACAGAAGAGATCGATAAAGGCAAATGGCAACTTCGCAATATTATGGTACGGGTCGCCGCAAGACCTCTACGGCAAGAGTTTATCTGACCAGTGGCAAGGGTGAGATCACTGTTAATCGTCGTCCCCTGGACGGGTATTTTGGTCGTGAAGTAGCTCGCATGATCGTTCGTCAACCACTCGAGTTGGTGGAGATGACTAAGAAGTTTGATATCAATGTCTCGGTCAGGGGCGGTGGAAGCTTTGGACAGGCCGGAGCGATTCGTCACGGTATCACTCGCGCGTTGATGGAATACGATGGTGAGTTGAAGCCGACACTGCGCAAAGCTGGCTTTGTGACTCGAGATGCACGTGAGGTAGAGCGCAAGAAAGTGGGTCTGCGGAAAGCTCGCAAGAAGCCTCAATTCTCGAAGCGGTAATAGTGGAAGTAAAACAGAAAACGTCGACTCCAAGGCAGGAGATCGACGTTTTTTTTTGAGGTAAGAAAATAAATTATTACTTATAAATATCAATGGAATACGGCACTTATTGGGGTCACCCCCACTTGAAAAAAAAGTCAAAATTGACTAGAATTCCCGCGGTTTTGCAGACCTGAAAAGGATTCATCACCCATCCCTGCTGCTTTATACAGAAATGTGTCGCGACATGTGGACATTTATGTGGAAATTAGTGCCACCCAGTGTGGAGAAATTGCCATCCGATACGGATGATTCAATTGAACAAAGCGTGTTCTCAAGGAGAAAAGTAAGGTGACTGACGACAGTACTGATACTGGCCGTAGACGGTTTCTTGTGGGTTCGACTTCAGTGGTTGGTGCCGCAGGGGTCGTGGGGGCTGCTGTCCCCTTTGTTGGTTCCTGGAGTCCCAGTGCTAAGGCGCGTGCCGCTGGTGCGCCAGTCAGAATCGATATTAGTCGATTACAGGTAGGTGAAATGCTGGGACCGATCCCGGCCTGGCGTGGTCGACCCATCTTCGTGATTAAGCGTAGCTCGGAAGCTTTGAGTGCATTAAACGAAGATACAGACAGACTGGCGGACCCGGATTCCCAGGATGATGAACAACCTGCGTATGCACAGAATGAAACTCGTTCTCGAACTCCTGAGATCGTGGTACTGGTCGGCCTTTGCCCACACCTGTTTTGTTCTCCAACCCCGCATATCGAGTTACGCCCGGAGCCTTTCGATACCGAATGGCGCGGCGGATTCTTCTGTCCTTGCCACGGATCTCGCTTTGATCTGGCTGGTCGTGTTTATAGTGGAGCACCCGCTTCACGGAATATGCAGGTTCCTCCGCATTCATTCGAGGGTGACGACGTGTTGGTGATTGGCATCGATGAGGAGAACGCGGCATGAGCGACGTGAGTAGTACAGAGAGTAGCGTGGAAGCAAGCAAAAAACCCGGACGCTTCATGTCAGCACTAATCGGTCTTGTAGACTGGATCGATGCCAGATTGCCGATAGTTGGAGCCTGGAAGAAACATATGAGCGAGTACTACGCGCCGAAGAATTTCAATTTCTGGTATTTCTTCGGTGTATTGGCATTACTGGTACTGGTTATTCAATTGCTCACGGGCGTCTGGTTGACCATGAATTACACCGCCAGTGCTGAAGGAGCATTTGCTTCCGTTGAATACATCATGCGGGATGTGGAGTACGGATGGATGCTGAGGTATCTGCATTCCACCGGTGCTTCTGCTTTCTTTTTTGTAGTCTACATCCATATGTTTAAAGGGCTGATGTACGGTTCTTATCAGCGACCGCGAGAATTGCTCTGGGTCGTTGGAATGGTCATCTACGTTGTGCTGATGGCGTCAGGCTTCACGGGTTACATCCTGCCATGGGGCCAGTTGTCTTATTGGGGAGCAAACGTGATTGTTTCTCTGTTCGGGTCTATTCCCCTAATTGGAGAAGATCTCCTCATCTGGATCCGTGGCGATTACCTGATTTCCGGCGCCACTCTCAATCGATTCTTCGCGCTGCACGTTGTCGCCTTACCCATCGTGCTGCTTGCTCTGGTGGTAGTGCACATACTGGCGCTACATGAAGTCGGCTCCAACAACCCCGATGGAATTGAGATCAAGAAGAACAAGGGTCCTGATGGCATACCAGTGGACGGAGTTCCCTTTCATCCCTACTACACGATGTATCATGATCTGCCAATGGTGATTCTGTTTCTGTTTGTATTCTGCGCCATTGTCTTCTTCGCGCCGGAAATGGGTGGCTACTTCCTCGAGGTGCCTAACTTTCAGGAAGCAAATTCCCTGCAAACACCTGAGCATGTTCCTCCCGTCTGGTATTACACCCCATTCTATTCCATGCTGCGGGCAGTCACGATTCCGCTGTTCGGTATCGACTCGAGTTTCTGGGGCATGCTGGTGATGTTCGGCTCTATTGCCATACTTTTTGTAGTGCCCTGGTTGGACAAGAGTCCGGCCAAATCCATGCGCTATAAAGGCTGGTACAGCCGCATTGCCTTGCTCATGTTTGTGGTCAGTTTCCTTGTTCTCGCAGTGCTAGGAACTCAAGCCGTCAGTCCAGCAAAAACGCTGCTCGCCCAGATAATGACAGTTGTCTACTTCGCCTATTTCATCGCCATGCCGTGGTATACGCGTGCCGAAAAGACGACAGCAACTCCTGAGCGGGTTACCGGTCAATGGATCAGCGCACCCCAACTCATCGGCAGTATCGTGCTGCTGATTCTGCTGGTTGTGTTGCCATTGATGTTGGTGTCAGGCAGCGCGGAAGCAGCCTCAGCAGGCAATCTTGATCTGGAGCACGTGGAAACAGACTACGATGATAAGGATTCTCTGCAGCGTGGATTCAAGTACTACATGAACTATTGTGTGAGCTGTCACGCCCTGGGATACGCGCGATACGAGCGGACTGCAGATGATCTGGAGATTCCTCACGAGCAGGTGTTGGAGAACCTGGTGTTTGATGGATCGCTAATTGGTGACCTGATAGAAACATCGTTATCGAAAGATAGAGCGGAGCAGTATTTCAGCGCGGCACCTCCAGATCTGACGCTTGCCGGCAGGGTACATAGCGCAGATTGGTTATATTCCTATCTCAAATCGTTTTACAACGATCCAAGCCGGCCGTTCGGGACCAATAACAAGATTTTCCCGAATGTAGCGATGCCCAACGTCTTGTATGAACTTCAGGGAGATGTTACCTGCGACGATCATGGTTCCGGTGATCCGGCCCAATGCGAGTTACATTATGTTGAAGGTAGCGGTTCCTTGGCTGAAGCAGAATTTGATGACGCAGTCGCCGATCTGGTTAATTTTCTCTACTACATTGGTGAACCGATTAGAGATCGGCGGCAAAGTATTGGCATCTGGGTGCTGGCATTTCTCAGCGTTCTCTATGTTCTCTCGGCACTGATGGGTCGGGAATTCATGAAAGACTACCATTAGAAGTTAAACACCGAACAGACAATTAACAAGCAATCAGTCACAGAGGACTAATTATGGGTGTGGTCGCGAAGAGATCTTCCATGATATTTTATTCAGATGGAACGAGTCATTACAGCCATCGTGTGCGCATCGTTCTGGCCGAGAAGGGGGTAACAGTAGAAACTATCGACGTTGACCCTGACAGCAAACCGGAAGACCTGGCGACACTAAATCCTTATAACACGCTCCCTACTCTGGTGGACCGGGATCTGGTTCTTTATGAGGCCGACATCATGATGGAGTATTTAGACGAGCGGTTTCCGCATCCACCATTGTTCCCCGTCTATCCCGTGGCCAGGGCGCAAAGTCGACTATGGATTTATCGCATCATGAAGGATTGGTGTAATCTGGTGGATCCGATCATGGCTGGCACCGGGACGCCATCACAGTTGGAGAAGATGCGCAAAGAGTTACGGGAAAGTCTAATATCCATAGCGCCGATATTCGGAGAGAAGCCCTACTTTATGAATGATGAATTCACAATAGTGGATTGCTGTGTTACTCCCATACTATGGCGATTACCCATCATGGGTATTGAATTACCCAAAAACAAGACTACCAAACCCTTGCTGGATTATCGTGGCCGATTGTTTGAGCGAGAATCGGTGATGGCCAGTCTGTCTGAGCAAGAGAAGGAAATGGTCTAGGGACCGAGACCCTCTGAACAAGACTATGACCACTCTTGCTCACAGCAAGACCGCTCTGGCCATAGGCTTGTTCAGAGGGTTCCTAGTAGTTGTCCAGGGCTGTGAGTGACTAATCGCAATGAGCATGACTTCAAGTCGGCCTTATATCATACGCGCACTCTACGAATGGATCCTCGAGAATGAGTGCACTCCCTATATTCTGGTCAATGCCTACGCCGAAGGCGTGGAAGTTCCACAGGAACATGTTAAAGACGGCCAGATTATTCTCAACGTTTCTCCAGCTGCGGTGCAGAATCTGTCGATTCGAAATCAGTCTATAGACTTCGATGGGCGTTTTGCTGGATTACCGAAACGAGTGTATGTTCCAGTGAATGCCGTCATGGGAATTTATGCGAAGGAAAATGGCCAGGGAATGATTTTCGATACTGAAGGGATTCTGCCCGATCCAACGGACCCGGCCGGGCCAGATGGTCCTGGCTCAGGTGTCCGCGGCGTGAAGTCCGAGCCAGGCTCCAGGAAGCCACCGCTGCGTCTGGTGAAGTGAGTTCGAAGCTCTGCTGCTTGTGAGCTAATTGATATATTCGAAGACTTTTACAACTCTGGTTACTCCTGACACATTGCGAGCCAGGTTCGCAGCGCTATCGCCTTGCACCTGACTTATCAGCCCCATTAAGTACACAGCACCGTTTTCAGTTATTACCCGAACTTGCCCGGAGGGCACATCACCATTGGCTAGCATCAAGGAACGTACCTTGGTTGCTATCCAGGTGTCATTGCTTCGGGCAAGTAGGCTGGTACTGCCGGACACTTCCAACTCATTGTGAATGCGTTTGATCTTGGAACTGGCCTGGGAAGCTATCTCCGTTGCCCTTGCTCTGAGTGCATCCGATTCCACCTGGCCCACTAACAGGACTACGCCGTTATGGCTGATCACATTGAAACTGGCCTGCCGAAACGCCGGCTCTTGTGATTGCATGTTTACAGCCACTTTAGTTTCGATCGACTGATCTTCGACAACAGCGCCAGCGGTTCGTTCGGTTGGATCTTCCTGAATGCCCTGTTCGCCAGTGGTTCGTACTAATATGCTTGTACATGAGCTTGAAAACAGGATTGCCAGGATTACCAAGAATCTGTAGAAATTCATACGTCATCTCCTCCAAATAATTGAGTATCAATAAAGTCACACAGGCAATGAATTATCACCAGGTGGACTTCCTGAATGCGTGCAGTTCGGTCTGATGGAACTCGGATTTCGATATCCCGGTCAGTCATTAAGCTGGCCATGGATCCTCCATCTTTCCCTGTCAGTGCAACAATGGACATTTCCCGTTCCTGGCCAGCCTTTATAGCCTCCATGACATTGCCTGAATTGCCACTTGTCGAAATTGCCAGCAACACATCACCTGCTTGACCAAGTGCGGTGACCTGTTTGGAAAAAATCTCTTTGTAGTCATAGTCATTCGCTATGGCGGTTAATGTCGAACTGTCGGTCGTCAGCGCTACTGCTGGCAAGCCGGGTCGTTCCTTCTCAAACCTGTTTAACAATTCTGCTGAGAAATGCTGCGAATCACCGGCAGAGCCACCATTGCCACAACTGAGAATTTTTCCATTGTTCAGCAGACAACGCACCAACTCCCCGCCGGCGTGATGAATTGCTTCGATCAATTCACCAGCTGCCAGCTGCTTGGTTTCTATACTTTCCTTAAAGTGCCCGCTTATTTGATTCCGTAAGTCCATCAGCCGCCCAAAAAGTTGCTATCTCCAGCCGCTATTCCTACAAAGAGGCTGTTTAAACCACCAAGCCGGAAAATAGAATCGTCTCGACGGCTTTGGCCTGTCAGGAACTGCCGAGCTTTTCTACCCACTATCTCTGTCGGTAAAGACTATCGGTATCTCTGTCCGGGCAGTTTTGGTTTTATACAGCCACAGTTATCGGCCATTTTCAGGGCATTGTTACCTTTACAGGTACAGATAATGAGCTGATTCAGTTGCTGAGTAGACTCGCTCCAGGGCAGGAAAGTTTCAACTGAATGCATTTTTTATCCAATCGATATCCTGCAATTTCTGGCCAGCAAAAGGCCTTACAGCTACCACATCGAAGCGAGCCGGATAGCGATTAAAGCTTGGAAACCTCATGAGAAAATGTGCCGCGGCACGCTTCAGCTTTTGCTGTTTCCTGAATTCGACAGACTCCAGCGCCGTGCCAAACCCACTGGAATTTCGATAGCGTACTTCGACGAACACCAGCTGACCGGGTGGCTCGAACATCACCAGATCTATCTCGCCGCTACGGCAATAGTAATTATTGCTGACTAGTTTGAGACCTTGTTGGCGTAACTCTCGAGCGACCAGTGCCTCGATTGACTTGCCAAAAAGCTGCTTGTTATTGATCTTGACTATAGCTCTCATCCTTGTAAGCAAATGAAATGATGGTTTGAGGGATTTCCGGGCTAACTCCCGGAGTCGGCACTTTCCTCACGATATTGCCTGGCCAACCCATCCTCGAAGCGGGCAACTTCAAGGAGTCGGCGGATGCGTCGTTCCGCTGACATGATCAATTTTCCCGTAGTACCCTGCAGTGCAGTCAAGTCTCTATTGGCTAGTTGATCCAGCCTTGGATATAGACGAAAGCTATCGATTCCCATGGCTCGCAGGCGTTGTAATGGGCCCTGAGCCTGCCTGAGATTGGAGTCTATTTCAATTTTCAGAGCATCGGCTTCGTTCAGTACCCAGGGCTCAACAGTAAATACAATACCTTCCAGGTCGCTATTCTCGCTCTGATTAGTCTGTCCATCATAAATTGAAGGCATGGCGTAGACAGGAATATTCCCCGCGAAATAGAAGGCCAGTGTTGGTTTAATCTGTCGCCCCTGGCGCGGATTGGCGATGAGAAAAATGAAATCGATGTCCTCGCGCCGTCGCGGTGTGAATTCCATGTTGTTCCTGGGAAGTAGGTCCAGCAATCGGTCTGCGCGGGCTTCGCTGGAGTCTATTGCCACTAATCGTTTGATGACTTCGGCGTAGTCGCTATCACCGCTGAATGTCTCCTGCGATACCAGTTCACCACCCCTGGACAGCCATGACTCGGCGAAGAAGTTCTTCAGCTGCAGATAATCTTCGGACTGCGGTGTGACAATCGCCGCATTTCTGTGTCCGGCATTCCAGGCTAGTTGAATCGCCTGAGTTATTTCATCCTCCGGAGCCAATCCGAACTGAAACAGATTCAGCCGGTCGATGGGTGCTGAATCGCTGTAATTCAGAGCCAGTGTTTTAATAGGAAGCTCGGGTAATTCTGCTAGTTGGTTGACTAGCTGCTTATTCAGAGGACCAATGACCAGGTCTGCTCCACTTGCTACCGCTTCATCGTAGATTCCGTAAACTGAGGTGACATTACTGCTGTCATAGACCGAGATACGTGGCACCTCTCTGGATATATCGAGCGCCTGGTAGTAGGCACTCAGAAAGCCTTCTTGAATAGCGTTTCCCGCAGCTTGCTGCAATGGAAGAATTAGTGCTATGTGTGTAGGTCGTCGATTCCAGGTTTGTTGCAATAGATTGAACTGGTTCGGGAGCCGATTGACCGCAGAATGGCGTGCCCAGGTACGGCGCCATTGATCGATCGAGTCGAGCTGACTCCTGATACTGAATTGCTCAATTCTTACTATCTTGGCCAGCTCAATCCATCCCCTCATCTCGTAGTTACTCGCACTGTCAGCTAGTGCAGAAAGTTCTGACTCTTCCAGTCCATTTAGCGCAGTCCAGATGTTGTCAAACACATCCGAATCTTCACCGTTTGAGAAGTTTGAGGATATTTCCATATAAGCGAAGGCGGCTTCTGCAGCTTGGCCCGTGCTGAGCAAGGTGTCCCCGAGCAAGCGGTAATACTCCATACCCAATTGCGAACGGTCCTCCAAATTGCTGGTTAAAGCGCCAGATAGCCAGCGCAGGGCTGGTTCAGCTTGGTTTGCACTTAGATCAATCCTTGCTCTAAGCATTGCATATCGCAGATTTAATTCGGCAGGTAGATCGTCAGGAATATTGAATTCTTGTACTTCTCTCTCAGCACGCTCGTAGAGTCCAGCCTCGAGCATGGCTTCTATCGCCTGTACTTCGAGACGGACTCGCGCGACACCGGTACGACTCCGAGCAGCGGCCAATAGCCCATCAATAGACTCTGTTGTAGACTCCCCAGCGGGAAGCACGACATTTGTAATGGGCGGGCTGGATGCACAAGCAATTGCCAGAGCCACGGATACAGTCAGGACAAGTCGGGCCAAAATGTGCGATGCAGGCAATAGAAAAGTTGTCATCAATTTAATGAGCGTATGGCAAGAATTAATAAAAAGACTAATACAAGTATCGAGCATGGGCAATTTTTTAGAGAAATCATCTTAGGACCCTATGATGCTACCAGGCTATAGAGCCGAATTGCGCGGAGGTTTTGGCTAAATTGAAACAATACGGAACGCTCTTCATAGTGGCTACGCCGATAGGCAACCTCGGTGATATGACCCAGCGAGCCGTGGATGTGCTGGCCAATGTTGACAGCATCGCCGCCGAAGACACGCGTCACTCCGGGAAATTATTGCAAAAGCTCAAGAATTCTGTGCCGCTGGTTGCGTACCACGATTTCAGCAGCGAATCGGCAGTCAGCAAGATACTGCAACAAATTCAAGCCGGACAATCGATTGCTCTGATTTCCGATGCTGGAACGCCTCTTATTTCTGATCCCGGCTATAAATTGGTAAAGCAAGCTCGTGACTTGGGCATCAACGTTTTACCAATTCCAGGTGCCAGTGCAGTGACTGCCGCCCTGAGTGTGGCCGGTTTGCCGACGGATAAATTCGTCTTTGAGGGATTCTTACCCAAGAAGGCGCAAGCCAGGAGCAAACGCTTAACAGAATTGGCGGACGAATCACGCTCTATGGTGTTTTATGAAGCTCCACATCGAATCATCGGATGTATAGCCGCATTGGGAACCGTGTTCGGTGACGACCGGCGAATCTTTATTGGCCGGGAGCTGACCAAGAAATTCGAATCCCATTTTGTTGGCAATACATCCGGGGCACTGGTTTGGTTACAAGAGGACCGGGATCAGCAGAAGGGTGAATTCGTCATCGTTCTGGCAGGTTGTCAGCAACAGGAAGCTCAATCTCGCAAGTTACGACAAGCGGTAGAGCTGGTGGCATGTTTACGCCGTGACCTCACTACCAAACGCGCGGTGGCCATTGCCAGCGAAATTACTGGCGCCCGCAAGAATCAACTCTACGACTTGGTTATCAGAAGTGACCGGGACGAATAGCAGCACTGTTTCGAGAAGTACTGGCAAAGAAAAGCGCTGGCTATTGTGTCCTGTAGACAACTCAATTAGTCTGCATACGAGTCAGCTGGGCAATTGCTATTTGTCACTCTTTGTCTTCCGCTTAGCGGTCTACGAGGATGCAGGTAGAGGAAAGTCCGGGCTCCACAGAGCAGGGTGCCAGGTAACGCCTGGGAGGTGTGAACCTACGGCTAGTGCAGCAGAAAATATACCGCCTTGTATCATAATCTTCGATTTTGACATGAGGTAAGGGTGAAATGGTGCGGTAAGAGCGCACCGCGCGGCTGGTAACAGCTCGTGGCATGGTAAACCCCACTCGGAGCAAGGCCAAATAGGAATCCTTCGATGTTGCTCGCATTGGATTCGGGTAGGCCGCTAAAAGTCTGTGGTGACGCAGACTGTAGATGAATAATTGTCCTCGACAGAACCCGGCTTATAGGCTGACTCGCCTTTCAAATTCTGTATTTCCTGTGCATGCCCGGCTATTGCAATCTATTGTCAGGTATAATCGAATCAGAACTTAATAAAACACATTAAATACTCGTTATATCAGGCTGTATTTGCTTAATTTATACAATTTTAGATTATGCAAGATGTCGCCAAGATCCCCACTTTTAGCGGCAAGTTCCCGGAATTTCTTGAAATAAATCATACAAATAGTGCTTGCACAGTGGGTAGTGTGTGCCTATAGTGTTTCTTTGTGGCGAAAAGTGGAAGTATTTGTCTTATTGTGGGTGAGAGTGGATATCCTGCAATAAGTTTATTCCGATAATACAAGGGGACAGCGAGTGTTTCGCGGCATTAATACTATCAACCTGGATGCGAAGGGGCGCATGGCCATGCCCGCCCGTTACCGCGAGCAGCTACTCAAGCATTGCTCGGGGCAGCTGGTTGTCACTATCGATACCAACCATCGTTGCCTGCTCCTGTATCCACTCGCCGAGTGGGAACAGATCGAACGTCAAATCGAATCTCTCTCCAGCTTCGATCCCATGTCACAGCGGGTTAAACACCTGCTGATCGGTCATGCAAACGATTTGGAGTTAGACAGCAGCGGACGAATTTTGTTACCCCAGGAATTAAGACTTTATGCCGAGCTGGAGAAACACGTCTGCCTGATAGGTCAGGGCAAGAAGCTCGAGATCTGGAGTCAGGATAGCTGGAACCAGCAGCGAGACCATTGGTTATCCGAATCTTCAACGGAAGGAGAGTTGCCCGAAAAATTAAGATCATTAGCGCTTTAAGGTGAGCTGAAAAATGGTTGGAAAATTGTTTCACGAATCAGTCCTTAGAAAGGAAGCAGTGTCAGCCCTGGCTGTTAAGCCTGATGGCATCTATATAGATGCAACATTTGGACGCGGCGGGCACAGCAGGGCGATTCTCGAACAACTTGGATCAGGGGGGAGGTTGATTGCCATCGACCGGGATCCGGATGCAATTGAGGAAGCATTCAAGTTACAACGGCAAGATCCCAGGCTCGAGGTGGCACATGCAACATTTAGTCAACTTGAAGATCTGGTGGAGTCGAAAGATATCCATGAGCAGGTGGATGGTATCTTGTTCGATCTTGGTGTTTCATCTCCTCAGCTCGACACGGCTGAGAGAGGATTCAGCTTTATGCGTGACGGGCCATTGGATATGCGCATGAATCCAACTAAGGGATTTAGTGCTGCAATGTGGCTGAACTATGCGAAGGAAAACGACATTGCCGATGTGTTGTACAAGTTTGGAGAAGAGCGACATTCCAGGCGTATAGCAAGGAGCATAGTTGCAACCCGTGAAACAAGACTCATCCTGACAACCAACCAACTCGCAGAGATTGCAAAACAGGCGAATCCCAGCTGGGAGAAGGACAAGCATCCTGCTACGAGAACCTTCCAGGCCGTTCGAATTTACATCAACAAAGAATTCGACGAAATTGAGCATGGATTGACAAGCTCGCTATCATTCCTTAGAAAAAGTGGTCGACAGGTAGTGATCAGCTTCCATTCATTGGAAGACAGAATAGTCAAGAAATTCATAGCTAAGCAGACTAAGGGGGATAATTTTCCAAGAGATCTTCCTGTGACGTCATCGATGTTAAATCCGCGCCTGAAACCGATTTGCAAACGCATCAAAGCATCGGCGGATGAAATAGAAAACAATCCGCGCGCAAGAAGCGCAGTAATGAGAGTTGCAGAGAAAATTGCCTAGGATTTGACAAATCCTATAGGAAACCATGCGAGTGACAACCCGAGCCTACAAAAAGCAACTTGATGTGACGCACAAGCGCGAGTCCATTTTTCGTTGGGCTGGGATCTTTCGACCAGCGAATCTCTCACTGGCGGTGCTGTTTGGTTTGTTGCTCTCCTCCGGGCTTTCCGTTGTCTATACAACTCATGAAAATCGATTTGCGTTTAACGAGTTGCAGGAGCTGAAAGACCAGGCTAATCAGCTGCAAACCGAGTGGGGCCAGCTACTGATCGAACAGAGCACTTTTGGGGTAGAGGGTCGTATCGAACAAAAGGCGGTAGAACAGCTGCAGATGCAGGTACCCGAACTGTCCAAAATCATACTGGTGAATCATGACTGATAGCAGAACATCGCGTTTCTTGCAGCAATGGCGATTGTATCTGGTGCTGTTCGCCATGCTGTTGTGTGTCATCGCTATTGGATGGAAAGTCAGTGCCCTGCACATTCTGGAGCGGGACTTTCTGCAGGGGCAGGGTGATGCCCGCACCATTCGCACTGTACCTCTGGTGGCAAACCGTGGATTGATTACGGACCGCAATGGAGAACCATTAGCGGTAAGCACACCAGTGCAATCGATCTGGGTAAATCCCAGTGAGATTGCCGACAACAGACAGGCTATCTTGCGCCTGGCGGATCAGCTCGAGTTGCAGGGTGAAGTCCTTGCCAACAACATAGAGAAGAACTCGGGGAAGGAATTTCTCTATATTAAACGACGACTTCCACCGGCGGACGCCAATCGAATACTGGCACTCGATATCGATGGAGTGTATGCGCAGCAGGAATATCAACGTTTCTATCCTCAGGGAGAAGCCGCCGCACATCTGGTTGGATTCAGCAATGTTGATGATATCGGGCAGGAAGGCCTTGAACTGACCTATGACGACTGGCTGCGTGGTGTGCCTGGCAGGCGTCAGGTCATGAAAGACAGGCGCGGCCATATCATCGAAGAACTGAATACAATTGAAACCGCACAACCGGGTAAGAGTCTGGAACTCAGTATCGATTTCAGGTTGCAGAACATTGCTTACCGGGAACTCAAGGAAGAATTCATTACCAGGCGCGCCAAGGCGGCCTCTGTAGTAGTGCTGGATGTTGAAACCGGTGAAGTATTGGCGATGGCAAATCAGCCCTCCTATAACCCCCATAACAAATCTAACATGACAGATTTCAGTGTGCTGCGTAACCGGGCAATCACCGATGTATTCGAGCCTGGGTCGACTGCAAAAGCGTTTACTATCGCCGCAGCACTGGAATCGGGATTGTATACGCCGGACACCATAGTTGAAACCAGCCCGGGCTGGATGATGATAGGTGTAGACGAAGTCAAGGACCTGTTCGATTATGGTACCCTGACCGTTGCGAAGGTTATTACCAAGTCAAGCAACATCGGTTCTACAAAAATAGCGCTGCAGATTGGTGCCGAGCCAATTCGCGATGTATTGGAGAGGGTAGGATTTGGCCAGGTTACCGGAACGGGATTTCCTGGAGAGCGCAGTGGGGTGCTGCCCAATCTCCGTCGCTGGAGCCGCATAGAAATCGCAACTCTGTCTTACGGTTACGGCTTGTCTACATCGGCCCTACAACTGGCACAGGCGTATTCTGTAATAGCCGACGGTGGTGTTAGAAAACCGGTTTCCTTACTCAAACTGGATCAAACTGCGGTTTCTGAGCTGCCCCGGGAAAGAGTCTTGAGTGAATCCATTAGCAGGGAAGTGCTGGATATGCTCAGCACAGTGGTGGATCCCAGTCGAGGTGGATCGGTTGTCGAGGCCAACGTGCCGTTTTACAGTGTCGCTGGTAAGACCGGAACTGCACATGTGGTCGGGGAGTTTGGTTACGAAGAATATCTTCATAATTCGCTTTTCGTAGGGCTCGCTCCTGCAACCGATCCGAAAATTGTCGTGGTTGTCGTAGTCAATGAACCGAAAGGTGAAGAACATTATGGCGGCCAGGTGGCGGCTCCGGTCTTTTCACGAATTGCATCCGGTGCTATGCGAATACTGAAAATTGCCCCGGATAAGATTCCTGCAGACCAGACCATGGAGCTCTCTTCTTTATAACAATGAATACGGCAGAGAAATTGAATCCAATTGTATCCTTGCTTGAATTAATTGGCGGTCTTGTAGAACTGCCTGAACCGCTTCCCCAGGAACTCAATGTAAAGATTACCGGCGTGCAGATGGACAGCCGCCTATTAGTAAAAGGCGATCTCTTCATCGCCTGTTTTGGGCACAATCATGATGCGCGAGAGTATATCGATCAGGCCATTGAGCTGGGTTGTGTCGCGGTCCTGGCCGAATCCGGTGGAGGGTGGCAGGGTATAAGAATCCATCGAGGGTTGGCGATTGTTGCCATTGATGGCCTCTCAGCCAAGATCAGCGAGATTGCAGCACGCTTCTATTCCGATCCGAGTTCCATGCTCAGCGTATTTGGGATTACCGGTACCAATGGCAAAACCAGTTGTAGCCAATTTATTGCACAGGCGCTTACTGCGCTGGGGTATAAGTGCGGAGTAATGGGCACTCTAGGGTACGGTATCTGCGGTGAGTTGAAGGAGACGCAACTGACTACACCGGATGCGGTGTTCACCCAGATGGCCCTGGCAGAAATGGTTGTCGACCGGATTGATCCAGTGGTGATGGAGGTATCGTCAGTTGGGCTGCATCAAAAACGCGTGAAGGCTGTGCATTTCGATACGGCGATATTTACTAATCTCACCAGAGATCACCTGGATTATCACGAAAGCATGCAGGCCTATGCGGAAAACAAGAAGAAATTGTTTCTAGTTGAAGGATTGCGTAGTGCCATTGTCAATCTGGATGATCCCTATGCCTTGGCAATTATCAATGGAATCGAGAAGGATGTGGATATTACGACTTACAGTATCGAAAATTCAATCGCTACGGTTTTTGCAGAACAACTGGAACTCACCCGCCACGGATTCGAGGCAGTGATTGTCACTCCAATAGGTAAGGGCAAGATCCACGGAAAGCTGATTGGCTATTTTAATTTCAGCAATGTATTGGCGACGGTCGCTGCCTTGATCAATTATCTTCCACGCAAGAGACAAATCGATATCGAAGAATTCTGTGAACAAATTTCCCAGTTGCGACCCGTCAATGGGCGAATGGAAATTATTGGAGGCAGTGAATCGATTACCGCTGTAGTGGATTACGCACATACGCCCGATGGTTTGAAAAGCGCACTAGTTGCCTTGCGGGATCATTTCTCAGGAAACGTCTGGTGCGTCTTCGGATGCGGTGGTAATCGTGATAAGGGTAAGCGACCCATGATGGGAGAGATTGCCGAACAAAATGCCGACCGCTTGATTATCACCGACGACAATCCCAGAAACGAGCGGGGTGATGAAATTATCCAACATATTATGAGTGGAATTAGTAATCCTACGGATGTCACCGTAGAAAGAGATCGAGCCGAGGCTATTTCCTTTGCTATCGAAAATGCGGCTGCAGGAGATGTGGTGTTGGTGGCTGGCAAAGGCCACGAGACCTATCAGGAGTCAGGTGGCGAAAGAATAATATTCAGCGATGCAAATCAGGTGCGGCTCGCCCTGAAAACGCGTAAAAATAAATAGTGGAGCTCAGCAAGCTTGATAGGAATGATGGCCTTGTCGGAACTGGCTCAACAATTGGGTGGTGAACTCATCGGAAATGATAGTGTGTTTAATCAACTATCCACTGACACCAGGACACTTGCCAGGGGTGATGCCTACTTAGCCCTGAGTGGTGAAAGATTCGATGGCAATGCTTTCGTATCCGAGGCAATAGAAAAGGGAGCCTCGGGTGCCATCGTGTCGCAAGAATTGGATCACGAAATTCCAATGTTGCGCGTTGCAGATACCCATCTGGCGCTGGGGGAGATAGCAAAACTAAATCGTCAGCGCAGCTCAGCCACTGTAATTGCTCTTACCGGTAGTCAAGGGAAGACCACAGTAAAAGAAATGATCAACAGTATCTTGAGCAATCGGGCTGCGACCCTAGTCACTCATGCAAATCTCAACAACACCATTGGTGTGTCGCTCACCCTGTTGCAGCTGAATGACGAACACCGGTTCGCCGTAGTCGAAATGGGAGCCGATTGTGCGGGTGAAATTAGCTTTAGTGTCGATAAAACGCAGCCGGATATCGCGCTCATTACCAATGCCAATGCAGCACATATAGACGGATTTGGTAGTCTACAGGGAATCGTTGAGGGAAAAGGAGAAATAATTGAAGGTCTCCACGAATCAGGAACCCTCATACTAAATGCTGATGATCCCAATGTAGAGCAATGGATTGCACGCGCTGCTTCAAAAAATATCGTGTTATTCAGTCCTGGTAGTTCTGAAACGGCGGTGAGCTACAGTGCAACTAACTGCAGATTGGATAGTCAGGGGCGACTTTCATTCACCTTGCTCTCCCCGACAGGCCGTCAGGATATAACACTCAAATTACTCGGTAAACATAATGTGGCTAATGCCGTAGCTGCCGCCAGTGCGGCAATGCAGGCAGGAGCTACTCTGGATGATGTACATGCAGGGCTGAAGCTCCTTAAACCCGTTGCAGGCAGGCTGAATCCTCTAACGGGAACTAATGGCTGTTGCGTGATCGATGATACCTACAACGCCAGCCCGACTTCATTCATCGCGGCTATCGATGTACTGGTGACTTATCCCACGAAAACAGTGCTTATTGCGGGGGACATGAAGGAGCTCGGAGCAGAAATTGCGGCAGCTCATTCAGCAGTGGGTGAGTACGCATCCCGCGCAGGAGTTAATGAATTCTGGGCAGTTGGTGAATGCTCGCTGTTAGCAGTGCAGGCTTTTGGATACAAGGCACGACATTTTTCCGACAAGGCAGAATTAGTAGCGGCATGTAAGGAAATCGCAAACGAAAACACTGTCTTCCTCGTGAAAGGATCGCGAGGGTCTCAAATGGAGACGGTAGTAAGTTCCTTGATGACAAGCGAGGGCGGCTAATGCTGGTTTGGTTATCTGATTACTTGATGCAATTCAACAATAACTTTGCCGTGCTGCAGTACATCACAGTACGCGGCATATTCAGCATTCTCACAGCCATGGGAGTGTCGTTAATTATAGGTCCGTCGTTGATTCGGAGACTCAACTATCATCAAATCGGGCAGGTGGTTCGTGATGATGGGCCGGAAACCCATTTCAGCAAGGCAGGCACCCCAACGATGGGTGGCGCCTTGATACTGGTTAGTATCGCCATGACTACACTGCTGTGGTCTGACTTGACCAATCACTACGTATGGATTGTGCTACTAGTCACCCTGTTTTTTGGTGCGGTGGGCTGGGTAGATGATTATCGAAAAGTATTCGAGAAGGATCCAGCTGGATTATCGGCACGCTGGAAACTTATCTGGCAAACACTTATTGGGTTGATTGCTGCAATAGTTCTCTACTACACCGCAATCAGTCCATTAGAAACTGAATACATAGTGCCATTTTTCAAAGACATCGCAATCAACACGGGTATTTTCTATATAGCGATCAGCTGTTTCGTAATTGTCGGTTTCAGCAACGCGGTAAATCTCACAGATGGACTCGACGGCCTGGCAATATTGCCCACTGTTATGGTCGGTGGTGCGCTTGGACTAATAGCCTACCTGGCTGGTCATAGCGAATTCTCTGCCTATTTGAATATTCCTAACGTAGCCGGGTCAGGTGAAATTGTAATTTTTGCCGGGGCACTGGTTGGTGCCGGAATGGGCTTCCTCTGGTTTAACACCTATCCGGCACAAATCTTTATGGGTGATGTGGGAGCGCTGGCACTGGGTGCCGCTCTCGGCGTTATGGCAATTGTCTCCCGGCATGAAATCGTGTTGTTTATTATGGGTGGTGTATTCGTCATGGAAACCGTATCGGTGATCCTGCAGGTAGCCTCATTCAAGCTGACCGGTAAGCGCATTTTCAGAATGGCGCCGCTGCATCATCACTTCGAATTGAAGGGCTGGCCTGAACCGAGGGTAATTGTGCGGTTCTGGATCATCACGGTCATGTTGGTCTTGTTTGGTTTGGCGACGTTAAAGCTTCGATGAAGATTAACAGGGCAAATTATCGGTGTTAGATGAGTCTTCAAATCCGATCAGCGTCATAGTTGGGTTGGGTGACACAGGTCTTTCCTGTGCCAGGTATTTTGCTGCAATCGGAAAGAATTTCAGAGTAGTCGACAGTCGAGAGAATCCGCCCGGGTTGCCGGAGTTGCGAGAACTACTCCCCGGTGTTGACTGTGAGTTAGGAAAGTTTTCTGTAGACAGCTTACTAAATGCGAGCGAATTGGTAATGAGTCCGGGAGTGAGCTTGAAGACACCTGCAATCGTAGCAGCCAGGCGTGCAGGTGTGCCGATTACTGGAGATATCGATATTTTCTCCAGGACTGTGACAGCACCGATAATTGCTGTTACTGGCTCAAATGGAAAGAGTACTGTGGTGGCGATTCTGGCACAGATATTCGAGAAGGCCGGCAAAAAATTTGGATTGGGAGGAAATCTCGATGGGACAAATTTCAAGCCAGCACTGGACTTGCTCAGTGAAGGAAAAAAGGACTATTACGTGCTCGAATTGTCCAGTTTTCAGTTGGAAACCACTGAGAATCTGGGTGCAGAAGTCGCCGTTATCCTGAACCTCAGTGCGGACCACATGGATCGCTACGAGAACCTGGACGAGTATCGCCAGGCAAAATTACGAGTATTCAATGGTTGTAAGCAGCTAGTGATCAACCGGGATGATAGTTACAGCTACCCTCAATCGGAATTGAGCTTGCCTGTTTGGGATTTTGGATTCAGCCGCCTTGGTGTTAATGGCCTCGGGCTTCTGGAAGAAGATGGAGATCAGTACCTGGCCTTTCAGTTCGAGAAAATCGTTTCAGTAAACGAGTTGAAGGTTTTCGGTCAACATAACATCGCCAATGTTCTGGCGGCAGTAGGCTTGGCAATGGCGGTAGGTATAGAGATGAAATGTATCCGGGCGGCAATTAGAGAATTCGAAGGTCTGCCGCATCGCTGCCAGTGGGTCGCCAATGTGAATGGCGTTGAATTCTATAACGACTCGAAAGGAACTAATGTCGGAGCGACTATGGCGGCCGTAGAAGGGCTGGGTCAGCGCATAACCGGCCACATTTTGCTGATCGCCGGCGGTGTTGGCAAAGGAGCAGATTTCAGTGCTTTGGTACCAGTGATTAACCGGTGGGCAAAGGAAGTCATACTTATCGGACAGGATGCGGTAGAGATGGCTGCTAGTTTTGACAAAGAGTTACAGACCTATTTCGCAAACGACATGCAAGATGCCGTACTGGTGGCTCTCGAACACGCTGCTGTGGGAGACGCTGTTCTGCTTTCACCTGCTTGTGCAAGTTTTGACATGTTTGAAAACTTTCAGCATCGGGGGCAGGCGTTTATTCATTCTGTCGAGCAGTTGCAATCAGTGGAGCAGCTGCAATGAGTATGGCAACTGCTAGCTTCGGCTCCAGTGTACGGCAGGGCTCTTCCAGTTCCCTGAATCCTATGCTGCTGGTTACCTGTCTGTTGTTGATGTGCGGGTTGTTGATGATGACTTCGGCTTCAGTAGAAATTGCCAGCAGCCAGTACGGCGATCCGTTCTATCATTTTAAACGCCAGGCAATTTTCGCACTAATGGGCCTATCCGTGATGGTAATTACCCTCAACGTGCCAATTATCTTTTGGCGAAGATCCAGTTGGTTTTTGCTCATGGGCTCCTATGCTCTGCTGGTGTTGGTATTAGTGCCGGGGATTGGCAAGGTCGTGAATGGCAGTGCTCGCTGGATAGATCTTGGATTTTTCAATTTGCAAGCCTCGGAACTGGCAAAGGTATTTATCGTTATCTATCTTGCTGCTTTTCTGGAACGTCACCTTGACGAGGTGAGGGACAATTGGTCCGGGTTCTTCAAGCCCATGCTGGTTATTGGCACAGCGGCAGTACTACTGCAGCTCGAGCCAGATCACGGCAGCATAGTTATCCTCATACTTACCACGTTCTGTATGATATTTCTGGCCGGCGCCAAGCTTTACCGTTTTGTATTACTGCTCGTTGTCATTACGGGTGCAGCGACCTTTCTTGCACTGACCGAGCCCTATGTAATCGTCAGGTTCTCCTCCTATCTGAATCCATGGGCAGCTGAAAATGTCTACGCTGGAAGCTACCAGCTCACACAGGCGCTAATCGCTTTCGGTCGCGGGGAATGGCTGGGTGTTGGCCTGGGTAACAGTATTCAGAAATTATACTTCCTTCCTGAAGCACATAACGATTTTGTGCTGGCCATTATCGGTGAAGAGCTTGGTCTGTTGGGAGTCTCCTTCGTTGTATTGCTTTTCTGTCTGTTGGTTTATTTTGCATTTTCAATCGGCAAAGCAGCACAGCAAAAACAGAGTCTGTTTGCCGCATTCTTTGCCTATGGGCTGGCCCTGTTATTTGCCGGCCAGGCACTCATCAACATCGGTGTGAACATTGGATTACTGCCAACCAAGGGATTGACTCTACCATTTCTCAGCTACGGAGGAGCCAGTCTGATCGTGAGTTGTTTCATGGTGGCATTGCTGGTGCGAATCCAATATGAAACAGAAAATTTGGTGAGCGATGCAGAAGGCCGAGTTAAAAGCGATGATCGAGAAGGCTAAAGTTTATGGATTCCGACAATGTGACTGTACTGGTTATGGCGGCGGGCACCGGCGGACATGTGTTTCCGGCACTGTCGATAGCCGAAGTTTTGGCGAGTCATTCGATAAACGTGGAGTGGCTGGGGACTCGGCATGGCATGGAGAATGAATTGTTGGCGGGTACAGATTTCAAATTACATCAAATATCGGTCAAGGGGCTACGTGGATCCAGCATGTCGCGAAAATTGATGGCTCCTTTCATGTTGTTTGGTGCATTTATGCAGTCGATGGTCGTTATTCGCCGAGTCAAACCGAACTGCATATTGGGTATGGGTGGGTTTGTGTGCGGTCCGGCCGGCATAGCGGCGAAGCTGATGGGCAAACCACTGTTAGTTCATGAGCAGAATGCAGTTGCCGGGTTGACGAACAAATGCTTGTCCCGAATCGCCGATCGAGTCTTCGAAGCATTTCCTGGCACGTTCCAGCCCGGTAAAAAAGTCAGGCATACAGGAAATCCGCTACGCCAGGATATAGTGAAATTGCATCATCTGGGGAGCAGCAATCGGCAACTCGCGCAATCGGCACCACTGCACATACTAGTGCTGGGTGGAAGTCAGGGCGCGGCAGCGATTAACGAGGCGATACCCGAGGTGCTCGCCCAACTGAGCGAGTCCAACACTCCACAGGTTTTTCACCAGACTGGTAGCGCTACTTTTCAGAAGACTCGTCAACAATACCAATCACTTGGGCTGCAGCTCGATGAAGCTTGCCGTGTCGTTCCATTCATCGATGATATGGCGGCAGCCTACGGATGGGCAGATCTGGTTATTTGCCGTTCCGGAGCCAGCACGGTGAGTGAAATTGCGGCCGCTGGAAGAGCATCCATACTGATTCCTTATCCTCATCACAAAGACCAACAACAAACCCTGAATGCGCAATGGCTATCTCAGGAGCACGCGGCGTATTTACTCCAGCAAGCGGAGTTGTCGGCGCAGTCTCTTCTGGAGATTATTCGAGATCTGCAAGGTAACCGGGCAAAACTGCTGGGTCTAAGTCAGCGTGCCGCCGCATTGGCAATCTGTGATGCCAGTGAAGTCATTGCTGAGGAATGTCTGGAGTATGCTAATGCCGGGCGCTGACCAGCTGCACGTCATTCCGGAGATGCGGCGCATCAAAACCATCCATTTCGTTGGTATCGGTGGTGCCGGCATGTGCGGTATTGCCGAAGTATTGTTGAACCAGGGTTACAAGATCACCGGCTCGGATATAAGAAAGTCTTCCAATACTCAGCGACTGAAATCGATGGGAGCCAAAATCTTTATAGGCCATGATTCGAAGAATGTGAAACAGGCAGACGTGGTCGTTTACTCATCCGCCGTCAAGCAGAGAAATCCAGAGCTAAAGGCTGCAGTTTCACAATCCAAGCCATTGATTCCCAGGGCTGAAATGTTAGCGGAATTGATGCGTTACCGCCATTCGATCGCCATTGCTGGCACTCATGGCAAGACGACCACCACCAGCATTGTTGCTTCGATACTAGCCGAAGCAGGATTCGATCCGACTTTCGTCATCGGGGGACTGTTAAACAGCGCAGGCACCAATGCCCAGTTGGGAGAGAGCCGTTATCTGGTAGCGGAGGCGGACGAGAGCGATGCCTCTTTTATGCATCTGCAACCCATGGTCGCGGTGGTTACCAACATCGAAGCCGATCATTTGAGCACCTATGGTGGAGATTTTGAGAATCTGAAGAAATACTTCGTCGATTTTTTGCACAATCTGCCATTTTATGGGTTGGCAGTGCTTTGTGTCGATGATCCAGTTGTCAGAGAGATACTCCCGCAGGTTTCGCGACCCAAGCTTACCTATGGCTTCTCCAAGAATGCAGACTTCAGGATCGGCAATCTAGTACAGAATGAAGGAATAACCAAGTTCGAGGTTAGCCGGCAGGGTAAGAAGAAACCACTGAAAATTAAGTTGAATATGCCCGGAAAGCATAATGCGCTGAATGCTACTGCCGCTGTCGTTATCGCTTCTGATGAAGGAATTAGAGATGCGCATATCCGCAACGGAATACGGCAATTCTCCGGTGTCGGCAGGCGTTTCGATGTGCAGGGGGAGTTTGAGGTTGAAGACGGCACAGTCACCTTGATTGACGACTATGGTCATCATCCTTCCGAAGTGGCAGCCACTGTCAGGGCATTGCGGGATGGCTGGCCTAAAAACAGGCTGGTCATGATCTATCAGCCACACCGCTATAGCCGAACCAAGGATCTCTATGAAGATTTTGTTGAGGTGTTATCCGAAGTAGACGTGTTGTTGCTGCTGGAGGTCTACGCTGCCGGGGAGAAGAAAATTGCCGGTGCTGACTCCAGAAGCCTGTGCAGGAGTATTCGCCTGAGAGGCAAAGTAGACCCCCTCTACGTACAAAAAGAGTCAGATGTGCACAGCATTCTCAAAGATCTTTCAAGAGGCGGAGACATGGTACTGACGCAGGGAGCGGGCAGTGTCGGCTTACTCGCCAAAGAACTAGCTGCGAAAGGGTTTCGTACTAAGTAATTTATTGATTTTTATAGAAGAAATTGCAATTAGTTAGTCAAGAAAATCGCCAATGAGAACGATAAATAGAGAGGAAATACTCACCAATTTGGGCCACGTGGTGGTATTGAACGGTGGTACTTCGGCGGAACGGGAAATTTCCCTGATCAGCGGTAATGCGGTTTTTAACGGACTACAGCGACTGGGAGTAAAAAGCTCAGTCATTGATGTAGGCGAAAGCATTATTAGTGACCTGCTGGATGCAAGTCCCGATCTGGTGTTCAACATGCTTCACGGCCAGGGTGGCGAGGACGGCGTGATTCAAGGAATGCTCGACGTCATGGGTATTTCCTATACCGGTAGTGGCGTGTTGGCATCGGCGCTCGCTATGGACAAGGTCAAGAGCAAGCTGCTCTGGCAACAACTGGGATTGAGTACGCCTGATTTTCTCATCCTCGATGAAGAGACTGATTGGCAGGGTGTAATAGATAGACTCGAACGAGTAGTCGTTAAGCCGGTTAGTGGGGGTTCGAGTCTTGGGATATCGATTGTGGACAATGCTAAAGACTTACAAACCGAATACTTGAGTGCTCTGGAGTTTGATGCACGGGTGATGGCTGAAAAATGCATTGAAGGAAAAGAATTCTCCACTGGAGTATTAGAGGATCAGATGTTTCCAACTATTCAACTGGAGACAAACAGGGAGTTTTTTGATTTTGATGCGAAATACAAAGATGACAATACACGGATTATTTGTCCACCGGAGCTAAGCGAAGAGAAGCAATCAGAATTGGATCAGCTGATCAGAGATGCCTATGAAAGCCTGGACTGCACTGGACTTGCACGGGTGGATTTGATGCAGGATGAGGATGGAGAATTCTATTTATTGGAACTCAATACCGTCCCAGGCATGACCGAGCATAGTTTCGTTCCTATGGCGGCAAATCAGATTGGCATAGATTTCGACGAATTATTACTGCACATCCTGGCGGCAGAGAAGAAGTAAGGCGAACCATGGCACAAGCAGCTGTACATATACCCACACGCTCTGGAATGCGGGCTACCGGCAGGATATCCGCGTCCACTGTGCAGCCGCTTAGACCCCGAAATAGCAGAAAGGGTCTGTTAACGCTAACGACAATCCTGATGGTCTGCGTGGGAATCTTGATACAACAAAATTTCAGCCAGGTGTCCGGTTTTATTAACAGACCGATTACTAAAGTAAGAATTGAAAACGTGTGGCAACAGATTAGTGAGGCAGAAGTCAGAATCCTTCTAATAGATTTTATGGGTTCAGGGTATTTCAATTTTGATGTGGCTGGTGTGAAGCAGAAATTGGAACAGCATCCCTGGGTAGAGCGAGCCTCGATAAAAAAGTTATGGCCAGATAGCTTGTCACTGGATCTAACGGAGCAGGTAGCCATTGCTCACTGGGGGAACACTCAACTGCTAAATCAGAAAGGTGAAATTTTTCAACCACCAGGAATGGAACGTTTGAGTACACTGCCCATACTCAGCGGTCCTGAAGCAACGCAACTGCAGGTTATGGAGCAGTACCAGGCGATTAATCAACTGTTGTTTCCTTCAGGGTTACGGCTAACGGGATTGGAACTTAGCCCGAGAGGAAGTTGGGAGCTGAATTTGAATGATAGCTTGCGAATTGTAGCTGGTCGTTCTGATGTATTTGAGAAATTGAATCGATTCATTGGATTTTATGATGCTCAGCCATCAACGCAAACTGCTGCCTACAAAGTAGTTGATTTGAGATACGAGAATGGGATCGCAATAGAAAAACTAACCAAAGAATTGGCAGGAGTAGCAGCCAGGTGATGCAAGAAAAAACCATGATTGGCTTTATCAGGCAATCGCTTCAAAGAGAGTGCTGGCTATGAATGATGCAGCCAGTGACAACATGATTGTTGGCCTGGATATTGGAACATCCAAGGTGGTGGCTATCGTGGGTAACATTAATGAAGACGGTAGCCTCGATATTATCGGTATTGGTAGCCATCAGTCGCGCGGCCTCAAGAAGGGCACCGTGGTTAATATCGAGTCGACAGTTGAATCTATACAGCGAGCTATTGAAGAAGCCGAGTTGATGGCTGGTTGTCAGATTCATTCGGTATATGCAGGCATCGCCGGGAGCCACATCCGTAGTATGAATTCTCACGGCATTGTTGCGATACGTGATGGCGAAGTGATGAAGCCGGATATTGATCGGGTCATAGACGCAGCTCAGGCAGTCGCCATTCCAGCCGATCAGAAGGTGCTGCATATCCTGCCCCAGGAATACATTATCGATTCTCAGGAAGGTGTCAAAGAACCGCTAGGCATGTCGGGTGTCAGGCTGGAGGCAAAAGTTCATCTGGTTACGTGTGCTATCAATGCAATTCAGAATATCGAAAAATGCATTAAGCGATGTGGATTGGCAGCAGATGAAATTATTCTCGAACAACTCGCGTCCAGCTATGCGGTTCTAACTGATGATGAAAAAGAACTGGGTGTGTGTCTGGTGGACATCGGTGGTGGTACAACGGACATTGCTATCTTTACTCAAGGAGCAATACGTCATACGGGAGTAATTCCCATCGCAGGCGATCAGGTAACAAACGATATCGCCATGGCTCTACGAACGCCCACTGAAAATGCTGAAGAAATCAAGATCAAGTATGCCTGTGCTTTAACCCAGTTAGCCAGTGCAAATGAAACCATAAAAGTGCCGAGTGTAGGTGACCGACCTCCTCGAGAATTGTCGCGACAGGCTCTGGCGGAAGTAGTGGAACCAAGATATGACGAACTGTTCACTCTGGTGCAAGCCGAGTTGCAACGCAGCGGATTTGAAAACCTGTTAGCCGCCGGTGTTGTGCTCACCGGAGGCACTAGCAAGATGGAAGGCGTGGTAGATCTTGCGGAAGAAATTTTTCACGCACCGGTGCGCATTGGGGCACCTCATAATGTAAATGGACTAGCCGATATTGTAAGAAACCCGATTTATTCTACTGGCGTTGGGTTGCTTTTGTATGGGCTGAAACAGCATCAGGAAAAAGATGGGATCGATTCTAAACGGGAACCACAAGTACATATTGTGGATAGGGTCAAAAATTGGTTTCAGGGAAAATTTTAGCTACTAAAAATCAACACCAGTTACGGAATTTAAATAACGAGGAGGCTATATGTTTGAATTAGTCGAAAATATTCCACAAAGCGCTGTTATAAAAGTCATCGGCGTTGGGGGTGGTGGAGGCAACGCAGTCCATCACATGATAAGTAATCAAGTTGATGGTGTGGATTTTATTTGTGCCAATACAGATGCCCAGGCGCTTAGTAATCTTAAGGCGAAAACTATTCTGCAAATGGGAAGCAATATCACAAAAGGATTAGGGGCTGGAGCAAATCCTGAAATTGGTCGCCAGGCTGCGCTTGAGGATAGAGACGAGATTGCAGATATTCTGTCAGGCGCTGATATGATTTTCATAACAGCTGGTATGGGTGGTGGCACAGGGACTGGTGCGGCTCCGATCGTAGCAGAGGTGGCGAGAGAAATGGGAATTCTTACTGTTGCCGTGGTAACCAGACCTTTTCCATTCGAAGGTAAGAAGCGATCTTCTATCGCAGAGCAGGGAATTTCTGAACTTTCAGAAAATGTCGATTCATTGATCACTATACCGAATGAAAAACTCCTGAATGTACTCGGAAAGGAAGCTTCACTGTTGGAGGCATTTGGAGCGGCCAACGATGTGCTTCTGGGCGCAGTTAAGGGTATCGCCGATTTAATCATGCACCCTGGCATGATCAATGTGGATTTCGCCGATGTGAAAACGGTGATGTCAGAAATGGGTCAGGCGATGATGGGAACAGGATGTGCAGTCGGTGAAGGGCGTGCCAGAGAGGCTGCCGAATCGGCGATTCGGTCTCCATTGCTGGAGGACGTCAACTTGCAGGGCGCCAGGGGCATACTGGTCAATATTACCGCCGGTGAAAATCTGTCACTCGGGGAGTTTTCAGAGGTCGGCGATACAGTTGAAGAATTTGGCTCAGACGATGCCACGGTAGTGGTAGGAACGGTAATCGATCCGACGCTGACAGATGAAATGCGGGTAACCGTCGTTGCGACTGGACTTGGCAGTCTCCATGAGAGGCCCACTAAAGTCGTGGACAACACGGGCCCGGAGGATTCTACCGACTATGCTCAGCTCGACAAGCCCGCAATTATGCGGAATCGGGGTAGTGTGGAGCGTGCCAGTGTCATGGCCAAGGCCGTGGGCGCCGAAGCCGATATGGACTATCTGGACATTCCTGCGTTCCTGCGCAGGCAGGTTGATTAGCACAGTTGAGACAGACGCAGGGATTGAAACCAGCGGGGCTGCGGAAATAGGGCAGAAAACCCCTAATTGGGTTATTCGAACAATTTTGATACTATGCGTCAGCTTCGCAGTATAAGTTTGTCGCAGAGATGCTCAGCAAGCAATGCTGAGCTCTACCGGCCTGCTACTTACCCTATAGCGCGGGTCGAATGAAGGAGAACCGCAAGCTCGCTGGAAAGTCTGTAGGACTCACCAGGATTTGCTTGAGAATCGGAGCCGATCTTTGAAATCGCAAGTATCAGGGTGCCATAGCTTAATGGATCGTTGTTTAACACAATAAAAAAGGCCTGAAACTAACACCAATGCTGAAGCAGAGAACACTCAAGAATGTAATTTGCGCCACTGGCGTCGGCTTACACACCGGTGAGAAAGTCTATCTCACGCTCCGTCCCGCTCCCGTTAATTCAGGCATTATATTTACCAGGGTCGATCTGGATCCAACCGTGCAGATTGGAGCACGTGCCTCCAATGTGGGCGATACAACCCTGTCTACGACGCTGGCTAAGGGTGATGTGCGGATTTCAACAATTGAACACCTCATGTCAGCAATGTCCGGGCTTGGCATCGACAATGCCTATGTCGATGTGAGTGCTCCGGAAGTACCGATAATGGATGGAAGCGCCGGTCCCTTTGTGTTCCTCATCCAGTCTGCGGGTATTGAAGAACAGTCGGAGCTCAAGAAATTTATTAAGATTAAACGTCGGATAGCGTTAGAGCAGGGCGATAAGTCGGTGAGCCTGGAGCCTTTTAACGGTTTCAAGGTCAGTTACACACTGCTATACGATCATCCTGTGTATAAGAAGTACACCAAGAGCGCGACCATCGATTTTTCCAGTACTTCTTTCGTAAAAGAAGTCAGCCGCGCTCGAACCTTTGGATTCATGCATGAATTCGAAGAACTGAGGAATCGCAATCTTGCGCTTGGCGCCAGTATGGACAACGCGATTGCAGTGGGAGATTACAAGGTACTGAACGAGGATGGATTGCGTTATGAAGATGAATTCGTAAAGCACAAAATCCTTGATTCTATTGGAGATTTATACATGCTCGGCAATAGCCTCATCGGTGAGTTTAAAGGATATAAATCTGGACATGCCCTCAATAATGCTTTATTAAGAATGCTCGAAGTTAATGAAGACGCTTGGGAAATTGTCAGTTTCGACAATGAGTCAAATGTGCCTATTTCCTACACTAAACCAGTGTTAGCTACATAATTTCTACAACGCTCTCCTAACTGATTGATCTAGCTACATAAAAACTGGATGCCTGATTAGGCGTTGAAGTTTCTACATTAGCCCCCAAGTGTACTAACTCGGTTCAAGAATAACGCTTAGTAATGAAAGTCATACTCGTTGATCAACGCCACGGTCATACCAAGACCATCGTCCTGAATCGCTGGCTGAAAGGCCTGCTCTCTCTGTGTTTGCTCGGCGCTCCCGTCGCTATGGGCTATTTTGGCTATCAGTTGGCTGTATCCCAGAATGCACGCATGTTAACCGAGGAGACAGCCCAGAACTGGGACCAAGAAATTAAGTTACAGGCAGAACAGCTCGACGAGATACGGCAGGAATCGGAACAGCAGCTCGAAGCATTAACGCTACGACTGGCCATGTTGCAAGCCAGACTGGTACGCCTGGATGCAGTAGGTGAGCGCATAACTACCATAGCCGATCTCGATGACGGTGAATTTGATTTCAGCCAACCAGTGGCTATCGGCGGGCCTGGCACAGGTAATTCCCAAGCTTTTACTACGGCTGGTTTCATGAATGCAGTAGATCAGCTGGAAAGACAGCTGGATGATCGCCAGCAACAGTTGGAAATCCTCGAAGGACTAATGGGCGATCGTAAGATACAGTCAGATGTTTTTATAGCAGGTCGGCCAGTGGATCGGGGCTGGATCGCATCACGCTTCGGCCAACGTCCCGATCCCTTTACCGGTCGACCGAGTTTTCATGCCGGTGTTGATTTCACAACGGGAAGAGCAGGCGCGGATATAAACACAGTTGCAGCAGGCGTAGTTACCTGGTCTGGACCTCGTTCGAACTACGGACTGATGATCGAAGTCAACCACGGTAGCGGATTTACCACGCGATACGCACATGCGGAGAAACTCTTCGTCGATGTAGGCGATATCGTTAAAAAGGGTCAAAATATAGCGTTAGTGGGTTCGACCGGAAGGTCGACAGGTCCCCACGTGCATTTCGAAGTCTATAAGAACGGCCGGGTTGTCGATCCGGCTGCCTATATCCACCGCACCGCCAGATAATCCTCTCACTATCAAATTGATTTTTTGTCGTCCTGGTCGATAGGTACGGTGTTAACTGTATCAGTCCGGCATTGGCGAACTTCATTTAATTACTGATAAGTGTCTTAAGGCATGAACATACTCAATAAAATACTCGGTAGCAGCAACTCTAGAAAATTGAAGAAAATGGATCGTACTGTTGCGGCGATTAACAAATTCGAAGCAGCATTCGAAGCACTAACTGATGAAGAACTCAAACTGAAGACTGACGAATTCAGAAAGCGCCTGAACGATGGCGAAGCCCTCGATGCGATACTCCCGGAAGCTTTCGCGATTGTTCGTGAAGCCAGTAAACGCACTCTCAAGTTGCGCCATTTCGATGTTCAGCTGATTGGCGGTATGGTGTTGCATCAGGGAAGCATTTCAGAGATGCGCACAGGCGAGGGTAAGACACTGGTAGCAACTTTACCCGCCTATCTGAATGGTTTGTCCGGGAAAGGCGTGCATATCGTTACTGTAAACGAATACCTGGCCGAAAGGGATGCGAATTGGATGCGCCCCATTTATGAAATGCTGGGCCTAACGCTTGGCATCATAAAATCCGGGCAGACAGCCGAGGAGAAGAAGGCTGCCTACGAATCATCCATAACCTACGGCACCAATAACGAATTTGGGTTCGACTACTTGCGGGACAACATGGCATTTCGTCTGGATGACAAGATGCAGCGTGTTCCGAATTTTGCCATCGTCGATGAGGTAGATTCGATTCTCATCGACGAAGCCAGGACTCCATTGATTATCTCCGGCGCAGCAGAGGACAGCTCACAGTTGTATGTCGCTATCGACAAGCTGATCCCGAGACTGGAGAAAGGTGTAAAGGCAGAAAAGTCCAAGATGGAGATGATGGACAAGAACTACGTGCCAGAAGAATCAGGCCACTTCAATGTTGATGAGAAAAGCCGGCAGATTGAATTGACTGAGGAAGGACATGAATACGTCGAAGATCTGTTAATTAAGAAGAAGTTGCTTAACGAGGGGGAATCCCTGTATGCCGCCACGAACCTGTCATTGCTGCACCATGTGCATTCAGCCTTGAAGGCACACCATTTCTTTAACAGTGATATCGAATACATCGTTCAGAATAAGCAAATCGTACTGATTGATGAACATACCGGGCGAACCATGGAAGGGCGGCGTCTCTCGGAGGGCCTGCATCAGGCACTGGAAGCGAAGGAAGGGCTGGAAATTCAGAGCGAAAGCCAGACTCTCGCCTCTACCACGTTTCAAAATTACTTTCGCCTTTACGACAAGCTCTCGGGCATGACCGGAACGGCGGACACCGAAGCCTTCGAGTTTAGTTCGATTTATGGCCTGGACGTGATTGTGATCCCCACCAACGTGCCCATGATCAGGGATGACGCGAATGACCTGATCTATCTCTCCATGGAAGAAAAATTCGAGGCAATTGTTAAAGATATTACTGAGATCAGTAATAGCGGCGCACCGGTGCTGGTAGGCACGGCATCGATCGATACTTCAGAGATTCTTTCGAACTATCTCAATAAGCAGAAGATCAAGCATGAAGTTCTCAACGCCAAGTTCCATGAAAAGGAAGCAGAAATCATTGCCCAGGCAGGTAGTCCGGGGGTGGTCACTATCGCTACCAATATGGCCGGTCGAGGTACCGATATTGTGCTGGGAGGAAAGTGGGAAGCGGAAGTGGCACAACTGGATAATCCAGGGGAAGCACAGCTTAAAAAAATAATGGAAGATTGGCAGCAACGCCATGACCAGGTTATTGCCGCTGGTGGTCTGCACATAATCGGTACGGAGCGCCACGAATCGCGGCGCATCGACAACCAGCTGCGAGGCCGCTCTGGTCGTCAGGGTGATCCGGGATATTCACGATTTTACCTGTCTATGGAAGATAATCTGCTGAGAATCTTCGCCACTGATGGGGTGAAGAATTTCATGCGACGCCTGGGTATGGAGCACGGAGAGGCGATTGAGCATGGCATGGTTACCCGTTCTATCGAGAAGGCCCAGCGAAAGGTTGAAGGGCGCAATTTCGATATCAGAAAACAATTGCTGGAATACGATAACGTAGCCAATGATCAGCGGACGATTATCTACCGGCAACGCAATGAATTAATGGCCAGCGATGATATTTCCGAACTGCTGACGGACCTGAGGAGTGAGGTAGTCGACCAATTGGTTGATGATTTTATACCGCCGCAGAGCGTGCCCGAGCAGTGGGACATAGGAGGGCTTGAGCAAGCCATTGAGGCTGAGTTCGGCAGCGAGCTACCCGTACAACAATGGCTCGACGACGATGATCAGCTGTATGAAGAGCAGCTCAAACAGAAAATTTTCGGGTTGTTGTCCGAAGAGTATGTGGAAAAATGTGCAGCTGTTGGTGACAAGATGCGGCTGTTCGAGAAACAAATAATGCTGCAGATTCTGGACGGTGTGTGGAAAGACCACCTAGCCAGTATGGACCAGCTGCGACAGGGCATATTTCTGCGCAGCTACGGAGGAAAGAATCCACGACAAGAATACAAGCGTGAGGCATTTGCCATGTTCACTGAGCTGATGACTGGCTTGCAGCAGGAGGTCATCAAAGTGCTCAGCCATGTGAAGATCCGTCAAGAAGACTCTGCCGATGCCATAGAACGGCAACGTGAGCAGGAGAAGGCCCACGCCCGGGTCAACTACCAGCATCAGGCGGTCTCTGCCATGGCCGGGGCGGCAGAGGAACAGCCTCAACAATTGCCGCCTTCCAAAGGCAGTCGTGAAGGAGCATCTGCGGGTGCGGAGCGACAGGCACCCTTTGTGAGAGATGTTCCAAAAGTCGGCAGAAATGAGCAGTGCCCTTGTGGTTCCGGCAAGAAATACAAGGTTTGTCACGGCAAGCTAGGATAGCCACAGATGACAGTTGGCCAAGTCAAGGAGTCAGTTTGTGCAAACGTTGCCGGTATAAAGCTGGCAGCGACCACGGCAGATATCCGTTATGCAGACCGGCTCGACCTGGTATTGATCGAGATTGCCACTGGTTCATCTGTGGCGGGTGTCTTCACGCAGAATGCTTTCTGTGCCGCGCCGGTGCAACTCGCCAGGCAACACCTGCAACAAGGAGAGCCTCATTACTTCCTTATTAATACCGGGAATGCCAATGCCGGTACCGGTGAAGCAGGCAAGCAAGCGGCTTTGCAGTGTTGCCAAGCAGTAGCTGAACTGGCAACTATTAAGTATTGGCAGGTACTGCCATTCTCAACAGGGGTCATCGGCGAACATTTACCTATCGACAAAATAGTAAACAGCCTACCTGACGCCTTTCAGAATCTCGCTGAATCAAATTGGGAGTCTGCAGCCCAGGGAATTTTAACAACCGATACACGGATAAAGTTGAGGTCAATACAACTATCTCTTGACGGCAAGCCTGTAACGATTACCGGAATGGCCAAAGGTTCCGGGATGATTAAGCCAAACATGGCAACGATGTTGGCGTTTATCTTTACCGATGCCGTTATCAGCCAGAATGACTTGCAACAACTGCTTTCCAAGAGTGTCGAGAAATCTTTCAATCGGCTAACAGTAGATGGTGATACCTCAACTAACGACAGTTGCATGCTAGCTGCGACTGGAAAGAGCGGTGTTGAAATAGCGGAAATTGAGAATGACAAAGGTAGAGAATTCAGTGAGGCGCTGAATGGAATCTTTCTCCAATTGGCGACGGACATGATCAGGGATGCAGAAGGTGCGAGCAAGTTCGTAATCGTTGAAGTCAACGGAGGAGTGAGTGAGCAAGAGTGTTTACAAGTTGCCTATTGTGTGGCTGAGTCTCCACTGGTCAAGACAGCATTGTTTGCCTCTGACCCCAATTGGGGACGAATACTCGCAGCCGTGGGGCGGGCAGGCCTTGTGGATTTTGACCTGGACGCCGTTGCCATCTATCTCGGCGAGACCCAAATTGTCGCAGACGGTGCCGTTGCTTCGGATTATAGTGAAGAGCGGGGTCAGGCAGAGATGAATCGGGACGAGATTGTCATCCGCATAGACCTGGCGCGAGGCAAGCACAGCGAACGAGTCTGGACTTCAGATTTATCACATGACTATGTGCGAATAAACGCCGACTATCGTAGCTGAATTTGCGCGAGCCAACATCCAGCCCTGCCAATCCACTACACGTTGCCGTTGGAGTCATCGTCGATGCCGAACAGCGTGTCCTCGTGTCACGCAGGCACGCACACAGTCACCAGGGAAAGCTATGGGAATTTCCAGGTGGTAAACTGGAGGCTGGCGAACCTGTCCAGGCGGGGCTTGAGCGCGAGTTCAGGGAAGAGTTGGGCCTGCAACTTCATCGATATTTTCCTGTAAAAAAAATTCTCTATCAATATCCCGAGAAAACTGTATTGCTGGATGTGTGGCAGATCACTGAATACAGCGGCACTGCGACGGGCCTGGAAGGACAGGCTGTACAATGGCGGAGCATTACAGCTCTCGACCAGGCAGATTTTCCACCGGCCGATGTGTCGATAATTCGACTGCTAAAATTGCCCCGGGAGATTGCCATCACACCAGTGCTGGACAATGAATCACAGTTGACAGGACTGATTGCAGATTATGTAGCCCTGCAAGTGCAGGTGATCCAGCTTCGGCAGCATCAATTGGACCCTGCGACCTACCGGCAATGGTTTGAACTGGCCAGCGACATCTGCACTAGCCAGGGAGTGACGTTGATATTCAACAACGACCCGAAAATTTTTGCCACTCTGGAAAAACAGGCCGCTTTTCACGCCAGTAGCGCGCGACTCATGCAGTTGAATGCACGCCCTGTAGCAGAAGATTTGCTGTTTAGTGTGTCCTGCCACAACCAGCATGAATTGCTACATGCCGAAGCACTAAACGCCGACTTTGCCTTCCTCTCACCCGTCAAGCCAACCGACAAATACCTGCCGGGCCACTGCCTTAATTGGGCCGGCTTCGAGGAGTTGGCAGGGCAGGTCAGTTTACCGGTTTATGCATTAGGTGGAATGATTCGCTCTGACATCGACACTGCATGCCAGCACGGGGCCATGGGCATAGCAGGAATCCGCTGCTTCCTTCCCTGATAACCGCTTTGGCAACTAGGCAGCTAGGAGCTTTTGTTTAGGGAATAACTCCATAATGACCAGCAAGCTACTGATATAGAAAGATTTAACAGAAACCAAAAAGCCTAAATTTCATGCATTTGTGATAAAGTATTTACACAAAGCGCAGATACAGCACTGTGGATGCTTGAAAAGCACTAATTTCGCCGCAAGGCTCGTTTTCTGTGATGCGGTTCACTGAGATTTAGGCTAACTTCTTGAAAATATAGGGTTTATAGCAGCATTCTGGCGAAGTATATGAAACGCGCGTCCCGATACCAAATTTCTCCCCTACTACTTCTACTGATCAGTGCGACCACACTGTTCAGCAGCGCGTTTGTGCATGCCGATTCCGCTGTGCTCGTGGATTGCGCTGTCATGGTCGAAACTAATCCCGAGGCAGCACCACTGGTCGAGGGAGAAGAGCCGGCTGAGGAAGAAGAGGTGGGTACGCAGACTAACGCTTCCTACGTGAGTACCGGTGGCTGGGCGGTTACCGGCGAAGGATTTATCGATGCGGCCGCGTTCGTATTTGATTTTCTGGAAACTGGAACGGTTTCACAAGGCACTTTGACTCTACCTATTGAGACTCTCTACCTGCAGAACGGTGCTTCGCCCATTGAAATTTCTTTCTGGGCTGACAATGGTTGGATTGAATACACCGACTATTCCATCGGTTTCGTTACTCCGATTCTGGAAATCGATGCTACCGGGCTGACAGTTATAGAGGTCGATGTTACTGGTGCGGTGAATGCGTCGCTGGGAGCGGGCCGCTATGTTGGCTTCAGAGTCAAAAGCTCAGTTGCGCCGGGCTCGGTAGATACAACTGTGATTCCACCCTATGTGGGTGTGAATCTGATCGAAGATGCTGCTACGCTGCAGTTTACTCTTGGTGCGCCGCCCGCAGTTCCGGGAGACTCAGCCCGTTTCGATGGCTATACCCTGGAAGTTCCCGCTATCGAAGTGCCTACCTTGGGTGAGGTAGCAGCACAATTTCGGCTTGTCGATCCCAATGAATTGCGCTTTCAGCTGACCTGAGCGGCAGTGGTAGGCGGTACACCGGGTCCGCCTCCTGTATCAGGCAATCAACTATTCGATTGTGCGTCTTTCGAGCCACCAGTAATAACGGGTGTGGCTGAGGGCGTTGCCACCTTTTCGGAGACATCGGGAATCCTCGATGTTCCGAGTGTTGACCTGAACAACGAACAGCTCGCGGTACGTCTGGAGTATATCGAGGGAACGGATCCCTGGATATTCGAAACCCTGTCGCTGAGTGCTGTTCAATCCGGTCCTTCTGAAGCGATTGTCTCGGCATTGGGAGGCGGGTTGATTGTAGAGCCCAGCCAGGATTTTATTCCCCTCTGTCACGGATGGGTGATGATTGGTGACGGGATTCGCAACCGGGTGGTCGAGCGGAATCTAATCAGCGGCGAGACAGGCGAGACCTATAGTTTTAATACGGCTCCGAATCAGTTTACCCTGGATGAGGCTAACGACAGGGTGTTCATGACCGTGCATCCTGAATCTGAGCGACTGTACCAGCTTGATTTGCTCACCGGAGACATCACACATTTTCCGATCTCCCAAACTCTCGATGGTGACGGGGGATTCACGCACACCTATCGTTGGGCATTGAGAGATATTACATTGGGAGAAGATGGCAACGTCTTCTCGATTATGTTCGACGGTGTCGGACTCGATCCTGAAAATGGTGTGCCTTACTCCGACACGAAGCTCTGGTTAGGACTGATGGATAGCACGGGCACATTCCTGTTCGATTCTCTACCCCTGGAAGAACCTATTCGGGTCGAGTATGACGCGGTACTCGATCACCTGTTCCTGGCCAATGTTAGCAACCTGGCTACCTTTAATTTCGATCCCCTTACTAATGTACTTACCTTCGTGCCGGGTACGGACATTTCGGTTGGGTCGAATTGTACCGATTTCAATATCTCGCCTGATGGCACACGACTGGCCTACAGCTGTCCCACGGGCAATTACGGGGTGAGTGATTTTAGCATCGCCGACATGGATCCGGAAAGTTACAACGATTTCGATGGTGAGTGGTTTCTCAACAGTGGGCCGCTCAGTGCAGCCTTTAATGCGGACGGAACCCTGCTAATCGCCACCGATAACCAGCGCTTGTATTTCTTCGACGTGGTTACTCACCTGATACTCGAAGACTTCGAGCTTGGTTTGCTGGAAGGTGAGAATATCAGCAAGATCCGACTGTCACGGGATGGCGAATTACTCTATGTCTTCCTGCGTAACGAAATTCACGACGAGAGCAGCAAGTTTTATTGGATGTCGATGCCCGATATCACCGGAACGCCTTTGTAATAACCCGGTTACTGTACCGGCTCCAGGCCTTCATCATCGGATGGGAAGACAGGAACTCCCGGGATGCTGTGCTTTTCGGTAGCCCATTCCCCGAAGTCGATCAATTTACAGCGTTTGCTGCAGAACGGTCGGTATTCATTTTCTTCTGTCCAGGCCACAGTTTTCTGACAGCTTGGACAGCTAACGGTTTTCTTAGCCTGACTCATTAGCCATTTCCAGGTATCGGTCGTGCAGTGTTGCCACCGCAGATTTTAGCTGTTCCTGAGACTGTTCATTATCCAGCACGTCATCGGCATGTTGCAATCTACTTTGTCGACTGATCTGCGAATCGATTATCGCCCTGATAGTTGACTCGTCGCCACCGTCTCGAGCCAGGGTTCTGGCTAATTGATTCGATTCGCTCACATCCACTACCAACACACGATCGACCAGTTTCTGTTGATCAGTCTCCAGCAACAACGGTGAAACTAACAGGCAATACGTCGATTCACAATTAGCAATTCTGGATTGCATGCACTGGGCGATCAGTGGGTGGAGCAGCCCTTCCAACCAGTCTTTTTGCAGCGGCTGGGAAAAAATAATGTGACGAAGTTGGCTCCTGTCCAGGCTGCCGGTTTGCTGCAGAATCGAGCTTCCAAAATGCTGCGCGATCGAGTCCAGCGCAGCAGATCCTGGCTCCACGACATCCCGTGCGATAACGTCGGCATCCACCAGGCAGACACCCAGCGCATGGAAATGCTCCGCCACGGTTGATTTACCGCTGCCGATTCCTCCAGTGAGACCAACTACGAACATGAGTACGGCTACCTAGCCAACGACCGTGTTGAGAGAAAATGAATTGAGCTGTGAGCCCCAGATCAGCATGATAAAGCCAGCCCCGGCCAGGAAAGGCCCGAAGGGCATCGGTACCGATTTGTCCCGTCCCATTGCCACTATCATGATCAATCCCAGCACGGCTCCCACCAGGGACGACAGAATGATGATCGGCAGCAGGTTTTGCCACCCCATCCAGGCGCCCAGCGCTGCCAGCAACTTGAAATCTCCATAGCCCATGCCTTCCTTGCCGGTGACAAGCTTGAATATCCAATAGAAACTCCACAGCACCAGATAACCGGCGATTGCGCCAATCACAGCATCCCGCAAGCTGACGCCAAATCCCAGATCGACAGCATTAACTAGCAGTCCTAGCCACAACAAAGGGAGTGTTATGTCGTCCGGCAATAACTGGTGATCGAAATCGATAAGCGTCAGTACGAGCAGACACCAGGCCAGCAGCAAAACCGCTAATGTCAGCCAGGTGGCGCCAAAGGTATAGGCGACCAGCCCGGAGGTGACACCATTGATGAATTCAACGCATGGGTAACGCAGGGAAATTCTGGTCTTGCAGCTCGAGCACTTGCCTCCCAGAAACAGATAGCTGAGTACCGGCACATTCTCCCAGGCTCTTATCTTATGAGTACAGGTCGGACAGTGAGAGTCAGGTTTGTGTAAGTTGAAGACGTTGAATTTTGCTGAAGAGCTGTTGTTGTCGGGGACGGAGTTCTCGATCTCTAGATACTCGCAACACTGTTGTTTCCAGTCTCTTTGCAACATGATCGGCATTCGATACACGACCACATTCAGAAAACTGCCTACCAGCATCCCCAGGATGACGCAGACTGTAATGAGTATAGGCGTGCTGGTCGAGAGTAATTCGAATATTGCCATTCAGGAATAGCTGCTACATAACCGCGCCAAGTTGAAAGATTGGCAGGCACATCGCAATCATCAAGCCACCCACCAGGACACCCAGGACTGCCATGATCATCGGTTCCATAAGGGCCGTCAGCCCGTCCACAGCATTATCCACTTCCGCCTCATAGAACACGGCACACTTGTCCAGCATCGAGTCCAGAGCACCGGACTCCTCGCCAATCCCCACCATCTGCGTAATCATGGTTGGGAACAAGGTAGTATTCTTGATGGCGAAGTTCAGTTGCTGGCCGGTGGTCACATCGTCCTTAATCTTGCGAGTGGCCGTGGCATAGACTATGTTGCCGGTAGCTCCCGCAACAGACTCCAATGCGTCCACCAGTGGCACACCTGCAGAGAAGGTGGTGGACAGGGTGCGGGTAAAGCGGGCATAGCACGAGCTATTCAGTATGGGTCCTACAATCGGTAATTTAAGCGACAGTCTTTCTATGGAATGTGCAAAGCCTGGCGATCTGATACGGGCTTCCTTAAAAGCGTAACCAAGCACTACTAGGCCGATTAGCGCTTTCCACCAATGGGCGATCGCAATATCGGAGAACTTGAGTACTAACAGGGTAAAGGCCGGTAATTCTGCGCCGAAGCTTGAAAATGTTTCTGCAAACTGCGGTACAACTTTTACCAGCAAGATTCCTGTCACGACGATAGCTACTGCTACTGCACCCATCGGGTAATTCATGGCTTTCTTGATCTTCGCCTTCAGGGCTTCGGATTTTTCTTTATAGGTTGCGAGTCTGTCGAGCATCGTCTCCAGCGCACCGGATTGCTCACCGGCGTCTACCAGGTTGCAAAACAGGTCGTCAAAATAACATGGGTGTTTACGAATACAATCGGCGAAATTATTACCGGCGGCTACGTCATCGCGAATGGACATAACCAGCTCGCGCATGGAGGGATTCTCCAGAGATTCACCGACAATTTCGAAGGACTGAACCAGGGGGATACCTGATTTCATCATGGTCGCTAGTTGGCGGGTGAATACTGCGATGTCCATGGGCTTAATCTTTTTCTTCTTCGGCCCAAACAGGTCCTTCGACTTCTTCTTGACCTTGGTAGGATTGACACCTTGCTTGCGAAGCTGGGTTTTTACGAGCGCCTGAGAACTGCCCTGTATTTCACCCTTAGTCTTATTACCGTTCTTATCGGTACCCTGCCATAAGTATATATTTTGTACGGCTTCAGTTGCCATAGCTCACCTCAGCGAATTGTCGGGCGGGTTAAATAGGACTCGATCAACTATACCATGTCCCACAAAAATAACCATTAAGTCAACCTGTTAGCTTCTTTCAGGCTGGTCAGTCCAGCCCCTGCCTTTAGCAATGCAGATTGTCTAAGGTTGTCAAAACCCTCGGACTGGGCCTGGTCTGCAATCTGTATCGAATTTCCGCCTTGCATGATAATCCGAGATAGGCAGTCAGTAATGGGAACTACTTCATAAAGGCAATAATCTCTGCCTCTGCTGGTAATTATGGCGACGCCCTAGTATTTTTAGAGCGGGCCAAGCTAGCCGATCAATCTCGTAATCCATTGCTGCCTTCGTTTATGAATGAAATCAGCAGGCTGGAAACTGACTTTCGGCGACTCGATGTGGCGAACTGATCCAGAATAGTAGATCATTATTTGTAAACACAATGAACTTATCTGTAGTAATACCAGCCAAAAATGAAGCGCAGAATCTCCAGCAATTCTTGCCTCGCTTGAAGGCTGTGATCGGTGAAGCCGAATGCATAGTGGTAAACGACGGTTCAACGGATGATACGCAACAAGTCTGTGAGAAAAATGGAGTCACGGTTATTTCCCATCCCTATAGCAAAGGGAATGGCGCCGCCATTAAAACCGGAGCCAAGATTGCAAGTGGAGAGATAATCGTGTTCCTGGATGGAGACGGGCAACATAAGCCGGAGGATATACCGCGCCTGTTAAAGGAATTGGAGAATGGCTATGACATGGTAGTTGGTGCCCGGGATAAGAAATCCCAGGCAGACTCCTATCGTGCAATCGCCAATGGAATCTACAACAAGCTGGCTTCACTCATCACGGGACACAAGATACCGGACCTGACTTCCGGATTTCGGGCTGTAAAGGCTGCTAAATTCAGGGAGTTCCTTTACCTTTTGCCCAACGGTTTCTCCTACCCGACAACCTGTACCATGGCATTCTTCAGGGCAGGTTACTCGGTCAGCTATATACCCATTCAAACCGAGAAGCGCCTGGGCGAGAGCCATATATCGCTGCTGAAGGATGGCATCCGCTTCCTGGTGATTATATTCAAGGTTGGATCGCTGTACTCACCGCTGAAAATCTTCCTGCCCACCTCGGCCGGATTCTTCTTCACGGGATGCGCCTATTATATGTATACCTATACCACCCAAGGCAGGTTTACCAATATGAGTGCGGTGCTGTTCATGACCGCTATCCTGGTATTCCTGATCGGCCTGGTATCGGAACAGATCACTGCCCTGATGTACAAGGACACTGACGGCAAGTGAGGATTTTTCTTTTCGATCAGTGAATGATCTGTCAAAGTAAGTATTAGCGATCTCTCTACCATTGGATAAGGAAACCTTTCTGCCCCGCCAAGTCAAAACCAGTTTCTTTATTGTCGGCTTCATGAAAGCAGGCACCACGGCACTGGCCGACTTTTTGGACCAGCATCCAGAAATCTGCATCGCCGTTCCCAAGCAATCCGGCTATTTCGCCAGCGATTTGATGCAGGAAAGCGATACCTTTCACCAGGGCCGGGTCTACTTCAAAACCCGCTCTCTCGACGACTACTAAAAGCTATATGCTCCCGGATTGGAGGCCTTGCTGCGCGGTGATGCATCCACTGCCTACATTTACTCCAGGGAAGCCGCTCACAACATATACCAGTACAATCCGAAAGCGAAAATCATCATCCTGATCAGGAATCCGGCTGACTTCTGCCATGCACTGCACCGCCAGTATCTGAATGAGACCGTGGAAGACGAGCAGGATTTCGAGAAAGCCCTCGCATTAGAAGAGGAACGTAAACAGGGTAGATCTATTCCAAAAAGAGTCAGGGTACCTTCCTATCTTTATTATTCAGAAAGGATAAAGTATTACCGTCAAGTAAAGAGGTACCTGGATATTTTCCCCCGCAACCAGGTATTGATCCTGTTACATGAAGAATTTCAAAATAATAATAGTGAAGTCTTTCATCAGGTTTTACGATTTATTGAAGTCCGGGACACAGGTTTTATTTCGGTTTTTTATTCGGTCAACGTTAGTGGAGAGCCACGGCTAAGCTGGCTACATAATCGAATACACTACTCACCGTTCAAAAATATGTTGTACAAACTTCTGGGTGGACGCCTGTACACCTGGTTCCATAAGACACTATCATCCTTGCTAATCAGGAAAAGCCCAAGGGATGAATTGTCGATAGCGACAAGAAAGCGGCTTAATTCTCAGGCTGAATTGGAATTAGGCTTACTCTCAGAGGTTTTGGGCGTAGACCTGGTGAAGAAATGGGCCAATGATGACTAGTTTCAAATATTCACCGGGCTTGGGAAAGAAGTTGCTGCTATTGATGGGACTTCTGGTGCTCGTTTATGCCATTTACTATCTTTTTGACCACTAGCAGAACCTGGGTTCCGTAACGCTACAAAGGCCGCAACTGTTGTTCCTCAACATCCCTATGCTCCTCATCAACCTGTACGCCAGCGGCAGGCTCTTGGATACCACGCTGGCCTCGCTTGGTATAAATCTTTCAGCCAGTGAGAGTTTCGGGCTGGCGGCACTGGCCCGCTTTGGAAACTATCTATCCTTTGGCCAGGTGGGTTTTGCCATTCGTATGTATTACCTGAAGAAAGTCCACCAGGTCGATGTGAGTCAATCGTTCTTGGGTATAGCTTTGGGCAATATACTGTTCTACCTGCTGACAGCCTCGATAGGCATCGTTGCTGCGCTGGCTCTGGCCCCGCAACAGGAAAATCCCAGCATAGTCAGATTGCTTGCCCTGATTGGTCTCGCTGCGCTGGTTCTGCTTGTGTTGCCTGCCCTGATAGGAGAAACGAGATTTAAAGATTCCAACAATCCACTCCTGGTCCTGATCAGGGAATACACTAACCTGTTGAAAATGGTCCGGGATTCCATGTCAATCTCCCTGTTACTCTGCTTCTGGGCACTGGTTCTACTGATGAGCTTTGCGGCAATACAGGCTGTGGAATTTTATACGCTTGGCTACCAGGCTAATGCCACGCAAATAATTATCATAAGCTGTGCAACGAGCTTCGCCGCGTTGATTAACATTACTCCGGCCGGATTAGGTGTTACTGAAGGGCTGCTGTTTTTCTCCGGCGAATTTGCCGGTGTACCGGATCACATCCTGATCGCCAGTGCCCTGATAAGAAGAGCCGTTGTGCTGACGATTGTGACCCTGATTTCCGCTGCTTATGCACATCGCCTGTTCAATGAGAGCCTGGGAAAGGTATGGAGGAATTTCAGGTCCGGGAGCTGAAGTAATCCGATTGCCCGGCAGAGTCAGTCAACAACGGTGTCAATAATTGAGCCAGCCGTGGTGCGCTAAACCGTTCCTCGAAAAGCTCTCTTCCCTGTTTGCCTATTTCGGGCAGGAGCTCACGGTTATGCAGGCACCAGAGTATGGCTTGGGCCAGAGCGCTTGCTTCTCCCCGCTGGCAAACCAGCAGGTTGACCCGGTCCTGGAAAAAATCGGTTTCATCCAGCATCGACACGATGGTGGGCTTTCCCATGGCAAGAAACTGATAGGTTTTGCCGGTAATAACAGAAGCCGCCTGCGCAGTATCTCCGAAAGGACCTCCAAGGCATACATCGGATTTTGCTATGTAGGCGGGTAATTCCAGGTAGGGTACCCAGGGTAAATGCCTGACATCTGAAAGCAATTTGTGTTCAGACAAAAAACTCTCAATTCGAGCAAGGCTGTGTTTATTGTTGCTCCCGCCTACGATGGTAAAGTGCACCCGCTTACGCTGCTGCTCCAACACCAACTTCACGGCCTGCAAGATCGTTTCCAATCCGTGTAATGGCAGCATGGTGCCATAAAAAAATACTTCCATGGGGGAGTCGGTATGGGTATGCATAGGCACTGGCTCGAACACAGTCTCGTCGGCTCCCACGGGAATAGCTACAAACTTTTCCGGAACGACCTGATAGATAGCCCGGGCAGCCTGCTGATGAGCAACGCTATCTTCAAGCACCACGTCACAGCGATTTATAATCCAGCGCATATAGCGCCTGAGAACAGGCATCAGCGGGGTTAAGAAAACGCTGTGTTTGCGGTCACCTTCGTTTGCCCAATTTTGCAAGATGACAAATTCATTGAAGATGATCCGGCTGCCACGCATGAAAGGATAAAACAGCATAAAGCTTTCCTGGCCGCGAAATCCCAACACCCATACATCGGGCCGGCACCGAATGCGATACAGCAGGATTTGCCACAGCATTTCCACATAGCGCAGTACGCCACGACGCTTGTTGACCAGTCGATCCAGCCTTATGCCAGGCACAAGCTCCAATGCATTCAGCAGGCTCGCCGTGCGGGTGTAATCAGGCGTTCCATAGCAGAGCAGATAGCAAACATGGAGCGTATCCGTAGGCTGTTCTGTTTCCACTCGCACACTCCAGAAGTGAATCGGCCTACCTGCCGATGACCTCTCGGACAATAGGGTCCGAGGTGTAGGGCAGGATATAACCATCTTCAACGGCTTAAAAGGGGACAGACCACGATTTTATGATTTCTTTAAAATCGTGGTCTGTCCTCTTTTGCTTTTTGATCCTTCGCGTGACTGGCCTGATTAAGCTCAGGTTCATCCAAATACGCCTATTCTGAGGTTGCTTTTTAACTGATTGAATTAAATGACAATAAATTACACATAGGCCCGTGATTCAAAGGCTTTGATTTGATAAAGTAGTGGATGTGGTTTATGTTTACGCCCGATTCAGACTGGGAAAATCAGGCCGGCTGACGCATCGCTGGGACGGTGTATCCAGATAATCTAATCAGAACAGTAACAAATCACCACAATGTGGTGCTGCATAGGAATGAAACATGAAAAATTCGGTAAAATTAGTAGGTTTTGTAAGTTTGCTGATGTACTTGTTATCGGGACAGGCTGCCCTGGCGCAGCACAAGACAGTAAATGATGGAGTGTTTACCGAAGCACAGGTCACCTCAGGAGAGGTGGTTTATGAATCACAGTGTAGCACCTGTCACAACATGCGCTTCTATACGGACACCTTAAAGTCCTGGAATAATCAACCGCTGCTCTATCTCTGGGAATCTATCATGGGCACAATGCCGGCCGACAATCCAGGATCACTGATGCTGCAAGAGTACACTGACGTCATTGCCTATATCCTGTCTGAGAATGGTTTTCCTACCGGTGACGCTAAACTGGATCCCGATAATGGGATGGATATAATCAACATCCAGTCCCCGTAAAACTCGACTTTCTAAAAAAATGCCGAACACAGTTCGGCATTTTTTTTGGCTAGAGCAAAATCAGTCTGCCCCTACTGCTCGGGACAGTCTCTCTTTACAACATCGATCGCGCTAAGGTCGCGGGTCTCCAGTTGCAAATCATATTTCTCCGCCAGGGCTTCCCACAGTGTCACATATTCGCATTGAAATTCATCACGAGGTAGATAGCGATTCGGCCCCCGGTCCTGCTTGCGCCTGATTTCGCGTTTTTCCACAAGCATCATGTTTAGAGGATCGTTGGCAAACATGAGTTTCTTGTCCTGCATCCAGCGATCACCACCGTGAGTATGTGCATACATGCGGGGAATAACATGATCGATATCGATCTGCACGGCTACCGTAAACGTCTCACCGGTATACTCATCCAGCCATTCCCCGGTGCGTACCACACAATTTCTCGGGTTAGTGTATCTCACTTCTGTTTTACTGGTAATGATGAGCATTTCCTGTCGTGTCGACTGACAGTCCTCATCGAAATCCACTTCGAACGACCAATCATCCTCATTGAAGAATTTTTCCCTGCTCCGGTAATCGGTGAGCAGGCTATCCCGGCTAGTGCGGCCGATATTGAACGTATCGGGCATTTCACAGGCAGTCATGTGGCAATGGTAGGAAGGGCCATAGTAATGACCACCATTCAGATCGAGGCTGCCCGCGTGTCCGAATAAAAACGTCGGCAGCAGCCACAGGCAGATGGCACTTGTTAAGCAGGATTTTCTAAACATATTCCCTCCCGAATTCGGCTCAGGTGCAGCTTCGTTGTCTGACACTATTTCAGTATCGGTCAAGTGGCTCAATCCAATAACATCGACAGGTCAATCGCCCGGCAGTGTTTGGTCAAGGCACCAATCGAAATATAGTCTACGCCAGTTTCTGCAATCTTGACCAGTAAGTCTTTATCGATACCGCCAGATGCTTCCAGTTTGCATTGGCCGTGATTAGCGGCGACTGCTTCGGTTAATTGCTCCAATTCAAAATTATCCAACAGGATTATGTCGGCTCCTGCCTGTAAAGCTTGTTGCAGCTGCGGTAGATCCTGCACTTCGACTTCCAGGGGCAATTCTGGATTCAATTCACGTGCAGTGCTTATTGCTGCTTCGATGCCGCCACAGGCTGCGATGTGGTTCTCCTTTATGAGGTAAGCATCGAATAATCCCATGCGATGGTTGTAGCCACCACCTGTTCTAACGGCGTATTTTTGTGCGGTGCGAAGTCCAGGCAGGGTTTTTCGGGTATCCAGCAGGCGCACTTCGGTATGGGCCACCAGGGAAGCCAGGTAATGTGTATAGCTTGCCGTGCCTGACAGAGTTTGCAGGAAATTCAGGGCAGTTCGTTCACCACTCATCAGTGCCCTGGCGGGCCCACTCAGTCGGGCGAGCAATTGGTTCGCCTCAAATCTACACCCTTCCTGAACTTGCCATTGAAGAGTCACGGCGCTGTCCAGTTGAGAGAACACCTCGTCGGCCCAGGGGATACCACACAAAATTGCGGCTTCTCGGCTGATCAGCCTGGCGGTTGCCAGTTTCTCCGCTGAGATCAATTCGGCGGTGATATCTCCACTGCCAATATCTTCAGCCAGGGCGCTTTGTACAATTGCAGTAATGTCCTGGGGTAACTCAGTAGCCATTAGTTCAGGGAGCCTGGGTGGTATCGGAGTGTCAGCTGAGAGCCCCGTTGCGCGAACTCAACCTGTTGCAGTGCGCTCATGCCTAATAGGATCGTCTCGCCTGGCATGCTAGGGGTAATGCTGGCTGAAATATCATGCAGTTGGATGTTACCCAGTAACAGCGCGTCGACCCTTGTCGAGTACACAGTGATCACGCCGTTGGCAGTGGTTGCCTGCGTAGGGTAGCCGCGCTCCAGGCCAGCGGCTTGTGCTACTCGGGCGGGAATTGCCACATCGGTCGCTCCAGTGTCCAATAAAAAGGTGACCGGTACACCATTGATCTCTCCGCTGGAGACATAGTGACCTTGCGGATTTCTTTGCAGCACGACTTCCCGGACACCAGCGGGTGTCACTAGAGAGGCGGGATTGCTATTCGGATTGGAACGATTCCCCAGCCAAGCATCGAAAAAAATCGTCAAGGCGACCAAACCTATCGAGAAGCTGGCAATAAGCATTCCCTGGCCAATGTTTTTACCCGGATTTTGCTGACTGGAAGGGGGCATTAGGTAAATTATGTCCTATACCTCAATGAATAGAAAGTTGTGAAAGTGGTGATGTTTTGACACGTTTCAATGGCCGCTAAGTCTTTGTATTTGTGAGAATTTTATTGTTTGTTTTGCTGTTTGTTTTGCTGTTTGTGAAGCAAATCAAAGTCTGTTGTTGAAGAAAGTGCTAAAAATTGCCAAGCGCTGGAGGTTTTCCGGCCAGGCAACGAAACCCTGGACTATGGCTATCTCATCCGATCAAGTTAAAGTGACTCAGTTCGAATCTCCGGACTGTTCGTCGTTAGAGAAAATCCGCTGGTCCATCCAGCAAAGTTTGCGCAAACAGTTGTCGCAATTAAGCTCGGATTTCTTCGATGTGGTGGATGACTTCCTTTTTCTGAACGGGCAGCAGGGTCAATCTGCCGACAACTGGATCTATTTAAGATCCATGCGAGAGCTTTGTGCAAAGCAGGTGCTGTTTGAAGAAACATTCCTCGATCAATTAATTCAAACCACCGAGACTTCCCATAGAAACTGCGCTCTAAAAGCTGGTGAAGTCGAACCATCCAGTATTCAGAAACAGCCGGAGGTACATGAAGGAATTGAAATAGATAGAGCTATTCAGGCGATGAGCCGCAGGGCGATGAAATCCCATCGACTCTTTATTCAACAAATTAAGCTCCTCAATACGAAATTGGGTGACTCCTTAGGCCAGGAAGTAATTTTAGGAGACGCGCTGATCAACGCCACTACTGATAGCTTTTCTGAAGCACAAAATGTATTCGCGCTACCTCTGGATATCAGGTTGATATTCAGCAAGCTATTTGAACAGCACTTTCTATTGAAGATAGAAAAGTCTTTTCTGGCGATCATCAAACTATTAAAGAAGGCTAATGATTTTGAATCCGTCGACAAGACTTACACGTCAGCCTCCGAGAATTGCACTCAAATACAGTCGGTAGAGCGAGTTCAGAATGGATTGCAATGTCAGACCAAAGAAGCTTCATCAAATAACTCGCTGCCGGCGAAACTCATTGAGGCTGCAGTTTCCGAGCTCATATCGACGCATTGTGACGAAAAGGATTTACCAGGATTTGTCGAAAAAATGATCAGGACCGAATGGCGGACAGTAATGTTATCGGTCGGACTCAGTCACGGCAATTCAAGCATAGAGTGGAGTGAGGCGAAACATAGCTTATCCCTGTTGGTTACGGCCGCAAGCAATCGACTTACTGCCGAACCTTCTGATCATATGATGATTAAAGAGAGATTAAGGAGAGGGTTTGAGTTGATTCGCATGCCCGAATCCGAGCAACAGCATTTCTTTACAGAATTGGATAGTAAATACATGCCACAAACGGTATTTGTTTCCACTAATGGCGAAGCGGAGGATGCTGAAAAGACGCTGTTAATAAGTACCCGGACAGAATCATCCATCAGCCCGGCCGGCGAACAAATTCTGGACCGCGAAGACATGAATGAAATAACCAAGCTGCTGGCTGATGAATAGGCCGAGCAACACGCCGGCTGTGGTAGACTCGACCTCTTTTAAGCCTGATTCACCTGAATAACTATTGCGATGAGTTTTTCCATTGAGCACAACCTGCTTCAGGGCGCGCACGTAGTCGAATCACCGAACCAGAGTGCACGATCAACGGATCAGGCAATCGATCTTCTTGTTATCCACAACATAAGCCTCCCCCCTGGCGAATTCGGTACCGGTTGTATCGAGGCATTTTTCTGCAATCAACTGGATACTAGCGCCCATCCCTTTTTTTCAGAAATTGCCGTTCTCCAGGTTTCTGTACACTTGCTTATAGATCGTCAGGGATGTGTTACGCAGTTTGTACCATTCGATAGGAAAGCCTGGCATGCCGGTGAATCAATATTCTGTGGCCAGGTGAATTGTAATGATTTTTCGATTGGGATTGAGCTGGAAGGAACCGACAGCGAACCGTTCTCACCTCAGCAATACGAGAGTCTCATAAGCGTGACCGATTTGCTTCTGGAGGAATATCCGTGCTTGAATCTCGATAGAATTGTTGGTCACAGCGATGTGGCTCCAGGGCGCAAGACTGATCCCGGGCCGTTATTCGACTGGGAGCGATACAAGAACGCTCTCCATTACAAGGGCAACCTGACTGAATAGCCGGTAGATTTTCCCATGAAATTTCTCGTTATCCTGATCTGCTTAACAATTAACTACTTGTGGTTGAAAGATTTCGATCGATTCGACGATAACTGGTTTTTCAAGTTTCGCAGGCGTATCGAAGCACTGACCGAAGAGTTGGCCAGCAAGCTTTCTTTGGCTTGGTTTTTGGGCGTGGTCCTGATCTATGGCTTTCCTTTGCTAGTGTTGGCCGTAATCTCATTGCTCCTGGACGAGCGGGGCTTTGGTATTCCTACCATGGCGATTCATATCCTGGTGTTACTGGTGGCGTTCGATCGAACTCAGCCTGGCAAATTGGCGAGTGATTTTATAGAGAAACTACACGAGGGAGATATCGAAGGCTGTTTGCTGTATTTGCAACAGAAGTTGTCTGTTTCATCCAGTGTCGAGATAGCTGACGAAGCGGAATTGAGTCGGTTCTTTAGCAAGCAACTAAGCCATCGTTGTTTTGAGAAAATGTTCGTCATGTTTTTCTGGTACATGCTGGCCGGACCGATGGTCATTCTGTTCTGCTATATCAGCTATCAGTTACGGGACAGCCACAGAGAAGATCAGCTCGAAGCCGAGGTCAAGCTGATAGTAATAATTATCAGAGTGCTCGAATGGGTTCCTCTGCGCCTGTTAGCGATTACCTTCTCATTGGCAGGCAATTTCGAGCGCTGTTTTGAACGCGTAAAGCAATCATTCTGGGACTTCAGCGGGGAAACCGAGTCGGCAGATTTGCTCTATGGCTACGCAGCTTGCGCCTTGTCTGGGCAGGCAGCAGTCGAGCCGGAAGATGACTCTTCTGGCCAGGATTCGGAGCAGGGAGCACGCCAGCGGCGAGCGGTTGAAATTGAAGCCTTACAGGCACTGCTTGAGCGTAGCCAGGCCATTTGGCTCTGCATGCTGGCTATTATTACGATATTCGGGATGCAATTAGCGTAGGGGGCGCTCTGCACAAAGTCTTGGCTAGTGCGGGCCTGGGGTTGTGGCACTGTGGATACGGATAGTTCGTGGCAACCGTTTCCGGCGAAATAGCTGACGCAAGGCTTCGGAACGGGAAATGAAGTCTGGACCGCAGATTTCCGCTTATCTGGAAGTTTCGGCCCTGGGATTGTCTATTAAGTTCATAGCTAACCCATTGTAATCTATAAACTTAAAATGATATTTTTAATATTTCCGCCAATTCAAAAAAATGTAGTAAAACCACATATAGACACAATATGTTTGGATGAAGCCGCTATTTTTCGGTAGAGTGCCGGCCGATTTGTAATTAATTTACACAATGCAGAGAATTCATCAGCAAACCTGATTGAGTACAGGATTTAATAATGACCGAGCAAGACGATGCCAATCCGGAAGAGACTAAGGAATGGCTCGATGCCCTCAAGTCTGTTATCGACGCAGAAGGAATCGAGCGGGCCCATTACCTGATTGGAAGTCTCCAGGATGGTGCTGTCAAGCAAGGTCACTATGCACCCACCAAGACGGTAAACACGCCGTACTGCAACACCATTTCTCCCCAGCGCGAAGAGCGCATGCCTGGCGACATGTTCATGGAGCGCCAGGTGCGCGGCTATGTACGCTGGAATGCTCTGGCGATGGTGATGCGAGCCAATCGACGTAATCCCAATCTGGGAGGGCATCTCTCAACATTCGCTTCATCTGCCACCTTGTATGATGTGGGTTCTAACTACTTCTTTCGTGGGCCTGACGGCGATCATGAGGGAGATTTGATCTACTACCAGGGTCACTCGGCACCCGGTATCTACGCTCGCTCCTACCTTGAAGGCCGATTGGACGAGGCGCAACTCGATAATTTTCGTCAGGAAGTGAATGGCAACGGGCTCTCATCCTACCCCCATCCCTGGTTGATGCCTGAGTATTGGCAATTCCCGACGGTTTCCATGGGTTTGGGCCCGATTCAGGCTATTTATCAGGCTCACGTCATGAAGTACCTGTCCAATCGTGGCCTGATCGATCAGGCCGATCGGAGAATCTGGGCATTTCTGGGCGACGGTGAGATGGACGAGCCGGAATCGCTCGGGGCTATCAGCAAGGCCGGGCGAGAGCACCTGGATAATCTGATCTTCGTAATCAATTGCAACTTGCAGCGCCTGGATGGTCCGGTGCGCGGTAATGGCAAAATTATCCAGGAACTGGAGGGAGTGTTCCGAGGTGGCGGCTGGAATGTTATTAAGGTTATTTGGGGGCGCCACTGGGATCCTCTGTTTCAGGCCGATAAGGAGGGCATTCTGCAGGCGCGCATGGATGAGGTGGTCGATGGTGAGTTTCAAAACTATGCGAGCCGTGGCGGTGAATATACTCGTGAGCATTTTTTCGGTACTAGCCCGGAACTTCTGAAATTGGTAGAGCATTTGTCCGATGCCGACATCATGGCACTCAATCGCGGCGGACATGATCCCTATAAAGTCTACGCAGCTTACGCGCAGGCGATAAAGCCGAATGGCAAACCCACCGTGATCCTGGCTAAGACGATTAAGGGGTATGCATTCGGAGCCGCCGCCGAGGCTCAGAATGCAACCCACTCCGTCAAGAAACTGGATATCGAGTCTCTGAAAAAATTCCGTGACAGATTTGGTATACCGATCAGCGACGACAAGCTTGAAAATGTGCCGTTTTACCGACCTCCAGAGAAGAGTCTCGAATTGAAGTACCTGCGTAAAGTGCATGAATCTCTGGGTGGGCCAGTGCCACAGCGCAGATCTCAAACTTACAGCCTGACCATTGCCTCCACCGATGCCTTTGAGAGTCAGATTTCCGGCAGTGGTGATAGAGAACTCTCCACAACTATGGCATTCGTTCGCATGCTCACTGCGCTTTGCAAAGACGAGGAAATTGGCGAGCGGGTAGTGCCGATTGTTCCAGACGAAGCGCGTACTTTCGGTATGGAAGGCATGTTCCGCCAACTGGGAATCTATTCTGCGGTGGGACAGCTTTATGATCCGGCAGACTCACACCAGGTGATGTTCTATCGTGAAGACAAGAAAGGCCAGATGCTTGAGGAAGGCATTACCGAAGCGGGTGCCTTTTCCACATGGCTAGCGGCGGCTACTTCTTACAGCGTCAATAACTACCCTCTCATTCCCTTCTATACTTACTACTCTATGTTTGGATTCCAGCGTGTAGGAGACCTGTGCTGGGCGGCCGGTGATTCTCAGGCACGGGGATTCCTCATCGGTGCGACTGCCGGGCGCACAACCTTAAATGGCGAGGGCTTACAACATCAGGACGGTCATAGCCATATACTGTCCTCGACCATTCCCAATTGTGTCAGCTACGATCCTGCTTATGCCTACGAGTTGGCGATAATAGTGCAGGATGGTTTAAAACGAATGTACAAGAACATGGAATCGGTTTTTTACTACATAACCACCATGAATGAGAATTACCAGCAGCCTGCCATGCCGGCGGGTGTTGAGGAAGGCATAATAAGGGGCATGTATCTACTCGAAGATGGAGCTGCTAAAGAATATAAGGTCGCAAAGAGTATAGATAAGAAGCTTAGACTGCGGTTACTGGGCGGCGGTACTATCCTGCGTGAAGTACGTAGGGCCGCGCAAATCCTTCGAGAGGAATATTCGGTAGCTGTTGATGTATTCAGTGTTACCAGTTTCAACGAACTGAGAAAAGAAGCGTTAGCAGTGGCGCGGGAGAACATGTTGCAACCGGACAGGCAAGCCACAGTACCGTATGTTACGCAGCAACTGGAAAAACAGCAGGGTCCTGTCATTGCTGCGACGGACTATATGAAAGCGTACTCGGATCAGATACGTGAATTTGTACCAGACTCTTACCGCGTGCTGGGCACCGATGGATTCGGTCGCAGTGATAGCAGAAAGCAGTTGCGTCACTTCTTCGAAGTTGACAGCAAGTTTATCGTTCTGGCAGCTTTGACCGAGCTCAAAGATAGAGAACTGATTGGCCACACGGTGATCATCGACCATATGAAGACAACCGGGATCGACAGGAATAAAGTCAACCCCCTGGCGCAGTAAGCATTTCCTGATGAATGTAGCAATAATTGCAGCAATAAAAGATAGCCCAACAATCATGCCTTCCGGAGCACCCAGCATTGGCGATTGAAAACATAACAGTTCCAGACTTGGGGGATGCCAGTGAAGTCGAAGTAATCGAATTGTTGGTCTCGGTAGGTCAGAGTGTTACCGAAAATGATTCCCTGCTGGTACTGGAGAGCGACAAGGCGGCCATGGAAATCCCCGCACCGATGTCGGGGGTGGTTAAGAGTATTGCAGTCAATCTAGGTGATCAGGTGACGACCGGCAGTGAAATGCTCACTCTGGAGATTACAGGTAGTGCTACAGCAGAGGCGACGAAAACAACACAAACAGAAACACAAACAGAAACACAAACAGAAACCGATGCAGTTGAAGCAGTGCCGGCTGAGCCGGATGTTGATTCTGCTTCAGATGAATTCAGCTCATTGGCCGCACCATCTGAATCTGCGCTACCTCAGCCAGGGGCCAGTAAAACATCTCAACTCATCGAGGTGCCCGACCTGGGAACTGAAGAAGAAGTTGATGTGATCGAAATTCATATAAAGGTAGGTGATGCCATAACGAGTGACCAGGCGTTGATTACCCTGGAGAGTGACAAGGCAGCCATGGAAGTGCTGTCGCTACAGGCGGGCAGCGTCGAAGAGCTGCTCGTCAACCTGGGTGATAAAGTGAAAACGGGATCAGCAATTTTGCGTCTGGCCACCCTTGCCGTCGATTCGAATGCAAATGATCCAGCATCGGCGCAGCCGCTGCAGAAGAAGAAAGCTGAGCAGGAGAGTGAACCAGCTGCGGCTGTAATCTCGAAGGCTCCAGTAGTGCAGCAGCCCGCCACAGCAGCTTCGAGTACTCGGGTTTATGCAGGTCCGGCGGTTAGAAAGCTTGCTCGTGAACTGGGTGTGGATCTGACGGTAGTACCAGGCACTGGCGCAAAATTCCGCATCTTAAAAGAGGATATACAGACTTTCGTCAAGAGTCGCATCAATGCACCTGGCACCGCCCCCGCAGCTGGCGAAATAGCCGATATTGATTTCAGTCAATTCGGGGATATTGAACGGATACCTCGCAGCAAACTGCATAAAATCATTGCAAGCAATATGCATCGCAGTTGGACTGCAGTTCCACATGTGGCGCAGTTCAATGAAGTGGACATAACCGATCTCGAAGCATTTCGCGCTGAACTAAAACCTGAAGCAGAAAGAAAGGGCAGCAAGCTTACCTTCATGCCATTTCTGTTGAAGGCCTGTGCCAAGACGCTGCAGGAATATCCACAATTCAATGTTTCACTGCACTCGTCCGGTGAATACCTCATTCAGAAGAAGTATCTGCATATCGGAGTAGCCGTTGCCACGGTCGCTGGCCTGGTGGTGCCGGTTATCAGAGATGTGGATCAGAAGACAATTTGGCAGTTAGCAGAAGAGCTTATTGAGTTAACAGACAAGGCCAAACAACGCAGGTTGAGTATCGATGAGTTGCAGGGTGCCTGCTTTACCATTTCCAGCCTTGGTGCCATCGGTGGCACGGGATTCATACCGATAGTCAATGCACCAGAGGTGGCAATACTCGGCGTCGCCAGGGCTGAGATGAAGCCGGTGTATTTCGAGGGCGAGTTCCGGCCCAGAAAGATGTTGCCACTCACCCTTTCTTATGATCACAGAGCGGTGAACGGTGTAGATGGTGGCCAGTTTGCCACTTATCTCGCAAAAATACTGGCTGATGTTCGGCACGTTCTGATCTAGAAAAACCCATCGTGTTGCTGCTCGGCAACTGATTGTCATCGCTCCCCGCGGCTGCTGACACATCGCTCGTTTCTCATTACAGGGTATTGCGAAGCGAGGCATAGCCGAATCTCGAATCAACAACTCAGTGCAGAAAACGGCTGGTCTATCGTGTGCGTACTCTCCGCCAGTATTTTGGTGTATTGCCGATAAACTGATTGTATGGGATGACACAAGGTCGCAGCTGCTATTAAGTTCTCCATTTTGAATGATAGACTGCCTGACTAGTAGTTAAATTCGATTTTTGTTAATAGAGGATTCCCATAGACAATGCCATCGTTTGATATCGTTTCAGAAGTGGATATGCATGAAGTTAATAATGCTATTGATCAAGCTAACAGAGAAGTTGGAACCCGCTTCGATTTCAAGGGGGTTGATGCAAAGTTCGAACTGATAGATTCGGCGGCAATTTCAGTTAGTGCCGAAGTCGATTTTCAAGTGAGACAGATGTTGGAAGTTTTACGTAACAAGGCGGTCAAGCGGGGCATCGACACAAAAAGCCTGCTGGAAGCTGAGGTCGAAGTGACCGGTCAGAAAGCCACAATGATGGTGAAGGTTCAACAGGGTATCGAGTCGGAACTGGCTCGCAAGATTGTAAAAATGGTGAAAGAGACCAAGATAAAAGTTCAAACCGCTATCCAGGGTGAGAAGTTACGAGTGACCGGCAAGAAGCGAGACCATCTGCAGAATGTTATCGCCATGTTAAAAGATGCGAATTTGGGAATTCCATTGCAGTACACTAATTTTCGTGACTAGAAAGCAAGAACTAAGATTTCACAGAGCGCATAGAGTCATCTCACTATGACTGAAGGCACAACTGACACTTCGTCCGAGGCGACGAAAATTACACATGGTTGGCGCGACATTTTGGCTTCCTGTCGTGAACCGCGTGTCATTGCCATGCTCGCGCTTGGATTTGCCGCCGGACTCCCATTCATGCTTACTGGAAACACTCTGGGGGCCTGGCTGCGCAATGAGGGTACAGAACTGGCAGCTATTGGATTCCTATCCTGGGTCGGACTGGCCTATTCATTCAAATTTGTTTGGGCACCCGCACTCGATTCGATCGAACTACCGTTGATTGGACGGTTAGGTAAGCGTCGTAGCTGGATAATTCTTGCCCAGGTCGGTGTTATTTCAGGGCTGCTTGCAATGGCAGTCATTGGTCCTGAAGGCGGCCTGGTATTGTTTGGAATTTTTGCCCTGGTCGTGGCATTTTCGTCAGCAACTCAGGATATTGCCATTGACGCTTGGCGGATCGAAATATCACGTAGCACGGAAGAGTTGGGTCTTATGTCGGCCGCCTATCAACTAGGATATCGCGCCGCAATACTCATCACTAACGCTTTTATTTTCAATATCGCGGCACGTACCGGCTGGGAATTTTCCTATGTACTTATGGCCGTGTTGATGATTGCTGGAATCGCGGCTGCGTTATTCGCCGCCGAACCGAGCAGCGATGCCACAGCGGTGGCTACCAGTAGCCGCTCAGATCAACCGGCTCTTATGAGTTGGACACCACGCAAGCTATACGATGCAGTGGTGGGACCGTTCGTGGAATTTTTTACTGAACATGGCAACAAAGCCTTGCTACTGCTCGTGGCTATCAGCCTTTATCGCTTGCCGGACTTTATCATGGGGCCAATGGTCAACCCGTTCTATCAGGATCTTGGATTGTCCAATGACGCTATCGGGGCGATGCGAGCGGGAGTTGGTCTATGGGCGACTATAGCGGGTGTGGCAGCGGCTGGATTCTGTGTCGTTCGCCTTGGCTTGGTGAAGACTTTGGTCATCGGCGCCTTCCTGGCACCGGCGTCCAATCTTGGTCTCACATTCATGGCTACTCAAGGACCCGATCTTTGGGCGTTCGCTGCGGCACTTACCCTTGAGAATTTCTCCGAAGGATTTTCCGGCACGGCACTGATTGCCTGGATGTCGAGCCTGACAACGTTTGGTTATGCGGCCACGCAATATGCGCTGCTGTCTTCCTTCTACACAATTCTGGGAAAATTGCTGAAAGGATTTTCGGGAGTGGCGGTAAGCGAGTTGGAACAGGTATTAGGATTGATTCCGGCTTATGGTGTATTTTTCGCCTGTACTGCGGCTGTCGGCATTCCTTCAATACTGGTTGCCATTTGGGCGGGACGTGCACACGCTCGTTCCATGGCTTGAATATCACGGGGGCACGAAAACGGGTTGATTTTTGAACTGTATGTTGCCAATGCTCTGGTAGTTTTAATCTTGATTCCAACCGAATTGCTTTAAAGATAATTTTCCCTTCACAAACACAAAACCTTCCGCTTCCAGTAACGACTTCTGCCTGAGGTATTCCGTGGTGCCTTTCTTAAAGGAAATCTTGCCAGCGGAGTTGATGACGCGAAACCAGGGCAATTTTGTGTCTCTCGGCAGCATCATCATGGTATGCCCTACATAGCGAGCATAACCAGGTAAGCCTGCTAGTTTTGCTACCTGGCCATAGCTTGCGACTCTGCCTCTCGGTATCTGATGCACTACTTGCCAGATTTTCTGCTTGTTGTTCATGCAAGCCGAATTCCAATAAATCCCAGGCATATCATGATAGAGTGTGCATGCAGTTTTTGGTAGGAGTCACCGGTGCGCTTTGTCGTTATTCTATTCATCATCATCCCATTGACGGAGATGATGCTTTTGTTTGAAGTAGCCGATCGGATTGGCGGTGTCGCTACGCTCAGCCTGGTAGTGCTGACGGCAGTAATCGGAGTGCAAATCCTTAAACGGCAGGGGCTATCGACACTCACCAGAGCTAACCATCGCTTACAGTCCGGCGAATTACCAGCACAGGAGATTGTCGAAGGCATGATGCTGGCCGGTGCTGGTGCTCTATTATTAACCCCTGGATTTATCACCGATACGCTGGGATTCATCTTCCTGACAGGTCCTCTTCGAAGGCCTATAGCGCGGCGCATTATACAATCGGGTAAGATGCACACTTTCAGCTCCGGTGGAGGGGCAGATGGCTTCAGATTCTGGTCCGCTGCTAACAGATCCTACAAAGCGGATTCTGCCAAGGTCTATGAGGGCGAGTACTCCGAGGATGGGCTATCTCAGTTGGAGAAGGGGCAAGAAAAAAGTGGGCCTGATGACAAGTTGCATTAGTAGAATAAATATATTAAAAACAATAAGTTACAAAGTGGACGCCTTTAACACTCTGGAAAATTGCTTAAAGATGAGTGTTAGATGAGAGTTAAATGGGAGTTAAATGGCAATAAGCCATTGAATTTTCCCTGATCATCCCCATCTAGAGTTGCAACAATTAAATTGCTGCAAAGCACCGTATTTCGGAGTCTGTGGCTACAGATTGGTATTGAGGATGGTTGCTCTGGTCACCGGGATGAGGGTAGTCACTTTTGTTTCAGTTTTGTTAATCAATCTTTTGATTTAGGAGTGATAAGTAATGAATATCCGGCCTTTACAAGATCGTGTCGTAGTGCGACGCATGGAAGAAGAAACAACCACAGCAGGAGGCATTGTGCTGCCAGGTTCGGCCACTGAAAAACCGGCACAAGGCGAAGTTGTTTCTGTTGGACCAGGCAAGCGTCAGGAAAACGGTGAAACTCAGCCAGTCGATGTCAAAGTAGGAGATATCGTTGTATTTGGTAAGTATTCCAGCAACACCGTGAAAATTGGCGACGAAGAGTTACTGATTTTAAATGAAAGCGAAATTTTTGGTGTTATCGAGTCATAACGCGAGAAAGCTAACCAAGCGAAATAATTGACTTGTTAATTAAACTCCAATAATCATTTAGACAAGATAGGAATATTGAAAAATGGCTAAAGACGTAAAATTCGGCGATATAGCACGCCAAAAATTATTAGCGGGTGTCAACGTTCTTTCTGACGCAGTGAAAATAACCCTGGGTCCAAAAGGTCGCAACGTAGTTCTGGACAAATCCTTCGGTGCTCCAACTGTCACCAAAGACGGCGTATCCGTTGCTAAAGAAATCGAACTTGAAGACAAGTTTGAAAACATGGGAGCACAGATGGTTAAAGAGGTAGCTTCCCAGACTTCAGATGTGGCTGGAGATGGAACCACCACCGCGACAGTACTCGCTCAATCCATTCTTAATGAAGGACTGAAATCGGTTGCCGCCGGCATGAATCCAATGGATCTCAAACGCGGTGTCGATAAGGGCGTTGCTGCTCTGGTTGCGGAGGTTGGCAATCTATCTTCTCCCTGTACCGATTCAAAGGCAATTGCCCAAGTAGGCACTATTTCAGCCAACTCTGATGTACAGGTCGGCGAAATCATTGCAGAAGCAATGGACAAGGTTGGCAAGGAAGGCGTCATCACAGTGGAAGATGGCTCCGGTCTGGAAAACGAACTCGATGTAGTAGAGGGTATGCAGTTTGACCGTGGTTACCTGTCAGCCTATTTCATCAATAATCAGGACAGCATGAGTGCTGATCTCGAAAATCCTTTTATCCTTTTGTTTGATAAGAAAATATCTAACATTCGCGATATGTTGCCGCTACTGGAAAATGTTGCCAAGGCTGGCCGTCCGCTTCTGGTTATCGCAGAAGACGTGGAAGGTGAGGCTCTCGCGACACTGGTAGTAAATAATATGCGCGGTATCGTGAAAGTAGCCGCTGTGAAAGCACCGGGTTTTGGTGATCGTCGTAAGGCCATGCTGGAAGACATCGCAATCCTGACAGGCGGTACCGTGATCTCTGAAGAGGTAGGTCTCAGCCTGGAAGGCGCTAATGTCGAAGATCTTGGTTCTGCCAAGCGCGTACAGATCAGCAAGGAGAACACTACGATTATCGACGGTGCTGGTGATGTGAAGAACATCGAAGGCCGCGTGTCCCAGGTTCGCGCCCAGATTGAAGAGACCTCTTCTGACTACGACCGTGAGAAACTGCAGGAGCGTGTCGCTAAACTGGCAGGCGGTGTAGCGGTGATCAAGGTTGGCGCCAGTACCGAGATCGAGATGAAAGAAAAGAAAGCCCGTGTTGAAGATGCCCTGCACTCAACCCGTGCTGCCGTCGAAGAAGGTGTGGTAGCCGGCGGCGGTGTTGCCCTGGTGCGCGCTCTTCAAAAAATCGAAAGCCTTACCGGTGACAACGAAGATCAAAACGTAGGGATTGCGTTGCTGCTTAGAGCAGCGACTCAGCCATTACGCCAGATTGTCGCCAACGCCGGTGAAGAAGCGTCTGTAGTACTTGACAAAGTCGCTTCTGGTAAAGGTAACTTCGGTTTCAATGCCGCTACAGGCGAATATGGTGACATGATCGAGATGGGTATTCTCGATCCAGCGAAGGTAACTAGAACCGCATTGCAGGCCGCCGGTTCGGTCGCCGGGTTGATGATTACAACCGAAGCCATGGTGTCCGAACTGCCGGATGAGAAGGGTGCTCCAGCGATGCCTGATATGGGCGGAATGGGCGGCGGAATGCCCGGTATGATGTAAATCACAGGCGCTCGGGGAGCGTAGCTGCTTCCCTGCTTCTAAGCGAGCCCGAAATTTTTAGGCGCAAGGTTTGTTNTCAATCTTGAGNTGGAGAATTTCGGGCTNTCTCGTTGCTGGTTTAGCTCATAGCCTTTTTCGGAACCACTTCGGCAGTCTGCTCTGTGGTCAGGTATTTCTCGGCGAAGTTCTCCGCCGAGAGGGGCTTGGAGAAATAGTAACCCTGGATTTCATTGCAGCCATTTTCAAGCAGANAGTTTAACTGCTCATCGGTTTCGACGCCCTCGGCAATGCAATTCAGTCCCAGGCTCCCGGCCATGTTGATAATCGTCTGAACCAGTGCCTTATCGACCGGGTCAGTGGCACAATTCGTCACGAAGGATTGGTCAATCTTCAGCTTGTACACAGGTAGCTGCTTCAGATAGGAGAGTGACGAGTAGCCCGTTCCGAAATCATCAATGGTCGACTTGAAGCCCAGGTCCTTGAGTTTTCCGAGCACATCGATGGCAGATTCAATATCTTCTACGAGAGTTCCCTCTGTAATTTCCAGTTCGATATTCCTGGGCTCGATCTGATGGTGTTTGACCAGGTCCAGCAAGAGCTGAATTACACCTTCCTGCTTGAAAAAGTAGGCCGACAGGTTTACGGCCAGCCGTACGTCCTGCATACCCTGGTGCTGCCACATTCTAAGATGGGCGCCGGCTTCGTTGAGCACCCACAAATCTATTTCGACAATCAGCTGCGTTTGCTCGGCTATCGGTATAAATCTGAAGGGTGGAATGAAACCTTCCGTGGGATGATTCCAGCGAATCAATGTTTCAGCGCCCAGCAGCTTGCCATTACTGGCATCGATCTGCGGTTGGAAATACAGCTCAAGCTGGTGTTCCTTTATAGCGACTTTAAGTTCATTCTCGATCTTGAGCTGTTCGGTAATAGCCTGGTTCAGTTCTTCGCTGAAGTAGTGGTAGCAACCCCGCCCGCTGTCTTTGGCATGGTACATGGCCGAGTCTGCATTGCGCATGAGTTCTTCGCTATTGGCAGCATCCAGTGGATAAATGGATATACCAATGCTGGCGCTGGAACTCACTGAATGCCCCTCTAGATCAATTGGCACGGGTACCAGCTCCAGCAATTTGTCACAAACTGCGGCTACGGAATTTCGAAGATGATGGTAGTTGGGACTATCAGACAGGACGATTGTAAACTCGTCACCACCAAGTCTCGCCAGCATATCCGTACTACGGATACATTGTGACAGGCGGTCAGAGATTTCCTTCAGATAGGCATCTCCTGCGGCATGCCCGAGTGAATCATTCACCAGCTTGAATCTATCCAGGTCGATAAACAGCACACCGACCATCTCGTCATTCCGTTCCGCCCGGTCCAGAGCCTGTTGCAGGTAGGTTTTCAATGCGGGCCGATTAGGCAGGCTTGTGAGCGAGTCGTAGTTAGCCTGCTGATAGAGTTTCTCCTGCCATCTTGCATTGGATAGCGCCACAGCGATCCGGTCGGCCCAGCCCCGCGTCTCATCCAGGAGCAGATCAGGATTGGCCGGCGGCTGGTAGTACCCTAATGCCACGACAGCGGTCAGTTCTTCTTCGATAAACAGCGGCACGATCAGGCAGGTAGTAGCACCGGCTTTAATCAAGGATCAGAGAAAATCCGGCGCCCCCTGATTCTTGGAAATAGTGAAGCCGGCCCTGTTACTTTCTAACAGGTCAATGTCGTTCCGGGCCAATTCAATCGAGGACTCCGTTACCTCTGGCGATTTATGCGTCATTGAGTACATCGTATCGAATTTGCCATCGCTATTTTGCNCGGAAATTGCAATCTGATCACACTCGATAATTTCATTGATGCGAACCAGCACAGCCTGGACGATATTGCTGGCATCCTGGGAGGAGAGGATGAGCCGGTCAATCTCCGCCACGGTCTGCAGACTGTGAAACTGGTCAGCTAGCTTGGAGCCCATGGTATTGAAAGAATCCGCCAGGTCGGAAAACTCATCGCCGCTGTCGATATCGGTAATAATGAGAAAGGTATTCTGGAAATTCGTTACCGGGCTCAACACGTCTTGCCGTGGAAAGCTGACGAGAGAGGTCCAGTCCTGGGCGTCAAAATTGCTTCCCAGGAAAATACTCCAATAGCTGACCAGATGCGTGGGCTCGTCGGTTTCGCCCCATTCGGTGCTGCCGGCGAAAGAATTGGCGGTAAATTGTCGCGCGAACTCGGGCAGCGCCAGTGGCACAGTTTCCGAACAGAACAGCACCTCGTTGCCNTGGCTGAGCACACACACGCCNCGGCTGGGATCCAGTGTTTCGACGCTCCACAGGTAATTCGGATAAATCTCCGCAATCAGAACTTTACCTTCCGTTACAGTCTGTTCGGCGACGTATACCATGAAGATACGCCAGACTTCATTGGCATCCTGGGTAGAATAGATGACCGTATCGCCGGTGCCCTGTAGCGGCCGGTCATAGATATCGGGGGAAACCGTTCGATCCACAGGCTCGAGAAACGGCGCATAGGTGCCCACGTCATTGACCCAGCCCAGGGTCTTGAACTTCTCGTTCATACGGTCTCGCTGGGCGGCTGTAAGCACACTGGCAGAGGCATTCTCAACCTCGGAGAATTGCGTATCCACNAGCTGCATTTCGGCTTCCAGCAGGGTGAGGCGTTCGAAAATCCCCAGTCCGGTCGCCTTCGCCTCCTGCTCCAACTGCTCCTGGTTCTGGATTACCAGCTGATCGGTCACCCGGTTGAAGGAGATGAGCGACAGGGTCAGTACCGACGCTACCGCAGACAGGAAGAACACCGCGAACAGCCTTCAGGCGAAGCGGCTACCTAACATGCCTGATTCGAGTTTCATCGCCATAAGCTCAGTAACCGCTCGCGAGGCCTATGTAGCGGCCGTTATTGGCCCGAACGATGTCGTCCTTGCCTTGGTTCGAGTTGAAAGGCATTCCGGTACCTTCGTCCTTGCCCATACTATAGAGGTCGTAGTCGCCGTTTACCGGCACCAGGTTCTTGTCCTTGCGCATGTCTCCCCTTTTCGTATCCTCATCGAATCGGAGATACTCATAGCTGTTGTCCCAGGGGTCCAGCACGTCATCGAAACCAATGTCGGCCAGTGTCGCCGGGTAGGTAACGGTATCGTTGTAGTAAACCTCGATCGTCTGCTCGATTCGAACCAGGTCCNCCTCGGCCAGGCNATTGTTAGTGGCGTCGACATATTCCTGGTAGCTGGGCAGCNCCATCGCCGTAAGCAAACCAAGGATGGCCANGCAAATCAGTAACTCCAGCAGGGTGAAGCCCCAGTGTTTTATTTTCTGCCTGTCCCAGCTCATCGACCACGGCTCCACTTGCNAAAGGTTCGTCCTGTTTCTAATTAAACTACGCTATCCTACTGATNTTCAAGGAAAANNTCTAGCTATCCGTGCTGGTAATTGAAATCAGTGTTAACTGACCATTCTACGCAAATGATAAGCAGGGAATTGTGCACTACATCTAGTTTTCCTGAGCATCCGCCAATAACTTTAGCATTGCTCCGGGCCACTGCAATAGGCCGTAATCACGCATTTTCCAGTGTTTTTAATCAGTTTGCCGGGAATCTGCCGGGACATTCGAAACCAGCCTCGAATCTGCTGGGTGCTGAGCTGATGGGCGATGTAGTGAAGTGTAGTCGGGAAGCCGTGCCCGCTACTTATCCTGCCTGAGGAACAAATAAGGCTGGAGCCATGCCGCATCTGACTGACACAATTCTGGGCAGGCATACCAGCGACAAGCCATGGCCGTCTGAATTACCCCTCAAAAAGGCCGAACCGACAGGTTCAGCCTTTTTNAGGGAAGATGTGCCTCAGAGAAGTTCGATGATGAGAAGCAGCACCACTCCCAGGCCAATACCGCTGTGGATGACGCCCATGACACTGGTCATCGGCCCGGTCTTCCCCCTGATGGCATTGAATTGCAGTGCCCCGATAATGATCAGTGTTAACAGCACCGCCAGCGTACTCGTGCTGCCTTCGGATGACATGGCGATGCGCCCGACTCCGCTCAGGTGCGCCGAGGCCCCCATAAAGAACAACATGGGCAGAGAAAACAGCGTGTTGGTACGGGAGGCCAGCCCGGCTTTACCCAACGCGCCCGCTGCCTCAGGCAAGGCTTCGCCACCGCCGAGCACCTGCTCATTAGAGGCGATGACAATCTTCTGCTTGGGCCAGATGATCAGCCACACGTTCAGAAACATCAGGGTGCCGAGCAACATGCCGATTACTATATAGTAGTTGATGGCGCTGGCCAGGTAGGCTGCNAGAGCCAGCCCGCTTAAAAACGTGAGCAGAGCGCCATAGCGGAACCACCACAGGGCGCGTGGCACCAGTTTTGAGATCGCCGAGGACTTGGCAGTGGCATCAGTTTCCTTAAAAAATTCAGTCTGCACGAAGTTAAAGTAGTACAGCAGGCCTATCCACGTGACGCCGGCGAAAAAGTGAATCCAGCGAAATAGGTAGGATATTAGGTTTTCCAATTCCATAGCAGGGGCTCCAGGAGGGTTGAGTCTCATTATTGTTATACCCGGTCTCACTGAAATCCTTCAGTGCGAGTAGGCTGCGGCAAGTCTATCATCCGGCCTCGTGCTGAGTCATCTGCTGGCACGAAGAGCTTGGTAAATGGCAGCAGAGACAACGGGATGGCGCGCTTAGTGGTTTTTTAGGATAATGCGCGGTTATGAGCGAAAACGATGATCTGACAAATATTCCTCCCNTGGTACCGGAGCGTGACGATGTTGACTCTCATCTCAGCAACAAGAGATCCCAGAGTCAGGATATCGTGCGCNCCAGCTACTATACACAAAAGNTGAAAGTGAGCACCTGGCCNGTGCGCATCATGCTTATCCTGCTCACTCTGGGCATGGGGGGTGGCGGTTATGGGGCCTACTATGTCTATAACCAGTACCAGACCACGCTGCGCCAGTCGGAATTACGCATCGGTGACTTGGAATTGCGCCTCGCTATAGCGGGAGAGTTCGCCGAGGAATCAGACAGCAATCTGATGGAAAATATCGAGAAGACCGTCGAGCAGTATGACCTGCTATGGGCTAACTGGCGGCGCAACAATCAGCAGTTCGATGATATTCAAGGCGAGATCGCCAAGTTGAAGATGGCCAATGAAGGCCAGGACGAGACTGCAGTCACCCAGAGTCAGTCGATCGCAGCCACGACTCAATCTCTCATGGCGAATGAAACCAGGCTTAATAGTCTGGGCAATGAAATGCAGCAGCTGGATCAGTCGGTAAACAGCTTGAATGCCAGCGTCGACGAACTGGATCTGATGCGCTCCGACGTGGAATCGATTCGTCAGGCACTGAACAGTGGCGATAGCACCGTGCTTGGCCTGGTTGGTCGCCTGGAATACATCGAAGAGTCGATGGAATCGATCAATGCCCACCGGTTGCAGATCAATGAAAGCCTGTTTCGTCTACAGGAAAGTATCGAGGCCTTGCAGCGCATGCAGTCCTCNTCCGGCGCCAGCCTCTAGCATCCAGCCTGATTAATCCCCTGTAAAGACCGGAGCCCGCTTCTCTATAAACGCGGTTACCCCCTCTCTGAAATCGGCGCGAGAAGCACTATCGGCGAAATATTCCGCCTCGGCCTGCAGCTGGGATTCGAATTCACTTTCCAGCGAGCGATAGAACAGCGCCTTGGTATTGCCGTAAACATGGGTTGGACCGTTGGCCAGTCGCGTGGCCAGTTTGTGTGTCTCGGATTTGAGTTCGCCGTTGGGCACAACGAAGTTAATCATGCCCATGTCTTTGGCAGCTTGGGCGTCGAAGCGATCTCCAAGCAGGGCGATTTCCATAGCCTTCTTGATACCCACGGCTCTGGGTAGATGAAAAGACGAAGACCCGTCCGGACTGGTGCCGATCTTACAGTAGGCGAGTGTGAAGAATGCATCTTCAGCGGCTATTACCAGGTCACAGGCCAGTGCAATGCTGACTCCGGCTCCCGCGCTAGCACCCCGACAGCTGGCGATAATCGGTTTTGGCATGCGCCTCATAGCATACATAATAGGGTGGAGATCATGAATTCTTAGCATGAATTCCTTACGGATTTCTTCCGGCGACTTCTTGATAGATTCGCCCATTGCCTTGACATCACCCCCGGCCATGAAATGATCGCCGGCGCCCGTCAGTACAACACAGCGAACCGAAGCGTCTCGCTCTATATNGTGAAGAGCGTTGTTCAGTTCCGTACGCATTTCCATGCTAAGTGCATTCCTCGCTTCCGNNCGATTCATGGTGAGGGTCGCTATGCCATTTTCATGGGAGAGATTGAGATGGGACATGGGATATTCCTGCTGAGTTGGTTTTTCAAAAGAGTGTAGTCGGCCAAGTATAACTTGAGTTTGCGGGGCTGACATCGCCTCTTCCCTCAACTTGGCAAAAGGCGGCATTCGGGTATAATACGCGCCCTCCTGTGCGGACGTGGCGGAATTGGTAGACGCGCTAGATTTAGGTTCTAGTATCGCAAGGTGTGGGAGTTCAAGTCTCCCCGTCCGCACCATATCATTGTTTTATACCATCCTATAAAGTCCTGTAAGCACCTAGATACCTTGTATAGCCCCGTATTTAGTGTCCTGTAGCAAACAGTGAAATATTGCAACATCCTGACTTTAATGTAACACTCATTGTAACACAGGCCAATATCGACGGAAATGTTGCAATGGGGAACACCACCAGCCGCCTAACTAATACCCTCGTAAAGCAGTCCAAAGTTAAGGAGAAAGAATACAATCTTGCGGACGGTGATGGGTTGTATTTACGCGTTAGGCCAAGCGGAACTCGAAGCTGGTTATTTAATTACTCACAGCCTTTCAACAAACAACGAACAAACCTCAGTCTGGGAAAATATCCCAACCTTTCTCTTGCTGATGCACGAAGCGAAGCACAGGCTTTTAAGAATTTGCTGGCTAAACATGTTGATCCCAAAACCTATGTTATCGAACAAGCCAGAAATGAGCGTATAGCTCACCTTACTACTTTTGAGGTTGTG